>DATBEG010000145.1:0-13625 GCA_036276155.1 Bryobacteraceae bacterium | reverse complement strand
TACAGGTCTTTGAGCGCAGAGGGATTGCGCTGATCCTGCGGCGGCACTTCGAGAATCACGTCGTACTGATTGGCGGAGGTCTGAATGGTAGTGACGCGGCGGCCGCCGTAGGCATCGTAGAGCGTGTTCGCTATTTGGTCGGGTGTGACGCCGACTGCAAGGGCACGATTGCGATCAATGTCGACATCCAGCCGCGGACTGGCGAGACGCAGGTCGCTATAGATGTCCTGAATCAGCGGCACGGTATGCAGTTTCTGTTCGAGAACCGGCGCCCACTTGAAGAGCTCTGCGGTGCTAGGGTCCTGCAGAGCGACCGAATACTGAGCACGATTCTCGTTTTGACCGAGCGGGATAAGAGGCGGTATCTGCAAGAACGTCATGAGACCGGGAATCTGCATGAGCTGCCCTTCGAGTTGGCCAAGGATGGCCTGGGCAGGCGGGCGATTCTTGTCGTCTTTGAGCATGACGAACAAGAAGCCCTGATTTTGTCCGCCAAAGCCGCCGGTGCCGGAACCGTAATCCTTCACCCATGGATTCTTGTCCAGAACGCCGTTTACCTGGTGCATGAGGTGAACCATCTGATCGTATGAGGCATCCTGAGCGCCTTCTGCACCGCCCTGCAGGAAACCCTGATCGACCGTCGGCATGAAACCTTTAGGCATGATGACGAACAGGTACAACGTTGCGACCGTGAGAACGATGCTTGCGAGCAAAGTGACCAATCGGTGACGCATCACTGCACGCAGTGTGCGGCGGTACGTGTTGTTCAGCCCGATGAAAAAGCGCTCGCTTGTGCCATAGAACCAACCAGTGGGATGACTTTCGTGGCGCAGAAAGCGGCTGCAGAGCATAGGCGTCAGGCTCAAGGAGATCACGCCCGAGATGAGAACTGCGACTGCGATGGTGACCGAAAATTCACGCAGCAAACGGCCGATGACCCCTCCCAGGAAGAGTACCGGGATAAAGACTGCAACCAGCGAAACGGTCATAGACACGATGGTGAAGCCGACTTCGCGCGCACCCTCGAGCGCAGCCTGCATGCGACTTTTGCCCATTTCCATGTGGCGGACGATGTTTTCGAGCATAACGATCGCATCGTCGACGACAAAGCCGACGGACAGCGTCATGGCCATCATCGAAAGGATGTCAATGGTGAAGCCGAGCAGCTTCATAGCTGCAAATGTGCCGAGCAAGGAGAGAGGTACGGCGAGGCTCGGAATGGCCGTGGCAGAAACGTTACGCAGGAAGACGAAGATGACCAGGATCACCAGGCAGATGGTGATGATGAGCGTGAATTTGACGTCTGTAACGGATTCGCGGATATTCTGAGAAGCATCGAACGCGCGGCCGATTTTGATGCCGGCCGGCATGGATTTTTCCATCACCGGAAGAAGATTCTTGATGGCGTCGGCGACTTCAATGGTGTTGGTGCCGGGCTGCTTCTGGATTGCGAGCACGATGCTAACGCGATCGTGGAGCCAGAAGATCGAACGGTTGCTGGTGACGCTATCGATCACGTTTCCGAGCTGGTCGAGACGGACCGGAGCGCCATTCTTATAGGTGACGATCAACTGCGCGAATTGGGCAGCGTTGGTCAACTGGCTGTTGGCCTGAACTGAATATGCTTTGGAAGCTCCGTATAGCGAGCCGGCAGGCAGATTCAGGCTGCCTGTTGAGAGGGCGGCGCGAACCTGTTCGAGATCGATTTGATGGGCGGCGAGCTTTTCAGGATCCGCTTCGACGCGGACAGCATATTTCTTGGCGCCGTAGACGTTCACCTGCGCAACACCGTTCACCATGGATATGCGGCGCGCCATCATGGTTTCCGCGTAGTCATCCAACTGCGCGGGCGCCATTGTGTCCGATGAGATCGCGACGAACATGATGGGGCTCTCGGCCGGGTTCACCTTGGAATAGGAGGGCGGCGCAGGCATGTTCGTTGGCAGGTTGCCTTGTGCGCGGGCGATGGCGGCTTGCACGTCCTGGGCGGCTGCATCGATGTTTCGGCTGAGATCGAATTGCAGTGTGATGGACGTGGAGCCGGAAGAGCTCGACGAGGACATGCTGTTGATGCCGGCGATGTTTGAGAACTCGGCTTCGAGCGGCGTCGCGACTGAGGAGGCCATGACGTCCGGGTTCGCGCCAGGCAAAGAAGCGGAGACCTGGATGGTGGGATATTCCACCGTGGGGAGATTACTGACCGGAAGCGTGAAGTAACTCAGCAGGCCGAAAACGAGAATGGCGGCCATGACGAGGGTTGTCGTGATGGCGCGGCGAATGAAGAAGTCAGTAAACCGCATTGATGATTACGATTGGGTGGCGGTCGAATCCGCCTCGCTCCGGCCTAACTGAGTTTGCGGTTGAAGCAGCCGGACCTTCATACCGGGAGCAAGCCGCATCTGTCCTTCCGAGATGACCATGTCACCGGCGGAGAGACCGCTGCCGATGACGGAGTACTCACGACCTTTTTCTCCCGTGAAGTTACGGGCGACCTGAACCGGCCGGAGTTCGACAACGTCGGTGGTCTTGTTCATCACCCAAACGTACTTGCCTTGGGGGCCGGTCTGGACGGTGGCAACGGGCACGGTCACGCGATCGTGCTCAACTTCGAGCTGCGCCGTCACATTGACGAACTGGCCGGGCCAGAGAAGGCGATCGGCGTTCGTGAATTCGGCTTTCAGCTTGATAGTGCCCGTAGTGGTGTCGACGGTGTTGTCGATGAATTTGACTACGCCCGTCTCGGTGGTCTGGTTATCGGCACTCGCACGAACCTCCAAGGCATGCTGCTGATTCAGGTGACGCACCTGATCGAGCAATTGCTGCGGCAGCGAGAAGGTGACGTAGATGGGCGAAACCTGCAGGATATTGACGAGCGCAGCGTCGTTGTCTTTGATGAGGTTGCCGGCCTTGATGGTCACCGCGCCTGCACGTCCGCTGATGGGAGCCGCGATCTTTGTGTACTCGAGCTGGAGTTGCGTCTGGGCGAGGCGAGCGCTATCTGCCTTGTTGGAAGCAAGAGCAGATTCGACGGCCGCCTGATCGGCATTGAGCGATGCCTGCGCCTGTTCGTTGGTGGAGACGACCTGCTCCGTCTGCTCCTTCGAGAAGATGCCCTCTTTCGCGAGTTCCTGGCCACGGCGAGCTGCCGCGGCGGTCTGTTGGATATTGGCCTGATCCTTGCCGACGTTAGCGCGCGCCTGCGCTTCTAACGCGACATCTTTGGCTACATCAGCCTGCAATTCCGCGATCTGGCGCTGCAGCGGCTCGGGATCGATCTCAAATAGCAATTGGCCCTTTTCGACATTCTGGCCTTCCTGAAAATCGACACGCAAGACTTCACCGGCGACTCGAGATTTGACATCAACGCTGGTGATGGCTTCGACTGTACCCACCGCCGAGACGTTCAGCGGAACATCTTCCGAGACGGCGGCTACAACGCGAACGGGCGCCGCCTGCATCATCATCATCATTGCCGGGTCAGGCCCGTGACTCTTGCTACAAGATGCGACGAGGAAGATACTAGCCAGAGCACACACTGCGCCCACCAAAGACTTCAAGGAAAATCGGTTCAAGTGCAAGAAACTCGGTAAGAAGAGAGGACTAACTTTCATGTTCGCATACATATTGGGCTTTTGGCACGTAATGCTTGCTGGCAGATCCCCCGTAACACCCATAACATACGTCAGAAAGAGGTTGTAAGTTCTGTCTAACTTCGTCCAGCGCCCACCGACGCGGAGAGTGTCCGTTTTCGAACAGGCAATTACAGGATTCGGACGGTGCTTTCCGAGCGACGCCAAGCCCACACTTCTCACAGTGCCCGGACGGGTGAACCTTATGGGCGAGCACGTGGATTATCACGATGTTCCAGTGCTGCCGATGGCGATTGACAACCGCATCGCCTTTGCGTTCCAACGCCGTGACGACATGGAACTTAATGGCGTAAGCCAAGACCAGCCATATGCCGTGCGCGCATCGCTTGCCGCGCCATTCACCTCCGGTATCCCCGGCGATTGGAGCAATTATGTCCGTGCTGCGGGCACAGCAATGATCCGACATTTCGGGATTGCTCGGGGAATCAACTTATACGTAGCAAGTGACTTACCATCGGCGGCCGGGCTATCTTCTTCGTCTGCACTGCTGACCGGGGTGTGCTTGGCGTTGCTCCACGCAAACGGACTGCAACCGGATTTTCATGAACTCGCGGCTGTTCTGCCGGATGCAGAGCAGTTGGTGGGAACGCGCGGGGGCGCGATGGATCACGTGGCAATTCTGGCCTCCCGCGCGGGACATGCGACGCTGATCAGGCGCTTTGAGCCGCTGGACGTCGAGCACGTCGCTCTACCGGCAATCTGGCGTTTTCTGGTAGCACACAGCCTCGTGACGGCAGAGAAATCAAGCGACCATCGAGAAGCATACAACGGGATTCGCAGCGCAGGCACGCGAGCGCTGGCCCAGTTAGGGCTGAAGTCGTACCGACAGGCGATGGCGGAGTCGCGTGATCTTTCGGTGCTTGAAAATGTGCCGGAGCGCGATGCTTACGTGCACGTGTTGTCGGAAGGACGGCGTGTACTGGACGCAGTTGCTGCGCTGCGAGCCGAGGATGTAACGGCGTTCGGGCGACTGCTGAACGAATCTCACGCGAGTCTGCGGGATCGGCTTCGCGTCAGTGTTGGGGCGGTGGATCAACTCGTGGACTGTGCGAAAGCAGCCGGAGCATTCGGTGCGCGCATGACGGGTGCAGGCTTCGGAGGGTGCGTGCTCTGTTTGTGCACCGAGCAGAACGTGGCTGAAGTGGAAGCGGCACTGATCCAAGGATTCTACGTGGGGCGTCCAGAGTTCGATAGGGCGAAGCACCTGTTTATCGCGGAGGCTTCCGCGGGAGCATCGCTTTAGTGCCCGGCAACGCCTGCGCCGAGGGTTGGCAAACCTCGCTCTGCTCTCCAAGCAACGCGCCGGACTGCCGGGCACCTAGGTCCAGAGGCGGCGGACAACGCCGACTAGCAGAGCGCCTGAAAGACACGCCACGGCCAGAAGCCCGAGCGCGTAGCCTGTTCGGCCATAGAGGAAATTGCCGAGTGTAAAGAGCGCGCTCCAGATGACCATAATTCCAGAGACCCAGCCCATTAATGCGAGCGGGATGTTGTCAGTACGCGCCCATTCCGCCATTTCGGATTTCGGGATGCCAGCTTCGATGCGAATGCGCTCCCAGCCGGGACCGAAGGGACGGATTTTTTTGTAGAACTCGATGAGCCGCTTGGGGTCCGTTTGGGGTCCGACGTAGGCGACGATGATCCAGCAGATGGTAGTGGCAATGACGGTCAAGAGCAACTGCTGATCCGTGCTGATGACAAGCCCGTGGCGTGC
Source organism: Bryobacteraceae bacterium (assembly GCA_036276155.1). GTDB lineage: Bacteria > Acidobacteriota > Terriglobia > Bryobacterales > Bryobacteraceae > Bog-105. Next base: position 8,261 of record DATBEG010000145.1, on the reverse strand, counting down.
GCCGAAGAAGAAAAAGACGGAGATGAGGAACGAACTGAGCATGGCGGCGATTTCACACCATGCTGTGATGCGCCACCAGAACCAGCGCAGCAAGTACAGCAAGCCGGTGCCCGCGCCGACCTGCAGGATGAGATAGAAACTCTGCTGTGCGGTTTGAAGGACAAAGACCAGGGCGGACGAGAGCACGAACAACAGAATGGTGGCGAAGCGTCCCGCGGTGACGTAATGGTGCTCGGATTTGCCGGGGCTCAAAAACCGGCGGTAGAAATCGTGTACGAGATAGGACGCGCCCCAGTTGAGATGGCTGAGGATTGTAGATGAGTTCGCGGCGACGAGACCGCCGACCATGAGGCCGATCCAGCCGGCGGGCAGGAACTTCAACATGGCCGGGAACGCGATATCGGGACCGATGAGGCTTTTATCCACGTGTGGAAATGCACGCTGGATGTCCTGCATCGTAGGGTAGACGACCAGGGATGCGAGACCGACGAGAATCCACGGCCAGGGGCGAAGGACGTAATGCGCAAGGTTGAAAAACAGCGTGCCGCCGAGCGAGTCTTTTTCCGATTTCGAAGCCAGCATGCGTTGCGCGACGTAACTGCCTCCGCCAGGCTCCGCACCGGGATACCAGACTGCCCACCATTGCACGGCGAGCGGCATGACGAACACCGCAACGGCCAGTTCCCAGTTGTTGCGGAAATCGGGGAGCATGTTGAGGTAATTCAACCCCCCGGGACCGGGGATTTGCGACAGCTTTGAAACGAGACCGTGGAGGCCGCCAACCTGCGGAAGCTCGACAGCGAAATAAGCGGCGGCGATAACAGCCGCCATCTTGATAAAGAACTGGAACATGTCGATGACGAGCACGCCCCAAAGTCCGGAATGCGCGGCGAAGATGACGTTCAACAACCCGACCGCAAGCAGTGTTTCCCAACGGCTGAGCCCGAAGAGAACATTGGCAATTTTGCATGCGGCGAGATCGACAGTCGCCATGATCATACAGTTGAATAACAGGCCGAGGTAAACCGCGCGAAAACCGCGGACAGCGCTGGCGGACTTGCCTGAATAACGGAGTTCGTAGAACTCGAGATCGGTCAGGACGCCGGAACGACGCCAGAGCCGCGCATAGAAGAAGACGGTGGCGACGCCGGTGAGGGTGAATGCCCACCACTGCCAGTTGCCGGCCACGCCCTGAGTGCGAACGATGTTGGCGACGAGATTGGGCGTGTCGCTCGAAAAGGTGGTGGCGACGAGCGAAATGCCGGCGAGCCACCAAGGGACGGAGCGGCCGGAAGCAAAGAATTCGGTGGTGTTTTTGCTCGAGCGCCTGCCGAATGCGATAGCGGGAAGAAAGCAGATGAGGATGCAGAGTGAAGCGATGATCCAATCGATAGGATGAAGAACCATGCCAATTGGCTGAGTCTACCGTAGAGGCGTGCAGAAGCTGTATGCTCGTGCGTGATATGGTCGGCAGATTTGTTTTTCTAGTGGCATCCGTAGCCACGTTCTTGGCTTTTGCTCAACAGGGCGCCGGCCCTGTTCCGATAGCGCGGAAGGCGCTGGACCTGCTGTTAGCCGGGCAATATCACGAACTGCGCGCCATGTTTAGCAAACAGATGCTGGATGCGGTTACGGAAGATATGCTCACCCAACAGATTGGAGCGCAGATTAAGGCCTGGGGAAAGGCCGAGAAGATCGGCGACCCCATTGTTCAACATGTGCAGAACGTGGACGCGGTGATCTTCCCGATACACTTTTCGACGAAAGACATAAGTATTATCATTCCGATTGACGCGGCGGGCAAGGTAGCCGGTTTGCGTTTCGGAGCGCCGCCGCCAGCCGAGCAGAAACAGGCGCAGTGGACGGCGCCGCCGTACGGTGAGACCAGACGCGTTTCGCGAACAGAACGTGACAATTGGGGCGGCTGCGTGGAAATTGCCAGGAACGCTCTCCCTACCGAACGGGTCTGGGCCCTTTCCGGCGATCGTGCTGGTGCATGGTTCGGGGCCGAACGATCGTGATGAAACTGTAGGCGTGAACAAGCCGTTCCCTGATATTGCCCAGGGGTTGTCATCGCGCGGCATGGGCACGGCATTCGAGCGCAGCCCACATCAGCGGAGTCCAGCCGGTCTTGTCGAGCTCATTGACATCGCCGTCGGCGGTGAGTGCGGCGCGGACAGCATCGACACCATCCTGTTCATGCCCGACCGCGTGACCTTTGTGAACTGCGTCAATGACGGGGGTTGATTCCTGCGCGAGCGCAAGCATAACGGCCATTGGCAAGTTGACGAAGAGAGGCGCGTATGCTGGCCATCTAGTATTTGGAAACCGAAAAGGGCGGTCGGGTTCCCGAATTCGATACCCTGAAATGAGTTGGACCTGGAGAAAACAATCCTTCGCAAAGTCGGGCAAGCCATAGGCAAGTTCTGCATGATTCGCGACGGCGATCGTGTGGCTGCAGGGGTGTCGGGCGGCAAAGATTCCATGACTTTGCTGGAAGCTCTACTGATTCTGCAGAAGCGCGCGCCGATTAAGTTCAGCGTGTGTGCGTTCACGATTGAGCAGGGCAAGTTTCTGGCTCCGATTGCGCCGGTAGGCGAGTATCTTCGCTCGCGCGGCGTGGACTGGACGTATATACAGGACAATCCCTCACTGAATCTACTGAGCGAGCAGCCGGATCATGGATGCGACGTTTGCAGCCGGTTTCGCCGGCGCGCGGTGTACGACGTTGCGCGGAAACTAGGCGCGAACGTGATCGCGTTCGGACACACGGCCGACGACTTTTGCGAATCGTTCCTGCGCAATGCGATGTTCACGGGCCGTATCAGCGCGCTTCCGCCGGTGACGTGGTCGAGAAAACGCGAATTTCGGCTGATTCGCCCTCTAGTGTACGTAACGGAAGACCTGACCCGTGCCTTCGCCGGGGCAATGGGCGCTCCCGTGATTCCTTGTGGGTGCTCGCAGAAGACGGGAACAGTGCGACGCACGCTTCGCGATATTCTCAACGACCTTGAAAAGGACCATCCGTATCTCAAAGAGACGCTGCTTTCGGCGATGGGCAAGATCGACACGGGGCGACTACTGGACACGCGCTTCCTGGATCTTGATGGCGACCATGGCGGAACAGAAGCGGCACAAGAGCCGGACGCAGAACAATCGCTTGTAACGATTCTGAGCTGAGTTCACGCTTCCGCCTGCTAAGTTAGTTCAATTCCGTTATGAGCGCCGAACTCATTGTCGTCAATGGTCCCCAAGCAGGCACGCGCCATCGCTTGGCCCAGAGCGATTTTGTTGTGGGGCGCGCTCCGAATTCCAACATCGTGCTCAACGAGCCGGAAGTAGGCTGGCGGCATTGCCAAATCCGCTCCCAGGGTGGCCGTTACCTGGTTATCGACCTGAAGACCTCGCTGGGAACTTACGTGAACGGGATGCGGTCGGCGGAGCGCTGGCTGGAGGACAAGGACCAGATCGGGATTGGGCGGACCATCCTGATGTTTCGCAGCGGCGAAGCGAGTCACGATGATGCGTCGGTTGCGGCGGGTGACGCGAAGCCCGTGCTGCTGGCGGCCTGTTCGCTGGTGTTTTTGTTCCGTGCTTTGGCGGCCAGCATCGGCGAAGGACAGAACCGCATTCTGCAAAGCCAGATTCTGCGCCTGGTTTCCGACCTGGTTCCGGTGGAAGAAGGGATTCTTGTGCTGGCCGCTTCCTGCGCGGAACTGCTGGACCGGTACTCCCGCGAGCGCGAACCGGATTCCCGATTCGATTTCGAGCCCGTGTTGACGCGCGTCTGCGAAGAGGGAGCGCTGGAGGACACGGAAGCGATGATTGTTGGCGTTCCGCTGTATCTTTGGGGTGTTTTGGGCGGAGCACTGGTGGTGCGCGTAGACGATCGTGAGGCGCGGAGACTGGGCGCGCATCTGGAGACCTTAACTGCCATCGCGTCGCTAGCATCCATCGGCTTCGAAGCCAACCAGGAAGTGGAGACGCTGAAGGCCGAGAATGCTCTATTGCAGGAGCAGATTACGGTCAATATCGGGATCGTCGGGAACAGCCCCTCGATTCGACGCATGCTGGAGAGGGTGGAACGCGTTGCGCCGCGGACAACAACGGTGTTGATCACGGGCGAAAGCGGCACCGGCAAGGAACTGATCGCGAAAGCGTTGCATCAGCGCAGCGACCGGCGCGATCGGCCGTTCATCGCAGTGAACTGTGCAGCGTTGAACGAGAATCTTTTCGAAAGCGAACTGTTCGGGCATGAGAAAGGCGCGTTTACAGGCGCGATTCAGATGCGCCGCGGCCGCTTCGAACTGGCGAATGGCGGCACGATTTTTCTCGACGAAGTGGGCGAGCTAGCGTCTTCGCTCCAAGCGAAGCTACTGCGCGTGCTGCAGGAACGCGTCGCGGAACGAGTTGGCGGTACCCAGCCCTACTCGCTGGACATTCGCGTCATTGCGGCGACTAATCGAGATCTTTCGGACGATGTCCGAGAAGGCAGGTTCCGCGAAGATCTTTTCTTTCGGCTGAATGTGGTGAACATCGATTCCCCGCCACTGCGCGAGCGCAAGGACGATATTCCTCTGCTGGCGCAATATTTTCTCCAGCGATCGGCAGAACGGTGCAAGCGCCAGATCAAGGGGATTTCAAAAGAAGCGGAAGAGATCATCACGCAACATGCCTGGCCGGGCAATGTGCGCGAGTTGGAAAATGCAATGGAGCGCGCAGTGGTGCTGGGCGTTTCCGATTGGGTGCTGCCCGAAGATTTGCCGGAAGAACTGCTGGAGACTGCGCCCCGCGATAACAGCGCCAAGTACCACTCATCCGTGCGCGAAACGAAGATGAAGGAGATCGTTGACGCCTATATTCAGGCAGACGGCGATTACAAGGGGGCGGCCCGACTGCTGGGCTTACACCAGAATTACTTGCTGCGACTGGTACGGAATTTGGGGTTGAAAGAAGAAATCAAGCGCCGGCTAGAAGGGCGCGACCGCGACAGCCGGTGATTTCTCTCCGAGGTGAAGAGCGGCAATACCGCCGGTGAGCAGTTCGAAACGGGCGTTGCTGAATCCAGCTTCCTGCATCATCTGCGCGAGTTGAGGCGCGCGCGGAAACTTGCGGATAGATTCGGGCAGATATGTGTACGCGTCGGGGGAGCCGGAAATTGCCGCCCCCACCAGAGGCATGATTACTTTGGAATAAACGCCGTAGGCGACTTTTATGAACAGGCCTGGAGGATGCGAGAACTCGAGGATTGCGAGCACACCGCCGGGAGTGAGAATACGATGAAGTTCGCGGAGTCCGGCGGAGTAGTTCGAGAGATTGCGGAAGCCGAATGAGATGGCGACGGCGTCGAGTGAATCGGCTGCGAGCGGCAACTGCAGCGCATCTCCTTCGATCAAGAGAGGCGTGAATTTGAGGCGCGTGATCTTTTCGTGCGCGGCGACCAGCATCGGATGACAAAAATCTGCGCCTACGATGCGGGCTGCCGAAACGCTGCGAAGATCGAGCAACACATCGGCGGTCCCGCAGCAGAGATCGAGGACTATTGCGTCGCGACGGTCTAATATAGGCCGCAGATGGCGCATGAGAATCCTCCGCCAGCGGCGATCGATATTGAACGAGAGCAAGTGATTGAGAAAGTCGTATTTTGGCGCGACATCCGCAAACATCTGCTGAACCCAGGCTGCGGCCTGACGCTCATTGGACGCGCCCGGCGGAGTGGTTCCCGATGCAATCATTGCAGCGCTTCTATAATGGCGCGGCGGGTGGCGTCTTCGGAGATACCGGATTTCACTGTCACTGAGCCGACGGCGGTTGGAAGAACGAAGTGTACTTTTCCCTGCAGCGTTTTTTTATCGGTGACAAGGCGCGCGATGAGGTGATCCGGATCGAGATCTTTGGCCGAAAGCAGCGGACCATACCGGCAGATCGTTTTTTCAATTCGCTCTGCTGCAAATTGATCGAGAGTGCCGAGGATAACGGCCAGTCGGGTGGCAGCCAACATGCCCCAAGCAACTGCTTCGCCGTGCAGAAAGCGTTCATAGCGGGTTTCTGCCTCGATGGCGTGTCCGATGCTATGTCCGAAATTGAGGATGCGGCGAAGGTCGCTTTCACGCTCGTCGGCGCTGACTACTTCGGTCTTGATGCGCACCGCGCTGGCGATCATTTGATCGACAATTTGGCTTTGTTTCGCGAGAATGGCGTCAGCTTCGCTTTCGAGCAAACTGAAGAGCGCAGCATCGCGAATGACACCGCACTTGATCACTTCAAACAGTCCGGCGCGATATTCGCGTTCGGGGAGAGTTGCGAGGACATCGGGATCGATGAGAACGACGCGCGGATGATGGAAACTGCCAATGAGATTCTTGCCGGACGCAAGGTTAACTCCGGTCTTGCCGCCCGTTGCGGCATCCACTTGCGCCAGCAATGTCGTTGGAACTTGAATGACCGGAATACCGCGCATGAAAATGGCTGCGACAAATCCGCTAACGTCGGTGACAATACCTCCGCCGAATCCGATGACGATGCTGGTACGGTCTGCGCCGCGCTCGATCATCTGATCGGCGAGAGCTTCCACAGCATTCAGACGCTTATTCACTTCACCGCCGGGAAAGAGCAGAACTTCAAGACTGCTGTTGAAGTGCTGCTGAAGCGTTGCGCCGTGAAGATGCCAGACGTCTTCAGTTGTGATGACAAAGCGCTTGCCGTCGTTAGCGGTGAGGTGCTGTGACAGTTTGCGAATCGCGCCCCGTTCAATGACGTTTGCATACACGAGTTGCGGTGTTCGCACCTCAAAGGCCGGCATGTGATCCCGTTGTACCATGTGGTCATCAGCTTCCCCTTTCAGCGTTATGACACTGATTTTGTCGTTGTGGGAGCGGGTATCGCTGGGCTTCGGGCCGCCATCGAACTTGCTCAGCGCGGCCGCGTTCTAGTTATTGCCAAAGACAGTTTGCGTGAGTCTTCATCGGAATACGCGCAGGGCGGAATTGCCGTTGCATTGAGCGACGACGACGAAATCGAGCTGCATGAGCAGGACACGCTGCTGGCGGGCGATGGACTCTGCGATTTCGAAGCGGTGCGCACTCTGGTGGAGGAAGGCCCGGCGGCAATTCAGCAGCTTATCGAGTGGGGCACGATGTTCGATCGCAAAGGAAGCGAGCTGCTGTTTGCGCGGGAAGGGGCGCATAGCCGGCACCGCGTTCTGCATTCGCATGGCGACTCGACGGGGCGTGAAATTGCACGCGCGCTGCGGCATCATGCGCTGCAACAGCCGAACATTTCGTTTCAGAGCTTTGCGGCTGTCACCGATCTTTTGCCGCAGGACGGGGAAATAGCTGGTGTGTCGGCACTCGACGAAAAAGGCGGAATCACTGTTCGCGTGCGAGCTCGCGGCGTTCTGCTGGCGACGGGTGGATTAGGGCGAGTGTTTGAGAACACGACGAATCCGGATGTCGCTACGGGCGATGGAGTGGCATGCGCATTTCGCGCTGGAGCTGATATTTCAGATATCGAGTTTGTGCAGTTTCATCCCACGGCGCTCTATATCCCGGGAGCGCCGCGATTTTTGTTGAGCGAAGCACTGCGCGGTGAGGGCGCCTACCTGCGTAATGCAGCGGGCGAACGATTTATGGCGCGCTATCACGATATGCATGAGCTTGCGCCGCGAGATGTGGTATCACGCGCGATCACGATGGAGATGCGCCGCACCGGAGCTGGGAGCGTGTTCCTGGATCTGACTCATCTGCCGGGTGGGTTTGTGCGGCAGCGCTTTCCGCGGATCTACGAAACGTGTTTGCAGTACGGCATCGACCTGGAGAGGACACCCGCGCCCGTCCGCCCCGCAGGCCATTATGCAATGGGCGGCATTCGCACTGACCTGCAAGGACGCACAACCTTGAACAGGCTATATGCAGCAGGCGAGGCGGCCTGTACCCGCGTGCATGGAGCGAACCGCCTGGCGAGCAATTCGTTGCTGGAAGGAGTGGTTTTCGGTGCACGCGCCGGGGCTGTGATGGCGGAGTTGAACGCTTTTTCGTCGACACGCGACATCACTGACCCCGCTGCGACGTTTCCAGCAATAGTCGAAGCAGACCTGCGTGCGTTGACTTGGAACAAGTGTGGAGTGGTTCGCAATGGCAGCGAACTATCGGCAGCTTGCGAGCAGCTTCGGGAGATGCCTATGGGGCCGAAAAGCGCACCGGACCGGCCGGACTTTGAGTTACGCAACATGCATCAGGTGGCGTATCTCTTAACTGCGGCAG
>DATBEG010000144.1:0-7023 GCA_036276155.1 Bryobacteraceae bacterium | reverse complement strand
GACGCTTTGCGCGCTTCGCCTGGGTAGTGCTCGCATTCAACCTTCCGGTCATTTTGTGGGGCGCCTACGTGCGCATTTCTTTCTCGGGCGACGGATGCGGCGCGAATTGGCCTCTCTGCGGCGGCGGACAGGTCATCCCTCGTGCGATGTCGACGCCGCGCCTCATCGAGTTCACGCATCGCGCCATGACCAGCGCCGATACGTTGCTGATTCTGACGCTGCTCGTCTGGGCGTTTCTGGCGTTCCCGAAACGAAACTGCGTCCGCCGCTACGCTTCCTTGTCCATGCTGTTCCTGCTCATCGAGGCATTGCTGGGCGCGGGTCTGGTGCTGCTCCGATTGGTTGCCCACAACGCTTCGTGGGCGCGCGCCTTATATCTCTCTGCCCACCTGACCAACACCATGCTGTTGCTCGCCGCTTTAACCGCGACTGCATGGGCAGCATTACGAAACAAAGCCAAATCGAGCATCTTTGATGCGCCTCGATCCGTCCTGGCCGGGGTTGTTATTGCGGTCGTCGTGAGCGTCACTGGCGCAATCGCCGCGCTCGGGGATACACTGTTTCCCGCGTCTTCCATTGCGGGAGGCCTTGCGCAGGATTTCTCGAGTACTTCGAGCATGCTGCTTCGCTTGCGCGTCTTCCATCCGGCAGTTGCGATAGCAGGAGCAATCTACCTGGTCTGGATGTCAGCTCAATTCCTGAGGCGACCCGATGGCGACCCGGCGAAGTCAGCGGCGACTCGGGTGCTTTCGCTCACGCTTTTTCAACTCGCCGTGGGTGCCGTCAACATCACTCTGCTGGCGCCAATCTGGATGCAACTGACACATCTGTTGATTGCCGATATCGTTTGGATCGCGATCGTCGTATTGCTGTTCGAGACCCAGGTTCAGCGCCCCGGCGAATTGGATGATTTCGATTCGAGCGGCTCTACCACCACGCGCGCAGACCACTCCGCTCCCGCTAATACAATCATGGTCCCGATGAACGACCAGAGAATGATGCTGATGGACTGGACAAATGGCGGTACCTCATTGCGCAGCTTGTTCCGCAGATAAGGCCACGTGATCAGATTGATCCACTTGGCCAGTTCCAGAAGTAGGCCCACGGCTATCGAAACTGGAATCAGCCGCTTAATCGGAATCTCTGCATTCGGCAGTATCCAGTAAACCAGTAGAATCATCAGCATCGTGATCGGCAGCGCGGTCGCCTTCAGCGCAATTGTCTGAAGAATCGCTCCGAACCGGCTTTCCGCAAAGGTCGAGCTAAGAAACTGCACGTTCACCGCCGTCAGGCAGATGGAGGCAAGCATCAGGATGCCGCACGCGAAGATCAGCCCGAGGCTCACAACCTGATTCAGAAGAACGCTGCGATTGTGCTTAACGCGCCAAATACGATTCAAAGCCACTTCCAGCGGCGTAAAGATTGCGTTGGCCGTGAACAGCAGCAGAAAAACGGAGAGCCAACTGAACTTGCTGTGAAACGCCACGCCCATCAGGTAGCCGCGGAAATTCACACCAAAATTGTCGGGGAAGTAGTCGCCTAATGTCTTGAAGATCGCCTCCACTGCAGCCTGCCAGTGCAGGACGTAATGGCACAGCAGAATCATGGCGACGAGAAATGGGAAAAACGAGATCAGGATGTTGGCTGCCACCGCGAACGAAAATACATGTACTTCGGTCTGCAGGAGGAATTGAAGTGAAAGCTTGACACTGCCCCACAACGCACGCCATGTGCGCACGTAGATTGGGGGCGAAGGTTGAAACGGATCTTTGGCGGACGTATCTGGCGGAATTATGTGCACGCTTACTTGGTGCCGGAGCCTTTTTCGTGAACGCCGGTGAGATTGTACTCGTCACTCGCCGCACTGACATTTAGCGTCGCCGAGATCTTCTCACCCACCCGCAGCGAGTTGAATTCCGCCTTCGAGGCAACCGGATAATCCATGCGCATCGCTTCCATGTAGTTCGGAATAGCAGCCGCATCGATTGAGGCAGTCTGGTCTTTCGGATTGAGGCTCATGATGGTGCCCGTCAGGGTGTAGCGATGCGCCACCACGAATTCAGGCTGTTTCTTCGTGCATGCGATTGAGATCGCAAGCAACGCAAGCAAAATCGGAACAAGTCTCACGGAGTCTAATCTCAGGGTATCTGGTGACGCTACCCAAGGCGGTGAAGTTCCGTTATAATTCTCGAAACGCTTATGAGCACAATTGCGCCCCATTTGCCTCTACAGCCGCGCGAGAGCATCGGTGACGATCTCGCCGGCATGGGAAGCTACTTCATCGACCCCGAAGGCGCCGCCCGGCGTGCGTCTCACAAGTGGTTCTGGGTCGGCCCGCTGATCGTTGTCTCAATCATCGCCATCGTGACCCAGTTGGTTCGCCTGCCCATCACGCAGCAGGTAATGGAGACCATGCCGCTGCCCAATGGCGTCACGGAAGCCCAATGGAACAAGCAGATGCATATCAGCGCGATCGTGCAGAACATTGCCGTCTGGCTTTCGCCTGTTTTGGTAGCTGCCATCTTTGCCATCCAAGCCGTGATTCTGCTGGCCATGTCATCCATCCTTACGGGGGGCGCGAAGTTCCGCACTCTGTTCAATATCGTTGCCGGCTGTTCCCTGATAACTTCACTCGAGGCGATTGCGAGTGTCGTGGTCCTGAAAATGAAAGCGCCCGTAGCGACGATGGCAGAGCTGAAACCGCCGCTCGGATTCGATATTTTTCTCGCTGAAGGAACAAATAAGTACCTGATGGCGTTCCTCGGCTATTTCACGCTGTTCCAGATCTGGTGGATGATCATGATGATTCTCGTCGTGGCGTCGGCCTTGCGTATTGACAAAGGCAAAGCGTTCGCGATTATGTCTCCGCTCATCATCTTCGGCCTGCTGTTCGCACTCGTCGGCGCCGTATTTACGAAAGCGCAGTCTTAGAATGAGGTAGGAAGCGAAAGTAAGGACTAACGAATGTTTCGAACAATCGGCCCGATGGAGTTGGTGGTCATCGTCATCGTCTTTCTGCTGTTGTTCGGTGGGAAGAAACTGGGCGACCTCGGGAAAGGTCTCGGCGAAGGCATCAAGCATTTCAAAAGCGCGATCAAAGACGACGAAAAGGACGACAAGAGCAAGCCCTGATCGCGCAGCACAGATAAAAAGAGAAAAGCCCCGCGTGAGTTCGCGGGGCTTCTTGTATGGTGCGGGCCGAAATCACTTGCCAGCGGTTTTCTTCGGCGGAACGATCGCGTCTTTCACCGACTTCGCCAGGCGGAACTTCACTACCTTCTTGGCAGGAATCTTGATCGCTTCCCCCGTTGCGGGGTTGCGTCCTGTGCGCGCCTTGCGGTCCGCACGGACCAGGCGTCCGATTCCCGGCAGAATGAAAACGCCGTTCTTCTTGGTTTCGCGCACCGCGAGTTCCGCGAGCGAATCCATGAAATGCTTGGCGACCTTGTTATTGACACCAGTGGTTTCCGCGAGTTCTCTGACAATTGCGGTTTGCGTCATCCGTTTGATTTCGGCCATCTAATTCTCCTCTTCCAGTGAACTTGTGAAATCGCGACAAACTGGCTGTTCTTGCCGGTTCTGGCTCCCGGGAGCTTGAAACAGAACGATGCAAAAATGTTTTAGTTCGTCTTTGACACCTCGATAATACGGGACTTCCAACAAGCTTGTAAAGGAAAAACCACGCAAAACCGCGTTTTTTTTGAGGTAAATACTGCAAAAGCCTTGTACGACGGCCCTTGCACCAGATCGTAAGCGTTATTCGCGCCGGTGAGGGGCTTATTGCGGTGGCTTCGTGCCAGTCGTGCGTGGCCAGCCAGACGACGGCGTCTGCGCACTCGGCGTTGAGCCAGAGTCGTTGGCATCCGTCGAAAGGTTCACGTGCGAACCGGAGTCTTCGTTTACCATCACTCTGCGGCCCGATGGCGAAGAGGTCGACGGCAGTGTCGGCTCATCATCCGTGCTCGTTGCCGCGGGAGCATGTGTCACCAATGTTGGACCCGATGCATTCTGCACGCCGCTGCCGCTGATTGATGCGTGGCGGTATCGCACGTCCGCCTGCGCGTATTGGATTCTTGCCTGCTGCGCCAAATCTACCTGAATCCGTTGTTCACTGCCGGACTTTGACCCTTCCGGCAAGTAGAAGTAGAGCGCATATCGTTGGCGCAATCGGGTCAGCGTGTCTTCGAGCGCTCGCGCATCCTCGACATTCATCGTGTCGCCACCGGTGTCGGTGGCAATTTGCGCCGTTCCAGCGGAGTGAGACGGATCATTTCCGCCCATTGGACCGCCTCTGCCCGGGAGACCGATACCACCGCCGCCCGGAAAACCGACTCCCCCGCCGGGTAAGCCAATGCCGCCACCTCCACTCCCGCCCCATGTGCCGCCTCTGCGATGCCCGCCCGGATACCCTGCGTTCGGAACTTCATACGGCGCCTGCAGAAAGCTGAGCATTGCATTCGCGCGCGCAAGTGATCGTTCCACCCGAGGTTCGTCTTCAGAATCCTGCGTCTCATCGTCCGTCAGGATCACGATCGCCCGGCGAGCGTCCGGCCGTGCCTCGCGTTGCACATAGTCGGCTGCAGAGATCAATGAGTTCGTGATCTGTGTGCCGCCGTGAAACGTCTCGGAGCGCAGCAGCCGGTCGAGTGCACTAGTAACCTCGCTGTGATTGCTGGTAAAGGGAAGCTTCAGGCGTGTGCGCGTGTCGAAAACCATTACGCCGATGCGGTCATGCGCCGCCAGAACGTTCAGCGCCTGCCGCGCCGCGTAGTCGATCCGTTCCACGTGCGGTTGCATACTCCCGCTCACGTCGAGCAGCAGAAGGATGTCAATCGGCACATTCTCGCTTGCGAAATTGCGAATCGGCGTCACTTTGCCGTCCAGCCGCAGAACGAAGTCTTCCTTGCGCAGGCCCGTTATGATCCGTCCATCCGAATCGACAACCTGCGCGTCCACGCGAGTCATAGCCACATCGCTCTTGAACACGACCGGGTCATCGGCAGCCCGCACGACCAGCGGACTTGTAAGCAAAACGGCAACCAGCAGCGAACGCATTAGCTAACCTTCTTCGAGGGGATCTCCTAATTCCTACGTATACCGCCAGTCGTGCGTTTCAGCACAGGTGCAAAATGCCCTTGTCGACCTTATAGGAGGATTGAAATTGAACTCAGAACCTATGGACTCCGAGGCAGACAGCCAGCGCAGAATTCAGTTGACACAACCCGCTCCCTTTCGACGTGGCCAACAGGGTCCATATCTGCGTATCTTCAAATCCAATGTCTTCGTCCGGAATCTCGAGCGAAGCGTAGAATTCTTTGTCGACAAGCTTGGGTTCAGCGTAGTAGCCGACGCTCGCTTCGAATTCGGCCGCTGGGTGGCAATCGCGCCGCCGGATGGAAATGCAATCCTGGCGTTGTTTGCTCCCAAACGAGGCTCAGCCAACTACAAGCTCATCGGGCGGCCAACTCAAGTCGCCTTTATTGCTGAGGACATCTATGCCACCTACCATCTGTGGCTCACCAGGGGTGTGCAATTTCATCATCCTCCGCAGCCTCAGTTATGGGGCGGAACATTTGCGGCCTTTTGCGATCTCGACGGAAATACTTTTGACCTGCTGGGGTCCGATGAGATAAGCCAGGACATCGAGGCGCAGCGCCGCGCCATTGCCGAAAAGCTCGAAGACGAAAGACGCGCTGCACGGGAACTGGAAATCGCCAAGCAGGTACAGGCTAGATTATTCCCTCAAACCCTTCCCGCCCTCAGGACACTCGACTACGCCGGCATTTGCGTCCAGGCTCGTCAAGTCGGCGGCGACTATTATGACTTCCTTGCTCTGGGAGAGGAGACCGTTGGTTTTCTGATCGGCGACATCTCCGGAAAGGGAATCGCGGCAGCGCTCCTTATGGCGAACCTTCAGGCCAACTTACGGGGTCAGTCGGCCGTTGCTCGCGACCAGCCGCAGCGCTTTTTGCAATCCGTGAACCGGCTCTTCTACGAGAACTCGGGGGACAGCGCTTACGCCACCGTGTTTTTTGCTGAATATCACGACAGCACCAGACAGCTTCGATACACGAACTGTGGGCATCTGTCCGGGCTGTTGCTTCGAGCCGACAACACGGTAGAGTGGCTCCAATCTACGAGTACAGTTTTGGGGCTTTTCAAAGATTGGGACTGCGTAACGACGGAGTGTCATCTGTTCCCCGGCGATATACTTGCGCTCTACACCGACGGCGCAACTGAATCGTTCAACGCCGCCGGAGAGGAATTCGGAGAGCAACGTCTGGTCGAATCTTTAAAGCGGCATCGCGGACAGACCGCACAATCTATTGTGACGTCAATGCTGGCAGACCTTCAGCTTTTCAGCCCTCATGAACAGCACGATGACATTACATTGGTCGTGGCGAAATGCCGGGAAATTTCGGCACATCTTCCTCCCCAAACATTGCCCAAAGATCCGGGTCTGTAAAACCATTGAGGATCATTCAAGAACTCGGACAGTGAAAACATGGCGATCATTCTGCGCTGATGATCGTCGCGATAGGGAAAGAGTGTAAGGACGATTTGCTTGAGGCTCTCGCGCCGGGAGACTGGGTCCAGAGTTGGTTGCGGGGGCAAGATTTGAACTTGCGACCTTTGGGTCCTTCCGCGAATGGTGCAAAACTTAGCGTATTTGGAACGCGGTCATTGAGGGCGGGTTTCTTCTCTGGATGTAAAAACAAGGTCCTCGTAATTGGCAGGGTCGTTCACAAACAGCCGCCCAAAATGCTTCGGCTCGGCTATCATCACTCCACCTCCTTTTTCCTTAACCAGCCAATCATCAGGATCAACGGTTGGATCGGCAACAAACTCAATGTATCCGTCCTCGCCATGCAGAAGTACACGGTCCCCTGGTTTGACTTCCTCTCCTGATGTGTAGAAAAACGGCATGCCTCACCTCTATTCGGCGCGGGGGTTCATGGTAGCACCTATCTACAGCCAGTAAAGCGGATGTTTCACAAAGGAAGACGCTGTTGAAAAACTACT
>DATBEG010000143.1:0-21092 GCA_036276155.1 Bryobacteraceae bacterium | reverse complement strand
GTGATCCCATCGTTGGTGCCCACCCACAGGCTGCCGTCAGGAGTGTTGAGCAGAGAAGAAATTGCGGTATCCGGCAAACCGTCACGCGTCGAGAGCAGACGCGAATTGCCGCTACGTATCTCCAGCAGCCCTGCATTGGTTCCCGCCCACACTGTTCCGTCTGCGCCGCAAGCCAGCGCCGTGGTCCTGTCGCCCGGCTTCAAAAACCGGTCCGAAAACGAATGGAAACGCGTGCCGTCCCATGTGGCCAGTCCAAAATCGATCCCGGCTACCCAACGCGTTGACCCCGCCACGCACGTTGCACGAATCTGATTGGAGGGGAGTCCGTCTGCCGTTGTGTAGAAGTGAAATTTTCCGTTCGCAAAACTCGCCAGTCCGGCAGTCGTGCACGCGAAAATCTGACCTCCGGCCCCGGAATCGAGACAAACAACGGTATCGCTTGCAAACCCATTCTCGGAATCAAAGTGAGTGAATACACCATCCGGGCCGATCTTGCCTAGCCCTGCTCCGATGGAGCCAACCCAGAGGTTACCTTCTTGATCCTGCAGCAGCGTCCGAATCAGCGCATCGTGAAAAACGCCGGATCCCGGGTTCTGGAACTCGCGAAATTGAACGCCATCGAATCGAATCAGGCTGTCCTGCGTACCTAGCCAAAGGAAACCGTCTCGAGTCTGAAGAATCGAATAAATGGTCGGCTGGAACAGCCCTTGCTCCTGCCCCCAGATGCGATGAGCGTATTGGGTGAGTGCTTTGCCGGGATCAAGGGCGAACAGGCGCGATGCTGCCAGTGCGAGAAGGGCAAAGCAGGCGAATGGGCGCACTAGTAGTTAGACTGTAAATTCAAGTATAAGGGTTGTAAAGTCTCGTAATCCCTCGCAATTTCTTGCTCTACTGCAAGGGCCGGCCCTCCCTGAATCCGAATTGCAGCCAGTGTTTTGCCGGATCAGCTTTCGCGTTGGCAACGTCGGGGTTCGCACGCAAGTAGGCTGCCCCATGTTGCGGAACATAACCGGACCCAGGAACTCCACGGCAGGCACGCCGGGCAAAAGATTGGCCACACTCACTCGTCTCATGCTAACCAAATCGGCCATTTGCAATTCTTCTATGCCGTTCGGCATAGAAGCCTCTATCTCTTTCAGCAGTTGTCGATTGCTCGCGCTCAATTCATAGTCGAAAAGTGCATCGCTTCTCGAGGCGATGCACAGAAACCTATGAATCCTGACTCTCCTCCCGCATTGGCGCGGCCTAAGCGGCGCCGTCTTCCCAGACACTGGGCCATCTGGGCGGCAGTGTTTTGCATGCTGTTCGGCGCGGGATTTCTCCTGTCGCAACGCTCCTCTTCTTCCGGAACAACAAAAAGCAAAGGCAAAAAGGGCGGCAAAGCCGGTGCTGGCGGCCCCATTCCTGTTTCGGTCGGGAAGGTCACCAAGGGCAATATGCCCGTGTACATCAATAGCCTCGGAACGGTGACGTCGGTCTACACCGTCGCTGTTTCGAGCCGAGTCACCGGTGCGCTGACCGAGATCAATTTCAGAGAAGGCCAAATCGTTCATAAAGGTCAACTGCTTGCCGTCATAGATCCGCGGCCGTATGCGGCTACTGAAGTTCAGGCGGAAGGTCAGTTGGAGCGTGATCAGGCAATGCTCGAAAACGCCAAAATCGATCTGCAGCGTTATCAGATGGCGTATCAGCAGCACGCGATTCCTGAACAGCAGCTTGCGACGCAACAGGCTACCGTCGCGCAGGATGCCGGCACCGCCAAGCTCGATCAGGGAAATCTCGATGCGGCCAAAATCAACGTCGACTACACACGTATCACTTCGCCTATCGACGGCCGCGTGGGACTACGCGGAATTGACCTTGGCAACATCATCACGGCCAATGCCACCACCCCCATCGTCACCATTACGCAACTTCAGCCCATCACTGTAATCTTCACCATGGCGGAAGACTACCTCGACGAAGTGGTGAAGCAGATGCAGCATGGAAACAAACTGCACGTCGATGCACGCAGTCGTGACGATCTGACGGAACTAGCGCAGGGAACCGTGCTCGCCCTCGACAGTCAGATTGATACCACCACTGGAACTGTGCGCGTCCGGGCCACTTTCCCAAACCGCGACAACATCCTGTTCCCCAACGAATTCGTAAATGCGCGCCTGCTGGTTACAACGCTGATGGGTGTAAACATCATTCCCACGGCGGCCATTCAGCGAAACAACGACATTGCGTTTGTCTATGTTGTGAACGACAACGACACGGTGAAGCAACAGAACATCACCGTGGCGACGACCGACGGCAACAACGCGGCGGTCACCGGAGTTGTGCCCGGGCAGACGCTGGTCACGGATGGCTTCGACAAGCTGCAAGATGGCGCGAAAGTGCAGATGCGCCAGAGTCGCCCGGCTGGTACGGCGGTTCCGAATACCAGCGGCAGTTCTGAGGAGAACCAGCCGCAGGAAGGTCCGCCGCAACAAGGGGCAGCGAACACGACTCTGAATACGGCGCAGCAAAATCCGCAGCAGCCGCAGACGAACGAACCCAATCGGAAAAATCCAAAGAAATGAACCCTTCACGGCCGTTTATTTTGCGGCCGATTGCAACGTCGCTGCTGATGGCGGCGATTTTGCTGGTCGGCATCGTTGCCTATAAACAGCTTCCTGTGTCCGCGCTGCCAGAGGTGGATTATCCCACCATGCAGGTGGTCACGTTCTATCCGGGTGCGAGTCCCGAAGTCTCTGCCTCGGCCATCACGGCTCCTCTCGAGCGTCAATTGGGCGAAGTCCCGGGCCTCAATCAAATGCTCTCGACTAGTTCGCAGGGCGCCTCGGTCATCACCCTGCAATTCACGCTCAGTCTGAACATCGACGTTGCCGAGCAGGAGGTTCAGGCGGCCATCAATGCGGCCCAGACGTACTTGCCCACTGATCTGCCCCTGCCGCCGATCTACAGCAAAACCAATCCTGCCGACGCGCCGGTCCTGACGCTCGCACTGACATCTACGACGATGCCGCTGCAGCAGGTGGAAGACTACGCTGACACCAGGCTTGCAGCCAAGATATCGCAGTTATCGGGCGTCGGCGCCGTAACCATCAGCGGTGGCCAGAAACCGGCGGTTCGCATTCAGGTAAACCCGATGGAACTCGCTTCCTACGGACTGAATCTGGAAGACGTTCATACGGCCATCACAAACACGACACTCGATACTGCGAAAGGCAGCTTTGACGGGCCGAATCAGGGCTATCAGATCAATGACAACGACCAGTTACTGACAGCCAAAGACTACGCGAATGTCGTTGTCGCTTACAAAAACAACGCGCCCGTGATGCTGTCCGATGTTGCCAACGTCATCGACGGCATCGAGAACATAAGGCAGGCGGCGTGGATGAATCAGACGCCCGCTGTCATCGTCAACATTCAGCGCCAGCCCGGCGCGAACATCATTCAGGTTGTCGACCGCATTCAGGCTCTCCTGCCCAGACTCCGCGCCACCATACCTTCGTCCATCGGCGTTCAAACCCTGACCGATCGCACGCTCACAGTGCGCGCTTCCGTGAAGGATGTGGAATTCGAGCTGATGCTTTGTATCGCACTGGTCGTTCTTGTAATCTTCGTCTTCTTGCGCAATCTGGCTGCGACATTTATCCCCAGCGTGGCTGTCCCACTCTCGATTGTCGGCACATTTGCCGCCATGTACATGCTCGGCTATAGCCTCAACAATTTGACGCTGATGGCCTTGACCATATCGACGGGCTTCGTTGTCGACGACGCCATCGTAATGATCGAAAACATCATGCGCTACGTCGAGGAGGGCGAACCACCACTGCAGGCCGCGCTCAAAGGCGCCGAGCAGATCGGATTCACCATCGTGTCTTTGACGGTCTCGCTCATTGCTGTGCTGATTCCACTGCTATTCATGGGCGACATCACGGGCCGGCTGTTCCGCGAGTTCGCCGTCACTCTCGCGGTCACAATCGTGATCTCCGCCGCCGTGTCGCTGACGCTCACGCCCATGCTCTGCGCCAAACTTCTGCGGCACAGGAAACCAGGATCGGAAGGACGTTTTTATCGCGCCTCTGAAGCGGTTTTTGAGAAAACCATCGCGTTCTACGGCAGGACGCTTGAAGTGGTGTTGCGTCACCGCAATCTGACGCTCTTAATCGCCGTCGGCACGCTGGCCCTGACCATTCTGCTCTACGTCCTGATCCCGAAAGGCTTTTTCCCGGTCCAGGATACGGGCGAAATTCAAGGCGTTTCGGAAGCCGACCAGAGCATTTCGTTCCCACAGATGTCCACCCTTCAGCAGCGCGTGGCCGCAGTGATCTTGCAAGATCCGGCTGTACAAAGCCTCTCGTCTTTCATCGGCGTAGATGGAACCAACACCACGCTCAACTCCGGGAGAGTTCAGATCAACCTCAAGCCTGTTGAGGATCGCGATGCCAGCGCGTCCGATGTCATCCGCCGCCTGGAACCCGAACTCGCCAAAGTCGCCGGCATCACGCTGTACATGCAGCCTGTGCAGGACCTCACGGTAGAAGACATCGTCAGCCGCACCGAGTATCAATACAGCCTGGAAGATCCCGATCCCAACGAACTAGCGCGCTATGCAGGGGGATTCGTCGCCCGTCTGAAAGAGATGCCGAATCTGGCGGACGTCGCAAGCGATTTGCAGACACATGGATTGAACTCCACGCTTGCGATCGACCGTACTACCGCCTCTCGCGTCGGGATCACCGCGTCGACCATCGATGCCACCCTGTACGATGCGTTCGGCCAGCGCGAAATAACTACTTACTTTACGCAGCTCAATCAGTATCACGTCATTTTGGAAGTGCTGCCGAACCTGCAAACGAATCCTGCGCATCTGCAGGACATCTACATCAAATCGGCCAACGGGGGCGCCGTTCCGCTCAGCGCATTCACACATGCGCAGAATGCGTCCAGCCCAATATTGATCAGCCATATCGGGCAATTTCCCGCCACCACAATTTCTTTCAACCTGGCGCCGCGCGCGGCACTCGGCGAAGCGGTAGAAGACATCCAGCGGCTTGAGAAAGAGATGCCTCCGCCAGCGGCAATGCAAGCGGCGTTCCAAGGCACAGCGGAGGCGTTTGTCGCGTCACTGACTAATGAGCCGCTGCTGATTTTGGCGGCGCTCGTCACCGTCTACATCGTGCTGGGCGTTCTGTATGAAAGCTACATCCACCCGGTGACGATTCTTTCCACTCTGCCCTCCGCGGGCGTGGGCGCGCTGCTCGCGCTTATGATCTGCCGTCAAGAGTTAACCGTTGTTGCCATCATCGGCATCGTCCTCCTCATCGGCATCGTGAAGAAGAACGCCATCATGATGATCGACTTTGCTCTCGAAGCGGAGCGTAAGGAGCATAAGACTCCGTACGACTCCATTTATCAGGCGTCGCTGTTGCGTTTCCGGCCCATCATGATGACCACCATGGCGGCTCTGCTTGGCGCTGTGCCGCTTGCTTTCGGAACCGGAACCGGGTCGGAGCTGCGACGGCCTCTCGGTATCACCATCATCGGCGGATTGTTACTGAGCCAGTTGCTGACGCTCTACACGACGCCAGTTATCTACCTTTTCTTCGACACCATGGCATCGCGCTTCGCAACATGGCGTCATGGAAGATCGGGCGGCGGACATGATGCAGAGCCCGGCCTTGGGCCCGGAGGTTCTCCGTCGACGCAACCGTCAGGACCGGAGCCGCCTCGGCAGTACGGTCCAGGTCACGAGCCTGCACCAGCGGAGGGCCACTAACCGTGAGCCTTTCGTCGCCCTTTATCAAAAGGCCAGTCGCGACAGCGCTGTTGACTATCGCGGTCGGATTAGCAGGTGCGGTGGCGTTCCGTCTATTGCCTGTGTCTCCGTTGCCGCAGGTCGACTTCCCGACCATCAGCGTCTCCGCGTCATTGCCTGGCGCCAGTCCGGAGATCATGGCGTCCGCCGTCGCAACACCTCTCGAACGCCAATTCGGGCGTATCGCGGCAGTGACAGAGATGACCTCGTCCAGCTCATTGGGCCAGACGGGCATCACACTTCAATTCGATCTCAATCGAAACATCGATGCAGCCGCGCGCGACGTCGAAGCGGCCATCAATGCGGCGCGGGGCTACTTGCCCACCGATCTCCCCGGAAATCCGACTTACAGAAAAGTCAACCCGGCTGACTCGCCGATCATGATCATCGCGCTGACTTCGCGCTCGCTGCCGCCGCCTTCGCTGTATGACGCTGCGTCAACCATCCTGATGCAGCGCATCTCGCAGATACGCGGCGTTGGTCAGGTAACGGTGGGTGGCAGTTCCGCTCCTGCCGTTCGTATCGATGTGAATCCGACGCTGATTGAGCACTACGGTCTCACTCTGGATAACATTCGCTCTGCCATCGCCGCCCAAACCGCCAACTTGGCAAAGGGACTGTTCTCAGATGCTCACCACACCTGGTCAATTGAGGCTAACGATCAGTTGATGCATGCAGTTGATTACCGGCCTCTGTTGGTCAAGTACAGCGGCTCTCCCGTGACCTTGGATAAAGTCGCCCGCGTAACGAATTCTGTGCAGACCGTACGCTCCCTCGGACTTGCCAACGGGCAGCGTTCCGCTCTGCTCATCATCTTCCGTCAGCCCGGCGCTAACATTATCGACACCGTTGACGGAATCAAAGCCGCTCTTCCACAACTGAAAGCGTCCATCGACCAGCGCATTAATCTCACCGTTACGCTCGACCAGACCATCACTATCCGCGCGTCTGTTCACGATGTGGAGAAAACGCTCTCGATCTCCGTCATTCTCGTCGTTTTGGTGGTCTTCCTCTTTTTGCGCGACGTGAGATCCACTCTCATCCCGAGCGTGGCAGTGCCTGTTTCGATCATCGGCACGTGCGGCCTGATGTACATCTTCGGGTTCAGCATCGACAATCTTTCACTCATGGCGCTAACCATCTCGACGGGGTTTGTCGTCGACGACGCCATCGTCGTGCTCGAGAACATCACGCGCTATCGCGAGCAGGGTGTGAACTCGATGGAAGCGGCTTTGCGCGGGGCCGCCGAAATCGGTTCCACCGTTCTTTCTATCAGCATTTCTCTGGTCGCAGTATTCATCCCGATCCTCATGATGGGCGGCATCGTTGGCCGCCTGTTCCGCGAATTTGCAGTGACCTTGTCGCTCACCATCATGGTTTCGCTGTTGGTCTCCCTGACCACCACACCCACAATGTGCTCACGTCTTCTCAGTGACGAACATAAGCACGGCCGCTTCTACAATGCGAGCGAAAAAGTCTTCGTATTCATCCTGAAGATCTATGAGCGCAGCCTCGGATGGGTTCTCGAAAACTCGTTTCTCGTGCTGTTAATCACCATTGGGACGCTCTGCCTCAACATCTACCTGTACGTCATCGTTCCAAAGGGCTTCTTCCCGCAGCAGGACACCGGCCGGCTGAACGGCAATTTCATCGGCGATCAGGACACTTCGTTCCAGTTAATGCAGAAAAAAATCGTTCAGCTTGCGGCCATTGTTCAGAAGGACCCGGCCGTTGCCACCGTGCAGGCATTCAGCGGCGGCGGCGGCGGAACAACTACCAATACGGGCAGGTCGTTCATTGCTCTTAAGCCCTTGAGCGAACGAAAAGTCTCCGCCGACGACATCATCAATCGCCTCCGTCCCAAGCTATCCCAGATACCAGGCGTGACACTTTTTCTTCAGGCTTCTCAGGATATCCGAGTGGGTGGTCGGCAGTCGGCGGCGCAATACCAGTACACACTGCAAAGCGACAACCTGCAGGAACTCATGTACTGGGCGCCCACTCTTCTCAACCTGATGAAGAAAATGCCGCAACTCGAAGACGTAAATAGCGACCAGCAGAACCATGGCCTGGAAGCGAACCTGGTCATCGATCGCGAAACCGCTTCACGGCTCGGCATAACACCGGCGACGCTTGACAACATCCTCTATGACGCGTTCGGCGAACGCGAAATCGCGAAGACGTACACGCAGCTTAACCAATATTTCGTGGTTATGGAAGTAGCTCCCGAGTTCTGGCAGAATCCGGACAGCCTGAAGAAGGTCTACGCGCAATCATCGACTGGCCAGCCAATACCGCTGTCGGCCTTCACGCACTACCAGCCGAGTACGGCCTCTTTGACCGTCAACCACTCGGGCGTGTTCCCGTCGGTGACTCTCTCGTTCAATCTTGCTCCCAACATCTCATTGGGGCAAGCCGTGGATGGCATTAGCCAAGTCGAGCAAAAGGCCGGAATGCCGACAACCATCAATACGAATTTCACCGGCACCGCACAGGCGTTTCAGGCTTCGCTGGCAAACGAGCCCCTGTTAATTGCCGCCGCGCTGGCAGCGGTCTTCATCGTCCTCGGCATCCTTTACGAGAGTTACATCCACCCCATCACGATTTTGTCTACTCTGCCGTCAGCCGGCGTGGGGGCCATTCTGGCTCTTCTGATTACGCACACGGAGCTGAGCGTCATCGCGCTCATTGGCATTATCCTGCTCATCGGCATTGTGAAGAAGAACGCCATCATGATGATCGACTTCGCTCTCGAAGTAGAGCGGCGGGATAACAAGACACCGAAGGAAGCGGTCTTCCAGGCCTGCCTTTTGCGGTTTCGGCCCATCATGATGACCACCATGGCGGCGCTGCTGGGCGGCTTGCCCCTGGCGCTCGGAAGGGGAACAGGTTCTGAGCTGCGGCGCCCGTTGGGCATCACCATCGTGGGCGGTTTGATTTTCAGCCAGGCCCTGACCCTCTACACGACGCCGGTGATCTACCTCTATATGGATCGTCTGAGCTTGTGGCTGCAGGGCCTGTCACGGAAAGGGGAGCCTCAGGCGCCAGCGGAAGCTGTGGGCCCGGCTTCTTAGCTGAGAAGTTGCGATGACTTACAAGATCAGAGCGGAGCAGCACCCCGTAGAAAGGTCCGTAACGCTTCTGCTGGACGGCAAGTTCAGCGAAGACGCGCTCCCGGAGCTGCGCCAGTCCATCTCCGCAGCCCGTCAAACACAGCAGACGGTGTATATCGATTTGAGCGAAGTGACTTTAGTGGACCGCAAAGCGGTTCAATATTTTTCCGAACAGGCCGCGAAAGACGTGAAGCTGGTTAACTGCCCCGTCTATCTGCGCGGCTGGATCCGAGAGGTGAGTGATGAACTCGAAAAATATTAGGCGCACGCGCCTGGGCGTTTCTGTCCCGGCGACAATAGCGGCAGCCGCGGGCATGCTGCTTCTCTCCTCGTGCAATCCCGCGCCGAAATACGCCAAGCCTCCCGTGAACGCGCCTCAGGCATTCAAGGAGTCCGCGCCTGACCAGTTCAAAGAAGGGCAAGGATGGAAAGTAGCGCAGCCAGGCGACGACAAGATCCGCGGCAAATGGTGGGAGCTGTTTAACGATCCGGTGCTGAATGTGCTTGAAGAGCAGGTGCAGATCAACAATCAGACCGTGATCCAGGCGGAAGCCAATTATCGTGCCGCCCGCGCGCTAGTTGTTTCTGCTCGTTCTGGGCTATTTCCGACCGTAACTGCCTCGCCGGCATACACGAATGCACGTTTCTCATCTACCACTCGCACCTCAGTGGTTACCGGGACGGGAACCACGGGTTCCACCGGAACCACTCTCACGGGTGGCTCATCGAGCATCATCAACACGTTCACGCTCCCGTTTGAGGTCACCTATACAGCCGATTTTTGGCACCGTATCCGGAATCAAATCGCCGCGAACGTCTATTCCGCGCAAGCTAGCGCCGCGGATGTGGCGACCGCGACGCTGAGTACGAATGCAGCTTTGGCCGAAGACTACTTTGAAATACGTGCGCTGGACGCCCAGGAAGGCGTCCTCCAGGAAACGCTAAAGAACTACCGCGACACGCTCAACCTGGTGTTGACGCTCTTCCATTCCGGAATTGATTCTGATGAAGACGTCGCGCAGGCGCAAACGCAGCTAGACACCGCAATAGCACAGGCAACCGACATCGGCGTGGCGCGCGCGCAATATGAGCACGCAATCGCAACGCTCATCGGAAAGCCGGCTGCTGAGTTCTCCGTCGCGGTCGCGCCGTTTGTGCCGAATCCGCCCACCGTGCCCGTGGCGATACCTTCCGAACTGCTTGAGCGGCGTCCGGATATCGCGGTAGCGGAACGTCAGGTCGCGGCGGCAAACGCGCTCATCGGTGTTGAGCGCGCGGCTTACTACCCGAACCTTACCTTGAGTGCCACCGGAGGCTTGGAAAGTTCCCACATCACCCAGTGGTTCACCTGGCCGAGTCACTTCTGGTCGCTCGGCCCGACACTTTCGCAGACTCTGCTCGACTTCGGAGCCAGGCGTGGGGCGAATGAACAGGTTGAAGCGCAGTACGATGCAGCAGTGGCCAACTATCGGCAAACCGTTCTGGCTGACTTTCAGGGTGTCGAGGATCAACTCTCGTCACTTCGCATCTACGCGGAGGAAATCGGCCAATATGATACGGCTATCCGATCCTCATCGCGTTTCCTCGAACTTTCGTTGGCTCGTTACAAGGCCGGTGTCGACAGTTACCTGAACGTGATCACGGCCCAGAACACCGTTCTCACGAATCGCGAGACGCAGGTGCAAACGCAGTTGAAGCAGATGACTGCGAGTGTTGCTTTGATCATGGCGCTCGGCGGCGGCTGGGATATTAGCCAATTACCGCAAATTCAGAACATGACCGGCAAGCACGGCAAGTGGTCGCCCGCCAACGGCAACGGCATAGTCCCTGGTCCTGTGGCGCCCGCAAACCCGCCCGTGGTACCCCCCATTCCGCTGCCTTCCAACCAGACAACGCCGGTGAAAACTTCAGACCAGACAGGCACGAACCATTAGAATCGTCCGTATGGACCCGAAAGAGTCGGTCAAAATTCGGATGATGCTCGTCGATGCTCTCCGGGGGCATCAGGCGCACGTCGATTTCGATTCCGCCGTCGAGGATTTCCCGGTTGAAGCTCGCGGCTGGAAGCCGGCGGGTGCCCCACACACCGCATGGGAGTTGCTGGAGCACATGCGCATGGCCCAGTGGGACATCCTCGAGTTTTCACGGAATCCGAAACACAAGTCTCCGGAATGGCCAGAAGGCTACTGGCCGAAAAGCAGCGCACCGGCCAATGATGCAGCCTGGCAACATAGCGTAAAAGCCTTTCAGCACGATACCGAACAGTTCAATAAGTTAGTCCAGGATCTTCATAACAAGCTGCTCGAAGAGTTCGAACATGGCGACGGACAGACCCTTCTCCGCGAGGCTCTGCTCCTGACCTGCCACAACTCGTACCATCTCGGCCAGCTTGTCTACTTGAAAAAGAGCTATTGAACGGCTGGGCGCGTCGCATGTGTCCGAGTTTTTCGGAGGAAAAGTTCCGGCCTGGCTGCATCGACCGTCCATTCTGCTGGATTCAAGCAACGTAGAACGTTTTGGATGACCGGAGTATCACCACTATGTTGCGGCCCCTAGCCCTTTATCTAGTACTTTTCGACAGCTAATCCACAATATCTAGCGTAGGCGAGCTAAAATCCGTATTGACGCCACTGCTGAAACGGGTCTTTAATAGCAGTTGTTGCGCTACACAATCAGCGTTGCTTTGTGATGTCGGCAGCGCGATTGGCTTTGAATCGTAATCCCGACATCCTCGCGAAAGAAAGGCCTCGTTTATCGCTCCTATGGGACAACTCACCGTACATTTGCCGCATCAAATCAATGAGTTGCAGCAGCAGTATTTAAAGAAAGAAGAACCCACGGGGGTGTCATTCCCTCGCTTCTTCACGGCCAAGCGGGCCGCCGACACGACGCCCTATGATCAGGTCCAATGGGAGCTTCGCACAGCCACCATTGGCAACGACAAGGGTTCGGTCATTTTTGAGCAGCGCGACGTGGAGGTCCCGGCCGATTGGTCCCAGACGGCCACCAACATTGTCGTGAGCAAGTACTTCCATGGCCGCATGGGCTCGCCGGAGCGGGAGACAAGCGTGCGCCAGCTTGTTCATCGAGTGGTCGACACCATCGCCGATTGGGGGCTTGCCGACGGATATTTCGAGACCACAGAGGACGGCGAAAACTTCCGCGACGAGCTAGCCCACCTCATGCTGACCCAAAAGGCGTGCTTCAACTCGCCGGTGTGGTTCAACGTGGGCGTCACCGAGTCTCGAGGTTACGGCTTCTACTATGACGAAACGCAGGATGTTGTCAAGAAGCTTTTGCCCGGCGACGCACGCCCGCAATGTTCGGCTTGCTTCATCAATTCCGTTACCGATTCGCTGGAGTCCATCCTCGATCTCGCTAAGACCGAAGGCATGCTGTTCAAGTGGGGATCGGGCACGGGCACGAATCTATCCGCCATCCGAGAAGAGGATGCGCATCTCTGGGGCGGCGGCCGCGCATCTGGTCCGCTCAGCTTCATGAAAGGCTTCGACGCTTTCGCTGGCGTTATTAAGTCGGGCGGAAAGACACGCCGGGCGGCCAAGATGGTGATCCTCAACTCCGATCACCCCGACGTTGAAAAGTTCATCTGGTGCAAGGCCAAGGAAGAGAAGAAGGCGCACACCCTGATCGATGCGGGCTACGACTCTTCGCTCGATGGCGAAGCATACAGCTCCATCTTTTTCCAGAACGCGAACAACTCTGTCCGCGCGACGGACGACTTCATGGAAGCAGCCGTCGGTGACTCGGATTGGTGGACGAAGAGCATTCCGACGGGCGAGAAGAAGGACCGCTACAAGGCCCGAGAACTCATGCGCCAGATTGCCGAAGCCACCCACCAATGCGGTGATCCCGGCATGCAGTTCGACACCACCATCAATAAGTGGCACACGTCGAAGGCTACGGCCCGCATCAACGCGTCCAACCCATGCTCGGAATACATGTTCCTTGACGATTCGGCCTGCAATCTCTCCTCATTAAACTTGATGAAGTTCGTCGGCCCCGATGGTTCTTTCGACGTGGTTGCGTTCCGCCACGCGGTCGACACCATGATCGTTGCCCAGGAAATTATTGTTGGCAACGCCAGCTATCCAACTGAGAAGATCGCCAAGAATTCGTACGACTACCGCCCGCTCGGTTTGGGTTACGCGAATCTCGGCGCTCTGCTGATGTCGCTCGGCCTGCCCTACGACAGCAACGACGGTCGAGACTTTTCCGCTGCCATCACTGCCATCATGTGCGGCCAGGCCTACCTCACCAGCGCTCGTATGGCAGAAGCCGTTGGCCCCTGCCCGGGTTACCCGGAGAACGAGTCTTCTTTCCTCGATGTCATTCGAATGCACTGGAACGCGGTCAACCAGATTGACAGCAAGCGCGTTCCGGCCCACATGTACAAAGCAGCCGAAGAGTGCTGGCGCAATGCTTATGAGCTTGGCCTGCGATCCGGTTATCGCAACGCGCAGGTCACAGTGCTTGCGCCCACCGGCACCATTGGCTTTATGATGGATTGCGATACCACGGGCATTGAGCCCGATCTCGCGCTGGTGAAGTATAAGAAGTTAGTTGGCGGCGGAGTCATCAAGATCGTCAACAATACTGTTCCCCAGGCGCTGATCAAACTCGGATATACGGCCGAACAGACAGAGCGCATTGTCGCCCATATCGATTCAACTGGGACCATCGAAGGCGCCCCGAATCTCAAGCCGGAGCATCTAGCCGTGTTCGATTGCAGCTTCCGTCCGCAGAACGGGACGCGATCCATTTACTACATGGGGCATGTGC
This sequence comes from Bryobacteraceae bacterium, assembly GCA_036276155.1. GTDB lineage: Bacteria > Acidobacteriota > Terriglobia > Bryobacterales > Bryobacteraceae > Bog-105. The sequence goes on along the minus strand of DATBEG010000143.1, from coordinate 7,367 downwards.
GTATGATGGCTGCGGTGCAGCCGTTCATCTCCGGTGCAATCTCCAAGACCATCAACATGCCGGAAGAGTCCACGGTGGAAGAGGTCTTGGACGCCTACATCGAGAGTTGGAAGCTCGGCTTGAAAGCAGTCGCCATCTATCGCGACGGCTCTAAACGCGTGCAGCCGCTCAGCTCCGGAACAGGGAAAGCGGAAAAGAAAGCGACTGCCGCCACCGCCGTCCCCGCTCAACCGCAAGTTGTCGAAAAGATCGTCTACCGACCTATTCGCCGCAAGCTGCCGGATGAGCGCGCTTCCGTCACGCACAAGTTCTCCATCGGTGGTCACGAAGGCTACATCACGGTCGGGCTGTATGACGACGGAACTCCCGGCGAGGTTTTCATCTCGATGGCGAAGGAAGGCTCTACCATCTCGGGCCTTATGGATACGCTCGCCACGTCCATCAGCTACGGTCTGCAATATGGTGTACCGCTAAAGTTCTTCGTCGATAAGTTCAGTCACGTTCGTTTCGAACCTAGCGGCTGGACCGGCAATCAGCAGGTACCCTACGCCAAGTCGATCATCGACTACATCTTCCGCTGGCTCGGCGCGCGTTTTCTCGGTATTACGGAACAGAATGAAGCCGGCGAAACGCCCAAGCTTCGCCCCACTGAACCGGAGCCGCAGCAGGCGCTCCCGTTTGACGTTAACGCCGGCGATGCTCCGCTCTGTTCCGAATGCGGCAGCATGATGACGCGCAACGGTTCCTGCTACAAGTGTGAGAACTGCGGCGGCACCAGCGGTTGTAGTTAAAATCAACGATCACAAAAGACGCAATCTCCCGGATCCACTGTAGTATCAGTGACTTCCGGGAGATTTTTGCTTTGCGCCCAACTCGTCGGCTCTAGCTTGTAAATGAACAATTACAGTTGCCGTGGTTGCGCTGTTGCAATCACGGGAAGGAGCTTGGGTGCCAAAGCAGCTTGCGATTACAGTATCGGGAGCGGTTTCTCTCGGAAGTTATGAAGCTGGCGTGTTGTATGAAGTGCTGTACGCCATAGGGCAGCACAATCACAATCCGCAAACGAGCGATGACGAAAAGATATATATCGACGTTTTGACCGGCGCGTCTGCCGGCGGTATGTCGATCGCCCTTGCCGCGCAGAAGTTGCTTTACGACGCGGATGCCTTAAGCGAGCCATATAACAACACGCTCTATCAGGCTTGGGTCGTCGACATCGATATCAGTTCTCTACTGCAAATGCAGAAGGATGAGCCGGCTGCTTTCTCCATCTTGTCTTCCGACTGCATCGTCAAGTTGTCACAGCAATACCTGAACGGCCGCTACAACAACGGCCCTATCCCGCTGCCCAAGACTCACCCGGCTATCGGGCCAGAAAAGACACTGCGCTTGGGCTTAGCTCTATCGAATCTAAATGGCGTTGACTATGCCCGCAACACGCTTGCCGGAGCAGAGTTCGTCTACTCGCGGTTTGCCGACGAGGTTCGTCGAACCGTCGGCCTCAACGATGACAACGTCGGCGTTTGGCGTCCCATCGCCGAAACGGCTGTCGCATGCGGCGCATTCCCCTTCGCCTTTCGCCCACAGGATGTCGCTCGCGTTCGCGAAGACTTCGACAACGAGTTCCTGGTGACAGCGAATCTGCCCAACCCGTTAAGCTTTACGTACACGGATGGCGGCGTTTTTCAAAACGAGCCTCTCGGTCTGGCGAAAGATTTCGTTGACGAGATAGATCGACACCTGAATACAGAGAATCGCGCCTATCTGTTCGTTTCTCCGGAGTCGAAGCTTTCGGTATCTGACCATAAATTTTCTGCGAAAGATGCCGATTTCCACACGATGCTTGGAAAGCTTTGGAACGCGATCTTCTACCAATCTCGCTTCGAAGATTGGATTCGCGCCGAAGAGGTGAATGAAAAAATCGACTTGTTCAATCAGCGCGCCGGGGAATTGAAGGATCTATTTCTAAACGGCGAATTGATAACGCAGGCGTCTGCGGCCGTCTCGGACGTTCTTCTCAAAGCCCTCATCCCGTTTGAGCCGGATCGCAATGCCGCGCGATCGCAACTGCGCTCGCAATTCAGCACGGAATATGCGCAGCTAGCCTCGGCCGCAGCCGTTGGTCATACAGGAGCCGAGGCCTGGATCGACGCCGTCCTGGCTCTCGAAATGGCAGCCGATCTCCACGAAAAGGATGAGATGTACATATACACCATCACGGCCGCCGAAACGGAGCTCGCGGGCGCGCAACTGATGTCGTTTCTCGGTTTTCTCGATCAGAATTATCGGCAGCACGACTACGACATCGGCCGGACAAAGGCGCAAGCCTGGCTCAGCGGACAAACTCCACAAGGCGGTCCCTTGCCGCCGCTGCGCTACCTTCCCCTGCCGATCCGGCCCATTAATACAAAGCTCGCTGGCTGCAAGATCCAGAACGCACCCATCGAGAAGCGCGAAGCTCTTCGAGATCAGTTCAAGAGCCGCGTCGACATCGCGCTTAAGGAGGCCAATCTCCCGTTCGTCGTGCGCAAACTGATCGAGACGTTTTATATCGACCGCAAAATCAACCAGTTCCTCGGGCTATAGCCATTTGGTTCCAGCTTGCGTCGCTTGCTATCTTAAATGGGTAGTTCCCCCGATTGGTGAGGTGCGAGAGCGGTTGAATCGGGCGGTCTCGAAAACCGTTGAACCTTCACGGGTTCCGTGGGTTCGAATCCCACCCTCACCGCCAGAAAACAAAGGACTTAGCTGATTTAGAGCGCGGAAGTTTACTCCGCTGCTAGACTACGGCGCTGACGAGATGACCGCCGCTGACGGACTGCGCGAGGTCCACGATCTGTCGAAAGCCGAGTCCACGGAGCATTTCCGCCACGGCTTGCGGCTGAATCAGATATTTAAGAGTACCGGCCAGGCATATTCGACTGGCCAGCGCGTCCAGGGCGGTGTGAGCCACGGTCCGAAGAGATGTGCGCTCCGCTGCATAATCGAAGACTACTCCAGTTCCTCCGGGCAGCGAGGCGATAAAGGCAAGACCGGCGATGACGGCGTCAACCGTCCGATACCCTGGGCCACCGAGCCAGATGAACAGGCTTGCTTTCCGTTTGTCGAAATCCGATCTTTCAAGCGCCGTCGCGAGCGCTTCGGATGCGAGCTGCGTTGGAACAAACGTGCCCGGCGAAACTGACGAGTGCTCTTCATCCACCGTAAACACATGGAAGTTTTGGTCCGGAGGACTCTTGAGTGCCTCTTGAAACAACGGTCGCGAGCCGACTAGTACGCACTGCCGCACGCCTCTGGCAAGGGCCGCAGCCAGCTCGGTTTTGATGAAGTGGATAGAACTCATGCCCGCGCCTCTGCTTCGCTGTTTGGTGTTTCGACGTTTTGGCCTCGCCCGCAACCGCGACGCATTCCTTGCTTGAATTTCTCACGCTCCTCCGGGGTCATTTGTTCCCAACGCTCTATCATGCGGCGACGCCAACGCGGGCCGCCTCCGGCGTATGGGCGGAACCCCCCGAACAAAATCTTGCATAGGACCAGAAGCCCCAGTGCCTGCCAGAAGCTAATAGTTCGAACGGCAAAGATCCCCGGCATCAAAACATTCCAAAGGCTCATCACCAGGAAACTAAAGACCGTCACAGCTACGGCCGCAAACAACGCGATCTTCAAGACCCTCAACAAACGGTACCTTCTCATCTGCTACTCCTCAATCTCTTCCAAACTCGCTATAGATAGCTTGCAACCGCCGCCGCAATTGAAGCACGGCATATCGTTTTCGGGACAGTAATGTGTTAACACTGACGCCGGTTGCTGCACTCAATTCTTTAAAGGTTCGACCCTCTATTTCATGCGCGACAAAAACGTCGCGCTGCTCTTCCGCCAGGTCTTCGAGGGCCGCATCCAGTTGTTCCAGCAACACGCTGCGTGCATAAGCGGCTTCTGGCCCGGCATCCGGCGAAGGAAGCAAATCTTCCCATCGGTGCCCCTCGCCGTCTTCGCGAATGAGCGTGGAGTCGTTTCCCAAAACGGCCGGCCGTTTCCTTCGAAACAGGTCGACAATTCTGTTGCGTGCCACCCGAAACAGCCAAGCGCCCACTTGCTCCACCGGCTTCATTAGGCGGTAAGCGGCAATCAGTTCATAGAAGACTTCCTGAAGAATGTCTTCGGCGTCGCCCGTGTCCGGGACGCGGGCGCCGATGAATTGGCGCAGCCGTGCCTGTTCCCGCGCAATAATTTCGGAGAGCCGCCGATTCTGATCGGCAGCGTCTCCGCGGGCGCTAAGCACTTCTTCCATCCCACCCATGTAGACGGATTCGCCGCTGAAATATTGTGAAAACCAAGAAAATCCAAAGAATCGCTGCCTGAAAGTGACGCTCTAAACCCGTCAAAACATGGCGCTAACGGGTCACACATTACACATAGATTGCCTTGTTGTATACGATATGACTCGTTATGCCGAGAACGAGTCCCGTGCTGCTTCATCGGCTGCCCCGCCTGATCGGGTGACGGCGGCGAGCTTGGCGCATCAAAGGCCGCCGATTCGGCTTTCATGCAGTGTCCGGGTCGGCAAAAAGTTTTTCTTAGGAATAGAAATTTTCAGCACGCAAAGCTGGTGCTACGATTCTCGGCATGGAACGGCGAAATTCTCTACTGCTAGTCGTTATAGGAATCGGCGCGATAGCTGTTGGATTGCCGGCTGCTGGCGATCAGAAGGAAACTTACGCGGTTCGCACCGTGGCCCTACCCGACCACGGCAAGGGAAACATCACAATGGATTACATCGCTTATGATCCCAGGACGGGATATGTCTGGGTCCCAGCCATAAACATTGGCTCGGTCGATGTGGTAGACACCAGCAACGGCAGCATCCATGAGATCTCGGGTTTTGCGACCAACGAAGTAGAAGTCCGAGGTCGTAAACGCGCTCAGGGACCGAGCGGCGTATCGATTGGCGACGGCTTGGTGTACATCGGTGACCGGGCCGACTCGAGTGTATGCGCCATTGATGAAAAGACCCTCGCGCGCAAGACCTGTGGCCACATCGATTCCACCCCCGACGGCGTGGTCTATGTAGCGCCCACAAAAGAAGTCTGGGTCACCGCGCCGCGCGACGACTCCGTCCGTATTCTGGACAGCCAGACCTTGAGCCAGAAAGAAAAACTGACATTCGAAGGCCGGCCTGAAGGCTATGCGGTCGACGCACAGCGCGGCCGCTTCTACATGAACTACGAGGACAAAGACCTTACGACCGCGATTGATCTTCAAACACACAAGACTCTCGCGAAATGGCAATCCTCGTGTGGGGAGGACGGTCCGCACGGTCTCTCGGTTGATCAACACGCCGGATATCTGTTCGTTGCCTGCAGCACGCGGGCGGAGGTCTTGGATGCGGGTCATAACGGGGAGAAGCTGTCATCTATCGACACCGGCGACGGCGTGGATGACCTCAATTACTCCCCAGCCACTCACATGTTGTATGTAGGCGCCGCAAAAGACGCGCGCCTCACGGTGGCCCGAGTGGACGCATCGGGCAAGCTCAGTCTGGTTGCTGAGGTGCCGACCCACGAGGGCGCTCGCAACGGAGTCGTCACGAAGAATGGTACGGTGTATCTCGCGCACTCACAACTGGGCCAATTAGCGGGCCTCATCGTCGTGTCGCCGAGCAGGAAGTAAATGCATTAGGCAAACGTCGGCTCTGCGGAATCGCTCCAGATTGTTGCGGTCTGTGCCGGCTTAACAGAGTGCGAGCAAAGCGCTGGGCTACGTCGAGTAGCTAGTGGCAGATGGCACGGGCGCGCCCCAACCCGTCAAGCAACACGTTGAGGCTGTCCGCATCCGTGATGGTCTAAGGCTTCGCGCGCGTCTCGACATGTGGCCCTGCTAAGCCCTGAGCGCAGTAGAAATCAACGACAGGGATGCGAGTAACGGCTGATCGTGCCATCAAGCCCCTCAGCATAGCCCGCCACCGTGCGATCCAATATTGAGCGTTCGAACCTTTTGCAAGTGTTTAGCATGGGGAGTTAGCAGTAGTAACTTGACAGGTTTGCTGTTCGTCTCTACGATTGAGAAGTCCCATGAAAAAGCTACTCTCACTCCTCTGTAGCTTCGACTGCGTATCATCCCGATATTGCAGTTATCTCTCCCTGTAAATTTTCAAGTTTTGCGCTGAAAGCCAATCGGTTAGGCGGCGGCCTGCAAAGCCGTTCATGGTCGGTTCGATTCCGCCTCAGCGCTCCAATGACCGGGTAGCCCAATGGGCAGGAGGCGTCTGTCTTAGAAACAGAACAGTGTGGGTTCGAATCCCTCCTCGGCCACCAAGTTCTTTGACAAATCGGAAGGTGCCGCTGAATGGTCGGCGAGCGGTCCCGAAAACCGTGGACTGGTGATGAACCTAGGGGGGTTCAATCCCCCCACCTTCCGCCAAACTCTCCCGCGGTGGATCCGGCATTGGTGTGCCAAGCGGTTTGCTAAATCGTGCGCGTTTCAACAGACGCGTGTCAGTTCAAATCTGACATCCACCGCCAAATGCGTCGGTGGCAGAGCGGCGAATGCGGCAGCCTGTAGAGCTGTTCTCCCTTGCGGAGCCAACACCGGTGGTTCGAGTCCATCCCGGCGCACCAAGCTTTATGGCCGGCGGATGGCAACTGGGTAGACCTGCAAAGCTCAAACCTTTGCGCATCCGAGTTCGAATTTCTTCTGGCGCCCCAGCGCAGGGCTACTTATTCCGAAGCCGCCGAACGTACTCGCTGGCTGCTGCACCATATTCGAGACCTTCGCGATCCATAATTTCGTGGATTGTGGCTTAGTCACGTTCAACCGCGGTCACGTGCTCAGGAATAGGCACGCATCGGCCACGACAATCCCGTTCCATACTTCGAGCTTCTCCGGCAGCCATTCCATCTCTTCCCGAGTCAGCTTCAGACGATCATCGGTTTCCTGAACATAGTCGTAATCCGGATCAATCTGCTTCAGGAATGCTGCCGCCATTTTCAACACCAGCCGTTCACTTGGCGTGGTCAGCAGGTTGCTCAAAGGTTCCAGCACATAGTCGACAATCCGTTCTGCGGCATGGCTCTGATCGTAGATCCATTTCGCATTCTGCTGATCTGAAACAGTACTACGAAACTATCCGGCGGAGCCGAAGCCTTGTTCGATGTTTTCGCCCGCGCCGGAACAGGTTTGGAAGCAGGCCGCTTCTTCGGCAGCCGTGCGCTCTGTAGGAAGATTGGTACTTGCAATCTGTACGACGGAGAGTTACTATCTTCTCAGTCATGTTGTTTCTGACCTCAATCCGATACGCGACACCCGCCAATCAACCGGGACAGGGTACGCATGTCTGGATTCGGGGTAGGTGAGACCTGACGATAGTT
>DATBEG010000142.1:0-28216 GCA_036276155.1 Bryobacteraceae bacterium | reverse complement strand
ACGATTGATGGTTGTTCTTCCGTGGCTGAGAGCGGTTCAATCGCGGGCGGCGGCTTTTGTGGACCAATCATGCGTTTCACTTCTAGAGTGGATCACACAAATTGCGCCCTTAGAACCAAGTGTATTTGTTGAGTGGTCGGCCACTCGTCCATTGGACAATCCACGTGCGCTTCATCGCGTCCCCTCTGCGGCCAAATTCTGGTTTAGACCGACCTGCCGGTCACGGACGGCCTAAAACGAAATCTCCAATCGCTTGTAGCATATCGCCGTACTGTCCTATGCCGAGAGTCGGTGTGAACAGAGGCGTGCCCGAGCCCGCGGTACTCCTTCTCGGCGGTCTGGGGCTCGTAGCGGCCAGACGCTGGCGCGCAAGAGCAAAGAGAGCATCGGAGTGCCGGCAGCAATCTGCGGCTGCATGATCAATTCGTCATCATGGCTGCGGGTAGGCTCGAATCGAACTGTATTCAGCGAATTTGCTGGCTAATTGGGAGAGATCCTGCGTGTCTGCACTCTCCGGCGAGCACGTAACCACGGCCCTGCCCAGATCCCGCCGGATGCGCTCAATCTTAGCTTCGTAGCGAGGATCGGGCGTGCTCGAATCGAACCTAAGGATACTCATCATGCACTTGTATTGAGGGTCGTAGTAGCTCGGAAGAGGCACGTTGTTGACGTTTATTGGGGTACCGCCAATTCTTTGAAGGATGCTGGCCGATTGGTTGCGGAGCGTGGCAGTGGTAATCCCAATTGTGCCTCCCAACAAGCGTGACAGTGCGAATAGGCCAAGGGCGGTTCGAATTGCTTCGGCAGTGTGTCGAATTTCCCGCGAGAGTGCCCAACCACCGACTTCCGCGTAGTGGAGCCCCTTGCTTTGCGCGACGATGCGGTCTTGCTCGACGGCTGCATGCAATTCATTACCCCACGCCAAGCTTGATGCAAGAGCAGAACGCTTCACATCGAAGTTGTTGAGAGCCACGTCAGCGGGACGGTGAACGTACCGCGCGCCGCCCTGAACGCGATTCCTGTCATCCAGGACTAACAAGTGCCAGCCGACGTAGTCGGAGGGAGATTCGTGACGTCCGTCGGGCGTAAGCTGCCAGCGGTCGATGGCACCATCTTCCAAATAAGCGTTACCACGCAGGCGCTGCATTTCTCTCAAGAGCCTGCTGCGCAAGGAGCAGTTATGAGTTACTTGCTGAATGTGGACGCGCAAAGGACACGCGCTCGGGGCTACCAGGACGAGCTGCCGTTGGCCAAGTGGCGCAGGCGCGACTTTCGACTGTATGTGCGCTGAAGAGGGCTGTAGGACCTCAACACCGTAGCTATCACAAACTCCCATAGGTCAGTAAGTGCGGGCCAAAAGCGGTTCGGGGTTAACGTCCGCCAACGGCCGGCACACATCATTTCGTTCGGGAGAAGTAAAGTTTTAATATTTTGTCGGGGGTTGAGTCTAAAGTTCCGAACGGGAACAGCCGATAGGGAGCCGTGGTGCTTCCGGTGAATGCAGAAACGGGGACCAGAAAGCGTAGTTGTCGGCGCTATTTTTGCGGGATGATGAAGTGCCAGCCGGCTTAGCTAAATCGCCAACAGCATCGATCTGTGTGCGCCGCCGCGGAGGTCTATCTGCTTTCGGAGCTGAATGTACACAGGGCAGGATGATTCATCGCGTCCATCGAGGCAACTATCAAGACAAGCTTCACAATCCAGCATGTGATCGGTCAACTCATCACAGATCTCATCGGCGGAGCGCCCCATGTTCAAACCGGTCGAAGAAAGGCCGAGATTATATGCAGGGATCGCATGGGTCGATGACGCAGCTACTGACATGCCAAGTTAGTTGCAACTAGGGGGCCAATCACAATTGAGGGCCGTCTCGTCTGAAACTAAAGGTTGTGAATGCGCCTGGGCCTCTACTAGGTTGCAATGATTTCCCGGCTAAGGTCTGTAGATTTTTTAGCGAACGGGCCGGAGGACCTGTAATTTCGGGAGTATTCGTGATTGTTGCGACACGAGAACGCAACTTCGAGTTCAGCGCTCGCGTTAGACTAACAGGCGCTGTGTGATCGGCCGGGAGGTGGTTCTGCGCTTCGCCGCGCTGCTCGTATCACTTTGGTGCACGACTGACTTTGTTGCAGCACAAGCGGAGCAGGCGCCGGTATTCCAGAGCGGAGTCAATCTCGTTCTGGCGCCGGTTGTGGTACGCAGCAAACAGGGGCAGACGATCAGCGGATTAACGAAGGACGACTTCCAGTTATTTGACAAAGGAAAACGCCAGGTAATCGTCAGCTTTTCTGCTGTCACCCATTCGGGCGATACGGCGCAATCACAACCGGCGTCGAAGGCACAACCCGGCAATGTTGCAAACGAGCCAACCGGGAGAACGGATACGTTTTTGGAGGAAGTATGAAATTGTTATTGGCGTTGGTGCTGACTGTGACGTCGCTGCAGGCCCAGAAACCTGATCCGCTTGCAGGAGTTTGGCAAGGATATGACGGGGAGTGGATGCATTGCTCCCGGCAGTTGGTGGAATTGGCGCAGGCGATACCGGCCGATAAATACGCATGGCGGCCGGGGCCGGGCGTGCGATCGACGAGCGAAGTGTTGATGCATATTGTGACGGCGAATTACTGGCTACTTTCGCGGACGGGCAAGCAGGCGCCGGCGGATTTGACGAAGGATTCGGAGACAAACATCAAGGACAAGGCGCAGGTGATTGCGTGGCTGCAGCGGTCGCTCGACACGGTGAAGACGGCGCATGCGCAGGCGACACCGGCTGAACTCGCGAGACACGTGACGATTGCCAACCGGGCCGCAACGGTAGATGGAATTTATCTGCGCATTTTGGTACACGCCAATGAACACATGGGGCAGTTGGTGGCTTATGCGCGGGTGAATGGAATCGTGCCGCCGTGGTCGATGTAAAGAAAGTAAACTCGACAAAGGAGATTGAGATGACAACACAGCAGGTCGCGGATAAGCTCGTGCAACTTTGTTCGCAGGGCAAGTTCGAAGAAGCGACGAAGGAACTCTATGCGCAGGACATCGTAAGCATGGAGGCAGCCGCGCCTCCGGGACAGTCGCGCGAGACGAAGGGGTTGGACGGTGTGCTGAAGAAGGGCGAGTGGTGGGCGACCAACCACGAAGTGCACTCCGCGAAGGTGGAGGGGCCGCTAGTGGCAGGGTCGCATTTCGCCGTGACGTTCAAGTTGGACGTGACGTTCAAGCCGCAGTCGCGACGGTTTCAGATGGAGGAAATCGCGGTCTATCAGGTGAAGGACGGGAAGATCGCGTACGAAGAGTTCTTCTACAGCATGTAAAACGATGCCTCGATAGAATCGGGGCATGTCGAGCGTTGCGGCAGAACGCCGCTTTCAGAGCGCGCGGGTAGCGGAATTCAAAGAGTCGGTCATTCGCGAGATGACGCGACTGTCGCTGCAGCATGGGGCGGTGAATCTGGCGCAGGGATTTCCGGATTTCGCGGCGCCGGCTGAGGTGAAGGAAGCGGCGCAACAGGCGATTGCGGCGGATGTGAATCAGTACGCGATCACCTGGGGCGCCAAGCCGTTTCGCGATGCAATTGCCGCGTACTATCGCAAGTTCTACAACATCGAGATCGATCCCGAGCGTGAGCTGACGGTGTGCTGCGGCGCGACGGAAGGGATGATCGCGTCGCTGCTGGCACTACTGAATCCTGGCGATGAGGTGGTGGTCTTCGAGCCGTTTTACGAGAACTACTGGCCGGATTCACAGTTGAGCGGAGCAGTGTGCCGGTATGTGCGGCTGCATGCGCCGGAGTGGTCGTTTGATGCGGATGAATTGCGGGCAGCGTTCAATGAGCGCACACGCGCTGTGATTGTGAACTCGCCGAATAATCCGACTGGGCGTGTGTTTTCGCGGGCGGAGTTACAGACGCTTTGCGAGTTGTGCGAGGAATTCGACTGCCTGCTGATTACGGACGAGATCTACGAACATGTCGTGTTTGACGGCGAGCGGCATGTACCACCGATGACGATTCCAGGCATGCGCGAACGCTGCGTGCTGGTGAACAGCCTGAGCAAGACGTACTCGGTGACAGGTTGGCGAGTAGGGTGGGTGATTGCGGCGCCGGAGCTGACGGGATCGATTCGGAAGGTGCACGATTTTCTGACTGTGGGAGCGGCTGCGCCGTTGCAGCAAGCGGGTGTCAAGGCGCTGGGGCTTCCAGATGGCTACTATTCAGCATTGGCGCGCACGTATCAGCAGAAGCGGGACGCGCTAGTGGGGATTCTGCAGGGCGCGGGCTTCCGTCCGTTTGTGCCGAAGGGAGCGTACTACGTGATGTGCGACATCTCGGAGTTCGGGTTCCGGGATGACGTGACGTTTGCGAAGTACCTGGTGGAAGAGATTGGGGTGGGCGCCGTGCCGGGGTCGAGTTTCTTTTCCGATCCGCAGGACGGAGCGCACCTGATTCGGTTCTGTTTTGCCAAGAAGCCGGAGACGCTGGCGATGGCGGGCGAGCGGCTGCAAAAGCTGCGTGCGCGAGTGTAGGAGCGATGGCTACAGGCGATTGATGAGGCTGGCGACGTAGGCAGCGCCGAAACCGTTATCGATATTCACGACGGTGACATTGCTGGAACAACTGTTCAACATGCCGAGCAGAGCGGCGAGTCCGTTGAAACTTGCGCCGTAGCCGATGCTGGTGGGGACGGCGATGACGGGACAGCCGACGAGGCCGCCGACCACGCTGGGAAGAGCGCCTTCCATACCGGCGCAGACAATGGCGACGCGAGCTTCGGCGAGACGCTCGCGCTGGTGCAGGAGGCGATGGATGCCGGCAACCCCGACATCGCAGATGGTATCGACCTCATTCCCCATCACTTCGGCGGTGAGGCGTGCTTCTTCGAGCACTGGGAGATCGCTGGTGCCGGCACAGACGGCGACAATCTTGCCTTTGCCGTGGATGGTCTGGTCGCGCCAGACGCGGACGACGCGAGAGCTGGGGAAATAGTGGGCATCGTGGTAGAGTTCCTGGACGCGGTCGGCGATCTTCTGGTCGGCACGCGTGATTAACAGGTTGGGCGAGCGGGCGAGCAGAGCTTGGGCGATAGCCTCGACCTGTTCGGGCGTCTTGCCCTGGCCGAGGATCACTTCGGGAGCGCCGTGGCGAAGATGGCGATGGTGGTCGACTTTGGCGAAGCCGAGATCTTCGAAAGGCAGATGGCGGAGTTCGTTGAGGGCCTCGGTAATGTCTGTGCGGCCATCACGGACGCCCTCCAGAAGTTGTTGAAGCTGTTGGGAATTCATTTTCCAGATTGGGGAACGGCGCGCCGTCATCCCCTAAAATGGTAACGATACCTCCCGGATCACCTCGTAATGATGTCTCGTTTCTGGACACGGCTGCGCCTGACGCTTGAAATGATCAAGTTCGAGCATTCGGTGTTTGCGCTGCCGTTTGCGTTAACAGGCGCACTGCTGGCGTGGCGCGAGAGTGCGTTTCAGACGGCGGGGCTGATATGGCGGCTGGGTTGGATCGTGGTGGCGATGGTGTCGGCGCGGTCGGCGGCGATGACATTTAACCGCATTCTGGACGCGGACATCGACAGCCGCAATGCGCGAACGGCCAAGCGGCACATTCCAGCGGGGTTGTTGTCAGTGCGATTCGCTTGGGGTTTCACGTTTGTGTCGTCGGCGGTATTTGTTTGGGCAGCGCGTGAGTTGGGGCCGTTGTGCTTCGCACTGGCGCCGGTGGCACTCGCGATTGTGTTCTTTTATTCTTTCTGCAAACGGTTCACGTTATTCGCGCATTTGATTCTGGGCCTGGCGCTCGGGATTGCGCCGGCGGCGGCATGGATTGCGATTCGCGGAACGCTGGATGCGAAAATCCTGTGGCTGACAGCGGCGGTGATGTTCTGGACGGCGGGCTTCGATGTGATCTACGCGTGCCAGGATTTCGAGTTCGATTGCACCGAAGGATTGTGCAGCATTCCGCGACGGTTCGGGATTGCCGGGGCGCTGCTGCTGGCGCGATTGCTGCACGTGGCGATGATCGCCTGCCTGGTTGCGCTGGTGATTTCGTTCCATTTGGGACCGTTGAGTCTGGGCGGAATTCTTGCCGTGGTGCTGCTGCTGGTTTATGAGCATGGACTGGTGAAACCGTCCGACCTGTCGCGCGTAAACGCGGCGTTCTTTGCCGTCAACGGATACGTCAGTGTATTGTTCTTTCTTTTCTGGGCAGCGGACATTCTGCTGCATCGTCACTACATCGTCGAATGAGACTCACCGAGATACCGATAGAAGATAAGCGGCTGAAGCCGATCGCCGAGAAGGTGGACGCGGGCGAACGCCTGAGCTTTGAAGATGGAGTGACGCTGTATCGGACGGCGGATTTGCTTGCGCTTGGGGCGATGGCGAATAGGATACGCGAGCGGCTGCACGGGGACATCACTTACTTCAACGTCAACCGGCACATCAATCCGACGGACGTGTGCGTAGCGAGCTGCCGGCTGTGCGCGTTCGGGAAGCGGGCGAAAGACCCACATTCGTACACCATGTCGCTGGAGCAGGTGTGGGATGTTGCGGGCAAAGGCTATTCGGAAGCGGTCACGGAATTCCATATTGTGGGCGGGCTGCATCCGGAGTTGACGCTCGACTGGTTTTGCCAGATGATTGCGGGTCTGAAAGAGCGGTTTCCGCAAGTGCATCTGAAGGCGTTCACGATGGTGGAAGTGGCGTACCTGGCGAAGCGCGGGCGCATTTCGATTCGCGAGACGCTGGAGCGGCTGCGCGATGCGGGCGTGGATTCGCTGCCGGGCGGAGGCGCGGAAATATTTTCAGAGCGCGTTCGGCGCATCATCTGCGATCACAAGATTGACGGCGACGAATGGCTGGAGACGGCGCGGACGGCTCACCGGTTGGGATTGAAGAGTAATTGCACGATGCTGTATGGGCACATTGAGACGCCCGAAGATGGGGCGGATCACTTAGTCCGGCTGCGGGCGCTGCAAGATGAAACGCACGGATTCGTGACGTTCATTCCGCTGGCGTTCCACCCGGCGAACACAGCCCTGGCCCATTTGCAGACGACAAGCGGGTTCAACGATCTGAAGCAGATTGCGGTGTCGCGATTGATGTTAGACAACATTCCGCATGTCAAGGCTTACTGGATCATGATGACGCCGGCCGTGGCGCAGGTGGCGCAGCGATTCGGGGCCAACGATATCGACGGAACAGTGGTGGAGGAGAAGATCTATCACGACGCGGGCGCGACGACGAGCCAGCATCTGCGCCGGCAGGATCTGTTGCGACTCATTCGCGAGGCTGGAAGACAGCCTTTTGAGCGCGATACGGCTTATCGTCCGGTGACGCGGACGGAATCTGCTTTTACTGTTCTCGTCTGAAAGAGTAAATCAGGCGCCGACCGCAGAAGATCCACGCAGTAGGGATAGCACGCGGGCACGGAGGGTAGCGCGAACAGGGGATGCCTGCTCCGCAAGCGGACCATCCGAGAGAAAATTTTCCGGGCAAATGACGGCGCCTTCGGCGAGCATGCGGACGATCCATTGTTTGGCGGCATCGTCGGCAGTTTTGAGACCCTCCAGGTCAAGCACGAATTTACGATTGCCGATGGTGGTTTTTACACAATTCCAGCAGCCATTGAGGTTGTGGATTTCCGCCTCATTGAATTCACCTATTAATTGCAACCGGCAGCAGCCCACACCGTCATGAATGTAATACTTGAAGAAAGCAGAACGAACCGGGCTGTTTGCGCCTGACAGTTTCGAATGCGGAGGTTTCTCGCTCTCTGCACCGTCGTTCTTGATTGAAGGGTCTGTCATAACTCCTTAGCGTTGGATACCTGGGGAGCAATCGTAGTTCCAACTTATAGTATTGGGGAACATTAGTTTTTGGGGGAGTTGCCAGGATGCTTTGTCAAACTTCAGGATAAGTTTTTCGATGATGGTTCACCAAGCAGTTCAAGCGAATTCTCGCCGGTACTCATATTACGCCGTAATCCTTATTTTGTTTACCGCCGTATCGGCTTTTGCACAAAATCCTTCGACGCCGGAACCACAGGAACCGCCGCACCAACCGACGTCGACCGGGCAACCTAACAACGCGCCTGCCGCTCCTGCGGGCACGACAGAAGCGAAGCAGCCCGGAGTTCTGGCGCCGGGCAAAACCGACCAGGGCGAAGACAAATATATTTTTGGCGTGCTGCCGAATTACCGTACGGCTGAAATGGACGCAATCGGGCATCCGCTGACGGCGAAGCGAAAGATCCTGATCGCGACGAAAGATTCATTTGCATATCCCTTAGTTTTTATCGGCGCGGCCTACGCGGCGCTTTACCAATACGATGACTCGCATCCTGAATTCGGGCAGGGCGTAGCGGGATACGTAAGACGCTTCGCCACTTCCTATTCGGACCAAGTGATCGGGAACTTTATGACGGAAGGTATTTATCCGTCGTTGTTGCATCAGGACCCGCGCTACTTTCGCATGGCCCACGGCAGCGTGAAAGGGAGAGCATGGTATGCGATCAGTCGAATTGTTCTTACTAAATCAGATGCGGGCCATACACAAATTAATTTTTCGGAACTGATTGGGAATGGAACTGCGACGGCGATTGGTCTGTCTTACTACCCGGACGATCGTGATGCAGGCGATTTCCTGCAGAACTGGGCGACACAGCTTGGTACCGATGCGTTGTCGCAGATTGGCAAAGAATTCTGGCCGGACATCAAGAGGTGGCTGCGCCACAAGCGCGGGACTGAGGCGCCGATGAGTGAAGTTCCGCCGAGCAACCGGCCGTAGCGCGATCGCTGGCGTTTGTCCCGCCAGCGAGTCCTAGAACGAAAATCGGAGCTGCAGATCGATGCGTCGCTGATTGCTGGCGACAGACTCCGGTCCGAAGCCGCCGGTGATACCCGTGGATTCGAGAAAGTACGGCGAGGTAACTACGCCCACCGGTGCGCTCAGGTTTTCGTGATTCAGGGCGTTGCGAGCCATGACGGAGAGCGTCAGGTTGTAGCGCTGCCGTGACGATTCGCCGAACATGCCCGCGGGCGGCGGACCGCCTCCGCCGGGAGGACCTCCCCCACCGGGGCCGCGACCACCTCCGGGTCCACCACCCGGAGGGCCACCGCCCTGACGTGAAGTCGCGCCGCCGGATGGACCTTCAAACTTCGTGGTTCCGAACGACCATGTCTTGCTGAGACGCAGGTTGAGTTCGAGGAATCCAGGACCCGTGCCGGCGTTGCGCTCAATGATGCTTTGACCATTGACAGGAACCGTGTCGAGATATCCGAAGGGCGTGTAGACGACGTTCTCACCCGCGGCGCTCACGATCGACGGCCGAGCGCTGGAAGCTGCCGATCCGGTGCCATAGATGTCAGTGCCGGTGGTGATGTTGAAAGGCGTTCCGCTGTGGGCAATGAAGAACGGCGACAACCGCAGCCCCCAAGGACCCGAGATGGAACCGCCGATAACAACAAACTGCTTTATGTCGAGCGACGATCTGCCCCAATCCTGAGCGATGTCGTAGGGATTTGAAGGCATAGTCCCGAGGCCGTCTGTATTGCTGTGAGCGTCGCCATACGCGTAACGGCTGAATATCGTGGCCCATTTGCCGATAGTGGAGTTTACTCCGACGGATATTTGCGTTTGTTTAAAGATGCCGGTGGATTGATAGTCGTAGATGTTGCCGACATTTCCGTACGGCCGCAGACCGGTAATGTTTGAGTTTGTGCCGGTGAGGCTGTAGACGTAAGTGCCGGGAAGCGGAGCGTTGATGTCGTCGGTCAAGAGTTCGTGCGTTCCGCGCGCATTGATGTAGTTGATATTGAGCGTAGTGTTGCGCACAAGCTGACGTTCGATGCTGACTACGCCCTGCATCAACATGGGCGCATGAAGATTGCTGTCGATCACGTATCGCTGGGTCGCGTTGACCTCTGTCAACTGAGCCAACGTCGGCGTTAGGGTTAAGGTGCTGTTGTAAAGCGTTGGATTCTCGACGATGTAGTTGACCTGATTTGTGCCGTTGTAGCGAAGCGCGTTGAGAACGCTGGCTGCCTGGAAACGATCGTAGAACACGCCCCAGCCTGCCCGTATGACGGTTTTGCCTTTACCGCCAGCATCCGGCGACCATGCGAACGCCACTCGAGGCGCCCAGTCGTTGTGATCGTGGATATTCGTCTGCGACTCCCAGCGGAGACCAAGGCTGAGGGTCAGGTTAGACTTGACGCGCCAATCGTCCTGGACAAAAGGTCCGAAATCAGTTTGCCAAAACGAGACGCGCGGGGTTCCGGTACTGACGCTGTATTGCGAAGGACCGTAACCCATGGCAGTGACCTGCTGACTTGCGTATCCGGCATTCAGTAACTGGATGGTCGTCAGATACTGCTGGATGGACGACATAGTAGAGGCGCCCAAAAAGCTGTAAGTTCCATTGAAGTTACGAGCCGAGTAATCTTCGAGTAAGTCACTGCGGACTCGAACGCCGAACTTTATTACGTGCGCACCGGCGGTAACGGACGTGTAGTTCTGGATCTCGTATTGATTCTGAGTGTCATAGCTCTGCGGATACCCGGTGGCGCTATAACCCGAGCCGCCGGCGACGAAGGAGTTGGCGACGTTGATTTGCGGGGAAGTACTGACGCTCGATTGACTTACCTGGTCCCGGGCGTATTGGAAATGCGTCTCATTAATGACGCGGGCGCTCAGGACAGCGGTGTCGACGAGTTGAAGCAGATGTTCGTTCGTATCCCGCGTATAGCCGGCGCTGGGGAGGGTTACGCTGCCAAGCGTCAGCCCAGAGAGATCGAAGCCGCCGATTCCGGTAAGTTTCTGGCTGTTGTCCAGATAGGAGTACCGCATACTGAGCGTATTATTCGCACTTAACTGATAGTCGACGCGGGGGCTAACGGTTGTTCGACGCTGCGGAGTGGCGTAATAACTGTTGAGAAGCTGCGTTCCGAGGAAGTTCGCGGTGGGGATGGTGGCGTTGACGATGCCGTTATCGTCGATGTTGCGATTGTCGAAATCGATAAAGAAGCTCGCCTTCTTCGTAAGTGGGCCGCTGAGATTGCCGCCGAAGAGATCCGTTTTGAAGGGCGGAGCTGTGGATAGAAATGGATTCCGCGAGTTCCAGATGCCGTCACTTGTGCCGAAATAGCCCTGGCCATGGAACTTGTCGCTGCCGGCCTTGGTGAAGATTTCAATGCGGCCGAAGCCGAGCTTGTCGTACTCGGCGGACATGGGATTGGAGTTGATGCGGACTTCCCGAATGGAAGACTTGGGCGGAAGACGGCCACCGGTGAATCCATCAATGAAGATCTGGACACCGCCGGGGCCGGAGGATGGGCCGGCGAGCGCTTCGAGGTCGGCGGCAAGGTCATCAGGATCGTCGGGCAATGCGTCGAGATCCTGCTGGCGCAACACGAGAGCGGAAGCGTTGGCGGCAGCCTCCGTGCTGACTTGATTGGTGCTATCGGTAACGGTGACTTCCTGCTTCTGTTCCTGAACGACCATGGTGATGTTGGCCGTGTAGGATTCGCCCCCTTTCAGATTGAAGATGAGCGTGTGCAACGGCTGCATGCCTTTGTAATCCGCAGTAAGCATGTATGTACCGGGAGCGAGACCAGTAAAGGTGAATGTGGAGTCGTCTTTGGCGGTCGCTGTCTGCTTTTCGCCGCTCTGGGATGTGAGCGTCAGGACGGCGCCGGGGATGATTCCGCCGGTGTTGTCTTTCACGCTGCCGTGAACGGAGGCGGAAGCGCCTGCACGCGGGGCTTGGGCAGATGCTATCGGGCCGGTAATTGAGAGCAGGAGCGCGAGGAGGTAAGGGAGTCGGTTGAACATGAATGCGGAACTCAAAAAAAACAGTCGCCGTGCTCTGCTCTTGGGGGTCCCTTGAGGGAAGGTGTGAGTAAGCAGAGGCACGGGCGACCGGTTAGTGATTCCAGTTCAACAGCGGCGTGTAAAGCAGTTATGAGCGAGAAGGGGAGAATTGTAAAGCGGAGGTAAATGAGGTACTGCGGCAGGTCCAGCCGCTGTGAAGGAAAGATGGTAGCTGTTCACTTTGGCAGGAGCGCCTCGACTTGTTTTGTGAGTTCCTTGATCGCTTCATCGGTTGGTTTACCGTGACTGACCCATTTGATGTCGCCTTTGGGGTCGAGCAGTAGGATGTAAGCCTCATCGGAGCGCTGGAAAGCGGTGACTCGCTTCAGTTCGGGTTCACCCTGATAAACGACAGCAAAGCGGTCGTACTCCGCGGCCGGAGTGCCGCTTTTCATGCCATGAACGGCCATGCCGCGAACAAATCGGGGTGCGTCTTCGAGCACGGCCATGTCGTAGATCATCACGTGGGCATTGTTGCGGAGTTGCTTGTTTGCTTCGTCTGTCCAGGCCTTTAGTTGGGATTGAGAAGCATGGCTGAAGCCAATGAAGATGATTGCGACCGATCCAGCGGTGACCGAAGGGAACTCGAGTTTCTTGCCTGACAGGGTCTCTCCGTTTATGTGAGGCATCTCTTCCGCGCCGATGTTCTTCGCCGCGGCAAGAGAAATGGCAACGCATGCTATAGCAACAATAGGTCGCATGGGAAAAGCGTAGCGCGTTGCGAGCTTCATCGGGGAACAGCGGACAGAATTGTAAAGCTACAGTAAAGCCTGCAGTTCTAACCTGAATAAGTTGCTAAAACGGGGAAGAGACGATGATGACAGCCGCACAAGCAGCGCCGGGCACGCGTGTGCTGATTGTAGATGACGATGCGAAACTGTGCCGGCTGATTCGCGATTACCTTCAGCCGCTCGGATACGATGTGCAGGCTGCGCACAACGGGCCCGAAGGCGTGGAACGCGCGGTGAGCGAGCCGTTTGCGGCGCTGATTCTGGATCTGATGCTGCCCGGAATGGACGGATTCGAAGTGCTGCGACGGGTGCGCGCACAGTCGCATGTACCGGTGCTGATGTTAACGGGACGGGGGGAGGAATCAGACCGGATTGTGGGGCTCGAATTAGGAGCCGACGATTATTTGCCGAAGACTTTTTCGACGCGCGAGTTGCTGGCGCGATTGCGGGCGGTAATCCGGCGATCGACGATAACGGCGGCTGCAAATGCGGCGGCTGAGCCGGAGTCGGTACAAGTGGGAGAACTGAGTGTAAATGTTCACTCGCGCGAAGCATCGCTGAATGGAGCAGCGCTGCAGCTCACGGCGGTGGAGTTCGATCTGCTTGCGTCGCTGGCGGCGTCGGCCGGCCGGGTGAAGACGCGCGAACAGCTTCTGCTCGAGGCGTCAGACCGGAACTTTGAAGTGTTCGACCGGTCGATTGACGTACATATCTCCTCGATACGGCGCAAGCTGGGAGACGATCCGAAGTCGCCGCGATTCATTGTGACGGTGCGCAGCGTGGGGTACATGATGCGGAAGCCGGGATCAGAAGAAGCGGCATGAAACGCACGTTTTCGCTTTCGACGAAGATCTTCCTGCTGGCATTTCTGAATCTGCTTCTGTTGGGCGCGGTGTTTCTTATTCTTGCGCGGGTGGAATTTCGATTCGAGCTGCGCTCGTTTCTGTTGTCGCCGGCTCGAGACAGGATTTTGTCCGTGTCGCGACTGATTGCGCTGCAGTTGCCGACAGAACCGCAGAGCCGTTGGAACGAAACGCTGGCGCAATACTCGGGGAGTTATCCGGCGGAGTTTTTTCTTTTCACATCGGGAGCTAAACAACTCGCGGGTAGACAAATCCAATTGCCGGCGGCATTAAGGCAGATTCTGTTGCACGATCCGTTTCACCAGCCGGCTCGGGCTTCCGCGGTACGGCCCGGGCCTGTTGTGCCGCCTTCTTCATCGGAACGCGATCCGGGACCTCCGGCGTTCTTCATCGAGACGCAGGGCCCGAGGCAGTATTGGGCCGTGGCTCACATTCCGCTTTGGACAGATTTTGCGAAAGAGCCTGAGCACGGGAACCTAGTGTGGCGAATTAACAGCCTGCTCAACGATCCTTTCTATTTCGACTACCGACCCTGGGCGGCGCTTATGCTGTCGGTGGCTGCCGTGTCAGTGCTTTGCTGGTTGCCGTTCATTCGAGGACTGACGCGATCGATCGGCCAACTGACACGCGCGACGGGGCGCATTGCGGGGGGCCAATTCGACGTGGCGTTGAATCTGAAACGCCGCGATGAGATGGGAAGGCTGGCTGAATCGATCAGCCGCATGGCGCACCGACTTTCGGAGTTGGTAAATGGGCAGCGGCGGTTCCTTGGGGACATCGCGCATGAGCTGTGCTCACCGATCGCACGCATTCAAGTGGCGATGGGAATCCTGGAACAACACGCGACCGAGGACGAGCTTGTATACGTGAACGACGTGCGTGAGGAAGTGGATCACATGTCGACGCTGGTGAACGAGCTGCTGTCGTTTTCAAAGGCGGAGCTTGGGGCCAGCCTTCATCTGGCTCGCGTCAACGTGGCCGATACGGTTGCGAGAGTCTTACAGCGGGAAAGTGCTGAGTTCCTCGATGTGCGAACCGAGATCAACCAACAATTGGACGTGATCGCGGAGCCGGAGTATCTTTTTCGATCCTTGGCGAACATCGTGCGGAATGCAATTCGGTACGCGGGAAATGCGGGGCCGGTGCGGATTTCGGCGCGGAACGGAGACGGACAGGTCACGATCACGGTGGCCGACTCAGGTCCGGGCGTCCCGGAACGAGAGCTAGAGAAAATATTCAAGCCCTTTTATCGACCCGATCAGGCGCGACAACGCGAGACGGGCGGCACCGGGCTGGGGCTGGCGATTGTGAAGACGTGCATTGAGGCGTGCGGCGGTACGGTGGGCTGCCGCAATCTGAGCCCGAGCGGACTGGCTGTGGAGATCCGGCTGCCCGCAGCATGAGTACGATAAGAAAGTCTCTCGTCGAGAGATCTTCATGCCAATTCCCAATTACAGTGTTCTGAAGGGTGATCCTGTCGGGCCGGGAACAATCAGCGGAAGCAATCCGCACTACCGTTTCTCGCTGCGGGTAGACGACGGCTCGAGTGTCGAGGTGGATGTGAATGTCCAGTCGACCGACGGGTCGGAGATTCGTTACCTGATTGTGCAGAATTTCCAGCCGATCGACCCAGCGGGACTGCTGGCGCTGAGGATGAATCGGACCGCGCTTGCGAATACGACGTCGGATCTGCGGCTGGATTACGTGCTGGAGCACAACCCGGATGGAACACCGATGGTGGACCGATCGAAACTGCAGTTGCTGGATATTGGCGACGGCACGCTGAATGACGCAGTTGCCAATCTGCTGAATCAAGCACTGGCGGATCCGAATGGAGTGATTTACGCGTTCGGGTCTTACTATGACGATAACGGCGTGGGCATTCACGACATCCACCTGAATCAGGGGAACCCGCCGGGCCCGTTTGCGAAGGACAACGGCTCATGGCAGGATGGCGGCATCATTATTCAGCTTCCGGGGCAGGCGGCGCAATGGACTGCGCTGTTTATCGCGTTTCAGACGCAGACGTTTTAGGGGCTGAGTTTCGGCGGACAAGGAGCGCAAGATGAGCGTCGAGGCGAGTACGGATTTCAATGAATTGAAGCGGGAGGCAGGCGTCACGGCGGCGGCGGAACTGCGGGACGGAATGATCGTCGGGCTCGGTTCGGGGAGCACCGCGAGGTTGGCCGTTGCGGCGATCGGGCGGCGCGTGAAACAAGGGCTGAAGATCATCGGCATTCCGACTTCGGAGCTGACGGCGGACCAAGCGCGCGGTCTGGCGATTCCGTTGTCGACCCTGGGTGAATACCCGCAGGTGGATGTGACGATTGACGGCGCCGATGAAGTGGAACTGAGCACGTTGAGCCTCATCAAGGGAGGCGGCGGAAATCTTCTGCGCGAGAAGATTGTGGCGAGTGCGAGTTCGCGACTGGTGATTGCGGTTGATGAATCTAAGCAGGTCTCGCGGCTTGGCGAGCACTTTGCAGTACCGGTGGAAGTGGCGCAATTCGGTTGGCAGTCAACGGCGCGGAAGTTAGAAAAACTCGGCGCGAAGCCGATGCTGCGCAAAAGCTCTGACGTGAAGACGTTTGTGACCGATGGCGGGAACTACATCCTCGATTGCAAGTTCGAGCGGATTGATTCTGCCGAGGAGTTACGGCGAGAGTTGGACAGCGTTGTGGGCGTGGTGGAGCACGGGCTATTTATCGGGATGACGTCGCTGGTGTTGGTTGCGACGAGGCAAGGTGTGAAGCGGTTAGAGAGGTAGGAAGCGGGACATAGCAGGCTTTTCATCTCTCTACTTGGACGGCCGTCAAAAAGGCTTTGTTCCTTCGGCGTGTCGGACCTGTCCTGCTCACTGATGCCATCACCGCGGTAGTTTCCCGTTTTCTGCCGCACTGGGGCGGCGCAATCAGCCGCGAATCACGCGGTCGCGGCTTGGTTGAGCGGCAAGCGGTGTTACGCTGTTTGGCATGATTGGGCGCGTTCGTTTCCTGGCGCTCGTCATATCTCTTTACATCAGCGGTGCGCTGACTGTGACCGCGCAACAGGACGCCATTCCTGCGGCGCCGACGACAGCCGGTGAGCAACTTCACGCGGCGGTGCGGCAGCGCAATTTAGAAGAGGTCAAGCGGCTGATTGCGCAAGGCGCGGATGTGAATGCGCGCGATCGCATGGGCAGCACCCCGCTGCTGGATGCGGCTTGGTTGGGCGAACTCGAGATCTGCCAATTTCTACTGGAGCATGGAGCGGATGTGAATGCGGTGCACCGAGAGGCTGGATCGACCGCGCTCGAATACGCGACTTTGACGGGGCGGCCGACGCTGGCGCGGTTGTTTCTGAAATCAGGCGCGCGGGTGGATTTGCGCTATCGCGACGGCGAGACGGTTTTGCACCTGGCGGCGCAACGCGGGAATGCGCAGATTGCCGAGGAACTACTGGCGGCGCATGCAGACGCGCACGCGGTGGACGAGCACGACAATACGCCGCTGGATGATGCGATCCTGCATGGGCAGACGCAGGTAATGGTTGTGCTGCTGGCGCACGGAGCCGATGCGAAGCGCGTGCATGCAATCAATGGGCGCGGGACGCTGCATGAGGCGGCAATGAAGGGGTTCGCAAGCATGATTGGACCGCTGATCGCGGCCGGCGTCGACGCGATGGCGCGAGACCGTTCGGGGCAGAGTGCGCTAGATCTGGCGCTGGATTATCAGAACGGGAATGTCGTGACTGCGCTGTTAAAGGATGGGATGCACTTGCAGGAGTCGCAGCAGGCAGCGGAAGAGGCGATGGAGTCGGCGACAATGCGAGGGCAAACCGAGATTGCGCGCATCCTGATTGACAGCGGATTCGACATTAATAAGCCTACGGGCGCGGGGTCGACCTATTTGCATGATGCGGCGCTCAAGGGTCAGAAGAAGATGGCGCTGTTGTTAGTGGAGCATGGAGCGAAGGTGGACGCGCGAAACCGGAGCGGCGGAACGCCGTTGCACGATGCGGCTCTGGGCGGGAATCCGGAAGTAATCGCGCTGCTGCTGGACCATGGAGCAGCGGTGGATGCGCGCGATGCGGAAGAGAACGCGACACCGCTGATGCTGGCGGCTTCGCTGGGGCGGAGCCAGGCAGTGGCTATGCTGCTGGCGCACGGGGCAAATCCGTCTCTACGGGACCGGAGCGGGCGCACGGCGCTGGAGCGGGCGCGCGATACGCAGGACGATGCCACTCAGAATTTGCTGAAAAGGGCGCTAGAGCAGTCCGCGGTGACGTCAAAAAACACAAAAAACAAAGGTTAGACGCCGCGTAGCCGGACGCGCGAGGTGCGGTTAAAGCACCGTACCACACTTTGACTAATGCTTTTTCCGAAAACCAGCCGATAAGGGTATTTGATTGGACGGAAATAGCTTGGTACGCGCAAAACGCATCAATCACATCATCATTGCGGACCGGAACCTGCTCTTTCGCCGCGGATTACGGACGCTGCTCACGGCGGAAAGCGATTTCCGCGTCATAGAAGAGGCTTCCGACGCGGCTGAAGCGCTGGCGAAAGTCAGACTCGCCTCTCCCGATGTTCTCGTTATGGACTTAACGCTCATCGAGGACGCGGAAAAATCAACGGCATTTGCAATGCGGCAGTGCAATCCGCAGATGGCGATCCTGTTTCTGACGGAGACGGACAATCCGGAACAGCTTGAAACAGCGGTGGCAGCGGGCGGCCGCGGCTACATGCTGAAGAACAGCAGTCCGCAGCACTTGATTGCGGGAATCCGGCAAGTTGCTTTCTCGACCGAGCAGAACGAGCGCGGATTGTCGAGGATTGTTCCGGACCTGCATGCTTTGGCGGAGACGAACGCCAACACTTCGCGGGTGGCTGCCTTGACACCTCGTGAGCAGGAAGTGGCGCGGCTGCTGGCCGAAGGACGAACCGTGCGCGAAGTCTCAAACGAGCTTTCGCTCAGCGTCAAGACGGTTGAAGCGCATAAGTTAAACCTAATGCGCAAACTGGACATTCACAATCGCGCCAGTCTAGTGGAGTACGCCGTACAGAAGGGCCTCGTGCAGGGCCAGCTTGTGCGCCAGTAGACAAAAAAGCTCAGCCATAGCGAACTTGTTACTCTCCAAATGGGAGAAGAGTATCGCTATTTATGGGTAAGTTCCTGCTGGGCGTTTTAGTTGGCTTGATCTTAACAGTGCTGGTGCTGCTTATTGGCGGACTGGCAATGGCAAAACTCTTTTCACCCAAGCAGCCGAGCGTAGCTGCGAACTCTGCACTAATTCTTTCCCTCAGTGGCGATGTTCCTGAAGCGGCTCCCATAGCGATCGACATCCCGTTTATCCAGAATCAGGCGTCTCCGACGGTTCGCGATCTGTGGACATCGCTGCACGAAGCGGCAACGGATAGCAGGATCAAAGCGCTTGTCCTGGAGCCGAGGGAGCTATTGATGGGTTGGGCGCGACTTGAAGAATTGCGGCAGGAGATCGCGCAATTCAAGAAGTCAGGCAAGCCGGTTTACGCGTTTCTGCAGATGCCCGGGTCGCGCGAGTATTACCTGGCCTCGGTGGCCGACAAAATCTTCATGACGCCTGACGACGTGCTGGACGTGAAGGGCTTCCATCTACAAGAGATGTATTTCAAAGGAACGCTCGACAAGCTGGGCATCGGCGTTCAGGTGGACCATATCGGCCAGTACAAGGATTACGGTGACATGTTCACGCGAACGAATATGTCGCCGCAGACGCGCGAGGTTCTGAGCCAGGTTCTGGACCAAATCTACGGGGATTTCTGTAGCGTGACCGGTTCGGGGCGCCACAAGAGCGCCGATGACATGAGAACGCTCATCGATATGGGACCCTTCCTCGGTGATCAGGCAAAAGCGACGGGACTGGTGGACGTGCTTGGCTACGAGGACGAGGTGTTCGCGGATCTTAAAAAGAAGACCGGCGTTTCGAATCTGGAAAGAACGAAGATTCAGAACTACTACCGCGCGACGCCGGGCAGTGGAGAGCGGCTGGCCATGCTGGTGGGCTCGGGCGATATTCTTCCAGCCAACGCGAGTGATTCGACCGACAACACTGATACACTCTCGACGACGCCTTTCATCAAGTTAGTTCGCCAGTTGCGAGACGACAATGGCGTGAAGGGCGTTTTGCTGCGCGTTGACTCACCGGGGGGCGATGCAATCGGATCGGGCCAGATCCTGCATGAGCTGAAGCTGCTGGCGCAGAAAAAGCCGGTTGTCATTTCGATGTCGGATTATGCGGCGTCGGGCGGATACTACATCTCAATGACCGGCAATCCGGTATTCGCGTATCCGAATACGCTGACGGGATCTATCGGCGTGGTTCTTGTAAGGCCGAATATTCACGGGTTGCTCGACAAAGTTGGCGTGAGCACGGATGCGCTGAGCCGTGGCAAGATGTCGGACATCGACAACCTGACTGATCCGTTGTCCGATGCGGGGCAGCAGAAACTGCACGATATGATCGCGTCGACTTATAAGACTTTCGTCAGCAAGGTAGCGACGGCGCGAAAGAAAAGCTATGACCAGATTGATGCGCTGGCACAGGGGCGTGTCTGGATGGGCGCACAGGCTCAGCAAAACGGTCTGGTGGATCAACTCGGCGGGATAGATGAGGCGGTTGCTCTGTTGCGACAACGGGCGCACCTTTCGCCGAACGGAAAGACGAACCTGGTGATGTATCCCCGGCGCAAGAGCCTTCTCGAAATACTGACGAATTCCGCTTCCGACTCCAGCGTGGACGCGGCAGCGACAGCGAAGCTACGGAAGCTTGTACCGGGGCTGCCGAATCCGGCGATCCTGAAGGGCGGCTTAATGGAATTGATGCCGTTCACGATTACGATTCAATAGCGGTCAGAACGCGGCGGCGGACTGGATGCCGTGTCCACCGAGAGCAGAGTGCATCCGCTCGAGAGCGCTTTTGTGGATTTGTGAGACACGGCTCTCATTCACTCCCATCACTTCGCCGATTTCTTTCATCGTCATTTCGTTGTCATAGTAGAGCTCGACCACTTTGCGGTAGCGAGGCGGAAGGGTGGCGATGGCGGAGAGAAGCCGGGCCCGCAGTTCGCGACGCGCAAAGACCTGATCGGGATTGTTGCTGGGAGCACAGGGCATCTCCTGCTGGGGCTGGTCTTCGCGTTCGGGACGAACGCGCGCGGCAGCGTTGGTGAGCCGGCGGAAGTCGACCATGAGGGCACGCCAGCGCCGGGCATCGAGACCCATGGCCTCCGCGATTTCGGCGTGAGTGGGATCTCGCTGCAGCTTCGCTGTGAGTTCAGTCTTGACAGCTTCCATCTGCTTATAGCGTTTGCGCAGATCGCGTGATGCCCAATCCATCTGCCTAAGGCTGTCGAGCACAGCGCCCCGAATGCGGTGCTTGGCGTAAGTGGAAAAGGCGACTTGCTTATCCGATTCATATTTCACTGCAGCATCGAACAGGCCCATGATGCCGGCGTGGATCAGGTCGTCGAGTTCAATATGTACTGGTAGCGATCGCTGAACGTGGGCAGCAATTGCCGAGACGAGCGGCATGTGCTCGACGATAAGGGCGTCACGGTCGGAAATCTGGTGAGCTTTGGTGGCCGGTAACTCGGCTCTTTTGCTTGCGGTCGCAGTCATGTATGTTTCTCCTTGGCGGAGGCTTTGCGGATTGCCTCGGCGCAGAGGAAAAGGCACACATGCGACCAGCGATTCGTCAGCGCGTCGCCGAACAGCTTATTGCTCTAAAGTCAGCGGCTTACGGGTGGGTGAGGGAGGGACGGCGACCCTGGTTATCGGTGTCTTGGTTTCAAAGCGGAACGAGCGCAGAAGGCGCGGCGTTTCAGATTGAAATTACGTGACCAGATCGGCACGACTGCAGCGCAGGATGCTCCGCCGGAGTGCCTGGAGGGGCGTGCTAGACTCCACGCGTGCTGCTAAGATTTTTCCGAATTTTAATTGCGATCGTTCTAGCGCTGGCCGGCTTGCCGGTTACTGCGAAGGTGCTGCGCGTGGAAGTGGCCTCGCGAACGGATGTGCTGAACGGACAGGCGTTCGGGAGAGCGGGGGCTTACGAGCGACTCACGGGCCGGGTATATTTCTCCGTCGCGGTCGACAATCGGCACAACGCGCGGATTGTCGATCTCAAGAATGCAGTGAATCTGAAGGATGGGCAGGTGGAGTTCTCCGCGAGCTTCATAGCCGTTCGCCCCAAAGATGCAGGCAAGGGCAACGGGTCGATGATTCTGGAAATACCGAATCGAGGTTCGGCCGCGATCCTCAGGCTGGTGGATGGCGGGACCCCGGATCTGAGTGATGCGGGTGATGCGTGGCTGCTGCGAAATGGTTTTACGGTGGTCACTCTGGGTTGGCAATGGGACACGGCGGGCGAGACCTCGCTGCGGCTGGACGCGCCAATTGCAAAAGAAAACGGACAGACGATTACGGGGCTGCTGCGCGGCGATCTGATGCCGTATCACGTCATGCAGGCGATTCCTCTTGGGCACCTGATCACGGGGCGGATCGGCGGGACCGAATATCCAGTTGCGGCACCGGATGATCCGCGGAATGTTTTGACGGTACGCGATTCGCGGAACGCGGAACGGAAGGTGATTCCGCGCTCCGAGTGGCAGTTTGCCGCTGAAGACAATGCCCAACTGGTTCCGAGCACGCGCCACATTCATTTGAACGGCGGGTTTCAGCCTGGCAAGATTTATGAATACGTTTACGTGGTGCATGATCCGGTGGTGGCCGGGCTTGGGTTCGCGGCGCTTCGCGATTTCGCAGCATATACGAAGCACGCTCCGAATGCGGTGATTCCGGCGCAGCGGATCTATGGACAAGGTATCTCGCAGTGCGGACGCGTTCTGCGGGACATGTTGTACGAAGGCTTCAATGCCGATGAAGAAGGGCGGATGGCGCTGGATGGCGTGCTGGCGCATGTGGCGGGAGCGGGACGCGGCAGCTTTAATTACCGGTTCGCGCAGCCGTCGCGCGATGCGCAGCCGACGTCGTCGATTGATTATCCGACGGACATTTTTCCGTTTACGGATGGGCCGGAAGTCGATGCCGTGACGCAAGCCAAGGGAGGACTTTTGGATCGGGCTGCGGCCGAGCATGTGGTTCCCAAAATTTTCCTGTCGAACACTTCATACGAATATTGGGGGCGGGCGGCCGCGCTCATCCACACGAGCACGGACGGCAAGTATGACATGCCGATATCGGAGAACGTTCGGATTTATAAGTTCACAGGGCTGCAGCATTTTTCGGGACCTTTTCCGCCCGAGAAAGGGAAGAACGATCTGATGGGACAGGAGCCGGAATCACCGCTGCCTATCAAGTATTTCTGGCGCGCCATGATCACGAACATGGATGCGTGGGTGCGGAGCAATACGCCTCCGCCGCCGAGCAGTTATCCAAAGATTGCGGATGGAGCGCTGGTGAGTCTGCAGGCGTACGCGTTTCCTGCGATTCCGGGCGTGCACAAAGCGCATGAGGCGAATGCAGGTCAGCGGCTTGATTTCGGACCGAACTGGCGGCAGGGGATTCTGAGCATTCAGCCGCCGAAAATCGGTGAGCCGTTCCCGGTTCTGGTGCCGCAGGTGGATGCCGATGGAAATGAACGGAGCGGGATTCGCCTGCCGGAGATGGTGGTTCCCCTGGCAACAATTGCGAGCTGGAATCTGCGCGACCCGGCGATTGGCGCGCCCGACCAGCGAGTGCCGTTTGAGGATTCGTATATTGCCTTCCCGAAAACGGCGGCCGAGCGCGACAAGAGTGGTGATCCGCGAAAGTCAATTGCGGAACGCTATACGGGACACGACGACTACATGGCGCGCTACACGCAGGCGCTGGATGAATTAGTGAATGCGCGCTACATTCTGCCGGAAGACCGGAAACCGATGCTGACGCGCGGCGAGCAGGAGTGGACGCAGGCAACAAAGTAGTTTCGAGTTTGCCCACGACATATATAATCGCGGGGATGAATTCTCGTGTGTGCTCCCGGCGTGAACTGATGATGTCTGTTGCGGCAGGCGTGACGCTTGGTGGTGTGGCCGCAAAGGCTCAGCAAGCGGGCGGAGCGCGTGACTGGTCAGGGAATCAGCCCCTACGATATCCCGATCCGGATGTGATCACGCTCGAGAAGGACTTCAACAAGTATCGGGTTGGCAGCGCGCAGATTGAGCGCATCTGCACTGGTTTTCGCTGGGCGGAGGGACCGGCGTGGAATGGGGCCGGCAACTACCTGGTGTGGAGCGATATTCCAAACAACCGGCAGATGCGTTGGCTGGAAGAAGACGGACATGTTGACGTGTATCGGAAGCCGTCGAACTTCAGCAACGGGAACACGTTCGACTGGCAGGGACGGCAGCTCAGTTGCGAGCATCAGACGCGGCGCGTGGTGCGGTACGACCAGACCGGCGAGCTGACGGTTCTGGCCGACAAGTTCAATGGCAAACTGCTGAACGGACCCAACGATATTGTGGTGCATCCGGATGGTGATATCTGGTTCACCGATCCTGGCTATGGAGCGCTGAGCCTCTATGAAGGCGGCAAATTTCCACTCGAGTTGAAAGAGGCGGTTTACCGGATCGACGGGAAATCCGGGCGGCTGGAGATGGTCACGGACGAACTGTTCAAGCCGAATGGCATTTGCTTCTCGCCCAATTTCCGGAAGCTTTACATTTGCGACACGGGCGCAACGCACTATGGGAAAGCACCACGGGAGATTCGAGTGTACGACCTAGACGGGACGAAGCTGCGGAACTCGAAGCAGTTTTTGTCAACGGCGTGGGACAACTACACGGGCCTGGCGGACGGGATTCGTGCCGATGTGGATGGAAACATCTGGGCCGGCATTGGGCAGGGGGCGAACGGGACAGGATCGGCGAAAGCAGAGGGCGACGGCGTGTATGCGATCTCGGCGGAGGGAGTGAAGCTTGGCAAAATTGTGCTGCCTGAGATCTGCGCGAATGTTTGTTTCGGCGGCACGCGGCGGAACCGGCTCTTTATGGCGGCGAGCCAATCGTTGTATGCGCTATATGTCGACGTGAAAGGCGCGAATATTGCGTGAGTTGGCCGTAATTCAGTCGAATTCATCCATATATCTCTTTGGAGAAGTGGTATACGTAGCTAGCTAACTGCTCCTCATCACTCTACACGGGGATTCCGATGCAAAAAGGTTTAGGTCGCGCTGTTTCGAGCGTTCTGCTGTGTGTTTCACTTTCTGTGCCTGCGTCATTGTGGGGTTGGGGCAATACAGGACATGAGGCCGTGGCGTATGTTGCCTGGCAGCAGTTGACTCCTGCTACGAAGGCGCGCGTCGCTGCGCTGTTGAAGAAAGTTCCGGCAATCAAGACGACCATTCCGGGTTATGCAGATTGGGTGAAGCAGTTGCCGGCGGGACTGACACCGGACGAAAAGAGTGAGTACTTGTTTATGCGAGCCGCGACGTGGCCGGACAGCATCAAGCATCACGGGCTTCATGATACCGACGACCCGCCGAAGGGAGTGACTGATGACGTCCACGTGGGCTTCACGGATACGGCCAGTCACGGGTACTGGCACTTCGTCGACACCTCGTTTGCGAGCGACAAGGACATGACGCCTGATGCACCGGCTCCGAATGCGGCGACACAGATTGCGGCGCTACGCACCTTTCTCGCCTCTGATGAAAGCGACACGTTGAAGGCGTACGACCTGATCTGGCTAGAACATCTGGTGGGCGACATCCATCAGCCATTGCATGCGTCCGATCGATATTTCAACGGTACTCACGACGCGGGCGGCAACACGATAAAGGTGAAAATGGCCATCGAGATGGAACACAAGTTCACGTGCGCGTCTGCCAGATCAGACGCGCCGGCGGAGTTGCATGCCTTTTGGGACGATCTTCCGGGTCAGTGTCCCGCGGATAGCGCTTATTCGGACGCAATTGCGTTTGGCAAAGGAGCGCCGCTCAAGAATGCAGAGGCAGTGGATGATACGGACCCAAGCGATTGGTCCAAGGAATCATTTCAGATGGCTCAAAGCGATGTGTACGTCGATCCAATAGGGCCAGGTTTAGCGCCGACTGACGGCACGGCAAAATACGTGATGACCGACGCGTATCATGATCAAGCTTTGAAGGATGCTCAGGCTCGGATAGCACTGGCCGGCGCGCGACTGGCGAAGCTGCTGAACGAGAACCTGAAATAAAAACGACTTCCGGACGGCTTACGCGGTACTGCCTCGCGCGAACTTACCGGACGCCTCTTGCCGGCCGGGTTCTTTGCGGGGTACATTCACTGCCGCGGAGTGGCTTGCGATCTCGTGGTCCTGTAACAGATCTACGACGGAAAAGTCGAGGTGGGCGAGGATGATGTCCGCGACTTCCGGCGTGAGCCTTCGCAGTCCTTTTAGCAATCTGTGAATTTGCGGCTGGGAGATACCCAGCTTCGCTGCCAACTGGCGTTCACTGAATTCTCCGTTAGATACGCGTTCGGCAAGATGGCTGAGAAGCCGCTGCTGAAGGACCTCGAAGGTGACTTTTGTGGCCAAGAGTGATGCCAACTAGGTATAGGGTACCTGAGTTTCGAAAAAACCTGGACGAAATTACCAAGTTGAAATAGAAAAACCGAGACTTATAAACCGTTGTCTTTCCAGCATTTGTGCAATAGTCGGTGGAATCTTCTCAGTTTTTCTGAGGAAAATATTGCCATAGTTTGTCAGCAATTCAAAAAGTACCATTATCTTCTTTCTATATGACACCGAAGACTTCCCCGCTGCTCTGGGTGGGAAGGTCCGGAGGGAAAACAAAAAAAGATGGATTGGACTCGTTCCGAAACTCTCGCCTTAGCTCAGCAGTCATGCACGTTTTGCCATGGCCTTGGGCTGCGGCCTGGCCGCGCAGGGGCGTCGACTCCTTGTAATTGCGTGTTCCGCGCTGTTTTTCGTGCCTGCTACGCACGATTTGTGAAATGTGTCTCGAAAGAGAAGCACGTTAGCCGCGTTTCGCTGGAAGCGAATCCGGGGCGCTTGCGGAAGTCCGTATGGGGACTCAAGAACGAAGAATATGTCGCCGATTTTTGCTTAGTTAGCCGGCGCGAGTTGGACGATCAGGAGCATCGATTGTTCCGATATCATTTCGTACTTGGGGCGGACTGGAAGTTGTGCTGCCGGAAGCTTAATATTGACCGGGGTGAATTCTTTCATGAAGTATATCGAATTCAGCAGAAACTCGGTCGTGCTTTCCGTGAACTGAAGCCGTACGCGCTTTACCCGCTGGAGGAGTATTTCGGCGGAACTACCAAGGAGAAAACAGAGCCGGCCATTCCATTTCCGGTGGAGACAGACCAACGGGAGACCGGTAAAGACAAGATTCTTCAATTTCCAGTGCGCCGCGCAGCCTAGCGCAAGTTAGCAAGATTTGCCAAGAGGGCGAGATGGGGCCAGGCTTTTCGGAGCCTGGCCATTTTCATTTTCAGGGGCCGCGTCTGGATTGGAAGAAGCGGGCGAGCAGCTCGGCGGCTTCTACGGCCAATAATCCCTCTTCGACGCAGATCCGATGATTGAGCAAATCTGAATCAGCCAGACCGAACTTGCTGCGCACCGCGCCAAAGCGAAGATCACGGGCGGCAAAGACCAGGCGCTCCACACGCGCGACGAGAATGGCCCCGACGCACATGACACAAGGTTCGAGCGTGACGTACAAAACAGAGCCGGGCAGGCGGTAGTTAGCCACTCGCGCTGCCGCGGAACGTAACGCTTCGATTTCCGCGTGAGCCGTGGGATCAGAAGATGCAATCGGGCGGTTATAGCCTTCGCCGACGAGTTGGTTGCCGATTACGAGCACGGCACCGACCGGAACTTCGCCAGCAGCTTCGGCTCGACCGGCGAGTGCGAGCGCAGACTGCATGAACTGGACGTCTGCCTCAGTCCAGTTCGGCGACGCCATAGGGAACATGCGGTCACTCACGTTCGTAGTTGAATGGCGGGGGCATATCGTAAAACCTAAGCTAACCTAACTGAAACGGGTTCCGAAGTATGTTCCAGTATTTTTCGCTCGCGCTAAAGAATATTCTGCGCAACAAAAGGCGCAGCACGCTGACGATACTCAGCATGGCGGTATCGTTATGCCTGCTGGGCGTGTTGCTTGCGATGTACCACGCGCTGTTTTTCAACCAGCCCTCACCGGGGCAAGCGCAACGGCTGATTGTGCGCCACAAAGTTGGGCTGGGGCAATTGATTCCCTACGCCTATGTGGAGAAGATACGCAAGGTTCCAGGCGTAAAGGTGGCATTAGAGTGGAACTGGTTCGGCGGCACTTACAAAGACAGTCGCGAGAAGAACAATTTCTTTGCGCGCCTGGGTGTAGAACCCAAAGAGTTTTTCAACTTACGGACGCAGCTTGTGATGCCGGATGACCAGAAGCAGGCGTTCGTGCGAGAGAAAACGGGCTGCATCATTTCGCGCGATTTAGCCGACAAGCTGAAATTCAAGCTGGGTAACCGTATTACTTTGATTGGCGACATCTGGCCGGTCACTCTAGAGCTCAAAGTTGTCGGGATCTATGACGATCCGGACGTGGTACAGACATTGTTCTTTAACAACGACTATCTGCGAGATGCGTTATCCCTGTCGCGGCGGAACGTGATTACCACAATCGCCGTTCTCGCGGAGAGCACAGACGATGTTCCGCGGGTGGCGAAATCCGTGGATGATCTCTTCGCGGAATCGCAGTATCCAACGAAGACGGAATCGGAAGCGCAGT
>DATBEG010000141.1:0-4018 GCA_036276155.1 Bryobacteraceae bacterium | reverse complement strand
GCTGTATCCGTGCTTCCTGCATTCGCTCAGAAGAGAGGCGATGAGGGCGTTTCGCGCTGAAGGAGTAGTCAAAAGCTTATGCAGATCGGCTTGAACCATCGCGGCGACGATGGGCATGACGGGCACATGGTGCTCCGCGGCGGTTTTCAACACGAAGGGATTTGGACCGCCCCACACCAGTCCGTTGCCGTCGGCGGAATACCACGCTGGTACCAGATTGTCGATCTGGTCCACGTGCTGGGCGAAAGACTTCACCGAGTTAGGGTTGTCGGTCATGTAGAAAAGAGCTTTGGGGCTCGCCCAGGCCAGAAGCGCGCTGGAAAAAAAGAATAGAAGCAAGTATTTCATCGGCATCCTCACATTCTGGCTCAACATTTTTTATTTGCCGGCTCGGATCTGTTTAAAGCGGTTTCGGATTTATTTCCCTGGAACATCTGTGGAACGGTTACGAATTCGTAGCCCTCTGATTTATAGCGCTTGATCAGTTGTTCCGTCGCCAGTACTGTCTGCGAGCGGTCCGCCCCCATTGCCTTGTGACCGCCATCGTGCAGCAAGATTACGTCGCCCCCGCGAATTTGCTTTGTGACCTTCTGTTCGATGACTGCGGCCGGAGGTACGCTCCAGTCGTAGCCGGTCACGTTCCACATCACCGGTTCAAGCCCTAGTTCGCGCGCGATGCGAAGAACTGCAGGGCGGCGTCCCCCAAACGGAGGGCGAAATAAGTTGGAGTGCTCGCCGATGTCATCTTGCAACGCGGAGTGGCACGCGGTGAGTTCCTGGCGGATTTCGGCGCCGCTCTTGAAGGTCAGTAGGGGATGCGTGAAAGTGTGATTGCCGACGACGTGGTCCGCTTTGACGAGGTCGCGAGCGATGTCAGGACGTTCTTGCACGTATCGCCCGATCAGAAAAAAAGTTGCGCGCACCTCGTACCGTGCAAGAACTTCCAGCAGACGCAACGTGTGCGGATCATTGGGACCGTCGTCGTAGGTGAGCGCTATTTCCCTGGTCTCGGGAGCGATGCCGGTGAACGTGCGCCCGTACCATTGTCCCGTAGGCGCCATCGATTGGTAGCCTGCAGTAACTATAGCGGCGGTGGCGGTGACGGCACCTGCGACGGCAACTCCGAGCATGGGGGGATTGTAATTGTTGATTGATGATTTCTGATTGCTGATTGGCTTCACCGCTTTTCAATCAGAAATCAACAATCAGAAATCAAACAATCGCCACTGTTAACTCATCCCGCAATTGCCAGTCAGCCGCAACCAAGATATCCTGCCACTTCCGAGATTTCGCACGAACTCATGGCCAATCTTTTCGAACTCCCCCGGTACATTGCTGTGGAAGGCCCCATCCGCGTGGGAAAGAGCACGCTGGCGCGCATTCTGGGGGAACGCCTCAACGCGCAACGGGTGATGGAACCGGACGCAAATCCGTTTCTCAACTCGTTTTATGAAGGCGAACGCGGGGCGGCGTTTCAGGCGCAGTTCACATTTCTGGTGCGGCGCTTCGAGCAATTGCAGGCGCTCGATCTGGGCTCGCGATCGCAGAAAACGGTCGTCGCCGATTTTATCTTCGAAAAAGACAAATTATTCGCTTGTCTCAATCTCACCGATCAGGAACTCGATACTTACAACCGTTACTACAATCATTTTCGTGAGCAGTTGCCTACGCCCGACCTGGTCATCTATTTGCAAGCCACGCCGGAGGTGCTAAGGAAGCGGCTCAAGAAAAAGAATTCGCCGAGCGAGAAGACGGTCAGCGACGAGTATCTCGCGGAAGTGATCAAGGCCTATGAGCACTTCTTCTTTCACTACACGTCGTCGGATCTGCTGATCGTGAATACATCGGAGATCGATTTCGTCGACCGCAACGAAGATCTTCAGGAACTGCTGCGTAAGGTGACGGAGCCGATCAAGGGGACGCAATATTTCTTGCCGCTGGGCGGGCAGGACGCTGTGGGAGCGTAGGAGCGCCAGTCAGAGCGCATGTGACGCATGCCGGCGTGACTTGCGGGTCGCATATATTCGAGACGTGAAAAGTGCCAAGTCTCCAATTGCTGCGTAGACCAGCGCCATCGCGTTTGGTGGTTGCGCGAACAATTCCAGCATTGCGGCGAACAGGAACGCGGCGGTGACAAGAAGGATGGTGCGGTCAGATAAGCGCAGCTTAACGGACTCGCTGAATCGAAAGCTCATCGCCGCCATGGCGAACATTAACAAAGGAAAGGCGACGAGGATAAATCCTCCTGGGGAAAACCAACCCAACATCAGCCAAGAACCTAGGCGCAAGCCAAGGTAAGCGGGTACGAAGTAAAACCAGCGACGCCAGTACTGAACTGTTAGACCCAAGGCAGCCACCAGCGTGATCATCAGAATCCATCCTGTGCGCGAATTGTGCGTGTGATCCGTGTTGGATATTTGAACGTACGCCAGCCCAAAGAGCGAGACCGTCACCACTGTGGCGACCATCGCGCCGGCGATTCTTAGGCCCGACTTGGCTTGCTCTAGCGGCGGGCGTCTGTCGCGGGTGAATCGCATTGTTGGTACCTGCAACCTCAGTGTATGCGGGATCAGGGAAACGGCTCTTGTAAAATCCGCCCGATGTTATTACAATTGTAATAACGTCGGAGGATGACATGGTTCAACTCAAGATACGGAAATTTGGCAACTCGCTCGGTGTTGTTTTGCCGAAGGAAGTTATTCAGCGCCTGCAGACCGGCGACGGGGAGCGGGTTTTTCTGATTGAGGCGGGCGACGGGGACTACCGGCTCACTCCCTATGATCCCGCCTTCGAAAAGAAAATGGCCAAGGCGGAACAGATCATGGGCCGTTATCGCAACACGCTGCACGCTCTGGCGAAGTGAGTGTGGCTAAGAAACGGAAAGAGCCGCTCTGGATCGAGGTTCGCGATGTCCTGGCGATCCACGACCGCGGTCTGGCATTGTACGGGGGCGCGTCAGGTGTTCGCGATCAAGGGCTGCTGGAGTCCGCTATCGCGCGGCCCCGCCAACACTACGCCTACGCCAGTTCTCCTGGCATCGTTGAAATGGCCGCTCTCTACACGGCGGGAATTGTCCAAAACCATCCCTTTGTCGATGGTAACAAGCGAACTGGTTTCGTGGTCGGTGCCCTCTTTCTCGAGCTCCATGGCTTCGACTTCAAGGCTAGCGAGGCTGACGCTACACAGGCCGTCATGGGGCTCGCCGCAGGCACGCTCGATGAGGCTGGCTACGTTACTTGGCTCCGGGCAAGCAGCTGGCGCAACAATCGCTAGGAATGCGCGTCGTGCCCCCTAACTATTTTTTCGTGACGTCGGAGCGACTGACAACACTTTTCCTGCAGGGCAAGTGCTTGGAAATAAAGCGCTTGAATGTATATGAATAGCGGGCGACTCTTCCCCATGGCCCGTTCTCTTTTTTCAAGCTACAATACATCCAGCGTCGCCCAAAGATGTTGCAGCGCCAAGACGCGCACAGGCTCTATCCGCCTTCGGCGGAGGGGCACTGGAGGACATCATGAGCATCACCCCGATTGGCGGACGCCTTTTCGACGGCTCCGGCCAGAAGACCACCACCGCTTCCCTGCGGGAACAGAAACTCCGCCACGAACCCATCACTTGCATCACCGCTTACGACTATGCCGCCGCGCGCCTGGTCGATGAAGTCGGCGTCGATATGGTGCTGGTCGGCGATTCGCTGGCGCAAACCATGCTCGGCTATGAGAACACGCTCTCGGTCACGATGGACGAGATGCTGCACCACGTGAAGGCGGTGCGTCGCGGGCTGAAGAACGCGTTGCTGCTCGCCGACATGCCGTACGGGTCTTATCAGATTGACAACAAAACAGCGGTGAGCAATGCGGCTCGCTTTGTGAAAGAAGGCGGCGCCGAGATGGTGAAGATCGAGGGCGGCGAGAAACGCGCCGACCTCATCCGCCAAATCATTGACGCCGAGATTCCCGTTGCCGGACACATTGGCCTGACGCCTCAGTCGGTGAATGTGATGGGCGGCTACAAAGTG
>DATBEG010000140.1:0-25953 GCA_036276155.1 Bryobacteraceae bacterium | reverse complement strand
TTACCGTTCGGGGCAGGCAAAATTGAGCTTCGCGCACTCAATCAAAATTACATAAATTGTGATACCGTCAAGGAAGATTCGCACTTTACTTGCGAAATCGCCGATTTAAGTGTTGAGGTGCTCTCCGCGTTGGGCACTCGCTTGCAGGTCCGTAACTGGCGGCCCGGTGATGGATTTGTGCGGGCCGGGCACGAGAAGCAGGAAAAGATCAAATCCTTGTTCCAGGAGTATCAGGTCCTTCTGTGGCAGCGCCGTCATTGGCCCGTCGCCACTATGAACGACGAGATCTTCTGGAGCCGCAGATTTGGCCCATCTACCGGGAGTGTGGCCGGTTCGGGAAGTCGAATCGCAAGACTAACTTACCAAGCGGGCACGGAGTCGGTTTGGCTTTGAATCGAAAGGCACCGCGAAGACGTCTTTCAATAAGAGGGTTGAGCCGGGTGTACCCGGCGCTGGCCAGAGTTTCCAGCCAGCGGAAGGTGATTAATGAGTTCTAATATCAAGACCGCCGTGTTCTGGGTGGTAATCATTTGCGCAGTCGTCCTGGTCTGGATGGCGGTTAAGACTGGCCGCGGCCCGACACCGCAGAACATGTCGGTTTCTGAGTTCGTGACCACAGTTCAGGAAGGTAAGGTTCGGGACGTAACTATCACCGGAACCGACGCGCAGGGCTCGCTGGCGGATGGTAAGGCGTTCCATACGGTTATTCCCCCCAATTATCCGGAGATCTACAAAACGCTGCAGGACAAAGGCGTCCGCTATAGCTGGAAGGACGCGACCGGGAGCGGTTGGATTAGCATCCTCTTCAATGCGGTGCCGGTCCTGATCCTGCTTGGACTCTGGATCTTCATGATGCGGCAGATGCAGAGCGGCGGAAACAAGGCACTCAGCTTCGGCAAGAGTCGGGCCCGCCTGCATTCATCCCAGCAAAAGAAAGTAACCTTCAAGGACGTCGCCGGCGTGGAAGAGGCGAAGGAAGAACTGCAGGAGATTATTGAGTTCCTGCGGGAGCCACAGAAATTCCAAAAGCTGGGCGGCCGTATTCCCAAAGGCGTTCTGTTAATCGGACCTCCCGGTACCGGTAAAACGCTGCTCGCCCGTGCAATTGCAGGTGAGGCAAACGTTCCGTTCTTCTCAATCTCCGGATCTGACTTCGTCGAGATGTTTGTGGGCGTCGGCGCGAGCCGCGTTCGCGACCTGTTCGAGCAGGGCAAGAAGAACGCGCCTTGCATTATCTTCATCGATGAAATCGATGCCGTGGGCCGCCATCGCGGAGCCGGTCTGGGCGGCGGCCATGACGAACGCGAGCAGACGCTGAATCAATTGCTGGTCGAGATGGATGGCTTCGAATCGAATGAAGGCGTTATTCTCGTTGCGGCGACGAACCGGCCCGATGTCCTGGATCCTGCGCTGCTGCGCCCGGGCCGATTTGACCGGCGCGTCGTGGTGGACCGTCCCGATGTTCGCGGCCGCGAAAGCATCCTTAAAGTACACACGAAGAAGACGCCGCTGTCAGACGACATTGACCTGACGGTGATTGCGCGCGGGACGCCCGGTTTTGCGGGCGCCGATCTGGCCAATCTCGTCAACGAGGCAGCTTTGATCGCGGCTCGTCAGAACCGAAAAGTAGTCACTCAATACGACTTCGAGCTTGCGAAAGACAAGGTTTTGATGGGTGTTGAACGCAAGAGCATGATAATCAGCGACAAGGAGAAGCGGATGACGGCTTATCATGAAGCCGGCCACGCTCTGGTCGCGGCTCTGCTCGAGCACGCCGACCCGCTGCATAAGGTCACGATCATCCCTCGCGGGATGGCTCTTGGGTTGACCATGCAGTTGCCGTTGGACGATAAGCTTTCCCACGACAAAAACTATCTCGACACTCGACTCGCGATCCTGATGGCGGGCCGGATAGCGGAACAGATCTTCCTGCATCAGATGACAACGGGAGCAGGCAACGACATCGAGCGGGCTACCGAAATGGCCCACAAGATGGTGTGCGAATGGGGTATGAGCGAGCTCGGCCCGCTCAGCTTCGGCAAGAAGGACGAACAGATTTTCCTCGGCCGTGAAATCGCTCAGCATCGCGACTACAGCGAAGCGACTGCTATCAGGATCGATGAGCAGGTTCGCAAGCTG
Source organism: Bryobacteraceae bacterium (assembly GCA_036276155.1). Taxonomy (GTDB): domain Bacteria; phylum Acidobacteriota; class Terriglobia; order Bryobacterales; family Bryobacteraceae; genus Bog-105. The sequence continues at coordinate 23,814 of DATBEG010000140.1, read as the reverse complement.
GTTGAGGATGGCTACAACCGAGCCAAGCAGATCATTGAGGAACGTAGGGAAGCGCTGGTTCGCATCGCGGAAGCGTTGCTCGAGCGCGAGGTTCTGGATGGCGCGGAAGTGATTGACCTGATCAATGGCAAGCCGCTGACGAAGCTGGCTCCGGGTCCGAAGACTACGCCGCCTTCCGATGGCGGAACGGTGATTGCTCCTCATCCGACAACCAACATTCCGGGGTTGATCGGCGGGGAGAGTCCTCAGCCGGCGTGATCCGGCTTTTCCGGTTTATCTTGCTCCGCAGCTACCGTTTCAAGCGGAGCGGAGTTTCCAGCCGGAACGTAAGCACTGACTCCGATGGTATTTTGACCTGCTGACCGTGCGTCAGCAGGTCCGTTCCGAAGCCGACGCCGCCACCTGCTGCCGAGCCGATCGCCGCGCCTTTACCGCGGCCGGCGATCGCTCCGATAACAGCGCCCGCAGCGGCGCCAATGCCCGTACGAACAGCGGTTTGCTTGCCGCGCGCTTTTCCTGCTTGTTCGAAAATACTGGTGTTGATGGGATAACGGTGTCCGTGATACTCGATTCTGGACGCACGTACTTCCAATTCTGATTGGCCGTGAATACGGCCAGCCGACCGCGCTGCGACTACCTCAAGCGATACCGGAGCTCCCGCGGGAACAACCACGTGCCCGTGGTGCACCAGAGGCGCGTCAAGAGACGCGCGAAACACCTGACCGGCTGAATCCGTGGCAGTGCTGATGGCGTCAATCGTGCGCACCTGGATGCGTTCCCCAGCAGGAACCACGGTGAATACCGGCTCGGGAGGCGGGGACTGCGGGGGCGGACCAGATGGGGGTGGATTCTGCGGAGGGGCAAGGGGCGCTGTGGCAGGCGGCGCTGTGGCAGGCGGCGCTGCGGGGGGCGGAACGTTCGACGCTACCTGTCCGCTGGGCAGCGGCGCAGAGTTTGTATTCCCCGCGTTCGGCAATTGAGCGGAGGCTGCCGCGCCGTTGATCGTTAGCCCGTCGTTGACACGCCTTACGCCAGCAGTACCATTGGCGATCTTCATTGCCTCGAGCGCTACGTCAGAGCTGTCCACATTGCCGCTCAGAGTAACGACGCGGTTCTGTGCGGTAACAGCGATGCTCGCGGGTTTCGTCAGCGCGTCAGCATATAACTTGGCCTGAATGTCTGTGACTATCGTCTGATCATTGGGTGCCGAATGGGAGCAGCCGAAAGTCAGAACGCCAATCGCAGCAATTCCGTATAGTCTGATTCTGGCTCGAAACAATGTTTCCTCCTACACGCCAGCTTATTTCGTGAGAGCCGACAAAGCCATCGAAAGCTACAATTAAAGTTGCAACAATGCAAGAAACAGTGACGGTTCCCCCCGTTAGGACCGAAAAAGCACCTGAGCAAAAGCGCGAATCGGCTCGGAATGGTATTGCCGAATGGGCGGTCACCATTCTTCTTCTGCTCTTCGGAACTACCACGCTCGTACAGGCGTTTGTGATTCCCACGGGCTCCATGGAAGACACGCTGCTGATCGGCGACCATCTGCTGGTGGACAAGTTGGCATATGCGCCGAGCGGGGCTATCAGCAAATACTTGCTCCCCTACGAGCAGCCGAAGCACGGCGACATCATCGTGTTCCATCCGCCGCATGACATTACCCAAACCTACGTGAAGCGCGTGATAGGAGTGCCGGGCGACCGGCTGAAGATGGTGAATCGTATTGTGTACCGGAATGGCGTTCGCCTGAACGAGCCCTACGTGTACAACAAATTTCCGTACGACCCCAGCCGCGACAACTTCCCGGGCGAGCCGACGCCCTTTGCGGAAGGCCTGCAGGCCCAACTTCAACGCGACATGCTGGAGAATCACGTGGTCAACGGCGAGGTTGTCGTTCCTCCGAATAGCTTCTTCGCTATGGGTGATAACCGCGACAACTCGCTCGACAGCCGCTATTGGGGCTTTGTGCCGCGCGACTACATTATCGGCAAGCCGCTGCTCATCTACTGGTCTTATAGAGCATCGACGGAAGATTTGGCCGGCTCGTCAGTGAATTCGCTCTTCAGCCATTTCATCGATCTCGGCGAACACTTCTTTACCCGAACACGCTGGAGCAGAACGCTGCACGTCATTCGCGGATTCCCTGACTCACGGCTCACAACCAATCCGCTGCCGATCAACAAAGGCAATCCAAACCCATAGGTCGGGTCTCGAGTCGAGACGAATTACGCCCGGTCTACACTGATTACGTCCATGGGTAATCACAGATACGGCCTGATTATGGCCGGAGGGCGAGGTACACGTTTTTGGCCCCGGAGCCGCAAGCGGACAGCCAAGCAGGTTCTAAAGTTCTTTGGGGACCGAACGCTCATTCAGCAAACGGTAGATCGCCTGACAGGTGTCTTAGATCCCGCAGACATTTGGGTTCTCACAAACGATCTGCTGCAGAGCGAGATTCGGAATCAGTTGAACGAAGTGCCGCGGCAGCAAATCTTCGCGGAGCCGGCGCAGCGAAACACTGCGCCCTGCGTCGCACTCGCCGCCCATATGTTGCATGAGGCAGATCCGGATGCCATTATGGGCGTGTTTCCCGCAGATCATCTGATCCTGAAAGAACCCCGGTTCCGGAATTTTGTGAAGGCCGCGTTTCGAGCGGCTGAGAAGCACGATGTGGTGGTCCTCGGCATACAGCCTCGCTGGGCAGAGACAGGATATGGCTATATCGAATTTCCGCGTGACGTGACGCCCGGATTGCTTCAGCCGGTATCTGTCTCCAGCTTCCGAGAGAAACCCGACGCGCGAACCGCGAAGCGCTTTGTGGAGCGCGGAAACTTCTATTGGAATGCGGGAATGTTCTTTTGGCGAGTGGCGGTTGTGCTCGATCTCATCCGGAAGTATCAACCGAAAACCGCCACGTTGCTGGCGAGCCTTCCACCTGTGAAGAGCAAGAAATTCCTCCCCGGGCTCGCTGAGGCTTATCCGCTTTGCGACAACATTTCCATCGATTACGCGATTATCGAAAAAGCCAAAAGCGTTGCGGGCTTCGCCGTCGACGATATCGGCTGGAGCGACGTGGGAAGTTGGGAGGCCGTCTACAACTTGGCAGAGAAGGATGAAAACGCAAATGCGGCACAAAACGGACTGATAGCCGAAGCGAGCCGCGGAAACTACGTTGACTCGAACAGGCTTGTCGCGCTAGTTGGCGTAGAAAACTTAGTCATTGTCGACACGCCAGATGCACTACTCATTGCCGACCGGAGAAAAGCCCAAGACGTCAGCAAAGTAGTAAAGGCGCTTGAAACGAACCAGCGCGAAGACCTGCTCTAGCGGGCTCTAGTGCATGTGGCTGAACAGGAACCATAACAGGATCAAGCCACCGGGAACACCAAGCATCCAGGCAACGATATATTTCATTTGTCTATTATTCCTCCACAAACAGCAGGAGCAATCATGCGACCAAAGGTAGTAAGTGATAGGCAACTTAGCAGTTTCAGCGACTTACACTTTAACTGCGTGTAGTCGCGCAGGCTGCTGTGACAATTCTTACCGGGTATCGATGTCAGTGCACTTGCGCGACTTCAGTCTGAACGCCGAGCTTGCGTGCGAAGAAGTCAGCAGTCGCCTTGTATGCCTGCAGCCAATGCTGATGCATGAGGAAATCATGTATCTCGTTCGGGATGATCAATTGCTCGAACTCGACGTGCTGTCGCCGAAGAGCCTCGACGAGCATCACCGTCTGGCCGAAGTCAACATTGCGATCATCATCGCCGTGGATCAGCAGAACCGGCGACTTCCAGGTCTTGACGGTTGCCATAGGTGAAGATTCAAACGCGATGCGTGCGGCTTCCTGTTGCTCTCGCGTTACTTCCGGATCACCGGTGGTGGGAGCTGAGCGAGTAATCACGCCGCCGCGTGCACTCCAGTCATGTACACCGTGAAAATCAACGCCCGCGGCGAACAGGTCAGAGGCGCGAGATAGCGCCATTGCGGTCAGATACCCTCCGTAGGAACCACCCCACACGCCGATGCGCTTTGGGTCCACATCTGCGCGCGATTTCAGGAACAGGCCGGCGCCGATGACGTCATTGAACTCGCTGCCACCGCGCGCTCCGTAATTGATAGCTTCCCGAAAATTCAGACCATATCCGATGCCGCTGCGGTAATTGACCGAAAGAACAACGTAACCCTGGTTCGCGAAGTACTGGTTCAAAGCGTAGGCGTTGGAGTAATAGTCCATGTAATGAAACCCAAGCAGCATCTGTCGTCGCGAACCGCCATGGAAGAACACCAGCGCCGGGTGACGCTGACCGCGATCGTCTTTGGGCAGGAAAAGCTGTCCGTGGATGACCATTCCGTCCGCAGCCGTAATCATGACTGGCTCGGGACGAATAAGTGAGGCCGCAGGGAAGTCGGTGGGCGTCGCGTCCGGCGCAAGCTCCTTGACATGACCATCCGCGGTGCGGACCACCGCGTGCGATCTCTGGTTGTACGATGACGCCAGGAACATAAGAGCGGAGCCATCGGCAGCGGGCGAAGGACTCCATTCAATATCGGTGCCGTGCGTCATTTGCGTCGGAGCGACGCCCCCGGCAACAGAAACTTCCCAAAGATGCCGCCGGTCAATATCGCCGATGTTTGTCGAATAGACCATCATCTTGCCGTCGTGGGACATTGCTACATGCTCTACTTCGCCTTCGCCCGGCGTTAGTTCCGTATAAGTCTCGCCAGTAACCGGGACGCTATATAGATGGCACCAGCCGGTCGCTTCCCAGGGGAAAACAAGCCGGTTGTTCGCCGCCCAAAATAGTTGCTGGTCGGCAACAATCGCGTGGAAGACGCTGCCTGGACCTTGCTTAGCGCGGAAGATCTCGTGCCCGACGCCGGTATCGGCATCTGCGAGGCGGATTGACCATGGTTCCCCTTGTCGGCGCGATTCGAACATGTACCCCTGCGCCGGAGAGCGAATGAACGCAATTTTGGATCCGTCAGGCGACCATACAGGAGCGGAATCGTGGTCCACGCTTGCGTCCAGATAGTGGAGGTCTCGATCGGACGGACGATATACACCGATGACGGCGTGGTTCTGTCGGTTAGTGACAAAGGCCAGGCGGGAACCATCCGGCGACCAGCGCAGATCAGCGGCGGTCCCCTTCTGCGTGACCACGTTTTTCACGTTTTCGCCGCTGGGCTGCATCATCCAGATCTGACCCTCACGCAGGAAAGCGACCATATCTCCCTTGGGCGATATCGCTGGCGACTTACCCTGGGTCAGCTTTTTTGCGGGAGAGCCATCCAGGACAACGGTCCAGATGGATTGGTCGGGTTTGCCCGGACTGCGATCCGGGTTGGGGTTGTCGCCGCCGGTTTCGAAGTCGCCGCCGTGAGCAAACAGAAGATAGCTTCCATCGGGCGCCCACGCGAGGTCATCAACGTCCTGACCGTCATCGTTATTGAAGCCAGTCACCTTGTGGCCTTTCCAGTCGGGCGCAGACGCGACCCAGACATTCCGCTGACCGCGCTCATTCAGGATCCATGCGACGCGGCTTCCGGCAGGCGCAGCGATCATCGCACTGGCGAACGGGGCCGACATTACCTGATCGATAGTGAAAGAATGCTCAGCGCCAGAAGCCGCGCATGCCGAGGCCGCGAACAGCGCAACGAAAACGAACGAACGAACTGATGTCATAAGGGAGTCTCTAATATTTTGCCACTCGCTGTTATTCTGAGGGCACAGTGACATTCTCGCCAGGAGAAACGGTCGGCGACTACCGCATCGTCGATGTTATCGGTTCAGGCGGAATGGGCACCGTTTACAAGGTGCAGCATGTGATTTCCGATCGCATCGAGGCGCTGAAAGTGGTGTTGCCGAGCCTGGTCAGCTCGCCGGACCTGATGGAGCGCTTTCTGCGCGAGATCAAGCTGCAAGCGCGGCTTTCGCATCCCAACATCGCCTCGTTGCATAACGCCATGCGCCTGGGCAGCAGCGTCTTGATGATCATGGAATACATCGAAGGCACGACGCTGCACGCGCAAGTTCGCGGCTCGGCGATGGACCCATCAAGAAGTATCGATATCGGATTGCAAATTCTAAATGCACTGGCTTACGCGCACGCAAAGGGTGTCGTCCATCGGGACATCAAGCCGGCGAACATCATGATCACCGATTCGGGCACCGTTAAGCTGATGGATTTCGGTATCGCGCGCGCGGCAGATCAGCTCGATCACCTCACACGGACCGGTGCCGCTGTTGGATCGATCTTCTACATGTCGCCCGAGCAGGTGCAGGGCGCGCCGGTGGATCAACGAAGTGACCTTTACTCGCTGGGAGTGATGCTGTACGAAATGGTCACTGGACGGCGGCCTATTAGCGGCGACACGTCGTGGGCAATCATGAATGGTCATTTGACCCAGGCGGTGCTTGCGCCGGCCTCGCTAAACGCAAACGTGAGCGCATCGCTATCGCTCGCTATACTCAAGGCCCTGGAGAAGCGGGCTGAAGACCGCTACCAGAGCGCGGAAGAGTTCGCCGGCATCTTGCAAATTGTGAAGTCGCGAGCCAGTTCTGAGGAGCCGCAGCCGGACACGATGTTGAACCGCCCATCGGCGGCAGAACAAGGTGTACAGGTGCAGACGCCGCCGCGGCCGCAGAGTTCGCCCGAACAACAGTACTCGACACCCGCTCCCCAGACCATCGCGCCAGTGGGCGTCAAGACGCCGACACCCACTCCTGCCAGCGGATCCGTCCCGGCAACGAGCCGGTTTGATGCTGCGCAACTCGAAAAGATAAAAAAAGAGCTGGCGGCTTATCTGGGACCAATGGCTAAGATTCTTGTGGATCGTACCGCGCGCAAATCGACCAGTTTGCAGCAGCTCTATGAGTTGCTTTCGATGAAAATCCCCGAAGGACCGCACCGAAAGAAATTCCTTGCCAGCAGACCGCGATAGCGGAGCGTTAGACCGCTAGTCCGCGTCGGGTTCCTCGCTTTCGAGTAATTTCATGGCGTGCGCCAAGCTACGCTGCATGCGGTTGAAGGAGGACGCAAGAACGGAAATTTCGTCTTTTCCCCGAACCGGAAGATCCTCGACGTCCAGCTTGCCCTGACTAATTTCATCTGCCATACGCGAGAGTTTGGCAACAGGGCGAATGACCGTCACCACAAGGACAGCGTCAAGGATGACCAGCGTAACTCCGGCCACCGCGAGCAGGTAAAGCACTAACTGCCGAAGTGCATTGTTGGCAATTTGAAACGGAACCGACTCGGGCACGCTGATAATCTGCGCCCCAATGATCTCGTTCGGCTTCCATCCGAAGCCGTTGTCGCGTCCATATTGCCTTATCATTGCGGCGGGAGCCACTTCGGGGGTGCTATGACATTGCAGGCACTCCGGCTTGGCGACGAGTGGCCGTGCAAAGACCAGGGATCTCCCGGTGATGCCCGTGCGCTCGTTGTAGAAATCCGGTAGAGAGGGATCGCTGCGGAACCGGTTCACGACATCGGCCTCCCAATCAGTAGCGCGGTCTGCCGGATTTGTGGGATTCAGCGTTGCCTCTTTGTACGTATAGTCGGGGTTGCGGTGATGCAGGTAAGAAAAGACCTGCGTAGCTGAGAATGCCGGGACCGTCTCCGGCAGGAATTGCTTGTTGGCGTTATTGAGTCTGTTCAGCAGTGGTTTGATATCGCTCGTCGTGTAGTTACGCGTCGCGAGCGTGGTTTCCATCATCAACTTGGCCTGCTCTCGAACGCGGGATTTGGCGTCGTTCTGCAGGAACATATTGGCAAGCCAGACGGCGGCCAAAAGACCAAGTCCGAAGACCCCGATAAAGATCAGGTTGAAGCGCGCAAGTAGTTTCATCTCTAAAAATGGGTGGAGAAATCCCTTCTCGATTCTAAGTAATTCCGGTTCGGGCGGCTCCACAAACAGAAAGGGCCGAGCGATTTCCGCTCGGCCCTTTTGTCTTTTGCTTATCTAGGTCTATCTATTTCGGGCAGCCAAGTGCCTTCACTTCACTTTCAGGCAGTGGCTTCACGTTCTTAACGGCCGGAGGCATTGTTTGCGCGTTGCGCGGGACCAGGTAGATTTCTACCCGGCGGCCCTGGTCCGCATTCGTAACAGCCGATCCTCTGCGCTCCTTTACGTTCGAGGTGACGCATTGTCCGGGCCGCGGGTCAGAAGTCTGGTCAGTGCCGACCCAATCCACCTTGACCCGGGAGGTATCGACATTGCTGCAGGTTCCGCCGCCGCCGGTGAGGACAGCAGCGCAGTTCAGTGCGCGGACTTCATCGAGAGGCCGTCCGGGTTCGCGACGGCGTCCACGGCGGCCGCGACGCGTAGCAGCAACTTCGGCCTCTTCATCGGGCGCACGATGTCCGACCAGGACGATGTCATAATCACCGCTGGCCATTCTGCGTGCGGCGTCGTCAATCAGCAGGCGCTTGCCGCAGTTGTTGACGCGAGAGTTATTGCGCGCGAACACTACATCGTCCAGGCGCACAATCGGATTGCCCTTGCAAGTGACCGTGATCTGGGTCGATTGCGATGCAGTCTTGCCGGTTTCGTCAGTCACCGTAACGGTTGCGTTCACGGTCTTGGATTGATCCGAGGTGCTGTTCGGATCAAAGCTGAGGGTCGATGCGTCGAAGGTCGCATTCGGCGTATTGCCGCCGGTCACGCTGCCTTCGCTCACGGTCCACTTGTAGGTCAGATTGCCGCCGCACGGTGACGGAGCAACACTGGCCGTCAACTGAGACGTTGTAGGACCGCCGTCCTTTTGACAAGTGAGAGCGTTCGGAGAGGCCGAAACGTTGTTAATGGTTGGCGAGACGTCGGCAACATTAATCGTCGTCGTTGCCACTACCGGAGCCGCGGGCGGCGGGGTTGGCGGCTGCACCCAGCAACGCACCGGGAACTTCTTCGGACGTTCCATCGGAGGTGGGGGCGGCGTCGTATCAGTTACGCTAACCTGCACGCTGAAGCTGCCCGTGTTGTTCGGCGTAAATGTGAAGTCCGGTCCAGTAGCTTGCTGAGCCGCGCCGTTAAGCGTCCAGGCATAAGCCAGCGTGTGGCCAGCAGGGCCTTGGATGTTAGCATGCAGCGTAACAGGCTTGCCCTGACAGATAGTAGTGCCTTCGCCACCCGTGATGGTCGGGGTCGGCAGCGGTGCCGGCGGCGGAGGAGCAGGAGGCATCGGCGGGCACTTGCTCTGTCCGAGATACCAAACCAGTCCTACCGTTCCCTGGAAGCTGTTCAGCTTGTCCTTGGCGGGTATGTAAACGCCGCCATCGGGATAGTTTGGAAGATCATAAGTGGGATTTCGCGACCAGAATCCTCGGGCGTCAATGCGCAAACCGAAGTGGTCCGTGAAGTGCCACTTGATACCACCGCCGTAGTTGATGCCCACCTGCAGATTGTCATTCAGATTGCCCGAGTGGTACAGAGCTTGTTGAGTGGGGCTGCGCGCCAAGGCTTGGGCTGAATCCCGGGGAGTAAACTGAGCGCCAAAAACGCCCGCTGTCACGTAAGGCTGGAACTTCGAACCGCGCGGCCGCAGGTTGAAGACTGGATTCAAACCGAAATAATAGTTTCGAGCTTGGAAGCTGTAGGTTGGAAGAGGAGATCCCGGGCGCGCGCCGAAACCGGCAGGATAAACCCCACTGGACGTCAGAAACCTGACGTTCGCTTCTGCGAAATCCGCCCAGAGTTCCAATCCCAAGTATTTCGTCGGATTGTAAGTGATGCGTAGACCTGCTACGCCGCCATCCGCGAGTTTCGTAGAGAGTCCACGCAGGACTTGGCCATTTGTCTGAACGCCACCGAAGGGATCGAGTTCGATGATGTCGGGGTACTCATCCTCACCGGACCCCATCACCTTTCCGTTGTTATTTGCGGTGTTAGTATTGGGTGTCTGTGCGAAAGCAACTGTACCGAAGCACAGGCTCAGACAAACTGCTGCAACATTTAACGGCCTAAAACTAAGCCGGTTTTTCATTCTTCTCCTCCAAAGCAGGGTACAACCTCCACCTATTGATGTAAGTGAAGGCCGTTTGGTAACGCAAACTGTTCTATCGACATTATGTGCGAAAACAAACCGAATACCAAGCATTGGTTGCAAGTGCTCAGGGAACTCGCTCATTCATCACTAATGCAGAGAGCAATTAATGGCTGCTTTTAATAGCGGCCTTCGCGGTTTTTGTTGGTGGGAAAGCAGCACGGGCCTGACAACTACATGGCGACAGTAGTTCGCGCGTGAAGTTGACAGGCTCAAAATCACAAACGGCTACAATTTTTGATTCTAATCGAAAGCAGGCTAGTTTCGGAAGATAATTCCCAAGTCGCCAGTGATGCCGTATAGATGTTCGGAGTTGAGTTCAGGCGTCCACAGGCGGCGAATACGAGAATGTAGGGCTGTGGGAATCTCCTTCCAAGATTTGTTGCCATCTGAGGACTCGTAGAGTCGACCGTATTCGACAGCATACGCTACCATCGGGGCCCGGTATACAACCGTAGAGACCGTCGAAGCGGGGATGCCGCCGGTGTTTGCATACCAGGTAGCACCACCATCGAGTGACGAGTAGAGACCCACGCGTGTAGCAACCAACCATGGTGCTGAGCTATCGGGTGGGAGGGCCACATCGTAGATATCTGAAGCCGGAAGCGGAAATGTAACGGATGCCCAGTGCTCGCCGAAATCTTTCGTCGCATAGAGCCCGGATGACGTCCTTGCGACGAGATTGCCATTGAATGCTGGCGAGAAGTACAGAGCGGTGACTGCGGTCGCGCCGGGAAGCTGGCACTCGCTCCAGGATTCGGCCATATCCTCACTCTTCACCAGCCCGAGATCCGTAGCCGCAAAAACAGCTTCTTTGGCTCCATTCCTGACCGAGTAGAGACCGTAGACATCCGACGGCGCCAGTTCGCGGACAAGCGGCTTCGGCTTTACCGGATGGCTCGTGCGCGCGCGAGATGTAGTTGTTTTGCCGCGCACTGGCTTGGCGGGCGTTTTTTCCGGCACGGGGGGCGGCGGTTGAGTGACGATGCGAATCGGCACCGGCTTCCAGCTCATCCCGGCATCAATCGACTTGTACAACTGATGAGAACTAGCTGCGATCAGAATACGGTCTTCCGAAAAACTGCCGGTAATCGAGGTCAGATGGATCCCCGCAATACCCTTCAGATTGCGAATCTGACTCCACGATTGCCCTTGATCGTTGCTTGTGAAAACTCCCGATGTTTCCCCGTCCTGCGGCTCGATGGCTACAATTTTCTTGCCGGAAACCGCGATGGAACTGATGACGCGATCGACAAATCCGTTGTTCACGAGATCGATGTTCTGTCCACCGTTGCGGCTCTTTCCGACTCCTTCGTGTTCGAGCGCAAGATAGACAGTGCTTATCTGAGACGGATCAAAGGCCAGTGAATTCACCTGAGTATCGGTGAGAGTGTTCCACGTCTTGCCATCGTTCAAAGAGCGGAAGAGACCCGTGGTCGTACCAGCATAAACTGCACCCGGCGTATTTGGATCGCCGCAACAGGTGCCCGGCTCAAAACGAACCACGTGCGTACGGCGGGATGTATTCGGAATTCCCATCAGTTTGTGCCAAAGATCGCCCCGGTCATCGCTGGCATAGATACCGCTGCAGGCACTCGCAAACACCTTCTCAGGCGACCGCGGATCGACATAGATAGAGAAGACGTCGGAATCGTCGATCATTCCTGTGTGAATGGAGTCCCAGGTCTTCCCTCCGTCCCTGGTTCGCCAAGGGAGATGTGATGTGCCGGCAAAGATGATGTTCGGATCTTTCGGATCAACGGCAACCTCCGTGATGCTGGTCATCTCGAGATTGGCAGAGTCGGATATGCGAGTCCAGGTCTTGCCGGAATCGGTGCTCAGCATGACGCCGCGCTGCGTGCCCGCGACAAAGTGACTGGGATCGCTCGGCGCCGCTGCGAGCGCGCGAACTCCGAATCCGGAGACATCTTTCACCGGCTGCCAGCTGCTGCCGCGGTCAAAGCTTTCGAAGAGACCGGCGTCTTCCGCTGCAAGCAGACCGACAAGATAGTGATCGGTATTTGCCGGATCGATCAGGATAGAGGTTACTTCGCTCAGCGTGCGCTTCGGAAAATCGAGCAGTTTCCAACTGTCGCCGGCGTCATCGCTCTGGTACAGCAGCGAACTCATGCCGCCCGCAAGAACGGTGTTTGTATTCTTCGGATTTACGGCGACCGTGGTTGCCGTTCCACCAAACGGCCCGGAGAGTTTCCAATCGTCTGTGGGAACTGAGCCTCCGACCACAGCAGCAGCTAAGGCCGCGCCTGCCACGCCACAGAGGGCAAGAAATGAAAAACGATTAATCATGTGAAGCTGAGATATTCGGACCGACATTTCTATTGTTAACGCGGACGCTTGAGACTCTCGCGATAGACACGTGAGATTTGCGTCAAACATCACGGTCCGCTATCCTGGGAAAGTAAATTCTCGAGAAGTCGGTTAGTAAAGGTTAATGGCAAATACAGTTTCATCGTTGAAGCGCGTCCGCATTACGGAACGGCGGACGGCTGTCAATCGCATGCGCAAATCCCGCTTGCGCCATCAAGTCCGCGCTATGCGCCGTTTATTGGACGCCAAGGATGCGAAAGCAGCAAATCAGATGCTCCCCGCTACTTTTTCCCTGGTTGACCGGGCGGCGAAATGGGGAATCATCAAAGCCAACACCGCAGCACGTTATAAGAGCCGAATGACGCTCCGCTTGCGTAATTTGTCCGCTGCTTAAGAAGCGCTTTCCCGCGTTTTCCACTCGTTTCACTGTTAGACTGGCTTGCATGCCGAGCCGTAGAATCGCAACGGCCGTTCTGTCCGTTGCGTTAGTTCCATTTTGCACATTTTCAGGTTCTGCAATGCAGCCTGTCACCGGCCAGCGCGGAATGGTTGTTGCCCAGGAGCCGAATGCGGCCGACGTGGGTTTGAGCGTGCTCAAGAACGGCGGCAACGCGATTGACGCCGCAATCGCAGTCGGATTGGCGCTGGCGGTCACGCACCCTGTCGCCGGCAATATCGGCGGAGGCGGATTCATGTTGGTCCGGATGGCCGATGGCAAAACGGCCTTTCTTGATTTTCGGGAATCTGCGCCGGGCAAAGCATCGCGAGACATGTACATCGGTCCGGACGGCAATCCTACGCGCGACAGTATCGTCGGTTGGCGTTCCTCAGGCGTTCCGGGGTCAGTCGCAGGATTCGATCTGGCTCGCAAGAAATTCGGCACAAAGAAATGGTCTGACTTACTCGCTCCTGCCGTTAAGCTGGCGCGCGACGGATTTGAAGTGACCGGGCCGTTTGCCGGCACGCTGCACTCGAAAAATCTGCAACTGGACCCCGAATCGAAACGCATCTTCACACGTAACGGTGATTTCTATAAGCCCGGGGACAAGCTGGTACAACCCGACTTGGCGGCTACGCTGCAGCGGATCGCCGATAACGGCGCGCAGGAGTTCTATCAGGGCGAGACCGCCAGGAAAATCGCTGAAGCCATGGCGGCGCACGGCGGACTGATTACGCTGGATGATCTGGCCAAGTACAAAGTGGCGGAACGCACGCCGCTAACCGGTGAATACAAAGGTTTTCATATCGTCACGGCGCCCCCGCCCAGCGCCGGTGGGGTGGGTCTCTTGCAGATACTCGGCATGTTGACGGGCACCGGTTACGACTCCGATGGTCCGAATTCCCCGAAGGCTGTTCATTACGAAGCCGAAGCGATGCGCCGCTTCTACGCCGATCGAAGTGAATATCTGGGTGACCCCGATTTCTACAACGTTCCGGTAAGATCGTTGCTCGAACCGAAGTACTTGGCGTGGCGTCGCGGCACGATTGACCCCACCCGAGCCACTCCAAGTGACATTGTTGCGCCCGGGCTGCCGAAAGCCGTCACAGCGCGAATCTCCTGGTACGAGAGCGCTGAGACAACACATTACAACGTTGTCGATTCTAAAGGGAATGCGGTCGCGGTTACTTACACGCTCAACAATTCATGGGGAAACGGCATCACGGTGCCGGGGCTTGGCTTTTTGTTGAACGATGAAATGGACGATTTCGCCGCCAAGCCAGGCGCGCCGAACATGTTCGGGATGCTGGGCGCCGACGCTAATGCCATCGAGCCGGGCAAGCGGCCCTTGTCCTCGATGACGCCGACCATCATCACGAAGGACAACAAGCTCGCTATGGTCGTCGGTGCTCCAGGCGGATCCAGAATAACCACCGGAGTGACCGAAGTGATCCTCGACGTTCTCGACTTTCACATGAATCCGCAGGCTGCGGTCGATCTGCCGCGTTTTCACGAACAGTGGAAGCCCGACGTGCTGTACCTCATGCCGACCTTTGCGCCTGCAACGGAGCAGGAGTTACAGAAGATGGGCTACGATATTAAACCGATCGACGGTGTTGCGCGCGTCGAGGCTATCGTAGATCATAACGGGGTGTTGGAAGGCGGTACCGAATCTCGCTACACCGGCAAGGTTGCCGCGTACTAATATTCCTTGGGCGGGCTTCTCTCGCGCGAACGACGAGCGGGGTGTAGACCTCCCTGTTCTTTTTCGATCGGAGTGAACTATCAATGCAGCTTGTACTCTCGACTCATCTTTTTGTCGGGCACCGGCTCACGACTGTTTGGCTGGAACGCGTTTGGGACGCCGGGTTTCCGGCTGTCGAAATTTTCTGCGCGCGTCAGCACATCGACTATCGCGACAAAGCCCAAATAACTGAACTCGGGCACTGGTTCCGCGACTCGACCTTGAGGGTCCATTCACTGCATTCGCCGATGTACAACGACGACATCTGGGGACGCTCAGGGCCACAGGCCGTTATAGACATCACCGAGCCCACGAAGGGCAAACGGATGGCCATGGTGGATGAAATCAAGCGCGCTATCGAAGTGGCCGAGACGGTCCCGTTCCGATACCTGATTCAGCACTTGGGCGTTGCGGGACAGGAGTTTGACGAACGGCGCCGGGATGCGGGGTTCTCTTCACTGGATGAGATTAAGGTCTTCGCGGGGCAGCGAGGGGTGGAAGTGCTGCTCGAAAACACACCCAACGGTCTGTCTTCAGCAGAGCGCCTCAATGGTTTTTTAGCTGAGACGCACCTCAATCTTAACTACTGTTTCGATATCGGGCACGCGCATATGACAGGATCAGTTCAACGTCAGTTTGAGCTGATGAAGCAGCGTATCCGCTCCACGCACATCCACGACAACAACGGGCAGGACGATTCGCACCTGTATCCGGGACTCGGCACTATCGATTGGCAGCGAGCGATGGCGCTCCTGGCTGCGCACGCGGATCAATATCCGTTGTTGTTCGAGCTAAGAGAGCCAGCCGATATCGTCCAACCTATCGAACAGGCGAAGAAAGCAGCCGAGGAGCTGTTGGCCAAAGCATATTCACACGATCATGAGCAGTAATACCGAACCGGCAGTAAGTTCTGCCGAAGCCCAGGATTTAGAGGCAAAGGTCCCCGTTTCCATCGAACTGAGAAATGTCAGTCAACACGAAGGCCAGTTAGTCGAGATTCACGGCTGGCTTTACAATTTGCGAAAGTCCGGCAAGATCGTTTTCCCAATTCTGCGTGACGGCACCGGCATGATTCAATGCGTTGCAGTCAAAAGCAACCTGCCCGAACGGGTATTCGAGAGTCTGAAGAACCTTACTCAGGAGAGTTCCGTCGTTATCACCGGAACGGTTCGCGTTGAGACGCGCGCGGCCGGCGGCTATGAACTGGACGTAACTGATGCGCGCGTTCTGCAACGAGTCAACGAAGAGCACCCGTATCCGATCACGCCGAAAGAACACGGTGTCGATTTCCTGATGGATCACCGCCACCTTTGGCTGCGCAGCCGGCGGCAGCACGCCGCTATTCGCGTACGGCACGAGGTAGTAAAAGGCATTCGCGACTACTTCGACTCGCATGGCTTCACCTTGGTGGACACGCCGATCTTTACTCCTGCAGCTTGCGAAGGCACCACAACGCTCTTCGAAGTCGACTATTTCGAAGACGAAAAAGTCTACCTGACGCAATCGGGCCAACTCTACAACGAAGCGGACGCCATGGCGTTTGGCAAGGTCTATTGTTTTGGACCGACTTTCCGCGCGGAGAAATCGAAAACACGGCGTCATCTGACGGAGTTCTGGATGGTCGAGCCGGAGATGGCATACGCAGACCTCGAAGAGGTAAAGCGCGTCGCCGAGGAGTTGATCGTCTACGTCACGTCTCGCGTGCTCGAGAACCGGCAGGAAGAGCTCAAGGTGCTGGAGCGGGACATTTCGAAGCTCAGCAATATCAAGGCGCCGTTTCCACGTATGAGCTACGACGAAGCCGTAAAGATTCTGCAGTCTAGGGGCAGCGAGATCCAGTGGGGCGGCGACTTCGGTAATACCGACGAGACTCTTCTGACGCAGGAGTTCGACCGCCCTGTCATGGTGGATCGCTATCCGACCGAGATCAAAGCATTCTATTTCCAACCGGACGTTGAGCGGCGCGAAGTTGCGCTGGGAGTGGATATTCTGGCGCCGGAAGGCTATGGAGAGATTGTGGGCGGTGGACAAAGGATTCATGACCTCGCGCTGTTGGAGCAGCGGCTAGCGGAGCATAATTTGCCCCGTGAGGCGTTTGAGTGGTATCTGGATCTACGCCGCTTTGGTTCGGTCCCGCATGGTGGTTTTGGAATGGGTGTAGAGCGCTTTACCGCCTGGATGACCGGTGTGGAGCATCTGCGCGAGACAATTCCTTATCCCCGGATGCTCTACCGCACGCGGCCGTAGTCAGGCGCGTTCACATGCGTCACTCAGCCACCTCGATTTTGGGAGCGCCACTTGATTTGGGCGCGGGGCGGCGCGGCGTCGACATGGGTCCGTCGGCGCTCAGGCTGGCCGGACTGAACGCGCGCTTAGCTTCTCTTGGGTACGAAGTGGAGGACCTGGGCAACCTTTCGGTTGCGCAGCAGGAAAGTACACCCGCGGGCGCCGACAATGCGAAATATCTGCCCCAGATTGCAAAGACTTGCGCGAAACTCGCCGCCATGGTGGAGAGCGTGCTCGAGAACGGCAAATTTCCTCTTGTGCTTGGGGGCGACCATTCGATTGCGGCAGGCACCGTCGCCGGTGTTTCGCAATACTACCGACAAAAAGGTGAAAAGATCGGGCTGATCTGGATTGATGCTCATGCGGATATGAACACTCCCGAATCGAGCCCGAGCGGCAATGTTCATGGCATGCCGCTGGCCTGTTGCATCGGGCAGGGGCCGCGCGAATTGACGGAGATTTTCGATTTCTCGCCCAAGGTGGCGGGTGACAATGTAGCGCTGATTGGGATTCGTGACGTCGACGCACGCGAGCGGCAGGTTGTGCGCGCATCGGGAGTGACTGCATTCACAATGCGCGACATTGACGAGCAAGGACTTCGTACCGTGATGGAGAAAGCGCTGCGGATCGCTTCAGACGGCACAGCTGGATTTCATCTCTCGCTCGACATGGATTCTGTGGATCCGGACGAAGCGCCCGGCGTAGGAACACCTGTACGCGGAGGAATGACTTATCGTGAAGCGCACCTGGCTATGGAAACCATTTGCGATTGCAGCGGCATGGTCGCCATGGAGATTGTCGAAGTCAATCCGGTGCTCGACTCGGCAAATCGCACGGCTTTGCTTGGCGTTGAGTTAGTCATGTCCGCCATGGGCAAGAAGATTCTGTAACTCGCCACTTACAACAGAGGCATTCCGAGTCTCCTCTGCAGATGCGGAACTGCGCCTGCCAGCAAAACGTCTTCCGCTGCACGTGTACGCCGCTCGACGAATTCAATCTTGCCCTCGCTGAGTTTCTTCCCGATTGTTATGCGATACGGAATGCCAATCAGATCGGCGTCCTTGAACTTAACGCCGGGGCGCTCGTCGCGATCGTCCAGCAGCGCGTCGATTCCGAAGCGAATACATTCGGTGTAGAGTAAGTCCGCGGCTTCGCGTTGCAGCGAGTCGGCATAGTTAACGGGCGTAATGACTACCGTAAACGGCGCAATAGAAGGCGGAAGTGACATGCCGTCTTTGTCGTGGAACAACTCGATCGCGCACGTCAAAATACGCTCAATGCCGATGCCGTACGAGCCCATAATTGGCGTGATCTCTTTGCCATCTTCGCCGAGTACGCGCAGTCCCATGGACTCTGAGTACTTGTACCCAAGTTTGAAGATGTGTCCAATCTCGATGGCTTTGAAAACTTCGAGCTTCGCCCCGCAATTCGGACAAGTATCGCCCGCGCTTGCCTGCCGCAGGTTATGTACTTCCGCCTGAAAATCCTTACCAGGCGTGACGTTGCGTAGATGGTAATCGTCGCGGTTTGCACCCGAGATCATGTTGCGGCGTCCTTCGAGCGCGGTGTCCATCAGGATCCGCAATCTTGTTAGGCCAACAGGCCCGAGCGAACCGGCGCTCGCACCGAACCATTCGACAATCTCGTGCGGATGTGCGGGCCGAACGTCGCTTGCTCCCAAAACAGAAGCCAGCTTGGTTTCGCTGAGCTGGTGATCGCCGCGAAGCATAATCAGAACCGGCTGATCATTGGCTACCATCACCAGGCTCTTCATCTGCGAGCTCTCCGGCTGCTTTACGAAGCTCGAGATATCTGCGATCGTCTTCAATCCAGGCGTATGGAAAGGCTCCGGCGTGAAATCGCCTTCGGGATCGGGCAGTGCGGGCAACGATGCAGTCGATGTTGCCTTTTCAAGATTCGCCGCGTATCCGCAGCTCGGGCAGTTGACAATGAAGTCTTCACCGGCATCCGAGCGCACCATGAACTCATGCGATTGACTTCCGCCCATTGCGCCCGAGTGGGCTTCGACAACCGTATACTGCAGCCCACAGCGGTCGAAGATGGCGCGATACGCTCCGTAGTGCTTGTCGTATGCGACGTCCAGACCGGCCGGATCTAAGTCGAACGTATAGGAGTCTTTCATGATGAACTGCCGAACGCGGAGCAAGCCCGATTTCGGGCGCGGTTCATCGCGAAATTTCGTTTGAATCTGATACCAGATCTGAGGCAGTTGCTTGTAACTGCGCAGTTCGCCTCGGGCTATGAACGTGACGACTTCCTCGTGCGTCATGCCGAGGCAAAGATCACGCCCAAAGCGGTCTTTCAGTCGGAACATGTTGTCGCCCATGACTTCCCAGCGCCCCGACTCCTGCCAGACCTCGGCTGGATTAAGCGCGGGCAGAAGAAACTCCTGGCCGCCGATCGCGTTCATCTCTTCACGCACGATCTGTTGGATCTTCAGTAAGGCTCGCTGGGCCAGCGGCAGATAGTTATAGATACCTGCGGAAAGCTGCCGAATGTATCCCGCTCGCAGAAGCAGTTGATGGCTAATGACTTCCGCCTCTGCAGGGGTCTCTCGCAGAGTGGGGACAAAAAGGGTACTCCATTTCATGAGGTCTAGTCATAATTAGAACAGACCTCGGAGAGAATACAGAGAACGATGAACGAACAGCAACGCATGGCCCTCCCGCTCTCGGACGCTGATCCGGAGATCTATGAAGCGATACGGCACGAAACGGAGCGCCAGAATAGCCGGCTCGAGCTGATCGCCAGCGAAAACTTCACCTCCGAGGCGGTGCTGGAGGCGGCCGGGAGCGTGTTCACCAACAAATACGCCGAGGGCTATCCCGGCAAACGTTACTACGGCGGATGCGAATTCGTGGACGTCGTCGAAACACTGGCGCGCGAACGAGCCAAACAACTCTTCAAGGCAGAATACGCCAACGTGCAGCCGCATTCCGGCTCCCAAGCGAACGAGGCGGCTTACGCGGCCGTTCTGCAGCCCGGCGACACCATTCTCGGCATGAACCTGGCTCACGGCGGCCATTTAACGCACGGTCATCCGCTCAACTTCTCGGGCAAGCTCTACAAGGTTGTTGCGTACGGTGTTCGCAAAGACGATGAGCTGATTGATTATGAAGAAGTCGAGAAACTCGCGAAGCAGCATAGGCCGAAGATGATTGTGGCGGGTGCAAGCGCGTACTCGCGTGTAATTGATTTCGCGCGCTTCCGCAAGGCTGCCGATTCTGTTGGCGCTGTTTTTCTGGTGGACATTGCTCATTACTCCGGTTTGGTTGCAGCCGGGCTCTATCCAAATCCGTGCGAGTACGCCGATATCGTGACATCCACTACGCACAAGACGCTGCGCGGCCCCCGATCAGGAATGATTCTTTGCAAAGAGAAGTTCGCGCAAGCCGTCGATCGCGCGGTCTTCCCCGGAGCGCAAGGCGGTCCGCTTGTTCACATCATAGCCGCCAAGGCAGTGTGTTTCCTCGAAGCCATGTCAGATGGGTTCCGCGCCTATCAACTAGAGGTGCTCAACAATGCTCGAGCGCTGGCGAAAGCGCTCCAGAACGAAAGATTCCGTGTGGTCAGCGGGGGCACAGACTCTCACATGCTTTTGATTGACGTGTTCGCGAAGGGCATCAAGGGCAAAGAAGCGGAAAAGGCACTCGACGAAGCCCATATCACGGCAAACAAGAACGCCATCCCGTTCGATGCCAATCCGCCTCTCAATCCGAGCGGTATTCGTCTGGGCAGCCCTGCCGTGACTACCCGCGGCTTCGGGACCGAGGAGATGCAGCAAGTTGGACTACTGATTGCCCAGGTGTTGAACGATCCGAAATCGGAGCAAGCGCGCGACGAAGTTCGCCGCAGTGTGGCAGCACTGACGCAGAAGCATCCGCTCTACGAATGGCGCAGGCTTCCCGATCCGGCGCTGGCGTGATCAGGAGTGTCCCAAAATCTGGTGAGGTCGATATGGCTCTTCCAGGCTTTTGATTTCTTCCTGAGTAAGTTGCACGTTCAAGGCCGCCAACGCATCATCCAGATGCTCTAACTTACTGACACCGATGATAGGTGCAGTAACTTCAGGCTTTGACAGGATCCATGCCAGTGCAATCTGCATGTTCGGCAATTTTCGAGCCTCTGCGACTTCACTCAGACGATCTGCCACATTAAAATCGTCATCCTGATAATAGAGCTGTTTTGCGTAATCGTCGCTCTTCGCTCGCGTGGTCTCCCCGCTCTTCTGCTTGTTACGATTGCCCGCCAGGAAACCGCGCGCGAGCGGCGACCACGGGATAACGCCGATACATTGATCCCGGCATAGCGGCAGCATCTCACGCTCTTCTTCGCGATAGATCAGGTTGTAGTGATTTTGCATGGACACAAAACGTGTCCAGCCGTGCAAATCGGCCGTATACAGTGCTTTTGAGAATTGCCAGGCATACATTGATGACGCGCCGATATATCGCGCCTTGCCGGCTTTCACCACATCGTGCAAGCCCTCTACGGTCTCCTCGATCGGCGTGCTGTAATCCCAGCGATGCGTCTGATAGAGATCGACGTAATCCGTGCCTAAGCGCTTGAGGCTGTGGTCAATCTCCGTCATAATTGCTTTCCGCGACAAGCCGCGGCCGTTTGGATCCTCTCGCATCGGATTGAACAGCTTCGTCGCGATGACCACTTCGTCGCGCTTCGCAAAATCGCGCAGCGCCCGGCCGACAACCTCCTCGCTGGCGCCATTCGAATACACATTAGCCGTATCGAAGAAGTTGATGCCCGCTTCGAGAGCACGTTCGATAAGCGGGCGGCTCTGCTCTTCATCGAGAACCCAGTCGCGCCACTTACTGGAGCCGTAGGTCATACATCCGAGGCAGAGACGCGAAACCTTTAGGCCGGTTCTGCCGAGGTTCATATAATTCACGGCGTCAGGGTACCATGGCGTTCGGCCGCACAGGGATGATCAGTACACAAATCGGCAGGAGGAGTGCGCAGAGTAGAGCGTTTACTCGGTAAATGCGAGCGAAACTTGTCCAAGTCACGGTGCGGACCGTCGGAAGATTATTCGGCGCACGTCAGTGGCTAAGCTAACCGTCTAAAAAAGGTGTTGCCGACGGTGTGTGCATGGACTGTATAACCGCGGGGCTCCAGAATCTCTGCATACAAATACCGACTTTGGTCGTCGGCCTCAATACAGATCAGCAGAGGGCAAAAATTCTCGAAGTCCAACTCCCTGATGATATTAAGATCCTCCCCCTCGCAATCGATGCTCAAGAACCCGATGTCTTTTGGAGCTCCGACCTGTCGCAGGATATTGGTCAGCGTATCGGTCGAGACCGTTAAGGTCTCATAGACATAACCGTGTCCTTGTTCATATTGCGTTGCAAAAGAATCGTGAAGAGTGCTCGGTTGCGCATACATCCACTTGTCTTGCTCCGCCGTTCCCGAGGGGCCGACTGAAAATTTCATCGGGACACCTTCGCGTCGACTGCCAGACAAGGCCTTCTGGACGAATGCGATGTCGGTGCGGTCTGCGTAAAGCTCGCGGAGCCTGGCGAACGCCCTCGGATTAGGTTCAATCACAACGCCTCGCCAGCCGCTGAGGAAGAGTGCGCGCGAGTTGCTGCCGACAAAGCCGTCATAGGCTCCCGCATCGACACAATATTTGTTGAAGCCTTGCGGAAGCCGTGAAAAGAAATCGAGAATGATTTCCTGCTCGCCGTGTTGGGAGAAATCTTGATCAATTACGACATCGGCAAACTCTTGGTTAGCGGTTACACCACTAATACCTTCACCGCCCGAAACTGTCGGTTTATGCTGCTCGACATCCAAACGGGCGCGATCAAGATCCGCGATTCTCCGCTCCAAGGCATCTCGGTCTGGAGATTCATCGGATCTCGGTTTCCGGGCCACGACCCAATCTTGATACCAATACTTCTCAGGCGGCGGCAAAATCGTGACATCGCCGAAGTAGCGGCCCCAGAAAGCGCGAGCGATGTCCTTTCTCCAAAACACTTGGCTGCTAGCGATGTCCCCGAAGTATACAAAGTCATGCGGAAGGTTCTCCTCCTGTACGCTCAGGGGGCCTAACGCATTGCGCGCCCACTCTTGATGGCCATGCCGAGCGAAAAAGGTCCACGCGTTCTCGGTATGGATGCTTTGGATCAAGAGTCCGCCAGGTTTTAGCACCCGGCGTAATTCCAAAAGCCACATGTCCCAGAGAAACTTGATGTGCGTAAAGACGCTGAAGCCGTATATTACGTCGAAGGTGTTCGACTCGAAAGGCAGTATCGGCAGTGCTGTGCCTGTGTAAACCTGGAACTCCTGAGGAAAATTCCTCCGCATCCACTCAATGCGGCGCGCCGATACATCAACACCCGTCACCTTCCAACCGTGTTCCCTCATCTCCGGAAGGAAATGACGGAGGACGCGACCGGAGGAACATCCGAAATCCATGACAGCCAGATTGTCGAATGAGGGCAATTCGCGCCGGATGTGATCTAACAGCAGGTCGTGATCAAAACGCCCCCATTCCAGATACTGGGAATCATCGTGGCCATGCCGCTCGCCGGACGGAGGAAGAGGCAGGACCTCGCCTTCAACCCATACCGGTGGATCAAACTGAGGCGGCAACGTTAGCATCTCGTAGTCGAACGGCAGATGATATGCAAAGCGAGGGAGCGAAGTATACTCCGCTCGGATAAGCGACAGCGCTTTCTGAACTGAACGATTGACTAACGGATCAGAATCGTAAAATTCCTTCCCCTCTGTCGTGCTCCCATTTTCTAACGCGTCAACCCGGCGTGAGACTTCCGCAACCTGTTGTAGCGCCGCATCCCTTTGCTCCTTCAGGTGCCGAATCGAGGGCACCCACATCGCAGCCCGTTTCAGGGCTCGCGAGATCACCAGCGGTAATCTCCGCTACGGGCAAGTAACAGTTGCACAAGTCGATTTTACGACAGCAAC
>DATBEG010000139.1:0-54142 GCA_036276155.1 Bryobacteraceae bacterium | reverse complement strand
GGATATGGAAGTGACGTTCCCAAGCGGGTCGTCCTTCTGTTCGTTCAGTTCTTCATCGGAGACATCGGCGATGAACAATTCGTTGATAGGGTCGTTCACGCCTGAAGGGTATAGGACGGCCGGGCGCGACGGAGGCGCGAGGAGGGTGCGTGGCGTGCGTAAGTGGCTGGGGCTCTATGGGTTGGGGAATTTGAGAAAAATTGCTTTGGTCGTGAACGTCGATTTCGAGGCGGAAGCGGTTGGTGAATCGCATAGCAGCATCGAATAGCGTGATGGATTTGGCAAACAGTTTCGTTTACTTCGCCGGCGCTGCAAGAACGACGCGGGCGAGTCTCGTGTTGTAGGTTGTCAGACATGCGGTTCAATTGACGGTTTGCGCATAAGCCTGGCTCTATCCCGGAGATTTCGCCGAATCGCCCGCGCCGCCGACGTAGGGAGAAATCCGTGCAGAGGTTTTGGGTACGATTTCCACCTATAATGAAACGGCGAGCGAGACGCCGAAGTAGACTGGTTTCGCGCCTCAGGGAAGTAGTTCCGCCTTCCCTTCAATTTCTCAAGCCGCCGAGCTTCATTCGCCAATCGCCCAGGAAGGGGCGCGAGACCTAATACCGAGGAGGTCAATGCGAGAGTTGTGGGCCGTGATCTTCAAACAATATTCGACTGGCACTGTTTTACATCTGCTTGTCTGGCGGCGCTTTATCACATTCGCATCCTTCGGACTGCGAGCGCTGCGCGCGCCGCAAGAACGCGATTAGACTCGGTGGAATATCAAAGAGGCGGACTTTGTTAGCCGGATTGGTCAAAGGGACGTGGCGAATCAACGACTTCTCCAGGCGTCTACCCGGTTGGCTGCGCAGTTACCTGTTTGCGTTCAGCCTATTAATCCTGGGGACCGCGTTAGCCGCGCTCTTGATGAAGGCCTTCGGCACCAAAGCGACGTTGGTCGTGTCCCTTATCGGAGACATCGTTTTCCTCGCATGCGCCTGGCTGGGGTACGGCGAAGGCGTTCTGGCCGTGATTTTGATCACGTTTGTTATCCCGCGCTTGTTAGTGCCAGGGACTCGGCTGCATCCCGACTTCGGTCGCTTTGGGCTGCTATTAGTCCTTTCGTTACTCGTGAGCAGCATCTCCGCATACAAACGCAAGGCCGAAAGAGCACTGAAACTTGCGTCTGACCAGTTGGAGAGCCGGGTCCAATCGCGTACCCTGGAGCTCCAGTACAATGAGCAACGGCTAAGCGAGAAAGCTCGATTACTAGATCTCGCCCCCGTTGGCGTTCTCTCCACCGACGGCAACGATGTGATTCGATACTGGAGCCAAGGCGCGGCGCAGATGTACGGGTGGACATCGCAGGAGGCTGTCGGGCAGACCTCACGGCAGTTGTTGCGATTCTCCGTATTGATTGAAGAGGTGCTGACTGCGCTTGCCGCGACCGGTGTTTGGGAAACGGAATTGAAGCACTCGCGAAAGGACGGCTCCGAAATCACTGTGGCAAGCCGGTGGGCATCTCAAACGCAGGCCAACGGTGAGATATCGGGTTTTCTGCAAGTCAACGCCGATATCACGGACCGGAAGCGAGCCACAGAGCAGATTCGGGCGAGCGAACTACGCTTTCGTCAGCTCGCCGATTCCATGCCCCAGATCGTGTGGACGGCGGGTGAAAATGGATCAATCGAATACCTGAATCGACAGTGGCACGAATTCAGTAAATCCAGTTCAGCCGGAGACCTCACGAAGGACTTTCGGCCGCTTGTTCACCCGGATGACCGTCAAAAATACATTGACGGCTGGCAGTCTGCTGTTGCCGCGAATGAATCGTATGAAGCAGAAGTCCGTCTGGCCGATGGTCGCATGGGAGGGTATCGCTGGTTCTTGTGCCGTGGTCTGTTTGCGGGTGATTCCTCCAGTAGTCTTCGTTGGTTTGGAACATTTACCGACATAAACCAACAAAAGATTACGGAGCGAAACTTGCACCGGGCCAACGATGAATTGCGGCAGTTCGCTTACGCCGCTGCGCACGATATGCAGGAGCCTTTGCGCAATATCGTGCTCAGGTTGGGCATGTTCCGTCGGGAACAGGGAAATCAATTCGACGCAGCGGCGATGGAGCGGATTCACGAGAGCATCATTGACGCACAACGCATGCACACGATGGTAAGAGACTTGCTGTCCTTCTCAAACGCGCTGGACAGTCCAGAGAACGTCGAAAGTTTCACCAACGCGACTGACAGCCTGCGGGAGGCGCTGGCAAACCTCGGTACCGCTATACGAGAGAACAATGCCGAATTGCGATTCGATCTTCTCCCGTCGTTACGAATGCAGCGGGTCCACTTGACGCAATTGTTTCAGAACCTAATCGGAAACGCTCTGAAATATCGAAAGCAGGATGTAACACCGATAATAGAGATTTCCGCCGAGTCTGCGGGGGACGAGTGGGTCTTCTCGGTTGTCGATAATGGAATCGGATTTGATCCGGCTTATACAGAGCGCATCTTTGGCGTCTTTAAGCGTTTGCACCACAATCACCAATATCCTGGGACGGGGATCGGTCTGGCCATCTGTGCCCGGATCGTGGCTCATTACGGCGGTCGGATCTGGGCTGAGGGTGAACCGGGAAAAGGTGCAACGTTCCGTTTCGCACTACCGAGTCAGAGTTCCTCAACCAACATGTGGCCGGCCAATCAAATTACACCGGCAGTTCCATAATAGGGCTTGCAAGGATTGAGGTTGAAGTGGTAATGAACCTGCGTTCTGCTGACGACATGACGCGCGTGTTGATTGTCGAAGATAATCCGGTGGATGCGGAGATGGTGGAACGCGCTCTCCAAGAAGAGCAAAGTTGGACTACCGAAACCACGGTTGCCGATGATGGAGAAAAGGCCATCGAATTACTGCTGGAGCATCGTGGCGGCAGGCAACAGCGCCCGGATTTGGTTATTTTGGACCTGAATCTCCCCAAGCGCGACGGCGCCGAGGTGCTTCAGGTCATCCGCACGACGGACGAGCTTCGGAGCCTGCCTGTAGTGGTGCTTAGCTCCTCGCCGATGCACGTAATGAAAAGCAAAGTCCACAAAGCAAATGTTGAGGCGAATTGTTACCTCACAAAGCCGGCTGACCTGGACGAGTTTCTTGCCCTGGGTAAGCGACTTCGTTACTGTTATGAGAAAGCTCTCGGCTCAAAGAGCTAGCATTGCCAATACCCGATAAACGAGCAGTTCCCGCATAAAAGCTGCTTCTTCGACCGGCACATGGGTGGCCACACGACGTATCATCCGTCGCCGACCGCAAGAGTGCGCACCGCATCGGGGTGACCCGACAGAATCAACCATTCCGGTTGCCGCTGAAGTCAGCGACAATAAAAGTCTCGTGGCCCTCTACACTCGTAAATCCGTCTGCGCGCTCGATTGTCCCGACACGTGTTCCGTACTCGTCGACATCGATCAGTCCGGTCGCGCGACACGGCTGCGCGGCAATCCAGATCATCCCATCACGCGCGGGTTCCTATGCGCGAAAGTAACCAAGTACCTCGAGCGTGAATATCATCCCGAACGTCTTCTGTATCCGCAGCGCCGGATAGGCGCGAAAGGCGACGGGCGTTTCGAGCGCGTGTCCTGGGATGAAGCGCTGGACGGCATTGCTGCCCGACTCCAGGAAATTGCTGCGAAACACGGCTCTGAAGCAATCCTGCCTTATAGCTACGCCGGCACCATGGGGCTGCTGAATGGCTCCGGTATGGACCGGCGCTTCTTTCATCGCCTTGGCGCATCGCGTCTCGACCGGACGATTTGTTCTAGCGCAGGTGGTGCGGCACTCATGCTCTCGCAAGGTGCAAAAATCGGTATGCCGCCCGAGCAGTTCGCCAAAGCAAAGCTGATCATCGCGTGGGGTGCAAACATCCTCGGCACGAACGTGCACCTTTGGCCGTGGATCGTGGAGGCGCGCCGCAACGGAGCGAAGTTTTATGTCATCGATCCTGTCAGGAACCGTACGGGCGCGCTTGCTGACCGGCATTACGCAGTGAATCCGGGTTCGGACCTGGCGTTGGCGCTCGCGATGGCGCACGTCATTCTGCGCGACGGACTCCAGGATTCGGATTACTTAGCAAGATACGCAAATGGCTTTCCGGAGTTCCAGCGCCTTGTCGCGCGCTATACGCCCGAAAAAGCAGGCAGGTGGACCGGAATTCCAGCATCCGATATCGAACACCTCGCGCACGAATTCGCGACAACGCAACCCGCTGCCATTCGTGTCAACTATGGCGTGCAACGAAGTGAGCGCGGAGGCGCCGCCGTACGCGCCATTACGGCTCTGCCCGTCCTGACTGGAGCGTGGCGGCACGAAGGCGGCGGATGTCAGCTCAGCACCTCCGGCGCTTTCGAATTCAATCGTCCTGCTCTGGAATTGCCTGATCTGCAGCTTCGTTCATTAGGCCGAGAAGCGCGGCTAGTCAATATGTCGCGACTGGGTCACGCCCTGAAGGAACTGCAGGACCCGCCTGTCCATGCACTAGTGGTCTACAATTCGAATCCCGCCGCCATTGCTCCGCATCAGAGCGCCGTCGTAGAAGGTCTTCGCCGCGCCGACCTGTTCACAGTTGTCCTCGAACAATTCCAAACCGATACAGCCGATTACGCCGATTACCTGCTTCCAGTCACCACATTCCTGGAGCACACCGACTTGTATCTTGCATACGGGCACTATCATCTTCAACTGGCGACTCCCGCTCTCGCCCGCCCCGGTGAAGTCTGGTCGAACGTCGACGTATTCCGCGCTCTTGCGCAGCGTATGGGCTTCGACGATCCATGCTTCACCGACAGCGAGCACGACATGATCCGTTCGTTGCTCGACTCGCGGTCACCCTATCTACAGGGGATTACTCTCGAGCGCCTGCTGTCCGAGGGTTCGGCGCCTCTGAATTTCGGTCCGTCAGATGCACCCTTCCGGCCTTTTGCCCACGGCGGCTTCAAAACCGATTCCGAGAAGTTCGAATTCGGGGCCCACGCCTTAGCTTACGAGCCGCCGATCGAATCTCGCTTTGGAGACCGGCGGCTCGCGCAACGTTATCCGCTCGAGTTTGTCTCCGCGAAAAACGACGACAGTATGAATTCAACCTTCGGCCATCGGCCGGAGGTCGACAGACAGACGGGCGTTCTAGTGATGCACCGAGAGGACGCCGATAGGCGACAAATCGTGGACGGCATGATGATCAAGGCGTACAACGACCGCGGTTCTTGCTTTTTTGAGGCTCGCATCTCCGAAGCCGTTCAGGCTGGAGTCGTCCGCGCACACAGCACTCGTTGGAACAAATCATCCTGGCAGCGCTTGGGAGTAAACCAGCTCACATCTGACCGGCTCACCGATATCGGCGGCGGCCCAGTTCTATATAGTTGCTTGGTCGAAGTACTGGCAGTTACAGAACCTCCCGCAACCAGCCGCAAAGAGGTACGTAAACCCACTAGAGTGTTGAGTTTACAGCCCGAGTGACATTCTTTCCATCCCGACTGAGAGATTCTTCCTGATAGCTCGACTCCATTCTCAACAGAACGACGAACGGGAACTCAATATTCTTCGCGGCTCGATACAGTAGCGGGCCGCGGCGACGTTCCGCCCGCGATTTTTATAGGGGGCAGCTTATTTCACTGCTCAGCTTGGTACTCGGCAACTCAAAGCAGTATAAGGTTTTGGTGAAACTAACCGATTAGGTTGTGTATCAGGAGGCCAAACCGGACAGGAAGCAGGGATCCGGGGAAAAGAGCGGCGGGACAATTTGGCGCTTGAATTGCTCGGCGCATGTGGTATGATTCGAAGATCCGAAAAGCGTAGCCTGATCGGAAGGGAGGCTTCCGGACTTCAGAGTTGTTTTCTGAATTCCTGTCGCCGGGCAGCCGCCGAAGCGCTGCCGCTAGCAATCAAATTTTCAGCCTGGGTACTGGTTACCACATCACTATCCGTAGGCGGAAAACCTGTGATACCGTTGGTGAACCCTTTTTGAAAATGCCTGCGTCTAAACGGGAGACTTGGCAGCTTCGAATGATTTTTGTGAGCACGCTAGTCGTTAAGAAGGAGAAGAACAATGACGAAGACTGAACTCAACAAGTTCAAAAAGATCCTGGAGAACAAGCAGGACGAGCTGGAGCGAGTTGTTCGCAATCGCGATGCAATCACGATTGAAAAAAGCGCCGACGCATTAGATGAAGTGCAACATGCCGCGGAACGCGAGCTGGCAATTCGAAATCTCGATCGCGAGTCGAATCTGCTGCGTAATGTGCGGTCGGCACTTCGTCGGATTAACGAAGGTTCGTTTGGAATCTGCCTGCACTGTGAAGAGGAGATCAGCCCGAAGCGCTTGAACGCTGTGCCATGGGCTCCTTTCTGCATTCAGTGTCAAGAACAGGCGGATCGCAATCAGCACGAAGGCAACGAGATGTTCGAAGACATGCTCGTCAACGCCGCCTAATCACAGCACATCAAATTTTAGCCGAAGGGCGCGACTGATTTGGGTTCAGTCGCGCCCTTCGGCTTTTTGAGCTTCAATGCAGGGGCTCTGTGCCCTCAATGCCAGGCGCCCGAACCTTGCCGATCGCGGTTTTACATTTCGCAACAGAAGCGCGGCATCTGCTTGGAAGGCAAGGCGTAACGTAACTGTAGAGGTGTACGCCTCTCCCAATACTGGCAGGCGACTACCGTGCGGTAGCCGATCCAAAACTATGTTGAAGTTCATCTTGCTTATCCTTTCAGCCGGGCTGCTCTGCTCAGCCCCCGCGTGCGCTCAGAACGCGGACGCCGCGAAGCCCACACCCGTTATCGGCACCATCACATCCGTAGACCCGGCGGCTCATACCGTCACGGTGAAAGAGGACAAGACCGGAACGGAGTACGTTGTTCAGGTCGGTAGCACGAAGACGTTACTCAAAGTGGAGCCGACAGCCAAAGATCTCAAGAACGCGGTGCGCATCACCGCTGACGATCTGGCTGTAGGCGACCGCATTCAGGTAGCCGCCCTCAAGTCTGAAGCCGATCCCAAAACGGTCGCCGCGCGCAGCGTCATCCTGATGTCTGCACGCGATCTACAAAAGGTTCACGCGGACGAAGCCGCAGCCTGGCAGCACAGCACTCCGGGTGTCGTGAACTCTGTCGACCCAACGACACATACTGTCACCGTGAACGCGCGTACACCCGATGGGTTGAAACCGATCACTGTGAACGCATCATCGGCTCAATTCACGCGCTACTCGCCGGAAAATCCCAAGGTCGCCGCGCCTTCGCAAATCGCGGACGTCGAACCCGGCAATCAGATCCGCATCATCGGCCAGTTGAACCCCGACGGAACAACAATGACGGCCAGCAAAATCTACACCAGTTCGTTCCGCACGACCGTCGGCACTGTTTCGTCTACCAGTCCAGACGGAAAACAAATCACCATCAAAGATCTGCAGACGAAACAGCCCGTCACGATCAGCTTGAATGACGATTCTTCAGTGCACAAGCTGCCACAGATGATGGCATACATGCTGGCGCGACGATTCAATCCCGACTTCAAAATGCCTGCGGGCGCTGGCCCGGGCGGTCCGGGGGGAGGCGCGGGTAGCGGCGCGTCCGGCGAGGGTCAGAACAGGCGCGGCGGTCAGAGTCAGGGCGGCGGCAACGGCCAGCCCCAAGGCGCCGGTGGACAGGGTCCTGGTGGCGGCATGCGTGGAGGAGCCAACGGAGATCTCTCGCAGATGATTGATCGCCTGCCGAAAATCTCTGCTGGCGATCTCAAGAACGGAGATGCCGTGATCGTCTCCGGCATGCCAGTCAACGGCGACAAAACTCATTTACTTGCAACCAACGTAATCGCGGGTGTCGAGCCCATCTTCCAGTCAGCTTCGCCGCGACAAGCGCAGGCGCTCAACGATTGGGGGGCGGCATTTGGTGGCGGGGGTGGCGAAGCGGGAATGCCCGGCGGTGGCGGCACTCCGCAGTAGAAATCGTTTAGACATTTGACCAGCGGTTCCGGTCTGAAATGCAGCGCACACGGTAGTTGCTAACCGTTGTGCGCCGCGGAAAATGAAAATCAGGGGTTTCATGAACAAATTAACTCTTCGTGTACTTCTCGCCGGACTCGCTTTATCGGCTACGTTGTGCGCGCAATCTCCGGCCACGCAGCCGGCAGCACAAGCGCCCGCGCAAACACCAGCGCGCCGCGCCACGCGCGGAGCAACCATAAGCGGCTCGATCAAAGACGATACCGGGGGCATCATCCCGGGCGCAACGGTTACACTCTCCACGCAGAACGGCACGGTCCAGACGGTACAGTCGGGCGGCGACGGTACTTATACATTTCGCAATGTTCCTCCCGGCAGCTACACGGTGTCCGCCACATACGCCGGCTTGCAACAGGAGGGTGGTGCTCTTGTGAATGTCACGGGCACTCAACCTGTGACCAGCAATCTCACGATGACCGTCCAGGCGCAACGCCAGGAAGTCACAGTCACAGACACCAGTACCAACCAGGTCAGCACTGATCCGGCAAACAACGCCTCCGCCCTGGTATTAAAGCAGGAGGATCTGGACGCTCTGCCCGACGATCCCGATGATCTCGAAGCCGATCTGCAAGCGCTCGCCGGCCCCGCTGCCGGCCCAGGCGGGAATCAGATTTTCGTCGATGGCTTCAGCGGTGGCCGACTTCCTCCCAAGGAATCCATTCGCGAGATCCGCATCAATTCCAACCCGTTCTCTGCGGAGTTCGACAAACTCGGCTACGGACGTATTCAGATCTTCACGAAGCCGGGTTCTGACAAATTCCACGGCCAGGGTTACTACAACATCAGCGATGGAATCTGGAATTCGCGAAATCCGTTCCTTATCGAAAAGGGTTTTGACGACCCACCCTTCCGAACCCAGCTCTTTGGTGGGAACCTCAGTGGCCCGTTGGGAAAACACGCCAGTTTCTTCATTGACGTCGAGCGCCGCCAGATCGACGACAACGGAATCGTGACGGCGACGATCCCGAACACCACCTTCACCGGAACAAGTCCCTATCAGATCTACTACTCGACCCCGCAGCGGCGCACAACCGTGAGCCCTCGCGTCGACTATCAGCTTGGTGCGAACAATACTTTAAGCTTCCGCTATAGCTATCTCGCTAACGATCACGTGCTAACGGGCATCGGTGGCTTCGATGTCCCTGCCACTACGGTAGGCGGCATCACATTCCCGAGCTACGGCTACACCAGCAACTCCACCGAAAATACGTTGCAAGCAGTCGAGACTGCCGTACTAAGCACAAAAGTGGTCAACGAAACGCACCTGCAGTTCGACCACACCTACACGACGGACGCCAGCCAGAGTACCGCGCCTACGCTGGACGTTAGTCAGGCATTCGTAGCGGGTGGGTCCGGCTACAGCGCTCCCGGTACTCCGAAGAGCTACACGCTGCAGAACTACTTCGAACTGCAGAACTATACCTCCGTCACCTGGAGAACGCACGTCACCAAATTCGGCGTCCGTAGCCGCACCACCTGGATGGACAATCTGAACGTGACCGGCTTCAACGGCGAGTACTCGTTTCTCGGAAACACTCTGGCGAACGGTACTCAGGTTTCCTCCATTCAGGACTATCTCACAACCGTCCAACTTCTTAACCAGGGCTTGAGCAGTGCTCAGGTGACTGGCATGGGCTATGGACCTTCCAAGTACACGCAGAACATCGGCAGTCCGTACATATCGCTTCACCAGTGGGACTACGGCCCGTTCATACAGGACGATTGGAAGGCGCGTTCGAACTTGACCTTGAGCGTCGGCCTACGCTGGGAAGACCAAACAAACATCCGCGATTACACCGATTTCGCGCCCCGCTTCGGCTTCGCCTGGTCGCCGGATTCGAAGGCTACGACGGGCCGCGCAAAAACGGTAATCCGCGGCGGCTGGGGCATGTTCTATGACCGTTTCGCCATTACGAACGTCGAAACCGCACTCCGCTACGCGCAGGGAAACGCTTACCAGACCTATACGCTGGATGCGCCGACAACCTACAATGCGGCCTTCAACACACAGATTCCGTTATCCGTGCTCACCTCCAATGGAACCCAAAGCACCGCTGCCCAGCGCTTTCAGATCGATAGCAATTTCAAGGCACCCCGGATCATGCAGACAGCCGTTGGTATAGATCGCCAGTTACTCGCACATACCACGTTGTCGCTCAACTTCATGAATTCTCGCGGTCTGCACGAACCACGAACCGTCGACATCAACGCGCCTTATGAGTGCCCCGACGGTACGGCGGACTGCCTTCCTAGTCCCACAGCCATGCCGCCGCGTCTTCTGGCGAACTCGAATGTGATTGGTGCACGCCCCTATGGCAACATCGGTGACATCTATAACTACGAGTCCGACGGCGTCTTCAAGCAAACGCAAGCGATCGTAGGCATCAACTCCACCGTCGGCAAGTATGCCACCATCTTTGCCCGTTACTCCTTCACCACAGCGCACAGTGACACCGATGGCCTGAACACCTTCCCCGCTGACCCGTACTACTTCGCTTCGGACTGGGGCCGCTCTTCCCTGGATATGGCCCATAGCTTCTTTCTGGGCGGATCCGTCACGGCGCCTTGGGGACTGCGCTTTTCACCATTCCTAGTGGCGCATAGCGGCACGCCCTTCAACGTAACGGCGGGCACCGACCTCTATCTGCAAGGTCTGCAAAATACTCCAAGCGCGCGCCCGGCCGTCCTGACGAGCGCGGGTACGTTTAACTACTATTACGGCATCCCCGTGGGCTGCTCTGGCCCGGGCATCGATCCTTGCCTCTCGACAGCATCCGGAATCGTAAACGCCACGGACATGATCGAGCGGAACTCCGGCACCGGCCCTGGTTTCCTCGGTTTCAACCTGCGTGTCAGCAAGACGTTCGGTTTCGGTACCACTAAGTTCGCCGGACCTTCCGGTGGCTCCCGCGGCGGCGGTGGTGGGGGCGGCGGCGGCGGACATGGCGGTGGTGGCGGTGGAGGCGGCGGTGGATTTGGCGGTTTCGGGGGGGGCGGTGCACGCGGCGGTCCCGGTGCCGAAAACACGCAGCATCGCTACAACCTCACTATCTCCCTGAATGCTCGCAACATTCTCAACCACGAGAACCTGAGCCCGCCGGTGGGCGCCATCACATCACCGTACTTCCTGGAATCTACCGGCATCACTGGTGGGTACGGCGCAGAAGCGACCGCCAGCAATCAACGCCGCATGGATATCCAACTGCGGTTCGCGTTCTAAGTTCATCTCGATAAGAGCCAGGAGCCGGACAGTGGCCGCAAGCTGCTCTCCGGCTCTTTTCATTGATATAGTCGTCGATTATGAACAGATGTCTGGTCTTGCTGTGCCTTGTCGCCGGGCAGCTTTTTGCGGCCCACTCGGGTGATTGGAAGCAATTATTCAACGGCAAAGACCTCAACAGTTGGAAACACGTCGGCCCAGGCAATATGACCGTGGAAAACGGACTCATCCAGACGCATGGCGGCATGGGCCTGCTTTACTGGACGGGCAGCAAATTAGGCGATTGTGTTATTCGGGTTGTCTACAAAATGCGCGATCAAAATGATAACTCCGGTGTGTTCGTGCGCATTCCTGTAGCGCCGACCGAGCCTTGGATGCCCGTCAACTACGGGTACGAAGTACAGATCGACAACAATCCGGAAGCAAGCGGCGAAAACGATTATCACTACACCGGGACTCTCTACTCACAGACCAAAGCACTTGCGCGACCCGGTAAGCCTGGCCCTGAATGGAACACCATGGACATCACTCTCGATGGTCCGCGCACGATCGTAACCGTTAACGGGGTCAAGGTCACCGACTATACCGAAGGAGAAGCTGTTCCGCCGAAGGCGCGCAGTTACGAGCCCGAGCGCGGTCCTCGCCCGACCTATGGCTACATCGGTCTTCAGAACCACAGCGACCACGATATCGTCTTCGTCAAAGAAGTTGCCGTCAAAGCTCTGCGACAGTCAGGCGCCGAGTAGGCTCAGTAGTTTCAAATGGGCGCAGTGAAACCGTCATCTGATGAGGCGCTGGCCCAACTCCGCGATGTCCTGGTAGAGACGTACACGGTCAATGACGCCATGAATCAGCTCTTGCTGGCGCATCTGGATCCAAAAGCCTGGCGCGCTCGGCTGCCCGGAGCAAAAGCGACGGAGGGCCGAACGATAGCCGCCATCTTTGCGCACCTTCACAACAGCCGCCTTGTCTGGCTCAGGGATTCAGCCCCCCACTTGAAATGCCCTGCCCCGCTCGATCCCCATCGCTGCACGATGAAGCAAGCGGCAGTTGCACACAGCAAGAGTGCAACGCAGTGTCTTCGCATGCTTTCGGAGGCTCTGTCGGATGGTGCAGATCGGACAGTCACGAGGTTTTCGCGTGGTAGCTGGACGCGAACATGGCCTGCCGGAGGAACCATGTTTGGCTACATGTTTTCGCATGAGGCACACCATCGAGGTCAGATCATCATGCTTGCGCACCAACTCGGTTATCGCCTTCCCGATCATTCGGCCTACGGCATTTGGCACTGGGACAAGCTCTGGAAAGCGCACGGCTTCACGACTCGTCCCCGCTAACGGCAGAGTCGGAGTTTCAGGGCCGCTGACTTGGAAACGTGCCGGATAACAACTTCCTTCCGTTCTCAACTTCTTCCGGAAGAATCGTGTGCGGCCTACCGGGATAGCGCTGCAGAATGACTTTCGCACCTATACCGGTAAGCAGTTCGCCCGATTGCTGCACACGCTGCCAGGGAACGTGCGGATCGGGATCGCCAGAGCTGAGCAGAACCGGTGTGCCTGCTAAATCGCCCGTCAGTGAGATTGGTCGGTCGAGAGGACCTATGAGGCCGCCGGTAAACGCAAGAAGTCCGCCGTAGCGCTGCGGGTGGCGTGCCACGAACTCCGTTGCGAGACACGCTCCCTGTGAGAACCCGCAAATCGCAATCTGAGAGGACTTCAGCCCCTTACTAGTGGCCAGCGTCAGCGCCGCTTCTACCTGTCCGAGAGCTAAAGACAGATATGGT
Organism: Bryobacteraceae bacterium; assembly: GCA_036276155.1. Classification (GTDB taxonomy): domain Bacteria; phylum Acidobacteriota; class Terriglobia; order Bryobacterales; family Bryobacteraceae; genus Bog-105. Next base: position 41,112 of record DATBEG010000139.1, on the reverse strand, counting down.
TCATTCTCTTCACGAGGCGCCAGGAACGAGAACGGATACCAGGTGTGCCCTGCCGCCTGGGGCGCAAGCAGGGCTAACCGGTTACCCATCAGCGCACTGCCGAGTGAAAGCATATCTTCCGCCTCGCCGCCTCGCCCGTGCAGCAGGATCAGTGCTCCCGCTGCGTTTTCGATTGGTGCGCCCGCTCGAACGAGCGGCAAACTCTCGCGATCCGTAACTGTTGTCATTGGGTAACTCCGACGAGCGATGATGAAGACGTTCTGAACTTCAGAGGAGTCAAGTGGGCTTCGATCGCCTGGCGCATCGGCTCATACGAGTCGGGGATACGCAGTGCCTCGCCCAGACTCTCCACTGGCTCATCAATCAGGAACCCTGGGTTGTCAGTCGCCATTTCGAACAAAACCCCGCCGGGCTCGCGAAAGTAAATCGAGTGGAAGTAAGTCCTGTCCTGAACCGGTGTAACGCTCAGATGAGCAGAGAGAATCTGGCGCCATTGCGCCTGAGCTGCATCGTCCACGTTCCGGAAGGCGATGTGGTGCACAGTTCCCGCGCCCATGCGGCCCAGTGGCGCAGCGGCATCCACCTTGATATCGATGAAGCGGCCGACAGCGGCACCTTCCGGCGCAAAGCGAACCACGCCATTTTCCTCGGCGATCTTATTGAGACCCATCAGGCGCAGTACCTGTTCCGTACGTGCCAGACTTCGCTCTAGCAGAGCCACGCCGTAGAACCCTTGGATGGCATTGCGTGGTTCGATATCCGAGTATCGGGAAGCGTTCGTGGGCTGCTTCTCCTCGTGTTCAACCAATTCGACAACCATTCCGTCCGGATCACTCAACGTAATCACCCGAGAGCCGAAACGCTCACTCTCCGTGAAGGAAACAGCGTTGCTCTTCAGGCGTTCCGCCCAGAAATCAAATGACCCAATAGGGATCGAAAATGCCGTGGCTATTACTTCGCCGGCGCCCACACGCCCTTTACCGGCGTTTGGCCACGGGAAGAACGTGAGTATGGTTCCGGGCGCACCCACATCGTTGCCGAAATAAAAGTGATAAGTGCCCGGATCGTCGAAGTTGATGGTTCGCTTCACGAAGCGAAGCCCGAGCACCTGTGTGTAAAAGTCGAGATTGCTCTGCGGGTCCGAGGCAATCGCTGTGACGTGATGAAGTCCCACAATGGGAGTTGACATACTAAATTTCCTTCCTTTGCTGACCGGCAGTCTCAAATTTTCCTGCCAATTAGCTGATCTTTTCCGCGGCTGTATTCCCTTTTAGGGCTTCAGCCGCAAACTGGCCGAGTTTTTTCAAGGCTGCGTACAACTCTTGCTTTTGGTTGTTGTCCAATACGGACATGACCCGGTCCAAATCTTCCGAATGTTCCCTGAACGCGCGTTGGATCATGAGTCGCCCTTCCGGGGTAAGCTCCAGAACTCGTGCCCTCCGGTCAGAGGCCGTCGTCTTGCGGACGATCAAATTTCTGTTCTCCAGGCGATCCACGGCCGCCGTCATCGACCCGCTTGCAAGCAGCACCTTGGCTTGAATGTCCGAAATGGTCAACGGACCCTTGTGCAGCAAAGCCTCCAACACCATGAAGTCGCTCAGGCAAAGGCCTAGATCGGCGACACTACGCTCTACGAGGGCGCTTACGGCTCGGTGGCATCGCGCGAGCACAATCCAAAGTTGAGCTGCCGCGGGGTTACCTTCCCTCTTCGTCATGCCTTCAGGTTTTCAAATTGACCTAACGATGAGATGCCTGACCTTTACTAAAAGATTCTCGACATCGAGATAGTACCCCGGGAAACACCTGGAAAAGCAGCGCAGATTACGGTTGAAAGTCGACGCTGCGCCACAGCTCGGAGCTGTCGTACATTCGGCCGTTGCTGATCACCCGAGTCACTCTCCTGAGTGCGGAAAAGTCGGCAAGAGGATTGCCGTCAACCAGAACCAGATCGGCGCGTTTACCGGCTTCCACGGTGCCGAGATCTTTGTCGACGCCCATTGCCCGAGCCGCACCGTCAGTTGCCAGTCGAATTACATCCATTGGCGAGATGCCGGCTTCCACGTACAGCTCAAGCTCCCGGTGCAGACTATGCGCGGGAATGCCTTTGTCTGTGCCGGCAACAATCGGTATTCCGGCGTCATGCAGAGCTTTCACAACTTCCAGCGACTCGTGAAAACGGCGCGACTGAACCGCGCTAGCCGGCGCCGTTCCGGCCGTTCGAATGAGACTCGTCAACACGTAAGGAGCTTTGGCGAAGCCCGGTTCAAATGAAGCGATATCGAAGTTCATCGGCCTGCCAAGGAGTTCATTCCAGGACAACGTGGGGTCAATCACCGTGTTGTGTTCCCGAAAGAATTGGATCGCTTTGGTTGCGGTAGCCGAGTTTAAGTCGAGAGGTCCGGCCGCCGGTCCTGCTATGGCCTGAAAAACCGATCCGATATGGTTGATCTGGTCCATTCCTGCTTCCACGGCCTGCATGGCGGATAGCCCCCGCGGGATGTGCCCGGTCACCGTCATTCCCTGGCGATGCGCCTCAACCGTGATCGCCCGAAGGACGTCCAGACGAATCCAATCGTAGATTTTCATCTGTGCGAACCCTGCAGCCTTGTATCGATCGACAACCGGGCGCGCCTGTTCTGGAGTATCTGCCCAAGTCGTTCCGAAGCTCTTCGGGCCGCTGCCATCGACGAGTCCGGCCAGCAGCACTCGTGGTCCTAAAACTCGTCCCTCCGAGATGGCGTCACGCTCTTTTGTAATGAACTCGAACTCATTGCCGCAATCTCTGGCGGAGGTCACGCCCGCTGCTAAATAGGCGGGTCCCCAATCTGTTTGAGCAAAATGAGCGTGCATGTCCCACAACCCGGGCAGCAGCGTTGCACCGGGCGCATTGATCACGCGAACGCCTACCGGTATCGAAACCTCGCGCGCCCGACCCGCGGCGACAACACGTCCGTCCCGCACAAGAACAGTGGCGTCAGCGATTGGTCCGTGCCCGGTACCATCAATCAAATTTACGCCCGAAATCGCAAACGCGCCTTCCGCAATTGGGCGAATGCTACGCTTCAACTCGGCGGCCTCGTTCAGCCGATCCGTAACGGCCGCGTGAATCAATTGCTGGAGAGCGCCCGCGTACTCCGGTCGAATCGCCTCCAGCGGCAGTCCACCCGCATACGTCGTCGCAGCGGCGATCTGCTCCGAGTCGTCGAGCCACACGGATTCGCGCCCCCAGACTACGTTCCGCACGGAGTAGCGCGTCAGGTGAGCGGTCCGCCCATTAACTTCGATATTGTCCTGACCCGCGACGTCGATGAGAATGTCCGCTACGCCCGTCCCAGCCGGAAACTGTACCAGCCGCGCGGGCTTTCCGTGTCGATTCCAATACCGCAGCAGCATCATTTGCACGGAAAGTGGAGCGTAGCCGCTAATCGCGAAGTATCGATTGGGCAAGGACACCTGTCGAGAAGCGCCTCCATCTTCCACTGCGGCGCTCTTGCCGACCGCGTCCGCCACAAATTTCGCGTGAACGCTGAACGGGCGGTAACTCTTGCCATCGGCGACGAACTCTTCCGGCGTCGCATCCGCCTTCATCCGGAGAGTGGCGTCTAAGTGAATCGTCGATTCGCGTTCGCTGTAGCCGAAAGAAGCCTGCAGGACCAGCTCATGTGGGGACGAAGTCAGGTCGTAGTGCTCCTGTCCGACCGGATTCTGAAGGAAAAATAGCTTTAGGTCGCCGTGTTCGTCCGCGCGCGCTGGATTGCCAAAGACGGCAATGCCGAAAAGAAACAAAAGAATGCAACGGAAAAACTGGAGATTCACTCAGGGTATTGTCGCGCGCCTGGTTGGAAACGAGACAATTTGTTCCGGTGCACTGAGACCCTCGTCACCGATACTGCGCTACCACGGCCGTCAGATCGTCTTGTTGTTCACCGTGAGAGATCTGTTGGAAGAGTGTGTTCATGAATTCCGATAGCGACTGATTCGCTGTGCTGAGAAATAGCTCCGCAAGTCTTTCGCGGCCGAACTCTTCGCCACTGGGCCCGCTTGCCTCCACAATGCCATCCGTGTAGAGAAGCAGCCGATCCCCGGCTTGAAAACGAGCAGTCATGTTCTTGTAGCTGGCGAAAGGGAACGGTCCGATGAAGAGCCCGTTCTCCGCGAGTTGCACAATCTCGCAGCGCTCTTTTCTTAGCAGGAAGCCCGGGGGATGGCCTGCGCCTGCATACGTGATCACTCCAGCCTTCATGTCCATGGCGGCACACGCCGCAGTAACATACTGGCCGCCCAGACTCTCGCGCACCATGAGGTTGATGCCCGAAAGAACACTCGCTGGATTATTCGCGTGTTGCTTTTGCGCCGCGAAGCAGACCTTCAGGGCAGAAGCTACCAGCGCCGCCGGTACACCGTGGCCGGAAACATCAGCCACAAGAATGGTGAGCAAGTGATCGCCACCAATCAGAAAATCATAAAAGTCGCCTGCCACCGAGCTCATCGGCACATAACGCGTCGCGATATCTAGACAGGGGACATTAGGGGCTGCTTGCGGGATGATCGATTTTTGTATCCGCCGAGCTGTCGATAGTTCCTGCTCGACATCTATAAGTCGTCTTTCCGTCACCCATGCGCGTCGTATCGACGTCGATATGAGCCCCGCAAGTAGGATCAAGAAACCGACTGGCTCAATATTCACCCCTCCCGGTCTGAAGCCCTTGTTTTCCAGCAAAATGAAAACGCAAAAGATTAGCAAAGGCCAAAGCAGCGCTGTGGCCATCGGATTTCCACGTCTGCGCTGCATCCAAATATGCAGCATCACCAGGAGAACTTGGCCTACCACCAATGCCGTGTTCACCTGCCCTGGCCAGTTAGCATGAGGATCCACGAACGCCATTGGAATGGCGACGAGTGCGAACACGATCACCATACGCAGCCAAATGACGATGCTTCCTTTCCATCCTCGGCCAAGGAGCTCGCGCGCGAACAGCACGAAGGGAATGTTGATCGCATACGTGATGCCAAGCGCCCATGGGATGTATCCCGGCCCCGGAGCGTTGAACCCATCCCGAACCAGTTCGTTCTCCACGAACAGGCGAATCGCGTAAAGAGTGGAGAACACGCCCACCCAGATCAGCAAGGGATCGCGAGATCGTAAACGTGCAAGCAGGAGTGCCGAGACGCCAGCCAGCAGACTGATGCAGGCAATTCCGAAAAACGGCAGATTCGTCCGCACCACCGCATCGACCACGTCACGTGGAATGGAATCCGAGCTCACGCAAAACAGGCTAGCGCACGCTTGTTCCACACCTATATAACTTCAACGCCCTAGCTCAGGATGTACGGCGCTCTTTGCGGACGACTCAACATCGCGTTTGCTTCATCGTCATTGTGGAAACGCTCCTTCAGCGGATCCCAATAAAGCCTGCGTTTGCTTTTCATCGCGATATGGTGCAGAAGACATGTAGAGCACGCTCTGTGTCCGATCTCCACGGGAGCGATCGGCTGATTCCTGCTCCGGATGCAATCCAGCCAATTCCCGTGTTGGTCTTCGCTCTTATAGAGGTGGATCTCGTTCGGACCGATAACGGAATCCAGGATCTTTGGGTTACTCGCGGTGAGCGGCTGCGGCTTCGGTTGAGAGGAACCGGGGTCGGTCGCAGTCACCATTTCGTCACGAGTGACAAAAATCCAACCCTCGCTGCCGTAGAATTTGACGCCGTTCGGATAATCACCGGAAATCGCCATGGTAACGCCATCCGCATACATGGCATGAGTTTCGAATTTCCGTGCACATTCCACAGGCCGTGCTTTGGAAACTCCGCCGTTCCCCAAATTTCCACCACGAGTTACTTCCTTCACTTACGAGTTCGCTGTAAGCGGCGCGGTGTGTTCCGAGAAGTGCAGCCATTTGGCATTCTTCTGCGCTTTCAGAACCAGTTCGGTTGCGAGCAGCGCCTGTTCCTGGTCCTGCGCAATATGGGTTCGATTGATAATGTCGCGGACAAACTGCGGCCCGAATGGCAGCTCGACGTTGTTGCAGTCGATATATCGCGCTTGCGTGCGGTCCACGATGAACAAGTGATTTCCGCCCTTGCGCCCAGCCACGTCAGCGTACTTTCGAAGCTCAATGTATCCTTCTGTCCCGAGGATGAAAAGCCGGCCATCTCCCCACACGCCTAGCCCATTGGGCGTAAACCAATCGACGCGAACGTATCCGGCACCACCGTTCCCGTGCACCATCATGTCGCCGAAGTCCTGAAAATTCGGCTTATCCGCGTGATTGACGTTTGCAATCTGCGAGCCCGTCACTTCGGCCGTTGTCGAGCCCGTGTAATAAACGAACTGGTCCGCCTGATGCGAACCGATATCGCACAGAATGCCGCCGTAGCGTGCGGGATCCCAAAACCACTCGGGACGTGGCGGGCTGTTGGGCTGATTGATTTGATGCGGCGCCAGATTGACCGTCTGGATCACGCGGCCGATCGCGCCGGCTTTTACCAGGTCTCCGGCCTTGACCGCGGCCTTCACTTCCAGCCGCTCCGAGTACATGATGGCGTAAATGCGGCCGGTCTGCTGAATCGTTTTCCGCACCTCCGCTAATTGCTCCAGGGTCGTGATGCCCGGCTTGTCAACCAAGAAGTCCTTGCCGGCCCGCATCACGCGAATGCCGAGTGGCGCGCGTTCAACCGGAATAGACGCGCTCGCCACTAACTGAATGGACTTATCGTTGAGAATCTCCTCTTCGCCTCTGGCGAGTTTCGCCTCCCCGAAGCGCTTCTTGAAATCTGCAATGCCTCGCGGATTGTTCGAATAGAAGGAGACCAGTTGTCCCCCGCCGCGTTGCACCGCCGCCGTGATCGCCAGGATGTGATTGTGATCCAGCCCGATAACTGCAAACTTAATCGATTCCTTGCTCGGCTGCGCCTGTTCACCAGGTTCCGCGACTTGGTAAATCAGAGGCCCATTTGGAGTCGTTAATTCCATCTCGGCCTCTGCGAAAGCCGGCATCAATCCGGCTGAGCCGACGATTTTCAATAGTGAGCGCCGGTTTACTTCATCCATGTTCGATTGTCCTTTGTTTACTTCGCCTGCAGCGCTAAGGCACCGTACAGAGGATACACCGTTTTGCCGGTCCATGACGCGCATACTCAGCCTCTCTGAAACTGCCGTTTTTTGCATCGAAATAGGCGTTCTAGGTATCCTAACCTTGAATGGGAACGACTGTACTCAATAGAAGTGCGTCCGAATATAAAGTCGCTGATTTAGCCTTGGCGGACTGGGGCCGTAAAGAAATTATGGTCGCCGAGCACGAGATGCCCGGCCTCATGGCGATCCGAGAGAAATATGCCCCGGAAAAGCCGCTTGCCGGCGTGCGCGTCACCGGATCGCTGCACATGACCATCCAAACAGCGGTTTTGATTAAGACCTTGGTCGAACTCGGTGCGGATGTGCGCTGGGCAAGCTGCAATATCTTTTCGACTCAGGACCACGCGGCTGCCGCTATCGCCGCCGCAGGCATCCCGGTATTTGCCTGGAAGGGCGAGACGCTGGAAGAGTATTGGTGGTGCACCTATCAGGCGCTCAGCCATACCGATGGGAAAGGACCGCAGTTAGTCGTTGACGATGGGGGCGACGTCACGCTCCTCATCCACAAAGGTTACGAACTGGAAGAAGGAAGCGACTGGGTCAACACGGCTTCCGAGAGCCACGAAGAACAGGTCATCAAGGATCTGCTGAAAAGAGTTCAGGCCGAGGATGATCCGCAACGCTGGCACACGGTCGCGAAAGAATGGCGCGGTGTCTCGGAAGAGACTACTACTGGCGTTCATCGCCTTTACAAGATGCAGGAAGCCGGGAAGCTTCTGGTTCCCGCCATCAACGTCAACGATTCGGTGACGAAATCGAAGTTTGACAACCTGTACGGCTGCCGCGAATCGCTCGCCGACGGCATCAAGCGCGCAACGGATGTAATGCTCGCCGGCAAGGTCGCCGTGATCTGCGGCTACGGGGACGTCGGAAAAGGCTCGGCGCATTCGCTGCGCGGCATGGGCGCTCGCATTGTGGTTACCGAGGTCGATCCCATCAACGCTCTGCAGGCTGCCATGGAAGGCTTCGAAGTCACTACAGTCGAAGAGACTCTCGGCCGCGGCGATATCTACGTCACCTGCACCGGCAACCTCGACATCATCACGCTCGAACACATGCAGTACATGAAGGACCAGGCAATTGTCTGCAACATCGGCCACTTCGATAACGAGATTCAGGTGGACCGGCTCAACCACGCCGCCGGCGTAACTCGCACCAACATCAAGCCTCAAGTTGACATGTATACCTTCCCCGACGGCCACAGCATTTTCATGCTTGCCGAAGGAAGGCTGGTGAACCTCGGCTGCGCCACTGGTCACCCCAGCTTTGTCATGAGCAACAGCTTCTCGAACCAGACTCTCGCGCAGCTTGATCTTTGGGCGAATCGGGACAAATACAAAGTCGGCGTCTATACGTTGCCGAAAAAGCTCGACGAAGAAGTAGCGCGCCTGCACCTGGAGAAGATCGGGGTCAAGCTGACAACGCTCAGTCCGAAGCAGGCCGACTATCTCGGCGTTGCGGTCGAGGGCCCGTACAAGCCGGACCACTACCGCTACTAGTTGGCTTTGTAGAAGTCGAAATAGCCGTCGCGGGCTACTCTACAGCCATGGGCGGCTTTTTCTTTTCCATGTCGGGAAGAAACATAGTCAATATCCCGATCGCCGGCAGAAACGCGCACACGTGATACACAAACGTAATGCTGGTTGCGTCCGCCACTTTGCCCAGAACAGCCGCGCCCACGCCCCCCATACCAAAGGCGAATCCAAAAAACAGGCCCGATACCATCCCCACTTTCCCCGGCATCAGTTCCTGGGCGTACACAAGAATAGCGGTGAATGCGGACGCGATCACCAGCCCGATGATGACCGTCAACGCAGCGGTCCAGAACAGATTCACGTACGGCAGAATAAGCGTAAACGGCAGCACGCCGATGATCGAGCACCAGATCACCAGCTTGCGCCCGAAGCGATCGCCCACCGGGCCGCCTACAACCGTCCCAACCGCTGCCGCGCCAAGAAAGAGAAACAACAGTAACTGCGCGGATCGCACAGATACATGAAACTTACTGATGAGATAGAACGTGTAGTAACTCGTCAGGCTCGCCAAATAGAAGTACTTGGAAAAGATCAACGCAATCAGAACCGCAATCGAAAATGCAACCTTCCTCGATGAGAGCGCCGGTCGCTGAAACGCTATGTGCCGTTGATGAGCTCGTAAGTGCACGCTGCGCTTATACCAGGAGCCGATTCTCGCCAGGATCATCATGCCCCCTACCGTTGCGATCGAACACCACGCAATACTTCTCTGGCCGTGCGGGACCACGAGATATGCCGCAAGCAGTGGCCCCAGCGCCGAGCCCGCGTTTCCTCCCACCTGAAATACCGATTGCGCTAATCCATGCTGCCCGCCCGACGCAAGACGTGCCACCCGCGACGATTCCGGATGAAAGATCGAGGATCCCATGCCGACAAACGCAGACGCAATCAGAAGGACTCCGAACGTGTTGGCCGTGGCAAGCATCAGCAATCCGATCAAAGTAAGTCCCATGCCGACGGCAAGCGAATATGGTTTCGGGCGCTTGTCCGTATACAAACCCACGAACGGCTGTAACAGACAGGCCACCAGTTGGTAAGTGAGGCTGATTAACCCGATCTGCCCGAAATCAAGGTTGAAATTGGATTTGAGAATGGGATAAATCGCCGGAATCAGCGATTGCACCATATCATTCAGCAGGTGGCAAAAGCTGATAGCCGCGAGAATGCCGAACAGTGCCTTCGACGCTACCTGCGCGCGCGAGTCTTTACACAGTTCCGTCGTGTTCGGCTCGGCAACATTTGACCCCATTAATGTCAGTGTAAAAGGAGCGTGCCTCTACAACGGCAATTGGCTCTCGCCCATCAGGTATTTGTCCATATGGTGCGCGGCCTTGCGGCCTTCCGCAATCGCCCACACCACCAGAGACTGCCCGCGCCGTGCGTCTCCCGCTGAAAACACACCGGGAACAGAGGTCGCGTAGTCGGGGCCAGTCTTGATGTTTCCGCGTGGATCGAGTTTCAGCGGCAGTTGCTCCAGTAAGCCGCTACGAACGGGACCTGAGAAGCCAATCGCAATCAGCACCAGATCGGCATCCAAATAAAATTCGCCGTTCGGCGCGCGTTCGAGCGCCGGTTTCGGACCCACCCGCGCGCAGTGTAGCCGCTGCACGTTACCGCTCTCATCGCCGGAAAAATGCGTCGTCAGCACGCTCCACTCACGTACGCCGCCTTCTTCATGCGCGGCCTCGATGCGCAGTTTTAGCGGCCACAGCGGCCACGGAGTAGATTCGTGCCGGCTCGCAGGTGGCATGGGATGAATCTGCAACTGGTGAACAGACTCGGCTTTCTGCCGGTGCGCCGTGCCCAGGCAATCTGCCCCAGTGTCGCCGCCGCCAATAATAATCACGCGCTTGCCGGTCGCGATAATTTCGTCGCTTCGGCTGAACGTGTCCCCGGCGCCGCGCTTGTTCTGCTGCATCAGGTAGTCCATCGCGAAATGAATGCCCTTCAGATCACGCCCCGGAATCTCCAGATCGCGATGTTGTTCAGCGCCAACAGCTAGCAGCACAGCGTTATATTTTCCCAGTAGCTCGTCAGCGCTGTGGTCCACCCCTACGTTCACATTGCAGCGGAACTCAATGCCTTCCTCGCGAAGCTGTTCGAGTCGCCGATCCACCCATTCCTTCTCGAGTTTGAAATCCGGGATGCCGTAGCGCAGCAATCCGCCAATGCGATCGTGTTTTTCGAGAACTACGACCGTGTGGCCTGCCCGATTCAACTGTTGCGCGGCGGCCAGACCCGCAGGACCTGAACCGATGATTGCAATGCGCTTACCTGTGCGCCGGCGGGGCGGCTCCGGTTGAATCCAGCCTTCCTGATAACCGTAATCGATGATGTTCTGCTCGACCAGCTTGATGGCCACTGGCGGCGAGTTGATACCAAGCACGCATGCTTCTTCGCACGGAGCCGGGCAGATTCGACCCGTAAACTCAGGGAAATTGTTGGTCGCGTGCAGTGATCGCAGAGCGTCCCGCCAGCGGTCGCGATAAACCAGATCATTCCAGTCTGGAATCAGATTCGTCAGCGGGCAGCCGGTGTGACAGAACGGAATGCCGCAATCCATGCAGCGTGCCGCTTGCTGCTGCACCTTTTGGGCGGGGAAATCCTGGTAGACTTCGAACCAATCGTTAACGCGCTCCAGCACCGGCCTGCGCGGCGGCAGTTCTCGCGAATATTCCAGAAAACCGGTAGGCTTGCCCATGTCTAGGCGACGCCTCCTGCCGTGATGGCGGCCTGCAAGGGCAGGTGAAGAACGGCTGGCGCCATACGCATCGCGTGGGATGTCTTGCTTGCTTGCAGAACGCGTTTGTATTCGTGCGGAAACACCTTCACGAAACCGCAGAGCGACTCCGTCCAGTGGCCCAGAATGCGCTTGCCCAAAGGACTGCCCGTGTACTCGACGTGTTTCTCAATTAGCCTGTGCAATGTCGTGATGTCCTCTGCATCAAACAGTGGCTCGACGTCCACATCGGCCGGATTGCAGCGTACGCGCGCAAAGTCACCCGTTCCGTCGTATACATAGGCAATGCCGCCGCTCATACCGGCGGCGAAGTTGCGCCCTGTACTTCCCAGCACCACCACCGTACCGTTCGTCATGTACTCGCAAGCATGGTCGCCCACGCCCTCAACCACCGTTGTTGCGCCTGAGTTGCGCACAGCGAATCGTTCGCCTGCCACGCCGCTGAAGTACGCTTCACCGCTCGTCGCTCCATAAAGCGCGGTGTTGCCGATCAGAATGTTCTCTTCCGGCCGGAAGGTCGACGCGCGTGGGGGGAAGATGGCCATCTTGCCCCCCGAAAGTCCTTTTCCGGCGTAATCGTTCGTGTCGCCTTCCAGCGACAACGTGATACCGGGCGCAAGAAATGCCCCGAAGCTCTGACCCGCTGAGCCCTCGAAATTGATGCGAATCGTATCAGCGGCCATACCGTCCGATCCGTACCTCCGAGCCACTTCGCCGCTCACCATCGCGCCTACAGCCCGATGCACATTGCGAATCTTCAGTTCGAGTTCTCTCGGCGCACCCGTCTCCAGCGAATCCCGCGTCAGTTCCAGCAGCTTATGGTCAAGTGCCTGCGCAAGTCCATGATCCTGCGGAATCAAGCAGCGCCGTCCCACCCGGCCCGGCACCTGTGGATTGTAGAGAATTGTCGAAAAATCCAGCCCACGTGCTTTCCAGTGCTCGAGCGCCGGTTGCATCTCGAGCATGTCCACCCGGCCGATCATCTCGTTCACTGTGCGGAATCCTAGCCTCGCCATCCACTCGCGCACTTGCTCCGCGACAAAGAAGAAAAAGTTGATGACGTTCTCGGGCGTGCCTTGAAACTTCTTGCGTAGTTCGGGATTCTGCGTCGCAATCCCCACCGGACACGTATTCAAATGGCACTTGCGCATCATGATGCATCCCATTGCCACCAGCGGCGCGGTCGAGAACCCGAACTCTTCCGCTCCGAGCAGCGCTGCAATCACCACGTCGCGGCCCGTCTGTAACTTGCCGTCCACCTGTACTCGTATGCGGCTTCGCAGGTCGTTCATCACCAGCACCTGCTGCGTTTCTGCAAGTCCCAGTTCCCACGGAATGCCGGCGTGCTTGATGGAGGTGAGCGGCGATGCGCCCGTGCCGCCGTCATACCCGCTGATTAGAACCAGATCCGCATGCGCCTTCGCGACCCCGGCAGCCACCGTGCCCACGCCGCTTTCAGCGACAAGCTTCACCGAAATGCGCGCCTTCGGATTGACGTTCTTCAGATCATAGATAAGCTGCGACAGATCTTCAATCGAGTAAATGTCGTGATGCGGAGGCGGTGAGATCAGGCCCACCCCCGGAATCGAATGGCGTACGCGCGCGATAGTCGCATCCACCTTGTGGCCGGGTAGTTGTCCGCCTTCGCCGGGCTTCGCGCCTTGCGCAACCTTGATCTGCAACTCGTCAGCATTCACCAGGTAATGCGCCGTGACACCAAAGCGCGCGGACGCAACTTGTTTTATAGCGCTGCGCCTGGAGTCGCCGTTGGGCAGTGGCACAAAACGCGCTTCGTCTTCCCCACCCTCACCTGTATTCGACCGTCCGCCGATGCGATTCATCGCGATCGCTAGCGTTTCATGCGCTTCCGTGCTAATGGATCCGAACGACATGGCACCCGTCGCGAACCGTTTCACAATGTCCGCCGTCGGCTCAACCTCCTCTATCGCTATCGGCCGCGGGATTCTCTTGAGCTGAATCAGCCCGCGCAGTGTACAGAGTTTTTCATTCTGCTCGTCAATTACAGCCGCGTACTGCTGGAACGTCGTGTAACTCTCTTGCCTCACCGCGTGCTGCAGCGTGCTCACAGTGTGCGGATTCAGCAGGTGATGCTCGCCGTTCACGCGATAAAAGTAGTTGCCGCCGGCTGGCAATTCCGTTTCGAATTCCGTAAGAGGCCGAAAACCTAGCGCGTGATTCTGGATCGCGTCGTTGGCCAGAACATCCAGCCCCACGCCCTGAATACGCGATGCCGTTCCGGTGAAATACTGATCGATCAGCTCCCGATTCAGACCCACAGCTTCGAACAATTGGGCTCCACGATAGCTCTGCAGCGTGGAGACACCCATCTTTGAGAAGACCTTCAGCAGCCCCTTGTTGACCGCCTTGATGTAGTTCTTAACCGCAACGTCTGGCGTCAATCCAACTGTAAGTTCAGACGCCTCCGCCAGTTCTTCAATGGTTTCGAGCGCTAGGTAAGGATTGATCGCACTCGCGCCGTACCCGATCAGCAGCGCATGATGCATCACCTCGCGCGGCTCACCGGATTCGATGATCAGCGCGACACCCGTCCGCGTGCCCTCGCGGATCAGGTGATTGTGAACGGCCGTCAATGCCAGCAGGCTTGGAATCGGTGCGAACTCTTCGTCAATACCGCGGTCAGACAGGATCAGCAGCGTGTACCCAGCCTTCACCGCCAGTGAGGCGCGCCGGCACAAGCTGTCGAGCGCCCGCTTCAGCCCGCGATCGCCTTCCAACACGTCAAAAATGGTCGGCAGCGTGGAAGCCAGCAAATCTCCGCGCGATACACGCCGCAGTTTTTCGAGATCGCGGTTCGTCAGCACTGGATGCGGCATCTTCAGGGTGTGACAGTTCTCCGGCGTCTCAGCCAGAATGTTGCGCTCCGTGCCGATATAGCTCGTGAGCGACATCACCATGTCTTCGCGAATCGGATCGATCGGCGGATTCGTAACCTGCGCGAAGAGTTGCTTGAAGTAGTTGAATAACGACTGTGGTTTATCGGATAGGCACGCAAGTGGCGTATCCGTGCCCATCGACCCCACGGCTTCGTCGCCGTTCATCGCCATCGGCGAGAGCAGCATGCGCACGTCTTCTTCGGTATAGCCGAAACACCGCTGCCGCGAAACAATGGTGTTGTGATCGGAGCCCTGCACTCGTGTCGGCTCGGGCAAGCTCTGCAGCGTGATCTGATTCCGCTTCAACCATGCTTCGTAGGGTTGGCGCGTCGCCAGTTTGTTCTTGATCTCTTCGTCCGGAATAATGCGCCCTGCTTCCAGATTCAGCAGCAGCATTCTGCCCGGTTGCAGCCTGCCTTTGTATGCAATCTCTTCTGGGCGTACGGGCAACACGCCGGTCTCCGAAGCCATAACCAGCAACCCCCCCGTAGTCACCAGGTATCGCGCCGGACGAAGCCCGTTGCGATCGAGCGTCGCCCCCACAACGCGTCCATCCGTGAACGCCACCGCCGCAGGTCCGTCCCATGGCTCCATTAAGGACGCGTGGTACTCATAGAACGCGCGCTTCTCCGAAGGCATCGTCACATCTGCGTCCCATGCCTCGGGAATGAGCATCGCCATGACGTGCGGAAGGCTGCGCCCCGCCATTGTGAGCAACTCCACCGCATTATCAAGTGCAGCGGAATCGCTGACGCCTGGTTGAATCACCGGATAGATTTTCTTGAGGTCGGCAAAATTCGGCGAAGCCATCACGGCCTCGCGTGCATTCATCCAATTCACGTTGCCGCGAACGGTATTGATCTCGCCGTTATGGCACAAATAGCGGAAAGGATGCGCTAACTGCCACGTCGGAAATGTATTGGTAGAGAACCTCTGGTGCACCAGGCACACGGCGCTCTTCGCTTCCGGATCCAGCAGCTCGTTGTAGAACTCGCCGATCTGCGTCGCCAGCAGCAGCCCTTTGTAAACAATGGTTCGACACGAAAAGGAAGGAATGTAGAAAAATCCCTTATCGCGCATGTCCGATGCCGCAACAGCCGCTTCGGCGCGCTTACGCACAACGTACAGCTTGCGTTCGAACTCGTCCCGGGTAATTCCCGCGGGCGCCCCCACAAAGAGTTGTTCAATATACGGCTGCGATGCGCGCGCCACGCGTCCAATTGCGTCCACCTGAACCGGCGTATCGCGCCAGCCGAGTACAGCCAGGCCCTCCTCACGCGATATCTTCTCGAGCAGGCCCTCGCACACCAGCCGCTGCTGCCGTTCGACCGGCAGAAAACACATCGCAATTCCATACTCACCGGGTGCCGGAAGACGAATACCCAAGGCGGCCATCTCGCGCGCGAAGAATTCGTACGGAATCTGAATCAGAATGCCTGCGCCGTCACCCGTCTCCGAATCGCAGCCGCAAGCGCCGCGATGCTGCAGGTTGAGAAGAATCTCCAGACCCTTCTCAATGATGTCGTGCGAAGCGCGTCCATCAATTTTAGCGACCACACCAATACCACATGCATCGTGTTCATTTGATGGCTCGTATAAACCTTGCGGCTGGGGCAATCCGATTTGTGTATCGTTCAGGGACACTTACATCTCCGTTCCGCAACGAGGGGGAAAAAGCCAGTATAGCGAGCGGGGTACTATCAGTCAAATCGAATTGAGGACTATTGCAGTATCGATTTTACTTATGTTACTCTAGCATCTTGTGACATTGTCGAGTCTCCGTTTGATACGCGACGTTGCGCATTTCAAGAGCGTTAGCAAAGCGGCGCAAATCAATGACTTAAGCCAGTCTGCCGCCAGCCAGGCACTGCAGGAGGTCGAGCGTGAGCTAGGAGCCGAATTGTTTGACCGTACGCGCCGGCCGCTCGGTATTACCGCTTGCGGCAAACGAGTCGCCGAATACTGCCGCGACATGCTGCGGCGCCATGAAGAACTCGAAGCGGATTTGGCTAGGCTCAAAGACGCTGCCAATGGAACCGTGCGCCTCGCCGCAATTTATTCAGTCGGGCTTTCGGACATGTCGGAGTTGGAAAACCGCTTTGCGCGTCAGTTTCCGAACGCCGAGTTGCAGATTTCCTTTCTGCGGCCTGAAAAAGTGTGGGAAGCCATCGTCGAGGATCAGGCCGACCTCGGTTTGATGAGTTACGCCGAATCTTCGCGCGACGTGATTGCGTTATCTTGGCGCAACGAAGAGATGGTGATCGCCGTTGCCCCCCACCACACGCTCGCCCGCCGCAAAAAGGTTGACATTTCCGCACTCGAAGGCTCCACATTCATTGGCTTCGATGACGACCTGCCTATCCAATCCCACATCGAACGGTACCTCCGCGATCACAAAGTAAAGGTCGAAATGAGCATGCACTTTGACAACCTGCAAATGATCAAACAGGCAGTAGCGCACGATGCGGGTATCAGCATCATGCCGAAGCGAGTCATGCGGGAAGAGTTGCAACAAGGTCGCCTCGTCGCCCTGCACTTGGATCCGGCTGAGCTCTTCAGACCCGTCAACATCGTGCATCGTCGCCGTAAGACGTTCACGCCCCCCATGAGCGGACTACTCGAAGTATTGCGGACCGCCGCTGCCTGAGCGGCGATATACTCGCTGTTTGCGAACCGAGTCTGACCGCTACATCGGCCAGCGGCAAAGAAGGCGAAGTGGCCTCTTCGTCGCCGCGGTCATCCTGTTTATCCTCTTCGTTGCATCTCGCTGGATCGCGTCCACGGTCATCGATTACGCCTGGTGGGGCGAGATGCACCAGCTCGAGACCTGGGTCAGTCTCCTCATCTACGGCTTCGGCCCGATAGTCCTGACCGTCATTCTTCTTTTGGCGAGCTTCTGGATAGCGTACTGGGTCGGAATCCGGCGCAATCCCGATCGGCCTCTATTCGGCGTCTTCAGCCGCTCGCTCGTGTCGAAGATTGCCTTCCTCGCGCTTCTGGTGCTCGCCATCATCGCGGCCAATGCCACCGTCGACAACTGGACTGTCGTACGCTACTTCGGCGGCCTCCGCGTTCCAACCACGCCGGGCGAGTTCGTCGATCCCATCTTCGGCAATCCGCTGCAGTTCTATTTCTTCCGCCTGCCGTTTTACAGCATGCTTCTGCGCGTTGTGCTTACAGGCGCCATCTTGTCGCTCATTGTCTACTGGCTCGCCGCTCACGCCGAGAACCTGTACCGGCAGCTTCCTAACCTCGCCACTCCGGCATCTTTTGAATTCGAGACCAGGGACTTAAGCGCAGCGTTCAACTCCAATTTCGTTCGCGTGATTATCGCGCTGGTGTTGCTCAGTGTCGCGCTCGAAATATTCTTCCATCGCTACGGACTCTTGTTCGACGATCACGGCACATATCTCGTCGGCGTCGATTGGGTGGCGGACCACATCGTCATTCCGTTGCAATGGACCATGATCGCCGGCGCCATTGTCGCCGCCATATTAGTCCTGGCCCGGCGCGCTAAGTTTGCGCTGCTTTTTTTGTTGCTGCTTCCCGTCCGCTTCTTCGTGCCTTCCATCATGGCGGCGGTTTATGTCCGCCCCAACGAACTCGCACTCGAGCGCCCATACATCCAGCACCATATCGAAGCCACGCGGTCGGCTTATGGCCTAAATGCAAGCGTTAAAGAGACCACGCTCGAAGCCGCGCCAGAAGTCCCGCTCGATTACGCAAGTCATAAAGCGCTGCTCGACAACGTGCGCCTGTGGGATTTCCAGGCCTTTCACGATACTCTGTCCCAAATCCAGCCGCTTCGGCCATATGTCTACCTGAACACCGATGTCGACCGATATATCATCGACGGCAATATCCGCCAGGTGCTGGTGTCGCCCCGCGAATTAGATATTCGCCAGCTCGGCGCGGCCGCGAATCGCTGGATCAACACGCACCTCATTTACACGCACGGCTATGGAATCGTCATGGCTGAGGCGAACCGCATCACTCCCGACGGTCTTCCGTTCCTGCTCATTAAGAACGCTCCGCCGGAAATCTCCGTGCCCAGCCTGCACTTCACCAAGCCAGAGATCTACTACAGCGAAGAGGCGCACGAGCCGGTCTTCGTCAGCACCTCGCAGTCCGAATTCAATTACCCATCCGGCTCCCAAAGCGTTTACACAACGTATTCAGGAACGGGCGGCATACCCGTTTCGGCCCTGAACCGTTTTGCCGCTACTGTCGCGTACGGCGATCTCAATACGCTGCTGACCAGTAACTTGACCGATCACAGCCGCATGATGATCCATCGCCCCATCATGGATCGCCTGCACACGCTGGCTGGTTTCCTCACCTGGGACGCCGATCCGTATCTGGTCCTGACCGACAGTGGGCGGCTCGTCTGGATGATCGACGGATACATGAGTTCTAATCAGCACCCCTACTCCCGCGAACTCAGTCTCGGCGATCAGCAGATCAATTACATCCGAAACTCCGTCAAAGCGACAATCGATGCCTACACTGGCGAGACGAACATGTACGTCTTCGCACCAAATGACGTTTTGATTCAGGCTTACTGGCGTCTGTTCCCGCAATTGTTCAAGCCGGAATCGGCTATGCCCCCCGACCTCCGCCGCCATGCGCGCTATCCCGAAACGCTATTCAGTGCACAGGCGGAAATCTATCGTGCTTTTCACATGCGTGACGCCGAATCCTTCTACAATCGCGCCGACATGTGGGATATCGCGCGAAGCGCAGGCCGGAACCAGGGCGGCACAGAATCCAGCAGCGCCTCACCCACGTACGTCGTCGCAGCACTGCCTGATAGCGATACTCCGGAATTCATGCTGCTCAATACATTCACGCCGGCAGGTAAGGACAACCTCATTGGCGTGATGTATGCACGCTGCGATGGCGCTCATCTGGGCGAGTTAGTCTTTGAGCAGCTCTCTAAACAGAATATTATCTTCGGCCCTATTCAGATCGATGCGCGGATCAACCAGGATCAGACCATCTCGAAAGACCTGAGTTTGTGGAATCAGCAAGGCTCGCAGGTCTTACGCGGACAAACTCTCGTGCTGCCAATCAACAACAGCTTCCTGTATGTGGAGCCTATCTACATTCAGGCTTCGCAGGCTAGTATGCCGCAACTGAAGAAGGTGGCACTGGCCATGGGTAACCTTCTGGCCTACGCTGACACCTATGAACAGTCGCTGCAGGAACTGATTGCCGTATCTGGCGGGGTACAAAACGTTCCGCAGCAGCGCCCGTCGCCGCAAACCAATTCCCAAGCAGCGCCCGCCCCTCCAGCATTACCGAAGTCTAATGCGATAAACACTCCGCAACCGTCAACTCCGCCCGCAGAGCAAACGTTACAGCAAGTAAGAGCGCACTTACAGCGCTACAAAGACTTCAGCGCTCAGGGTAAGTGGGCTGACGCTGGAAAAGAACTGGACGAAATACAAAAGCTGTTACAAAAACAATAATCAAGGAGAAGAAATATTGCCCGTGACGATGAGCGCGCAGTCGCCGAAATCGACAGGGCTATCCAGGAAGTACGCCGCGCCGCTTGGGAAGATGGCAAGAATCCGAACTACCATCCTGCTGTCGACGCGCATTGGCTGCCGCAAGAGCGCCTGCGTCGCGCGCAGGACGTGCTGAACAAAGCTCGCCATGATCTCGATCACGAAGAGGACAATCCTGCCTCCCGCGGTCTGCGCGATCGAGCCTGGATACATATTGACGAAGCCCAGCGCGCAGCGGCGAATGCCATCCATGGCTGGCGCTGAAAGCTAGTCTGGTTAAGTGTTCGTCCGCTGTCTCCAGCGCGAATACACGAACGAACTTGCCAGCAGCAATACGCCCAATGCGACGAAGGCGCTAATGCGGTAAAACCGCGTTAGCAGCCAGACATCGACAATGTAGAGCTTGCCGATCACTACACCCAGCAGCGCAAGGCCAAACACGCGGTCTGAAGCGGACTTGCGAGTCACCGCGGCAATGAGTAGGGCGATTCCATAGACACCCAGAAAAATCGATTCTGCTTCATTGAAAAGGCTCGACCAGACTTCGGCCGGCCCTTCTTGTTCCAACCAGAAGAATAGGAACCGCGTGCCCGCCAGCAACACGAACAAATGTCCCAGCACGTACCCATCTACAAGCCCGGAACGAAAGTGAAGCGCGGCCAATCCCAGAAAAAACAAAACGCAAACAATCGGATGCCCCGGATTTATCAGGTAGAAAGCCTCCACCGCAACCGCTGCCGCAACAATCGGAATAAGAATTCGCTTCTTTTGCCTTGCCGATTGCCGAAACGTACCCACCTGCACGGCGAACAGATAGACGAATCCGAACCACGCCCAGACATTCGGGGCCCAGAACTTCTGGTCCATCCCGTGCCATAACGCCGGCGCCATCAGCGCAGACAGATAGCCGACCACCGCCAGAACCGTATCCGAATGGCGCACGGAAAGCACAAGCGCACTGATCGCGATGATGACCATCGCCACAAATGCAGCCGCCGAATCGATCAGCTTGTAGTAATCACTCGCGGCGAACGCCGAAATGTAAAGCGTCAAAATGCCGCACGCGCTCACGCCCTGGGCAAAGATGCTTTGTCCGCGTGTCCGCAGCCACTCCCCCGCACCTAGCAACGCCAGCCCGGCAACAACGCCCAGCAGCACCCGTCCCGCCGCCCCGATCCACTGGTTATCAACGGCGTACTTGAAGAAAAAGATGATTCCGAGAAACAGCGTCACTGCGCCCGCACGATTCAGCAGCTTGAGCCCGGTCGTCCCGGACGCAACGGCGGCAACAGTAGCAGGACGGACAATCGGCAGAGTCTCGATCCCAGGAGTGGCAATCGGCCGGCCTTCCAGCCGCGCAACTTTGTTCTCTAACTCCGCGATCTGCGACGAAAGCATCTTCACTTCCGCCGCGAGTTGTCGAACCGCCTCGTCGTCAGGCAACCGTTTCGGCGAGTTGTTCCGCGACTCCGTATCGTCTTGCAACGTAGTCGTCCAGAATAGCGCGGAATTCGGCTACGATGTGATCTCCGCGCAGCGTCGTGGACAGTTTTCCGTCCACGTATACCGGCGCCACTGGCTTCTCGAAAGTGCCCGGCAGCGAGATCCCGATGTTGGCGTGCTTTGATTCGCCCGGCCCGTTCACCACACACCCCATCACCGCAACTTTCATTTCTTCCACGCCCGCGTACTTATCGCGCCACACTGGCATCTGCTCGCGCAGATACGTCTGGATCTGGTCTGCCATATCCTGGAAGAACGTGCTCGTCGTGCGCCCGCAACCCGGACACGCTGCCACCTGCGGAGTGAAACTGCGCAAGTTTAACGCCTGCAGTACCTGCTGGCAGACAATCACCTCGTCCGTCCGGTCTCCATTCGGCAGCGGAGTCAGCGATGCACGAATCGTATCGCCAATCCCCTGCTGCAGCAGAACAGACATGGCCGCGGTCGTTGCCACAATGCCTTTGGAACCGAGTCCCGCTTCCGTCAACCCGAGATGCAATGCATAATCGCAGCGCTCAGCCAACATCTCGTAGACATGGATAAGATCTTGCACATTGCTGCACTTCGCACTGAGGATGATCTTGTCGTGCGCCAGCCCGTAATGCTCGGCATTGTTCGCGCTGCGAACCGCGCTCTCCACAATGGCGCGCATGGTCACTTCCATGGCATCCAGCGGGTCCGCTGATCGCGAGTTATCGTCCATCATCTGGGTCAGCAACACCGAATCGAGCGATCCCCAGTTGACGCCGATCCGCACCGGCCGGTCATATTCAATGGCCGCTTCGATCATTATGCGGAAGTTATCGTCCCGCTTGCGGCCGATATTCACGTTTCCCGGATTGATGCGGTACTTCGCAAGCGCACGCGCGCAATCAGGGTACTTCTTCAGCAGAATATGCCCGTTGTAATGGAAGTCGCCGATGATCGGTACGTCGACGCCAAAGCTTCGCAGCGTCTCAACGATTTTCGGCACGGCCTGCGCCGCCTCTTCCGTGTTCACGGTCACGCGCACGAGTTCCGACCCCGCCCGCGCCAGTTCCATCACTTGATTCACCGTCGCCGCCGTGTCGGCAGTGTCGGTGTTGGTCATCGATTGCACGACAATCGGATTCGAGCCGCCCACCTTGACGCCTCCGATGTCGACGACCGCTGATTTTCGGCGCGGCAGAGCAGGCATATTAGAAGATTCCTCGAAGCATGGATTTGGTGTGGAATCTTCAGTTTAGCAGCGATCCGTCGCTGATCGCGCAAGCGCCTGATTCAGCAGGGCTACCGCTCTCCGTCTCCGGCTCTCGATCAAACGATCTCGGTGTCGGTGCCCCCTCGCACCGACTTCTTGGCCGCAACTTACTTCTCTGCTGCACTGTCCTTTTTAGTGCTTTTATCGCTGGTCGGAGGCACGATTCCTTTCAGCCTCATATAGGTCACCATATTCCCATAATGTTCATCCATATGCGCGGTGTTGGCTGAAAGTACGGTAAGCCTCGCCAGATCGAAGTTCATCAGCTTCACCATCTGGGCACCCTTCGCGTCTGTCATCCCGGCGTACACTTTTGTGCAATACGAAACGGCGTCCTTCAATGAAACCAGGAGGTCCGCTTTGGCCGTCTTGCTTTTCTCGATGTTGCTTGCGGGAGTGGTTTCGCCGGCAGCCGTCGAGCAAAAATAGTATTGGGAATCAGCCAGATGACCGACCAGTTGACCGAAACTCCGCACATCCGGCGTCGGCTTGAATGAATAGTATTCTTCAGGCATTTTCTCGGCCGCAGCGATTGCCGTCCCGCTGCTGAGCATCGCGTACATACCTTTCTCGCTAGCAGAAATTGGATTGGCGGGCGCTGATCCTGATTCTTGCGCGAGCGCGGCTAACGGAACAGCAGCCAGACCCGCGAACATGAGACAGAGTGTTTTGGTCACGTGGAACTCCTTGGGGATGTAATCAAACTCGTTCCGAGAAAGCATAAATCAGTCTCGTAACGAAGCTTCACTACTCAACGTTCCTGGGACTGACAAAGTTCCGTGAAAACTTCAACCTGACGGACGACTGGATGGATTTTTTGGTGCTGGAGGTGGGGGTCGAACCCACATGACCAGTGAAGGTCGCGGGATTTTGAGTCCCGTGCGTCTGCCAGTTCCGCCACTCCAGCGCCCCGTTGGAGCAATTCGAGTATAGCCGATGTCACACTTTTGCCTGCTCCCAGATCACTCCACCAAAACCAGTGCAGATTTCTGAAACATGAGGACACCCTCGCTTCTCTAAAAACGAGCATGGCCTCGCATTCCGCCGTCCCGCCTCGGCGTGTCCCTCAACAAGAACGTGGACAACAGCGGGTTTTCGCGTTGCTGAACGCTGCTTCACAGTTGCTCGCCGAGAAAGGTTATGAGGCCGCAACAATGAGCGAGGTCGCCGAACGCGCCGAGGCAGCTATCGGGTCCCTCTATCAATTTTTCCCGAACAAGCAATCGCTCGCTTGCGCGCTCAACACCCGTTGCGGCGAGGACATCGAAAAACTTTGGGCTCCCGTCCTCTCCGAATCCTCATCGCTGGATCTCGAGCAAGGTCTTACCCGCCTAATAGAAATCACAGTCCGCTACATCGACACGCATCCTGTCGTTCTCGCGCTCCAGCAGACGCCCAAGAGTACGTGGAACAAAAGTGTCAAGCTGCGCCTCGAGCTTCAGATTGCCACTTTTCTTATCCGCAAGAATCCAAAACTCACCAACGGAGACGCCACCTTGCACGCAAGCATATGCATGCGCATCATCAAAACCTGCAGTGAACACTTTTCCGAAGTTGAAAAACGCAAACGCAAACGCATCGTCGCCGAATACAAAACGTTGCTCGGCTGTTACACGGAATCTCGGCTGAAAGCGAACTGACCCGCGATGTCATCGTCCGTAAAAAAATATCTCCCGGCTATCCTTGCCTCCGGCTTCGCTCTCCCGGCGCTCGTCCTTACTATGTCGTGCGCTGGCAACTCGCAATCCGCCTCCGCGCCGCCTCCGCCCGAGGTAGGCTTTTCCACCGTCATTCAGCGAAGCATACCCGTCTATGGCACTTGGGTGTCAACGCTCCAGGGTTACGTCACTGCAAATATTCAGCCTCAGGTAACGGGCTATTTGATGCGGCAAGAATTTCGTGAAGGCTCGTTCGTGCGCAAGGGACAAGTCCTGTTCCAGATCGATCCTCGTCCATTCCAGGCGGCGCTCGCACAAACGCAAGGCCAACTTGCCCAGGCACAGGCGCAGCTCGGGCAAGCGAAGGCCCAGCTTGGCCTCGCTCTCATCAACGTCAAACGAGACACGCCGCTCGCCCAGGCGCACGCCATCGCCCAAAGCCAGCTCGATAACGACATCCAAACGCAAAAGCAGAATGAGGCGCTGATTGCGGCGGATGAAGCCGCCATTCAAGCTGCCGAAGCAAACGTGCGAACGGCGGAGTTGAACCTGGGCTTCACCAGCGTTCATTCACTTGTCGACGGTATCGTCGGTATCACGGCCACGCAGATCGGCAATCTGGTTTCTCCAACCACGATCCTCACCACTGTGTCGCAAGTCGATCCCATCAAGGCTTACTTCTCCATCAGCGAGCAAGAGTACCTCGCGCTCGCCGGCCGTATCCCCTCTGCTTCCACAATCGACATTCTTAAAGGCAGAGACGTTCCGCTACAGCTGACGCTCGCTAACAACGAGCAGTACTCGCGCAAGGGCCGCATTCTTTTTGCAGACCGCCAGGTGAATACGCAAACAGGAACAATACAGATCGTCGGCGAGTTCGCCAATCCCAGCAACTTACTCCGTCCTGGTCAATTCGGCCGCGTCACGGCCATGACGGCCCTCAACGAAAACGCGTTGCTGGTTACGCAGCGCGCGGTCACGGAACTCCAGGGCAACTATCAGGTCGCCTTGATCGGGCCGGACAACCACATAAAAATCAAGCCTGTTCAGGTGGGCGTGCGAACTGGCGACACGTGGATTATCCAGCGCGGTGTCAAACCGGGCGACCGTGTCGTCTCCGAAGGCACTTCGAAAGTTCAGGACGGAGAGCAGGTCACGCCGCGTTCCGATACGGAAAAAGCAGTTTCCCCTTATCAGGGCCACGGCGAAGGGAACTAATTAACCAATGTCGAACTTCTTCATTAGACGACCCATCGTCGCCATGGTCATTGCCATCGTCATGGTGCTGGTCGGCGTTATTTCGGTTCTTCGCCTGCCCGTGGCGCAATTCCCGCAAATCGTTCCGCCGGAGATACAGGTAACCGCCACATACCCCGGTGCCGACGCCCAGACTCTCACCCAGTCCGTCGCTACGCCCCTTGAAGAACAGATCAGCGGTGTCGACAACATGGAATACATGCAGTCGGTAAACGCGAACAATGGCCAAAGCCAGATCCGTGTCGACTTCGATGTAAGTACCAACTCTGATATCGATCAAGTACTTACTCAGCTACGCGTGAGTCAGGCGCAGTCGCAGCTTCCCCCGCAGGTCAATACTGCCGGCGTCCAGGTATTGAAGTCACTCAGTTCGCCGCTGATGCTTATCTCGCTCTATTCACCGAGCAATGCTTATGACGCCATCTTTCTGGCGAATTATGCTTACATCAACTTAGTTGACCAGCTAACTCGCAGCCCCGGCATTGCCCGCGTCCAGGTATTCGGCGCCGGACAGTACGCCATGCGCTGCTGGGTCAATCCCGATCGTCTGGCCACTCTGCAAATCACGGTTCCGCAAGTCGTTGCGGCGCTCAACGCTCAGAACACGGTGAATCCTGCCGGACAAATCGGCGGCGAACCCGTTCCCAACGGCCAGCAGTTCACATACACAGTGCAAACCCAGGGACGCCTCACCTCGGCGGAGGAGTTCGGCAACATCGTCCTACGCGCAAACCCGGACGGCTCCAACGTTCGGCTCAAAGATGTCGCGCGTATCGAGTTAGGCGCGCAAACTTACAATCTCACGGGCCGATACAACGGTAAACCGTCAGCCATTCTCGCCATTTATCAGTTACCCGGCTCGAATGCCGTCGACGCTGCCAATTCCGTGCGCCGGACTATGAACCAGCTTGCAAAGCGGTTCCCACAAGGTCTCTCTTATACCGTCAGCCTCGACACCACCGCCGCTGTCACCGCGGGCATGAAAGAGATCTTTCAAACCTTGCTCGAGGCGCTCGCTCTTGTGGTGCTTGTCGTCTACATCTTTTTGCAGGGTTGGCGAGCGACCATCATTCCGCTCGCGGCCGTGCCAGTTTCGCTCATCGGAACCTTCGCCATCTTCCCCTTGCTTGGGTTTTCCATCAACACTCTCTCGCTATTCGGCTTGGTGTTGGCCATCGGCCTTGTTGTTGATGACGCCATTGTGGTCGTAGAAGCGGTCGAGCGCCACATCGAAGAAGGTATGAGTCCGCGCGATGCTTCTGTGCAGGCCATGAAAGAAGTCTCCGGACCCGTCATCGCCACCGCTCTCATCCTCACGGCCGTCTTTGTCCCCACGATCTTCACGCCCGGCATCACCGGACGCCTCTATCAGCAGTTCGCCGTCACCATCGCGATATCGGTCATCCTCTCCGCGTTTAACGCGTTGTCGTTGAGTCCGGCACTCGCCGCTTTGCTGCTACGCCCGAAGAAGGAATCGAAAGGACCACTCGCGCGCTTCTTTGCCTGGTTCAATCGCACCTTCGAGCGCGTCACGGAAGGCTATGTTCATACATCCGGCCGGCTCATCCGCAAGGCGGTGCTTAGCTTTGTATTCCTGGCCGGTGTTGGTGTCATCGCCGCGCTGATTGGAACCAAGCTGCCGACATCGTTCCTGCCCGAAGAAGATCAGGGCTATGTTTTCGTCGCCCTCCAATTGCCCAACGCCGCCTCTCTCCAGCGCACTTCTGACGTCTCCCGGCGCGTCGAAGAAATCATCGAAAATACGCCCGGAATTCAAGGCTGCACATCGGTTATCGGCTTCAGTCTCTTGAGTCTGGTTCAGGACACTTACAGTTCGTTCTTCTTCGTAACGGAGAAGCCATGGGACGAGCGCAAGTCCGCCAATGAGCAACACAGCGCCATTACAGCCCACATTTCGCAGGAGCTTTCAAAAGTCAAAGACGGTATCGCATTCTCGTTCTCTCCTCCGTCAATTCCCGGCGTCGGCACATCGGGGGGCGTGACTTTCATTCTGGAAGATCGTTCAGGCTCGTCACTCGAATTTCTTACTCAGAACGTGAATAAGTTTGTGGAGGCCGCTCGAAAACGCAAGGAGGTAGTCGGTGTAAGTACCAGTTACTTGCCGAGCATCCCCCAAGAGTATGTCGACGTCGATCGCGTTAAGGTCGAGCGTCAGGGCATCAACATCGCCGATGTCTACGAAACGCTCCAAACCTTCATGGGCGGTTATCTGGTCAACTACTTCAACCGCTTTGGGCGGCAGTGGCAGGTCTACGTCGAAGCAGAAGGCAATTACCGCACCAACGCCTCTGACATCGAACACTTCTACATCACAAACCCTCAGAATCAGATGGTCCCGCTGCGCTCCGTCGCCAGCATAAAAACCATCCAGGGCCCGGAATTCGTTCTCCGCTACAACGAATACAACGCGGCGCAGATCAATCTGGCGGCAGCGCCCGGCTATAGCACTGGGCAGGCGATGAAAGCGCTTGAAGAGACCTTCGCGCAAACCATGCCTAGCCAGATGGCCTTTGACTACGCCGGAATTTCCTATCAGGAACAAAAGGCCGCGCAGGGCGTCCCCACCATGGTCATCTTCGGACTCTCGCTCGTTTTCGTCTTCCTTATCCTTGCCGCGCAATACGAAAGTTGGTCGCTGCCCTTCAGCGTGCTTCTCGGCACGCCCATTGCTGTGTTCGGAGCTTATCTCTTCCTCTGGCTCCGCCATTTCGATAACGATGTCTACGCGCAAATCGGTCTCATCATGCTGATCGGACTCGCGGCCAAAAACGCGATCCTCATCGTTGAGTACGCCAAGCGCGAGTACGAAGAGAACGGCAAGAGCGTTGAGGAAGCGGCGCTCATCGGCGCCCGCATCCGTCTGCGACCGATTCTCATGACTGCTTTCGCCTTTATTCTTGGCTGCGTGCCGCTATGGTTCGCGAAGGGCTCCGGAGCCTCTTCGCGTCAGATACTCGGAACGGCTGTCATCGGCGGCATGCTTGCGGCTTCGCTCATCGCTATCTTTCTCATCCCGGTGACCTTCGATGTTGTCGAAAAGCTCTCCCATCGCGTAAAAGGCAAAGGGAAAGCGCCGGCTCCGCAGCGGAATCCGGATCAGGAGCCCGCATGACGCAGCGTCTCGCTGGCGCAGCGCTCGCGGCTATGCTCCTGTCCTGTGCCTGCACCGTCGGCCCGAACTACAAGCGCCCCGTCGTCAACGCTCCCGCAAGTTATCGCGGTGCTTCCCCGGATACCACCGGTCCGGAATCCGCAGCCTCTCTCGGCGACGAAAAGTGGTGGTCCGTCTTCCAGGACGAAGCTTTGCAAAAACTCGTTCGCACGGCCCTGACGCAGAACTACGATGTGCGCATAGCGGCCACCCGAATTCAACAAGCGGCGCAACAGGTGACCATCACACGCGCCGATCAGTTTCCAAACGTCTCCGCCGGCCCTGGATTTACTGGCGTCAGAAGCCCATCTATTCCTGGCGTCTTCCCCGGCTACTCGTATCTCGCCGACACGCTCACGGCCTCCGTGTCCTGGAACATCGATTTCTGGGGACGTTATCGGCGCGCCACCGAAGCAGCCCGTGCCAACCTTCTCGCAGCCGAATGGAACCGGCGTGCCGTCATAAGCACTCTCGTCGAAAATCTTGCGACCGCGTATTTCCAGATGCGCGACCTTGATCTACAGCTCGACATCGCGAAGCAAACGCTCACCTCACGCCAGCAATCGCTCAAACTGACCCAGACTTTGGAGCAAGGCGGAGCCACATCGCTCGTCGACGTTCGACAGGCAGAACAATTGGTCGAAGAGGCAGCGGCCACCATCCCCGATACGGAGCGCCAGATTGCTCAGACAGAAGATCAGATCAGCGTGCTGATCGGTGAAAATCCGCACGATATCGCGCGCGGCCGCAAGCTCGAAGACGAACCGCTGCCGCAGACAGTCCCCCCAGGTATCCCATCGCGCGTGCTCGAGCGCCGTCCCGATATTCGCGCCGCCGAACAGCAACTCGTCGCCGCAAACGCGGAGATCGGTGTCGCGCGCGCTCAGCTCTTTCCGCAAATTTCGCTCACCGGCTCAGGCGGCCTTGAAAGCATCGGTCTCGGAAATCTTTTCACCGCCTCGAATCGCACCTGGACTTACACGGCCGGTCTGACACAACCCATCTTCAACGCAGGCGCCCTGCGCGCCAACGTTCGGCTGAGCGAAGCACAACAGCAACAGTATCTGCTGACGTATCAGCAAACTATCCAGACAGCCTTCCGCGAAGTCTCCGATTCTCTGTTCGCGTATCGAAAGTATCGCGAGTACCGTGTTCACCAGGAAGCTCTCACTGCCGCAGCAAAAGACGCGGCAAATCTATCTGAGATCCGCTATCGCGGCGGAGCAACCAGCTATCTGGAAGTACTCACCAACGAGACTACGTATTTCAGTGCCGAACTCGGCCTGGCGCAAGCTCGCCTCAATGAGCGCTTGTCATTAGTGCAGCTCTACAACGCTCTCGGCGGCGGCTGGGAACAGTAACTGTTCCATCTCCTGCACAACTCTCGACTCCACGTCGAACTTGCCGCTCCGCAGGTCATGCCCGGCGCCATCGACAATCGATAATCGGTGCCGCGCCGGTATTTTGCGAATCGCGTCTTGCACTTCCTCCGCGGTTCCGAATTCGTCTCTCGTGCCGTGAACAAACAGTATCGGCGTATGCAAAGTCGGGAAATGCGCGGTTCTCATCACCTCTGGTTTGCGTGGCGCGTGCAATGGATATGAGAGTGCAAGGATTGCCTGGCAAATCCACGGCTCTTCTGCCGCAAGCATCGTTGTCTGGCGTGCGCCGTACGAAATCCCGCCCGCGATGATAGGTCCCTCCACCATCTTCCGCAGGCCACTTAGCGCCTCGCGAATGCCTGCCTGATCCGCCGCTGCTGACTTCGGCATCGGGGGACCGTACGGTCGCTCTCTCCGGAACGGCAGGGTGTAACGGAGCACCGTCCACTGCGCTGCTACGAAGGCCTTCGCCACCGCCAGCAGAATCTGCGCGTTGTAATTGCCGCCCGCCCCGTGGGTCAGGGCTACTCCGCCACGCGAATCTCCCTTTGGGCGATGAAGAAACGACAGATCATTCTTAGGTTGCAGATTTCTAACCTCTTTTCGGGCTGCGGAACGGGTTCTTGTGCCGCGACGTCGTCGGCGCTCCTCGCGTTCGAACAGCCACCTATCCTCCCCACTCAAACACAATCACGTTATGCACTTCCGCATGCTGCCCGTTATGATATAGTCCACGACTAATCGCTATGCCTAATTACCGAACACTGCTTGCCGCCTCTCTGACAGGCACTCTATGTTTGCTCACAGGATGTTCTTCAGACCCTCACGCTCCGAGCGAGAAATATATATTGGTTGCCGCCAACACGAAAGTGCAGTATTGGCAGACGGCCCTGGCCGGCTTGAATCATGCTGCCACGGAGATGAAAGTCAAAGCGGAGATACAGGGCCCCGACGGCCACGATGCCCAGGCTGAGCACGACGCCTTCAAACGCGCCGTCGCGGAAAAGCCGGCCGGCATCATGGTGTCTGCTGCAGACGCGAGCGTCCTGTCGCCTGACATCGATGCCGCGATGCAGGCAGGCATTCCGGTTATCACAATGGATTCCGATGCGCCCGGCAGCAAGCGCCTGTTCTTCGTCGGCACTGACAATTACAACGCCGGCGTGCTGGGCGGCAACCTGGCAGCCAAACTGCTGAACGGCAAAGGTAACGTTGTGGTCTTCCGCCTACCCAACCAGATGAACCAGAAAGATCGTCTTTCGGGCTATCAAGCGGCGTTCGCCACTCATCCCGACATCAAGGTCATGCAGGTGGTCGATCTGCAGGATCAGCCCGACATCTCCGGCTTCGCCTACGACACGGCTAAGAAGTTGATCGACAGCAAGGCCAAAGTCGATGCCTTCGTTTGCCTTGAGTCGCGATCCTGCGGGGGCGTCGCCGATGCAGTGCAGCGCGCCGGCCAAGCCGGCAAGACCGTCGTCGTCGCCATGGATACTGACCCCGAAACGCTCGATTGGATGCAAAAAGGCGTGACCTCCGCAACGATCGCGCAGAGGCCGTTCACCATGGGCTACTACGGCGCGAAGCTGCTCGGCGATCTTCACCTCCATTCGCCGCAGCCCTTAATCAATAACTACGCCGACATGGCGAATTCCCCCATCCCGACGTTCGTCGACACCGGCTCCTTCATCGTCGATAAGTCAAGCGTGGCCTCGTTCATGCAGCAGAATAAAGCCGCCACGTCCGGCCAGTGAACTTCTCCCGTCTTCCTTGGCGGTCGTCGCACTCACGCGCGGCCGCCTGGGAGGTAACCCGGCCTCGCAGCGCCGTCTTAATCAGCTAAGAGATTTTCGACAGCAAACCTAAAACGAATGAACTACCTCCATTGGGGCAAAGACGCACCCGACGCCGACCTTTCATTTGCCTCCAGAAGAAATCAAGCCCAATTCTTACTCGGCTTATCCTATTAGGTTCGGGCAACAGAACCGCGAGGGTTCGGCTTTAAGGCTCGCTCCCCTCTGGCGTCCTCGTTTCTCCCGTATCCGCTACCCAATCGTCAGCCGGTTTGTCGCCGTAGTTTGTCAGTCCCAGCCTTCCATCGCTCGGCAGCATCACCTCCAATCCGTCGCTATCCAGTTCTTCCTGCTCGATATCGAAGTGCTCGCTCGTCTGATGACTGATCGAACTCGTGCCGCCAAACGCCGTGGGATCAACCGTCGGCTGCGCCGGCCCGGACCCCATTTCATCAGGGGCGGCTTCGTTGTCACCCGTATCTTCCAGATCGCCTCTATGAAGTGGACTATCGTTGGGTCCGAGTGCGTATTCGAACGGGATTGCGCCAGGGTCGGCATAAACGCGATCGGCGTAAAACGGCGGAATCTCCGGCGCCGCAGGTAAGTTTATATGTGGGGTGCTCACATCTGGTGGACCAAACCGGGCAGCCTTTCGTTTCTCTAACCCCGAACGTGATAAAACAGCGAAGAACGCAAGCATGATCGCGCGCCCACTACGCTGTTCCGGTTTGCTCCTCGCTCTGTCGCTCTCGGCAACGCTTCCGGTCGCCGCCTTTCAGGCTTTACCAGAACAGCAGCAGAAGCTGATCGCTGCCGCTCGTGCCTACTCCAACCGCTATAGCGAGAATCTCCCCAGTTTCATCTGCACCCAAACCGTCGACCAGTTCGAAGGTGACAAAAAAGCGCACCATTGGCGTAAGGGCGACAGTCTTACGTCCCAGCTCGTTTGGGACAGGGGGCGTGAGCAGCGCACGCTCCAACTCGTCAACAGTCGCCCCGTGCCGGCGCACAAGCTCTGGCGGAGTCCGCTCGTGAGCGAAGGCGAATTCGGCAACCTGCTCGACAGCGTCTTCAGTTCTGAGAGCCAGGCATCGTTCACCTTCCGCGGTTGGGAAAACCTCGACGGTAAGCGTCTCGCAGTTTTCGCCTACAACGTTGACCAGCAACACTCCAAGCTCCGCTTAAGCATGGGTATGTACGACACAGTCGTTGCATGCTGGGGTGTCATCTATCTCGATGAAGATAACGGAACCGTATGGCGGATAACTAACGACGCCGACAACTTCCCCCAGGAGCTACATACCAAAAGCGTCTCCCGTTCAGTCGACTACTCCGAAGTCGCCATCGGCGACAACCGCTACGTCCTCCCCGTTCACGCGAGCGTAATCCTCAACACCGGTGAACGTAATCTTCGCAACGAATTGCGATTCGAATCCTATCGCAAGTTCACCGCCGATTCCCGTATCTCGTTCGGTGCCGACGACCCTCCGAAGTAATCCCCACGTCGAGGTGGGGCTCGTTTTCGAATTACTAATTGGCTGATACAGTAGAGAAGTCGTGGCGCTCGCGTCCGGTGAAAAGCACGCTTCGCACGTGGAGCCGGGCTCGCTGCCCGAAGTACTGGTGCGCCTGGAGGATCAGCAGGCCGACATCCAAACGCTTCGCGCTGCCCCGGACAGCTACGCGCGCGTCTTCTTTGACAATCCCATTCCCGCCATCGTCTACCGCCCGGACACTCTGACCATTCTGCAGTCCAATCAGAGCGCCCTCTCGTTGTACGGTTACAACGAAGCCGAGTTGTGCGGGCTCGACATCCTGCAGCTCTTCGCGCCGGAAGTGTATTACGGCAAAGTGGATCTTGCAGCCGAGCTGAAAAAGGTCACTAATTCTCTCGGCCCGTTCGTCCATCGCGGCGCTTCCAATCAGGAGATTGTCGTCAGCATCACCACCTTCGCCTTCAAATTCGAAAGCATGGACGCGCGCGTGGCGATGATTCAGGACGAAACCGCCCGCCATCTCGCAGAAGAAGCCCTGCGCTCCAGCGAAGAGCGTTTTCGCGAGCTCTTCGAAAACGCTAACGACGTGATCTTCCTGCATGATCTGAAAGGCGTCCTCCTCGCTGTCAATCGCGCGGCCGAAGTGCTCACCGGCTACACCCGCAAGGAAGTCATCGGCAACAGCTTTGAAGGCCTGGTCGCCCCCGAAGCACGCAATCAGATGCAGGACAGCATCAGCGCCCATCTCGGCGGCAGCGCCACTCAACACTACGAACTGCCAATTCTTTGTAAAACGGGCGCCCGCCGCTTCCTTGAAGTCAGCACGCGTATCATCTATCGGCGCGGCCATCCTATCGGCATCCAGGGCATCGGCCGCGATGTTACAGAGCGCAAACTCGCTCAACAGCGGCTGCTCGAATCCGCACAGCAGCTTCAGATCAAGAATCAGGAGCTCAGCACCGCCCTCGCGCTCGCCAAAGAAGCCACGCAGCTCAAAGAGCAATTCCTGGCGAATACCTCGCATGAGCTCCGCACTCCCCTGAACGGCATCATGGGGATGGTCACTCTGCTCCGCAACGCGGACCTGAACGAAGAGCAGCGCGAATACGCCGATGCCATCAACCAGTGCGCGAACGATCTCCTCACCATCATCAATGACCTGCTCGACCTGTCACAGATCGAAGCCGGCCGCTTCTCTCTCTTGGACGACCCCTTCGACCTCGAAGATAGCGTCCGCTCTGTTGTGAAGCTGCTGCGTTTGCGTGCTGAGGCCAAAGGACTCGACCTGCGCTACGACATCGACCCGCTTCTGCCCGTCGGCATCTGGGGCGATTGCGTACGGTTCCGCCAGATCCTCACGAACCTCATCGCGAACGCCGTCAAGTTCACGGCCCAGGGATCTATAATCGTCCGCTTAGCCAATTCTGCCCAGTCTTCGCGCCTTCGCATCGAAGTGATTGACTCCGGCATTGGCGTCGAGGAATCCGTCCGCGAAAAGATTTTTCACGCTTTCGTCCAGGCCGACGGAACTACTCGCCGGCGCTACGGCGGTACCGGCTTAGGTCTTGCGATCAGTAAACAGTTAGCCGAGATCATGGGCGGGCAGATCGGCACCTTCAACAACCCTGATTCGGGCGCCACATTCTGGTTCGAGATCCCGTTGCGTCCTGCCGATGTCGACGCGGAAAACGTGCAGCAAGCCGCCGCCTGCCCCGGCTTCAACTAAGTTGTTACTGCTCATCCTCATTGGCTTTGTCGTGTTGTTCGCGGCTTTCATCAGTGCTCCAGCGCGGCTCTTTGCCGCCCTGTCATCGGCGTTCTGCCTCAGTATCTTCGCACTCGCCCGGCCGGCGCCCAACAAGCTTTCCTTTGCTGCCTCCATTTCGCCGGTTATCGCTATCCCGGGTTTCCTGCTTCTGGTCGCTGCCTCCATCTGGCTTCTGTGGATTGCCAGACGCGCTCGCCGCAACAAGGTTTCAGACCTCTAAAGCGAATTCGGGAACTTCCAGTCCCGGCTCACGTAGAGTGGAGTGAGGATCTTTATGTACCGCTCTCTGGCCGCTTCCGCTTTGTTTTGCGTGTCCGCTGCCTTCGCATTTGCCGCGAATGACAGTGCCATGCTCGCACTCGTACCCGCGAACGCTCAAGTGATCGCTGGCGTAAATGTTCAGCAAGCCGTGAACTCTCCCTTCGGCCAATTCCTGCTCAGCAGAAGCGGCCCCGACGGCAACGGCTTCGACAAAATGTTTCAGAGCACCGGCTTTGATCCCCGACGCGATCTGCAGTCCTTCGTCTTCGCCTCCACCGGTCCGAATTCCGACGCGGCCCAGTCTAACTTTGTATTCATCGCGCGCGGCAATTTCCCGGCCCAGCGCATGCGCGATCAAGCGCTCGCACACGGCGGCACACCCCAGAATTTCGCTGGCATCGATCTCTACGTCAGTTCCGATCATGGCCAGAAGACCGCGTTCGGCCTCTTGCCCGATTCCGGGCTCGCTGTCTTCGGCGATCTCGCCAGTGTGCAACAGGTGATTAGCAATCGCGCCACTCCCTCCGCCATCGATCCCGCGCTCCAGGCGCTCATCGGCAAAGTGAG
Organism: Bryobacteraceae bacterium; assembly: GCA_036276155.1. GTDB lineage: Bacteria > Acidobacteriota > Terriglobia > Bryobacterales > Bryobacteraceae > Bog-105. The sequence goes on along the minus strand of DATBEG010000139.1, from coordinate 5,178 downwards.
TCAGGCAAACGACGCCTGGTTCGCCTCGCTCCTCTCCGGTTCCTACCTGACCCAACATCTGAATGGCGCAACCGGGAACTCCATGAAGTCTCAAGCGCAGGCGCTTCAGTCCGTGCACCAGGCCGCCGGCGGCCTTCAGTTTGGAGATCCCATTCAGCTCACATTTGACGCTGTCACTCGCTCACCGAAAGATGCCGCCTCGCTCGCCGATATCTTCCGGTTCATGGCCAGCCTCGTGCAAATGGGGCGCCAGCAGAACCCGCAAGCCGACATGCTCGCTTCCGCCCTTGACGGCATGGTTCTGAACACCAGCGACAACAACTTCCACATGAATCTCGCTATTCCCGAGAAGAGCCTCGAGCAATTAGCGGATTCCGGCATCGGCGCCAAGCGCCATCACGGCTCTACAACAGATAAGCAGTAACGGAAAAAATCAGACCAACACACGCCGACGCCACACCGGTAAGGTAGAGAAGCTTGTTCTTCGTCAAGATCGCGAGAGACGAAAATACGATCGCAATCTCCAGAAAGATCTCGCCGAAATGGAATCGGCTCCCTTTTCGGCCGCTGCGCTCGCTCTCTTTCTCGAACTCTCGTGCCTTATCCTGTATCTCGCCGGCGTCGCTCTTGTACTTCGCCGCCTGCTGCTCATAGCTCGCGCCCGTTCCCGAGCGTTGCTTCAGCTCCGCCAGTATGTCTCGCGTCGCTTCAGCAGTAAAACGCCGGATATCCTTCGCCTGGTAATAAGACCATTGGTCGGAAGCCTTCGCCTGCATCAGCAACTCTTCCGTCACGAAATGCTGCCCTAACACCGACACCAGCGCGAGCAGCGCCGCAATGATCGCCATAGTCGCGGCCACTACTTTGTCGAAGGGTTCGTGCGCGTGGTGAAGGTGTTCCTGTACTTCCTCTTCAGCTGACATGAGGACACGCTAGCACGCCCTCACGAGGCCGAACTCTTCACCATGTTGGAGATCTCTTTCACCAACTTGCGGTAATTCAGGTCTTCTATCGATCGAAACCGAAACCACTGGCCATCCCGCCACGAGGAGTAGTACCAGCGCGCAAAAATCGCCAGGTCTTCCGCTCGCCGGCTCTGCTCCGTTGGCGTCCGCAGCCCATTCGTCACCAGCTCGCGTATGGTCTGGTCAAGTGACTTCGCCTGCGCGTCATCTGGCGGAATTTCCAGACGCAATCCGTCCTGCCAATGCCCGCCCACCATCGGCCACAACCGGAAATCATGGCTGTGCGTTCCCCGCGTCAGCGCCAAGCCGTTCAGGTGATACACGTTCGCAATCGCCTCATCGCGCGCCACAGCCGCGGCTTTCATCTTCTCTACCTGTTTATGGATCTGAGCCGCTTGTTCGAAGTCGGTCTGCTCTGCGGCCCGGTCCCGCGCGCCCATCATCACCGACAGCGCCGCGCGCCCGTTCGTCGCCAGAAAGTCGCGCACCCGCTGCGTCTCGCTGGCGTACTCATCGCGCGTCACCGCGCATTGGCACGGCCGAATGCATTGATTCATCTCGCCGTACACACATCCCGGATGTTCGGGCGATGGCGTCAGCGTCTCTGTGCAGCGTCGTATCTGAAACAGCCCCGCCACTTGCTGCTCGTACACTTGCGCAGCTGTTTTGCTTGGGAAAGGCCCCAGCAGCATCGTTTCCTTGCGCGGCACCCGATTCGACACCGTCAATCTCGGGAACGGGTCCTGCAACGTGAGCCCCACAAACCACGGAATGCGCAGCTTCAGCCGGAACAGATAATCGTCTGGATAGTACTCTCGCGCCAGCTTATGCATCAACAGAGCCGATTCCAGCCGCGAAGCCGTCAACCAGCACTCCACTTTCACGACGCCTGCGCGCACGCGCGACCCAATTGTCTCGATGGACCCCGCTTCCGATTTGCTCGTCACAAACAACCGGGTTATCCGGCGTCGCAGATTCTGTGACCACGCCAGGTGTGGCGCACCCGCTTCGCCCCGCAGCAAATAAATGCCCGCGGAAGCTGCCGGAAGGGCTTCCATCGCCTCCTGGAGTTGAGGCGACCTCGGATCGAAACTAATCGGAGCCGGAATCCTCATTAACTCTGCCCATCAGACTTACTTGAATTTTACAGAGCGACGGGTAATGTGAGGTACAAACAAAGGACCGTGTTCCTGCCCAAAGCTCCGTTGCTCCTGCTGCTCCCGCTAACAATCTCGTACGCTGCATCGGTCATCACCACGCGCCTCGATGATCCCCGGGCCGTCTATGTCACCCCGCCATCTACGGCCAATAGCGACAGCACCGCTGCGCTCCAGGCCGCCATTGATCACTCCGAACACAGCCGCGAAGGCATCGTTTTCGTCCCCTCCGGCCGTTATCTCCTCACTCACACCATCTTTATCTGGCCCGGCGTGCGCGTCTTCGGATACGGCCCCACGCGTCCTGTCTTCGTGCTCCCGGCCAACACGCCCGGCTTTGACCAAGGAATTTCCGCCATGGTGATCTTCACCGGCCTTCGTCCCACCGCCGCCGGTGCTCGCGTTCCTTTTCCTCCTCCGAACAGCGTTCCTCCAAACAGCAACATCGCAGACGCTAACTCAGGCACGTTCTATTCGGCCATGAGCAACATCGATTTCGAAATCGGTGACAACAATCCCGCCGCGGTCGCAATCCGCTTCCACGTCGCCCAGCATGCCTTTCTTACCCACATGGATTTCCACATCGGCTCCGGGCTCGCTGCGCTCTACCAAGCCGGCAACGAAGCCGAAGACCTGCGCTTCCACGGCGGCCGCTACGCCATCCTCACCGAGAAAACTTCGCCCGCCTGGCAGTTCACCCTCCTCGATTCCGTCTTCGATGGCCAGCGCGAAGCAGCCATCCGCGAGCATGAAGCTGGTCTCACTCTCATCCGCAACACGTTTCGCAACACACCCGTCGGCATCGATATCGATCCTCACTACTCCGACGAACTCTGGGCCAAAGACAACCGGTTCGAGAACATCAGCCGCGCCGCCGTCATCATCAGCAACGAAAATAGTCCGCTGACCGAAATCGGTTTTGAGAATGCAATCGTCAATCGCGCTCCCGTCTTCGCTCTCTTCCGTGCAAGCGGCCGCAAAATCACGGACGCGAATCCTGTCTACGTGGTGCACCGCTTCAATCACGGCCTCGTAATGCCGGGCGAAAACGCCACCGTCGGAAACATCGGGACTCTTTACCAATCGGACCCGCTCGCGACTGCCGCCAAACCTCCGCCGCCAGTCCGCGCCATCTGCCCCCTGCCGCCGACGGAAGATTGGGTCAACGTGCACACACTCGGCGTTCTCGGCGATGGCGCAACGGACGACACCGCGGCCATCCAGAACGCGATCGACAATCACCGCGTGCTCTACTTTCCCAGCGGCCACTACGTCGTTCGCGACACGCTCAAACTGAAGCCGAACTCAGTCCTCATCGGTCTGCACCCTACCCTCACCCAATTCGACCTATTCGATGACACGCCCGGCTTCGAGGGCGTCGGCTCTCCTCGCGCGGTCATCGAAGCGCCTCAAGGTGCATCGAACATTCTCAGCGGCTTCGGTGTCTTCACCGGCGGCGCAAACCCGCGCGCTTCGGGCATCATCTGGCAAGCCGGCGAAAACTCTCTCATCGACGACGTCCGGTTCCTCGGCGGCCACGGTAGTGGAACCAATCCCTACAACAACAACCACACGGCCGATCCCGATCTCCACAAGCGCTGGGATTCGCAATACCCAAGCCTCTGGGTCACAAACGGCGGCGGCGGAACGTTTGCCGATATCTGGACTCCCAACACCTTCGCCCAGGCCGGCTTCGTCGTGTCCAACACCGAAACTCCCGGCCACGTCTATGAACTCTCGAACGAACATCACGTTCGGAACGAGATTAAGTTCGACCACGCCGAAAACTGGGACATCAACGCACCCCAAACCGAAGAGGAAGCAGGCGAGAGTCCGGACGCTCTTTCACTGGAGCTCGACTACTCTCGCAACATCACCATCGCCAACTATCACGCCTATCGGGTCACGCGCTCTCGCGGGCCATTTCCCGCTGCCGTGCGCCTCTACCACTCCCAGAACATCCATTTCCGCAACGTTCACATCAATGCCGAAAGCGGCTACGCCACCTGCGACAAGAACGGCTGCGGCACCTTCCTGCGCGTCAGCAAGTATCCGTACGAAAACGCAATTCAGGACGTTACTCGCAACGTGGAAATTCGAGAGCGCGAATTTGCAGTCCTCGACATTCCCGCCCAGGCACCCGCGTCCGCGTATCACGCCACGCCTGCGGTCCGCAAACTCGCGGATGGCTTCTTCTCCATTTCCGGCGCAACTGTTGATAAGAACGGCAAGCTCTATTTCGGCGATCATCACGAACAGCGCATCTACGGCTGGTCACCTGCCGCCGGACTAACTATCGAGCGTGACAACCCGCTCGACCCAGTCAACTTAATCGGCTTCGATGCCGCCGGCAATCTCATGGTGCTCTCTTCCGCCGGACCGGAAAGCACTGTCTATTCGTTCCGCCCGGGGACTCCGGCAACCGAACTCACCCTCGTCGCGCCCCAGCCCACAAGCCTCATTCCGGGCGCTGCCATCGCGCTGCCGGTCAACTACTGGAACAACGGTGAATTCAAAGATCAGCTCAACCTGAGTACGTTCCAATTCACCACTCTTGCCGAGATGTTCGCGCAGGATGTTGGCACTCCCAAAACACGCGAGTACGTCTCTGCCGACCACACGCTGCGTCTCCCCGCCGGGCGCGTCTTCCAGCAGGGCCCCGCCACTGACACCGGCGGCTGGCGTTTTTCGGACAACCTCGACACCATGGGCTTTCTCACCGCGTTGCCTGGTCAACGCGTGTACGTCAGCAGCGAATCCGAAGACATCACCTACAACGCACTCGTGAATCCCGACGGCACCCTCACTGATCTTCGCCCCTTCACCAATCGCGGCGGCGAATCCGTCGCTGTCGACCCCCGCGGAAACGTCTACGTCGCCAACGGGCAGATCTTCGTATACAACCGTTCAGGCAAGGACATCTCGCGTATCGATGTGCCCGAACGCCCCATCGACATCGTCTTCGGCGGCCCCGGCCACCGGACCCTCTTCATCCTTGCCCACCACGCACTCTATTCCGTCCAGGTGCAATAATCCCGTTAAGCCTGGAGGCAAAT
>DATBEG010000138.1:0-20952 GCA_036276155.1 Bryobacteraceae bacterium | reverse complement strand
GGCCGCGACATCGCACGTCAGCTGAGCGTGACCCCGGTGAAGGACGCTGCGGCAATTATCCTCGCGATTCTCGAGCAGCGTCCGCGTACGGCAGAGTATCTGTCCACCAAGGTAGACGGCGCAAAGACGATCGTGCGCTCTCTGGTCAAGCGCGGCTGGGTAATCGCAGAGGCGAATCAGCAGGAACGTGATCCGTTGCGCGCCTCTGCGGAACGCATGAACGTCGAATTTCAGCGCAGGGCGGATGCGGATACCAAGCTGAAGAGGAGTCAACGCGAGTTACTGGCGTTCCTGGAATTGCATCCGGGCGAGCATAACCTGGCAGAATTGAAAAAGTCGCTAAAAAACGCAAGCGAGAATGCACGCGCGCTCGCCCGAATGGAACTGGTGCGATTGCAGCCGCAAGGGATGATGACGCCAAGCGGTTTCGAACGGCCCGTGCCCCAGTTGAATACGCATCAGCAGCAGGCATCTGAGGAGATTCGGCAAGCTCTGGAGGCGAATGCGTTCCAGACGTTCTTATTGCAAGGAGTAACTGGGTCAGGCAAAACAGAGGTGTACATGCGCTCCATTGAAGCGGCGCTGACAACAGGGAAGAACGCTTTGCTAATGGTCCCTGAGATTGCTCTGACGCCGGCGGTCGCGGGACAGTTCTTTCACCGCTTTGGCAAGCAGGTAGCCATCCTTCATTCGGCATTCGGCGACTCGGAACGAGCGGACCAGTGGCGTCGCATTCGCAACGGGCAAGCGCGCGTGGTCGTCGGAACGCGATCGGGCGTGTTCGCACCCGTACAGAATCTCGGGCTGGTGATCGTCGACGAAGAGCACGACGGCAGCTATAAGCAGCAGGAGACGCCGCGGTATCACGGACGCGACGTCGCAGTCATTCGCGCCAAAGAGGCAGGCGCCGTGGCGGTTCTGGGATCGGCAACGCCGAGCGTTGAGACACGATTCAACGCTGATTCGGGCAAATACAAGCTGCTGCGATTGCCCGAGCGGATCGCAGGGCGGCCGATGCCGGCAGTCGACATCATCGACATGCGCCAGGAATTTCTGGAGACTAAAAAGCAGGCGACGTTTTCGCGCAAGCTCCTCGAAGCCATGCGGCAGCGCCTGGAGCAAGGCGAACAAACAATGCTCTTATTGAACCGCCGTGGGTTTTCGAGCTTCATGGTGTGCCGCGCCTGTGGTGAGCGACTGCAATGCGAGAACTGCTCAGTCGTGCTGACGCATCACCGGCGCGACAGACGCATGCTCTGCCACTACTGCGGTTATGCGGAAAAGATTCCGGCAGACTGTCCCAAATGCGGCAGTGACTATATCCAGTTCCTGGGTACGGGATCAGAGCGCGTCGAGGAGGAGTTGCATCAGCATCTCCCGATTGCGCGGATTGCGCGCCTGGATCGTGATACGGCGAGCGGCAAGGGCGCCTACCAAAACATCCTGCAAACCTTTCGGAATGGCGATATCGACATACTGGTTGGCACCCAGATGATCGCGAAGGGCCACGATATTCCGAATGTGACACTCGTGGGTGTGGTCCTGGCCGATATCGGTTTGAGCATGCCCGATTTTCGCGCTGGCGAGCGGAGTTTTCAATTGCTGACGCAAGCGGCCGGCCGAGCGGGACGCGGCAATACGCCGGGCCGCGTGATCGTACAGACGCTGAATCCCGATCATTACGCGGTTCGCTATGCGGCAGTCCAGGACTACGAGGATTTCTACAAAAAGGAAGTCGATTTCCGGAAGTGGCTGCGGTACCCGCCTTTCGCGGCATTGGCGAACGTGCTGGTGCGCGCCGAAAAGCAGGAGGAAGCGCTGCGCTTAGCTACGGACCTGGGGCACGTTTTGATGCCGGCGCCCGAAGGTGCACGTGTCATGGGGCCGGCAGAAGCACCCGTGCTGCGCCTGAAAAACGAGTTTCGATATCAGATTCTGATCAAGGCGGCAAAGCGAACGGTGTTGCGCGGAATTCTGAACGATCTGCGCCGCTATGCAGAGAGGCAGAAGTGGAGTTCGACCGCGCTGGTAATCGACGTGGACCCGATCAGCATAATGTAATCGGATGTTAAACTTGGGTGGGTACGGCGGCTGTAGCTCAGTTGGTAGTAGCGCCAGATTGTGGTTCTGGATGTCGTGGGTTCAAATCCCACCAGCCGCCCCAGCACTCAGTTCCTCGCTCTCCTAAACCGGCGGTCGGCTAGTCAACGTCTTCGATGAGAATACCCGATTCATCTGCCGCCAGATCCAGCGAAGCAGAACGAAAGAAACAGCCAACGCCACAAAGACAATAACGAGCCACACCAGCGGGTGCACAGCCATCAGGAGCGTTCCACCAATTGCAAGAACGTCGCCAGCTATGCTCAGCGCGATATTCGAGAACGGCTCTGGTGAAGCGTTCGCGGCCAGTCGGGTTGCTGTCTTCGCTCCGTGTGAACTCAACGCGACACCCCCGCCCAGCAGCAGCGCCAGCAGTTGGATTCTTGGATCGAAATGCGCGAACGCAGCAGCGGCCAGCACCGCACCTGCTGGAACTCTAATAAACGTGTGCACGAGGTCCCAGGCGGAATCTAGGGCCGGAATTTTGTCCGCAAGGAACTGAACGCAGTAAAGTGCACCCGACACACTAAGAATCCACGTGTGGCTTAGATAGCTGAGATCACCCGGCAAGCTCACAAACCCAAAGCGTTGCAGCAACCCCAAGGTTAGGACCGTAGCATACAGATTGATTCCAGATAGCCACGCCGACCCCATCGCGAAGCCCAGAGTCGTAATGTCCATAGATTAGATTATGTCGCTCTTTTCCGAGAGGAGGAGACCAATGTCACATTTACACGATATAGGTCCGTTAGCGCTGTGGTCTAGATGTTATGGAAACGCGAAATCAGGAGCCGATCAGATACGAAACGGCCTATAAATATCGCGGGATTCCGCTGGTGAAGTGTCCGCACTGTGACAGGGTGAACGGATTTCCCAAGCTGGATGAAGTTTGGATGTTCGCTTGCCATTATTGTGGGCAGTCCGTCGGTGTGACACGCACAGTGAACGTCGACGATAAGGCTGCCTGAGGTCCGCGTCAGCGAATCCAGCGAGTCAGCACGGCATGTTATCGGCGCTGAGGTCAGTTCAGCCACGTTCTACAGGCTGATGGCTACCCAGTCTCACCGGGCTTGTGTCTGTCGGTGCGGCCAATTGATTTTATTTGTCGCCCCTGGCATTCTGTACCCATGATTAAGCGGATAAAATTTCTTGGTATACCAGTTCACGACCAGGATCGCGCGTTGACCTTTTACACCGGGAAGCTGGGCTTCGGGGTGCTCACGGACCAGCCGTTTGGCGACGGTCAGCGCTGGATTGAACTCACAATTCCGAGCGGTGAAACGGGAATCGTGCTCTTCACACCGAAAGGGCAAGAAGACCGCGTCGGCACGTTTCTCAACACCTCATGGGAAGTGGACGACATCGATAAAACCTACCAGGAACTGACAGGTAAAGGAGTGGAGTTCACCGGTCCGCCGCAAAAACAGCCTTGGGGAACCTTTCTGATGATGAAGGATTCCGAAGGAAACCAGATCGTGCTTTCATCCCGTTAAGCAATCACTGTTGCTTTAATTGTTAATTGCTCTTCGAGCCTGCCGCCGCGCGCGAACGGAGCAAGTGCGGCTTCGATCTCAGCCTCAAATTGCGATCGCCGATCGCCGATGACTTCAGTCGATGTTGTCGAGAACGATAAGGCGCGCTTCACGAGATCAGAGACTGTGACTTGATGTGCATACGGGACTGCAATCTCTTCCACCTTCCGGAATCGAGAGCCCTCGAACCACTTTTCAAAATCGATCTTGTAGCGCGATTCGTCAGGGTCGCAGGACCACGCCTTTCGAACATCGCGGTAATCGGCCATCCATGCATTCGCTATTTCTGAGCCGCTGGCGCCGCATATAGCGATGTGCCCCTGTTCAGCCAATATACGGTTGAACACTGTGAGGGTTTCCTTTCGGGGCAGCCAATGCAGCGCCCGGCCAATAGTGATCAGGTCAAAAGCACTTGGCGGCCCGTGCATGTCATCGATAGACATCTGCAGAAACGTCACGGCCACCCCTGCGCGCGCGGCATTTTCGCGAGCCGCGTCGAGCATGTCCGGTTCAATATCGATCGCGCTACAACTTCCAACAAAGGACGCCAACCCGATCACCAGGTTGCCCGGCCCACAGCCGACGTCGAGTAATCGCGTTTGTTTCGTCAACTTCAGACGACGCGCGACTTCTTCAAAGAATACACACGGGTATGGTTCCCGGTAAGCGTAGAAATCAACCGTAGAGGCAAATCGTCCCAATCGTCACCATTGTCTCCGCCGAACGGAAATGCTCTGCTACGCTGAGGCGAATGTTTGCTCCAGTTCGTACTGCTGTTGCATCGTCGTTACTGCTTGGGTTGTCGCTGCTAACCTGCGCCGCCGCATCTCCCGCTCCCAAACCGAAACTTGTGGTGGGCATCATCATAGATCAGTTTCGTTACGACTATCTGACGCGATTCCGCGCCGACTACCACGGCGGCCTCAACGAACTGATGACGCAAGGTGCGGACTTCACCAACGCATTCTACACGCAAGTGCCGACCGTAACCGCGGTAGGTCACAGCATCTTCATGTCCGGTGCGATGCCGGCCGTGAGCGGCATCATCAGCAATGCCTGGTATCAGCGCAGCGAAGAAAAGGTGGTTACGAGCGTTTGCGACTGGAACGAAAAGATTGTCGGCGCTCCAACCGAAACAGCGGGGCCGAAGTGCACCGATGCCGATCCCGCATCGCCCCGCAGACTTCTTGTCAGCACGGTAGGTGATGAACTGCGCACCGCCCATTCCAATTCGAAAGTGATCGGCATATCAATCAAGCCGCGCGGTGCAATTCTTCCGTCCGGACATCGAGCCGCTGGCGCGTATTGGTTCGACGACGCCACCGGGCGCTTTGTGAGCAGCACCTTCTATATGGAGCAGTTACCGGAATGGGCGACAGTGTTCAACAATCGAAATCTGCCGGCGAAGTACATCGATCAGAAGTGGGAGGGTTTTCCACAGTGGAATTTCCATGCTGCGAATGGACATCCCGCCTTTGAAGCCATTCCTGCCAGCCCGTGGGGCAATAACCTGGTTGAGGAATTCGCGGAATCCGCCATCACAGGCGAGAAATTGGGGCAGCGGGCTGACACGGATCTCCTGACTATATCGTTCTCCTCCAACGATTACGTAGGCCATCGCGTCGGCCCGGATGCGCCGGAGGTGCGCGATATGGCTATCCGCACAGATCAGCTCTTAGGCAAGCTCTTTCGTTTGATCGACGCCAAAGTGGGCATGAAAAACGTCATTGTGGTGCTCTCGGCGGATCACGGCGTTGCGTCCACGCCGCAGCAAGACGAGAAAACGAAGATGCCCGGCGGCTATGTGAAAGCCAATGCTGAATCAATTGTCCAAGCAGCCCTCGAAGCGCGCTTTGGAGCGGGCACATGGGTCATTACCGGAGGCGGAGAGACCAGCATCTATTTGAACCACCGCACTATCGCAACGGCAAAAACACCGGAAGCGGAACTGTATGCGGTAGCTGAACGCGCGCTGCTCGATGCTCCGCAGTTGCATGTCGCCCGCGTGTACACACGTCCACAGCTACAGCAGGGTGTCACAGGAGATTTCATCGCGCAAGCGGAAACAAATGGCTTTAATGCGAGCCGCAGCGGTGATATCGCTATCGTCCTGGAGCCTAACTATATCCCTGGCGCTAGCGGGACCAGCCATTTCTCGCCGTACAACTATGACCGCCACGTGCCTGTGTTGCTTATGGGTCCCGGCATTCGCGCCGGCCAATATGACGAAACCATTCAGCCGAACGATATTGCACCCACGCTGGCCACCATGCTTGCGATACAAACACCCAGTGGATCAAGCGGACGCGTATTGACTGAGATGCTCCTGCATTGACGCGAAAGCTTCCGGCCTAAGGATAGCGACGGATTCTCCCGGAATCTCAATCAAGCCCGGCCTCAGATTACATTTGTCGTTCGACGCGATCACGCCGCGAGGCATCCGGCTAATGGGAATGGCCTGACGATCGGGCGCCAGATTGCACACGAGCTCGATGTCACCCCGCTTCGTGGTAAGCCACTGAGCACGTTCGTCAAATGCGATCTCCACCTCGTCTAAACGGCCGTCAGTCAGTTCCGGGTACGTTCGACGAAGTGCAACCAACTGTTTGTACCAGGCGAACATGTCGGCATGGTCCCCTTTGTAGACCTCTTCCCAATCGAGCTTTGAGCGCTCGAAAGAGGATCGGTTCTGCGGGTCTGGAACGTCGTCCGGCTCCCATCCGAAGGCCCTGAATTCGTTCTTGCGGCCTTCCGATACTTTCTGCCCGAGTTCCGCATCCTCGTGTTGTGAAAAATAAAGGAACGGCGCCGAGGCGGCAAACTCCTCGCCCTGAAAGAGCATCGGCACGAACGGCGCCGTGAGCACAATAGCGGCGGCCATTTTTGCGCGGCCCAAGCTCACAAGATGTGATAGTCTCTCGCCCTGCGCTCGGTTGCCCACCTGGTCGTGATTTTGAGAGTAGCCCAGAAAATGCCAGGCGGAAAGACCAATAGCCGGACGGCCGTGAATCGCGTCGCGGTGTGGTGAGTACTGGCCGTCGTACACGAATACGCACTTCAGGCTCTTTGCTAATTGCGCCAGCGATCCGAAATCTTCGTAGTAGCCTTTGCGTTCGCCCGTTAAAACAGAGTGGAGAGCATGATGGAAGTCATCGCTCCATTGCGCATCGATGCCGAATCCGTTCGCTTCACGGCTGCGGACAATACAGGGCGCATTCAAGTCACTTTCGGCAATAAGAACAAGATGACGGCCCACCCGCGCTGCGAGCGCCTTGACTTCCGACGAAAGAAACTCCAGAAAGTGGATAGCGGAATTATCGACGAACGCGTGTACGGCATCCAGGCGCAATCCGTCAAAGTGGTAATCCCGCAACCACATCAGCGCATTATCCGCCAAGAAACGGCGCACTTCATGGCTTCCTCTATGATCAAGATTTACTGCCTGCCCCCAGGGCGTCTTATAGGCGTTGATAAGGTAAGGACCGTACTTGCCGAGATAGTTTCCCGTCGGCCCGAAATGGTTATAAACGACATCGAGCAACACGGCTATGCCACGCCGATGGCACGTATCTACTAGAAATTTCAAGTCGTCCGGCGTTCCGTATTCATGATGAGGAGCAAAGAGATCAACTCCGTCGTAACCCCATCCCCATGGGCCTGAAAATTGCCCCACTGGCATCAATTCAATGTGCGTAACGCCCAGTTCCAACAGATAATCGAGTTTCTCGACAATGGCTCGGAATGTTCCTTCGGGAGTGAACGTGCCTACGTGCAGTTCATAAATAATCGCGCTCGACAAAGGCTTCGCTTGCCAGTTCTGATCGGTCCAGCGGAAGACGGAATGATCGACAAGTCGTGAGAGCCCGTTGATGCCGGAAGGCTGCCAATGCGATCGCGGATCTGGAAATGGTCCCTCCCCGTCAAGGACGAAGCCGTAATCAGTGCCGGGTCTGGCCCTCGTTGATTCAAGCGACCACCATCCGCGACCGGACGGCTGCATCGGTTCGCGCTGATCGCCAAGCTGCACGGCAACGTCACTTGCCCGTGGCGCCCAGACTTGAAATTTATGCATAGGTGTAATTCTTCAGTAAGCTACTCCGCCACTAAAAGCGCAACTGGAAAATCAGTCAGCAACTCGGAGATGTTCGCAGTTCCACCGCGCACACCCTTGCCGGTGAGGCGATTCATCCAGCTCTTGTTGGGAAGGTCTATCGTTGTATCTTCCCAATTGTTGTTTAGCTTGATGACCAGCCGCGGCGCGAGTGCGATCATCCGCTCCGCTCGAATGTAGGCAACCAAGTGCTCTGCTTTACTGCCCGTTGCTCCAAGCGGCGTATAGCTGGATTCAGCGCTGAAAATCTCCGGCTCTTCATTGCGCAGGCGCAACGCGTGCGCAATGGTCCAGAGTTTCGGAAGCCCGTCATCACTGCGGCGCAAAACTTCTGAGACAGTCAGTTGCGGCAATTCGCCAAGCAGCTTCTTACGAAGCGCGTAATCCACCGGCCGGCGATTGTCCGGATCGACCAGGCTCAAATCCCACAGTTCGGTGCCCTGATACATGTCGGGAACGCCCGGCGAAGTCAACCGCAGCAGCGTTTGCGAGAGAGACGAGATTCGTCCAGGTTCAATAAGAGGGTTGACGAATGCCTCAAAATCCTGCCGAAACTGAACGTCCTTGTAGATCGCCTCGACGAAAAAATTAGTCGCCCTCTCGTAATCCTCATTAGGGCTGAGCCAGTTTGTTTCCGCCTTCGCCTCGCGCATCGCTTTTTGCATGTATGGCAGCAGGCGATCCGTGTCGATCGGCCATACGCCGAGCATCGTTTGATACAGGAACCATTCGGTATTCTTCCCCGGTGCCCCGTCTTTCTTGTACTGATCGTTATTCCTACCCCATCGGTTCACTGCCTCGTTCCACTGTTCGGGGATTTCGGAAAGCAGACTGATGCGTGCGCGCACGTCTTCGCTCCGCTTTGTATCGTGTGTTGACGAGGCTAGCATCGCTCGCGGATGGGACTTCTGAACGGCGGCGTTGTAGGCGTGAAACTGATCGAGACAGACGCCAAAACGCCCGGGATCGCCGCCCACTTCGTTGAGCGAGATTAGCCGGTTGTAGTTGTAAAAGGCCGTGTCCTCAACCCCCTTCGCCATGGCAGGGCCGGTGAACTGCTGAAAGCGCATAACGAATTCCGATTCGAGCGCGCCACGGACACGCAGCAGCAGTACATCGGCAAGAAAGTCGAACAACTCCGCATCAAGCTCGGGGCGGTTCTTTTTCGCGAATGTAACCGCCTCGTTGATATACTTCACGTCCTCATCGGTGATCTCATTGCGCTCCGGCACGACATAAGTCCGGTAGACAGTAAAGCACGCGACCACTTCGCGAACGGCACGAATCACATCGTGCTGCGTAAAATCGCGGCGATCCCGATGGCATTCGCATATGTCGGTAAACAGCGTGGTAAGCCTATTGACATCGCTGCCCAGCAGATCACGCAAAACACGGTGCTTTCTATCGCGCGAGACCGCGTCGTAGTCTGTTGTCTCGCCGGTAAATTCGGTGTACATCCGGCTAAGAGCTTCCTCGTTCGCCGAGTCGACAAATAATCCCGCCACTTCGTTCAGATAGTCGTAGCCAGTGGTTCCGTCGATCGGCCAATCTGGCCTCAGTTCTTCGCCGGGTTCAAGAATTTTTTCGGCTAAAATCCAGACATTCGGCCCATTCTCGCGCAACCAGGTGAAGTACAGTTTTGGATCGCGCAATCCGTCCGGGTGATCGACGCGAACTCCGTCCAACACGCCTTCATGCAACCAGCGAAGCACCAGCGCATGCGTATCGTTGAAGACGTCTCGATCCTCCTGCCGGAGGCCCACAAGCGTGTTCACATCGAAAAAGCGGCGATAACCCAGATCCTGCTCAGCAGTCCGCCAGAACGCCAGCCGGTAGTTCTGCTGTTCCAGGACTTCATCCAGTCGGTTTGGATTCCTATTGAATTCCTGCAGAATCTGATCCATTTGTTCTGCGATAAAGGGCGTCTCTGTAAACAAGCGATCCAACTGGCCGCCAATAACCGTTTTGTCGCGGTCTCGCTGGACTAGTTCTTCGTACTCGGTTGAGGTTGGGGACGGCAACTGTGCCAGTGAGTCGGCAAGAAACGCAAGGAAATCGGACCCGCTTGCCTGCGCCGCTCGGCTAAGAATGCGCGAGAGCGACCTCGGTGCCGCCGGAAGTTGATTGTCGAAATATTCGATGTAGAATTCGCCCCCGCGTCGTTTGATCTGAATCTCGCCCCGCGTTAAACAACGGCCATAGTGGTCGCCCAGAATCGGTACCAGCAGCTTGTTCCGTAGCTTTTTCTGGCCGGAATGCCAATCGATATCAAAAAAAAAAGCGTACTTGCTTGCCGGGCCGTTCTCGAGAACATCCCACCAATAACGATTCCGGCGCCCGGCGATGGCCATATGATTCGGGACAATGTCCAACACCTGACCGAGCCCGGCGCGCCCAACTTCCTTACAGAATTTGTCGTGCGCAGCGCTTCCTCCAAGTTCTTCATTCACACGGTGCGGGTCGACAACGTCATATCCATGCCTGCTACCTGGCGCGGCTTGCAGATAGGGGGAGCTATACACATGCGAGATGCCAAGATCTCGAAGATAATCCGCTATTTCGGCAGCGGCTTCAAAGCCGAACTCTGAGTGCAGTTGCAGCCTGTAAGTTGCCGTCGGTAGTCTAGCCATCCTGACGTAAGAAGCCATAGGGACCGGGATGGTTTCGGTGTGCGCCGGACCCACTTTCGCCGTGAAGGGGAGTGCCACACCAGGAAGGATGGAAATCCTGTCGCTTCGCCGCTTCAGGCAGCGGAAAGTGTTCTTTGGCAAGACGTACAGTGGAATTAAAGATTTCCATGCTCTATGAAATTGCGGGTGCAGCAACTGCCGCGAACTCCGCCATCCTTCTTAATCCAGAAGACAACGTCTGTATTGCGCGTGTAGCGCTGTCAGCGGGCCAGAATATCGAAGTCGGACCGGCAAGGGTGCTCGTGCAAGACAATATTCCAGCCGCTCACAAGGTAGCATTTCGAACCATCGCACGTGGCGAAAGTATTGTGCGGTACGGAAACGTAATCGGATTTGCTACTCGAGACATCGCCGCGGGCGAACACGTGCATGTTCATAACCTCGGCTATCGCGATGTGGATTACTCTGCTCTGCAACTCGGGACTGCGGTTCTCGGCAAGAATGTTGCGGCGCAGCCGCGCACATTTCCACGCACATTTCAGGGCTTTCGCCGCCCAGACGGCCGCGTGGGCACGCGTAATTACATCGGAGTAGTTGCCGCGAGTAATTGCGCAGCTCACACGGCGGAGCTCATTGCGCGCAGCTTTGATTCCGAATGTCTGCCGCCAAACGTCGACGGCGTAGTTGCGTTCCCCCACGGTGAAGGCTGCGCCATGTCGATTGGCCCGGATACGGACCAGTTACAACGCACTTTGCAGGGCGTTTTGGATCATCCGAACATTTTCGCCGCAGTTGTTCTGGGGCTTGGATGCGAGGTTAACCAGATCAGTCACTACCTGGGGCGCAATCCCGAGCACGAGTACACTCCGCCCGCGAATCTGCGTGGCCTCACGTTGCAGGAAAGCGGCGGTACCACAGCCACGGTTGCTGCTGCACGGCATCAGATTCAGACATTTATCGATCAGGCAGCGAAACTGAGCCGGGAAGAAATTTCGGCTTCCCATCTGTCGCTCGGTTTGAATTGTGGCGGGTCCGATTCCTTTTCCGGCATTACGGCCAATCCGGCACTCGGCTACTGCTGTGATTTGATCGTAGAGCAGGGCGGAACAGTCGTTCTGGCCGAGACGACAGAAATCATTGGCGCCGAGCATTTGCTGCTGTGCCGTGCGCGCTCGCGAGAAGTCGCAGAAAAGCTTCTGGCGCGCATCGAGGACTACAGAATCTATCTCAGCCGCTTCGGCGGCAGCTTCAATGACAATCCTTCACCCGGAAACAAAGAAGGCGGCTTAACTAATATTCTGGAGAAATCTCTGGGCGCCGTTGCTAAAGCAGGAACAACGCCTTTGGAAGATGTATGTCGCTATGCCGAGCGAGTAACCACGCCAGGCTTCGTATTTATGGACACCCCGGGATATGACCCCGTGTCCATCACCGGTCTGGCTGCGGGCGGCGTCAATGTGATCGCATTTACCACGGGCCGCGGCAGCGCCATCGGGTTTCCAAGCGTACCGGTGCTGAAGATTGCAAGCAATTCCCATACCTACCGGCGCATGACCGGCAACATGGATATCAATGCGGGAAAGATCGCCGATGGAACCGCCTCGATTGAAGACGTCGGCCGCGAGATCTTCGAAAGCGTGCTGCGTGTGGCCTCGGGCGAACGAACCTTGGCGGAAAGACTGGGACACCACGAGTTTGCTCCGTGGCGAATCGGACCTGTACTTTGACACTCCTTACTTCGGCGAGATGTGAAAGAAATAGACGGTCATTGTTGCGCCGACCACAATCACCAGCGCGCGGATGAAGCGCGGGTTCATCTGACGCGCGAAAAGAGGTCCGATATACCCGCCCGCGATTGCCGCGGCCATCATCACCAGGGTGGGACGCCAGTCCACCTGATGCGCAAAGATGAAGATCAGCGCCGCAAGCGCGTTCAGTGAGCCGCCCAGTATGGCTTTGATCCCGTTCATCGCATGAATGTCCACGTATCCGTACAGCCGGAAAGCAGCCAGCATCATAATTCCGATTCCTCCGCCGAAGTAGCCGCCGTACACCGCTATGGGAAAGAGCACAAGAAACATCAGTGTTTGGTTGGCGTGCAAGCGGCCGCGCAACGCAACACTTACCTGATTCCCGAAGGCAAACAGCAGTGTTGCGAACAGCAAGAGCCACGGCGCAACTCTTCGGAAGGTTGTGTCGGGAGTAAACAAAAGAAGCCCGGCGCCTATTGCGCCGCCGATCAGGCTGATAATGAACCAACTCTTCAGGCGTTTATCAGCCAGACGCTTGATATCTTCGCGGTAACCAAACACCGATGCCATGGATCCGGGCACAAGCGCAACTGTGTTCGAGGCATTAGCGGCTACGGCCGGGACACCAGCGAATACCAGAGAGGGAAAAGTGAGAAAACTTCCTCCGCCCGCGACGGAGTTGATTGCGCCGGCTGCGAAAGCCGCAGCCATAAGCAGCAGATAGACGGTCACAGATACTTCACGAGCACGACCTCATTACCCTGCTCGTTATAAATGAGATCATCCGCGATTTCTTTGACCAACAGAATACCGAACCCACCTGGACGCAGCCCCATCTTCGCACGCGCCTGATTGTGACGGAGCGGGTCATGCGGAGGGTTATTGATGGCCGCGTGCGCCACCCCGTTCACGTCGAAACCCATGCCCGCATCTCGAATCTGAAACAAGATCATGCGCGAGGTCCGAATGTAGGTCAACTCGCAGCCGCTTTTTGGCTGGAACCGGCAACCGTGTTCCAGCGCATTTCCCAGAAGTTCGTCCAGCGCCGTGCAGAGCTGATCACACAAGTCAGTGGCCAGACTGTGCATGTATGAACGAAAGAAGTTGACGACGGCCGAGCGCAGTTCAAGACGCGGAGCGATTCGAAGGCAAACCCAACCGGGCAAAGCCGATTTGACCTCGATTTCGGGCAAGTCCTTGAACGCTTCGCGCGCCCCTGTGACATTCATGCAGCCGAACTCATGAAAATACATCTTCGCACCTGAAAGATAGTGCTAATTTCAAAGCAGGTTGTACATGCGATTTCTCACTTATTCGATGATGTTTCTGGCAGGCTGTACTCTTTTCGCCAATCAAAAGAAGGTGGTATCGCCCGAGACAAGCGCTGGGAATGAACAACTCGACGTCGTGGCCACGATTACGCTCGACGAGGAAGAGGTCGCACAGAAGATTGGTGCGGATCCGGGCAAAGGTATCGTGCTGCTACAGGTGCGCTTGATTCCGAAGACAGACAAGGCTGTCCTGGTGAGTCCGGACGATTTCATCCTGCTTGCGCACGATGACGGCGAGCGTTCGAAACCATTTGAGCCTGCGGAGATCGCGGGAAACGGCGCGCTGGTTGTCAGCAGCACAACTCAGGGCTCGCAGAAGAAAACGGGTACGTCGATCGGGCTTGGCGGGATGATGGGAGGCAGTGGATCTTCGCCCGGTAACTCGAAACCTGCGACTTTGAATTCAAAGATGGATGACAAGGCTAAAGGCAACGACAAGCTTCTGCAAGCATTGCAAGCAAAGCAGTTGCCACAAAAAGAGACCGCCGAGCCGCTGGAAGGATTTCTGTACTTCCCGCTCGATGGCAAGCACAAGCTGAAGAATCTGGCCGTGCTGTATCGAGGTCCAGCCGGAAAGCTGAACCTCGAATTCGAGCACTGAAACGCTATTGGGCCTTATCGATTGAGTTGATCTTGACGGTGTCGCCTTCCATGGAACCGTCGATCTTTACGTTCTGACCAGCAAACGCCTTTGCCTTGTCTTTCGAGTCGGCATCAAACTTCATTACTTTGCCGTCGCTCACCAGCACCGGATCGGAGCCGCCATTCAGACACTTGTTGATGCACTTGGTATTTGCGTCACTGACTGAGTTGTGCGCTGCCCCACAGTGAGCATCTGATATATAACCTGTCATTTGGTCGGCCAAGAGCGCCATCGGCGCAATCGCCAGAGCCATGCTGCACGAAAGCAAAAGCTTTCTCATAAATAGTCCTCCCGTTCTGACTTACGACTGAGATTCTATACCTATTCTGACGAGGACTCCCTTTTCGCCTGTAATTTGGACGAAATCTCACCTTCCGGCGGATGCCGAAGGCAATTTCTACGTAGACAATCTATGTTAGTTGGCATAGAATATCTATGTCATGCCTCCACACACTACCCGCGACGAGATTCCCCCCGGCACTCTCGACATGCTGATTCTCCGAACGCTGCAAGCGCATGAGCAACTACACGGCTTTGAAATCGCTAGTTCGATTCAACAACGCTCGGCGCACGTTTTGCGTGTGGATGAAGGCTCTCTTTATCCGGCGCTTCAACGCATTTTGTTGAAAGGTTGGGTAAGCGCCGAGTGGGGCAAAACCTCGGAGAACCGGCGCGCCCGCTACTACCGGCTGACTCGCGACGGGCGCAAGCATCTGGAAGAGGAAGTCGCGCGATACGCGCGTGTCAGCGCTGCCATCCAGCAAATTCTGCAACCGGCATAGGAGGGAGCATGACGGCAGGCGAACTTTGGCGTCGATTATGTTTTCTGCTGAGGCGAAAGCAGCGTCTGCGGGAGTTGGAGGAGGAGATGCGCTTGCACGAGCAACTCAGGCGCGAGCAAATCGGAAGCAGCGCAAGTCGTCAGTTTGGTAATTTTACGTCGTTTAAAGAATCAGTCTGGGATTTCTGGAGCTTCAACGCGCTCGAAAATGTCTGGCGGGATCTGCGCTTCGGCTTCCGCACGCTCACCTCAACGCCGGGGTTCACAATCATCGCCGTCCTGACGTTGGCATTAGGCATCGGCGCCACAACCGCAATGTTCAGCGTCATCGACAACGTGATGCTCGAACCGTTTCCCTATGCAGACCAGCATCGGATCTATTCGGTTGTGTTTCACGACTTGTCGAGCAACGAGGCGGGGGATCGAACCATGTTCCCCGCCCCTGAGCTGCTGGATTACCAGCAGGCGAAGCATGTATTCACGGACGTCATGGGCGTGGGCATCAGCCGCGCGTCGTGGATAACCGGCGGCGCTCCCGAGTCCATAAACGCACCGCTGGTTACAGCGAACGCATTCCAATTTCTTGGAGTCGATCCCATCCTGGGCCGCTACGCAACTCCCGATGATACAAAACCGGGTGCTTCGCCGGTCTGCGTCATGAGCTATGCATTCTGGAAGAGTCGGTTCAGCGGCAACAGCGATGTACTCGGCAAGACGCTGGTGCTCGATGGATTACCGCGAACAGTGATCGGAGTCATGCCGGAGCGATTTGGCTTTTGGTCCGCCGATGTCTGGCTACCAACAACCATCAACCGCGCCACCCAGTTGCTGCCCCCCTGGTATTACTTGCTTGGCCGGCTCCGACCTGGACTGAGCACAAAGGACGCCAACCATGAGCTGCAAATGCTGGCAGAGCGAATCGCACCATCCTATCGCCCGAATTTGTACACGAACCACTTTGAAGTACGCCTGCAGAGCTTCGCGGACGCCGCCACTCAAAGCGTTGGACGCACGCTGTATTCGCTGCTCGCCGCTGTCGGACTTCTGCTTCTGATCGCCTGTGCGAATGTAGCCAACTTGCTGCTTGCGCGAGCCGGCACGCGCAAACGGGAGCTTGCCGTCCGCACAAGTCTCGGCGCGGGATGGGCGCGGATTCTGCGCCAGCTCTTCATGGAGAGCGCTGTTCTCGCTGTTCTGGGCGCCGGAGTTGGTTGTGCGGTTGCGTGGAGCGGCTTGCGACTACTGGTCGCCATTCTTCCTTCAGAGACTTTCCCCGACGAAGCGGTCATCGGCTTGAACCTGCGCGTATTGCTGGCCACGGTCGCCGTAACCGTGGGCACAGCCTTGTTCTTCGGGCTCATTCCGCTCCTGGGAGGATTGCGGCAGGACATCAACGATGCCCTGAAGTCGGGCGGTCGCCAGCTCAGCGGGTTTGGACGCGGACAAACCAGCAGTTTGCTGATTGTCTGCGAGGTAGCCGTTTCGCTTGTACTGCTCTGCGCAGCGGGCGTGACCATCCGCAGCTTTTTGCTGGAACGGCAAATCCAACTCGGGCTTTCGCCAACGCACGTTCTCAGCGCGCAAGTCTTCCTGACAAAGAACCGCCGCTCCGTTGAGCAACAAACACGCTTCATGCGCGAGTTCACGGCTGGGCTTCGGACCATAACGGGCGTCCAGGACGTCGCCACGACTACGGACTTCTTGCCCTTCGGCGGCGCAACCACAGAGCTGACGAGTTCAACCAATATCCACACCGGCCAAGCCGAGGGTCAATTCGCACTTGTCGATCCCGATATCTTCCACACGCTCAAGGTGCCACTGAATCGGGGCAGGAATTTCACCGAAACCGACATCACCGGCAAGCACATGGTCGCGATTGTGAATCAGTCCCTCGTGAAGAAGTTCTTCCCGGATCTCGACCCCATTGGCCAGCACATCGACATAGGAACTCTGGCGCATTTGCCTCAGCCTGTCCCCAATCCGCGATTCGAGATCGTTGGTGTTGTAGCGGACTTCAAGAATCGCGGTATCCGCCACCCGGTCAGTCCTGAGGCGTACATCCCATACACCGTTTCAGGTTTGGGTGGGTTTGAAGTGATGGTCCGCACGGCAGGTAATCCCGAAATCTTGAGCCGAACAATCGAGAAGGAGGCGCTGATTCTTGATGCAAGCACGGTCGTCCGCCACATTCGTACGGTCGAGGAAGCGCTGGAAGCGGAAGTGTACGCGAAGCCGCGCTTTGGACTGCGTATTTTCGCCGTGTTCGCTGCACTTGGCGTTCTTCTCGTCAGTACGGGCTTGTACAGCGTGACTGCTTACACCGTTTCGCAGCGCAAACGCGAGATGGGCATACGCCTCGCGCTAGGGGCGACCAGGCGCGATGTGCAGGCTCTGGTGATTGGACGCGAAATGCGCTTCGTTGCTATTGGCATCGTCGCCGGGCTGGTGCTTTCGTTCGCGGCGCTTCAGGCGCTCGCCAGTCAGCTTTGGGGTATCAGCACGCACGATCCCATCACGCTCGGTTCCGTCGTCCTGATCCTTCTCGTGGTGGGCGCGTGCGCTTCTTACGTGCCTTCTCTGACAGCCACGCGAGTGGATCCGGCGGAAACGCTTCGCGCCGAGTGATTACCAGATATCCGCAGAATGTTACCAGATCTCCCAAGTCCGGAACTCATGCTGGTGAGCCTCCAGATTCACGCGCCTGCCGCGGAACGTCACACCCTCCATGCGCAACCGAAGCCGCTGTTCGGCACCTGCTTCCATCGGCAACTTGATCTCACCACCTGCGCCGACTACGCGCTGCCACGGTAGCCGGTCCGGCGGGTCCGTGCGCAGCAGTCGGGCCACAGCTCGGTGATAGAGCGGATACCCAGCGGCCGACGCCACTTGGCCGTATGTCGCCACTTTGCCCTTCGGTATGGAAGCAATCACGCTGCGAAAGGCGGCATCGCGCTGTGTGTCTTTGCTGGTCGCCGTTTTGACGAGCTTGCGCTTCAACTTTGGGTTCAGCGGCAAAGGCTTCCGCGACCGCATCAGTCAGCCTCGCGGGAACAGGCGCGCATCCGGATGCGTCGGGTCGGGTGGAAGCTGTAGCGCTCGTTGACAAGCGAATGCTTCGTCAATCAGGGCCGACAGCAATTCCGGAAACAGCATGGGACGCCGTGACGCTTGCCACAGGAAGTATCCAAACGAACCCGGGCACGGATTCACTTCGTTGAGCCAGATTTCGCCCGTTTGCTGATTGCACAAATAATCGATGCGTGGCGCTCCCGTGCCGTAAACGGTTGCGAAGCAGATCTTTGACCATTCGTGGATCTTGCTCGCGAGCTCATCGGGAATGCTCGGGTTCAGCTCACGCGTAAGCGAGAGCATGCCTTCGCTGATCGCACCTCCTGTTTTTGTCCCACTCTTCGTACCACCACCGCCGGCTAGATACTTGGCTTTGAAATCCAATAGCTCTTTTTCGCCTTTCGGACGCTCTATCGCAGAGGTCTCGATGCCCCGTGGCGAATTGCGCACAGCAGCGTTGTATTCGACTAGATGCTCAACTAGCGGTTCGACAATCGCGTGCGTGTCCAGGCGGAAAATAACCGAAAGTCCTCCGCGCAGGTCTTCCATATTGCTCGCTCGGGCAACACCAATGCTCGACCCCAAATGGAGCGGCTTCACGATAACGGGGAACTGCAATTCGCCCAAGTGCGACTGGACATCCTGCACGCTCGGCAGCAATCCACCCGTCGGTCGCTCGATCACAGCATACGGCAGCAATGCGATCCCAGTCTCTGCCAAGACCCGCTTCGTCGCCGCCTTGTCCATCAGAATGCTTGAGGCAAGTGGGCGCATGCCCGTGTATGGCACGTTCGCGAGCTCGAACAGGCCCTGCATTCGACCGTCTTCTCCAAACAAGCCGTGGAATGCGAACAGCGCGACGTCAAATTCAATCGGCTTTGGCTTTGCAAACAGCCCGCCGGATTTAACCGGCAGAAGCCGTCCCCGCCCGTCGATATTCGGCGTCGAATCCAGCAGTACCTGTTCCAGCGATTTCAGGGTTGTTTCTTTAGGGAGATAATTGCTCCGGCTGCGTAGAAGCTCGCCGCTAAACCACTTTCCATCGGTGGCAACGTAGACTGGAAAAGAGCTGAAGCGCTCCTGATCCAGCGCTTCTATTGCCTGCAGTCCGGTAACGACGCTGACATCGTGCTCAGGAGAACGGCCGCCGAAAAAAACGGCTACTCGTGTCTTCATGAAGTGTCCACTCTAGCAAAGGAACTGATGAATCCCCAGCAAGTCACCAGCGCATGCTCGCCGTTCGCGGCCTTCGAAATCGAAGGACCGCCGAAATCCGGTCTGCAGCTGATTTTTGGCCATGGTTGGGGACACTCCGGGATCGTGTTTCAGCCGCTCGCCGAAATGCTAAAACCATTTGCC
This sequence comes from Bryobacteraceae bacterium, assembly GCA_036276155.1. Taxonomy (GTDB): domain Bacteria; phylum Acidobacteriota; class Terriglobia; order Bryobacterales; family Bryobacteraceae; genus Bog-105. Next base: position 1,645 of record DATBEG010000138.1, on the reverse strand, counting down.
GGCTCGATTTTGATCGACTTCCCGGGCTTCGGCAAATCCACACCGCCTCCGGATTCATGGAGTACGGCTGATTACGCCGACAACCTCGCCGATTGGCTCCGTACACTTCCGAAGAATCAATTCGTCTGGATTGCACATAGCTTTGGAGGCAGAGTGGGAATTCAATTGGCATCACGGCATCCAGGCTTGCTGTCAGGAATGGTGTTGATCGCGTCTGCCGGGCTCCCGCGCCATCGAAGTATTCCGGAGCGCCTGCAAAGAAACGCTCGCGTGATGGCGTTCAAAATCGCTAAGCAGTTCGTAAAGGAAGGCCCGGATCGCGATCGTCTGCGGCAGCGCTTCGGCAGCGCCGATTACCGACAAGCCGGCGCAATGCGCTCGATCTTCTTGCGAGTCATTCGCGAAGATTTGACGCAGCAAGCGCAACACGTGGCCTGCCCTACCCTACTGATTTATGGCGCGCGCGACACCGAGACGCCCCCTGAGATCGGCGAGCGCCTGCATAAGCTGATCCCGAATTCAGAACTGGCCGTTCTGGACGGCTTTACGCATAACAGCATTCTGTCGGAGGGACGCCATCAGGTGGCAATCCGGATTCGCCGCTTCCTGGAGCAAATACAAGCTTGAGCTATTTGGTTGCCATTGTCTTCCTGTGGTTCGCGTACCGCAGGCTCCTGACCTACCTGCACATCTATCAACAGGAAGAATACGATTCCGGCCGCTTCATCCGCTGGATGATCACTCATTACTCGTTCGATATCAAAGCGTCTGTCGTCATCTTCGTCATCGGCGCGCTCGAGCTGGCAAACTTGTTTCCACAATGGATCGGCGACATCGCAGTGATCATCGCGCTCATTGTTAGCTCGTTGCTGGAGCATTCGCGGCGGCCTCGTTCGAAGAAGCCGCTGGTCATGACGGCGCGTGCTAAGCGTATTTTCTGGCCCGCATTCTTTTCGCTCTTTATCGTCGCCGTCCTCGCAGCGTGGCTGAAGCATCCGATTTTCTGGATCATCCCGGTTCAGGTTGTCCCGTTCGCACTCGCGCTGGGAAACCTGATAACCACGCCCTACGAGCAGAGGCTGCAGAAGGGTTTCTGGAACGAAGCGCATACGAAGCTGCTATCGCTTCGCCCCACCACCATCGGGATTACCGGCAGCTTTGGCAAGACGTCCACGAAGCATTTGCTCGGACATATCCTCGAAATCCAGGCGCCGACGCTCATCACTCCGGGAAGCGTCAACACGCCTATGGGTATTGCGCGTATTGTGCGCGAGCAGTTGGCCCCGCACCATCGATTCTTCATTTGTGAGATGGGGGCTTATGGTCCCGGCTCCATCGCGCGTCTATGCCGCTTAGCTCCACCCGATTTTGGCGTCATCACCGCCATCGGGATGGCGCACTACGAACGCTTCAAGACATTAGATACCGTAGCTGAGACCAAATTCGAACTCGCTGAAGCGGTCGCCAAGAAGGGCGGGCCAGTCGTCATTGCCGAACAGGTCCTGGAATTCGCAGCGGCACGCAACTTTCGCGATCGCCATCCCGACACAATTGTGGTCGGCCGTGCCGCCGATTGTGCGCTACGCATTATCGACGCAACTCAAAACGCAAGCGGCATCGAGGCGCGTGTTGCCTGGCGTGGCAA
>DATBEG010000137.1:0-12069 GCA_036276155.1 Bryobacteraceae bacterium | reverse complement strand
CTCCTGCATTAGCGCCGGTGATGTTCACAGCCGTGATGCTTAACGTGCTCGCGCCAATGTTCGTCAGGGTAACGGTCTGAGCGGTCGATGTGCTTCCCGGCGCCTGAGTCTTGAAAGTGAGGGCCGAGGTATTCAAAGAGGCCTGCCCCGGAACGATCGCGGGCATTCCCGTTCCGTTCAAAGCCACTGAATGCGGCGAGCCGGAGGCGCTGTCGGTAATAAAGATCGAAGCGCTGCGGCTACCGGTTGCCGACGGAGCAAAAATAATTTGAATTGTGCAGCTTCCCGAACCAGCGGCCACTGTCGAACAATTGTTCGTCTGCGAGAAGTCCCCCGAATTTGTTCCCGTGATACTGACGCTGCTGATGGTCAGCGTGGCGTTGCCGGGGTTAGTGACGGTGATCGATTCCGCTGTGCTGGAAGTGTTGATTAGTTGATTGCCGAAGCTCCAGGATGTGGGTGAAAAGCTGATCTGCGGGGTACCTGTTCCGGCGCCCGTCAGGGAAAGCTGTTGCGGAGATCCGCTCGCATTGTCTGAGATGGACAGTAATGCGGCGCGCGAACCCGTGGCCGAAGGAGTAAAGGTAACGGAAATGGTGCAGTTGCCGTTGGAACTCAGGCTGCTTCCGCAATTGTTAGTTTGGCTGAAGTCACCCGAGTTGGTACCAGTAATAGAGATGCTGCTAATCGTCAGGCTCTGATTGCCAGAGTTGGTCAGCGTGACAGTTTGCGCCGTGCTTGTAGTACTCACTGTCTGATTGCCGAAGCTAAGACTAGTGGGATTCAGAGTCGCGCCAGGGCCATTTCCGGTGCCGTTGAGAGGGATGTCGAACGCACCGCTGGTAACGGTAACGTCGCCGGCGAGACTGCCTCCTTGCGTTGGCTCGAAGGCGACCGCGATTTCGCAAGTGCTATCTATTGCGAGATTCGTCGAAGCCGAACAATCCGTACCTCCCGACGCGGTTTGAACGAAGTTCGTGCTCAATGACAGGCCTGTGAAGGCCATAGCGGCGTTTCCGATATTCTCGACGGTTGTAGTTTTCGACGAACTTTCAGAGCCAATATTCGTGGCCGCGAAGCTGAAAGTAGGAGCTGCGTACGAAACGCTTCGAATGAGGTAGTTGCCGGCATCGGCAATAAAAATTGATCCATTGGGCGCAACAACAACTCCTCGCGGGTAGCTGAGCTGAGCGCTCGTCGGAGCGCCGCTGTCGCCGGAGTAGCCGGGGCCCTCGCTGTAATTGCCCGCAACCGTGTGAATAACCCCGGAGGTATCCACCTCGCGAATGACGGAATTATCTTCATCGACGATATAGACGTTTCCGGCGGCGTCAATGGAAATGCCTGTGGGATAACCGAGTTCAGCGCTGGTGGCCGCCCCTCCGTCCCCGGAATATGTGCCCGTCCCGTTCTCGACACCGGCAAAATCGTGAATCTTTCCGTCTGTCGTTACTTTACGAACATCGTTGCTGAGTTCGGAAATGTAGATGTTTCCAGCCGAGTCCACTGCCACGCCCAACGGATAGTACAACTCTGCCGCCGTGGCTGCGCCCCCATCACCACTGGTGCCGGGCATTCCGTTTCCTGCGAAGGTGCTTATTATTCCGGCAGTGGTTACGATGCGAATTCTGGTGTTTCCCAGGTCAACGATATACAGGTTGTTCTGCGTATCTACAGCAACCGCGACGGGTGCGTACAACCCCGCGCTGGTTGCAGCGCCGCCGTCCCCGTAAAATGTTCCTCCGCGAGTGTACTCGCCCGCGACCGTTGTGATGATCCCGTTCGGTTCCACTTTGCGGATGACGTTATTGGAGTAGTCGGCAATAAACAGGTCTCCTGCGTTATCCAGAGCCACCGCGCTCGGATTGTTCAACCGTGCACTGGTTGCCTGTCCCCCGTCGCCGGAATAAGCACCAATAGCGTAGCCGTATCCGTCCGGAACAAACTCGCCCGCGTAGACCGTCATTACGCCCGTTGTGGCGTCCATCCTGCGAATCACATCATTATTCTGGTCGGCGAAGTAGACGTACTTGCCTTGGGGATCGATCGCCATACCGCTGGGACCGTTGACTGCGGTGGTGCTGTAACCCCAGGTAACATATGTCCCGGCGCGGGTGGAAATCACACCCGGCAAGAAGACCGGCTGTGCCCCTTGCCCAATTCCATACAATGAAGCGGTTCCAAGAAGATCTCCAGCGCCATCTTCGGCAAGCAGTCCATCCTGGCGCCAACCTGCAGATTGAGGCGCAAACGTGATCTGAACAGAGCAGCTTACGGGCGTTCCCGAGCAACTGGGTGTGCTCGTCTTCGTAAACTCAGTGCCGTATGTCAGGACGAAGGAAGCAGGTGTCGACGACAAGTTCGTCAGAGTGACTGTCTGGGTGTCATTCGCTCCCAGCAATACCGTGCCGAATGCAGTGGTCGAGTTTTGAGCCACCAGCTTACTTCCGGTTGCCCCAGCCAAAAGAACAAGCAGAAATCCAGTTGAGCGCGCAAGAGAAGATTTTTTCAAGTAATGATTTGTGCCTGGATCCGCCAAAATTTCGCCCTAAGTCTTCCAGAGGGAAAATCCGGTGCCCGTAGCGGCAAGGACTAAGCTGTGGTCAATTCAAAACGAGTCCGTGCAGAGCGTACTCGCTTTAGAGCTCGCGAATAAACTGGAAGCATGAGCGAGGGATTCTCGAGTTCGAGACGTGAATTGATGAAGGGAGTAGTGGCCGCAAGCGCACTGACCGGTTTGCGGGCGCAAACGCCTGGTTCGAGCCGACTCAATATTCTCTACATTCATTCGCACGATACCGGTAGGTACATCCAGCCGTACGGCTTCGACGTTCCAACTCCAAATCTGCAGAAATTGGCGGCCGAAGGCATTCTGTTCCGGCAGGCGTTTGACGCTGCTCCTACTTGTTCGCCCAGCAGAGCGGCGCTGCTGACTGGTCATTGCCCGCACAACAACGGCATGCTCGGCTTGGCACATCGCGGATTTTATCTGAATGACTATAACCAGCACATCGTGAATTGGCTGCGTCCGCACGGTTATCGCTCGACCTTGATTGGGATACAGCACATCGCAAAGGACCCGCACAGGATCGGTTACGACGAAGTTGTCGAATGTGGCGGCGATCACGTCGCAGAGGTTGCGCCTGCGGCCGTTCGATTTCTAAAGAACGCTCCGAAGCAGCCTTTCTTCCTTACCGTGGGTTTCCATGAAACTCATCGCGAGTACGCGAAACCTGGCCCGCGGGAAGACGAGCGGTTTACAGAGCCGCCCGTCCCGGTGCCTGACGTCGCTTCAACGCGCCAGGACATGGCGGCGTTTCACGCAACCGCGCGCATTCTGGATGACGGCGTCGGGGCTGTGTTGAACGCGCTTGCTTCCGCCGGGCTCGCGGACAACACGCTGATTATTTCGACCACGGACCATGGTGTCGCTTTTCCTGCCATGAAATGCAACCTCACAGTCCATGGCACATCGGTTTACCTTATTATGCGCGGGCCAGGAGGGTTTGGCGGCGGCAAGATTTGCGATGCGATGGTTTCGCAGATGGATCTCTATCCCACTATCTGCGATCTGCTCAATATCGAGAAGCCTGGCTGGTTGCAGGGCAGATCATTGATGCCACTCATCAAAGGCGATTCGCAGCAATTGCACGAAGAGATATTCGCCGAAGTGAACTATCACGCGGCCTACGAACCGAAACGAGCGGCGCGCACTCTGCGGTACAACTACATTCGCCACTTTGGCGACAAGAACACGCCAGTGTTGCCGAACTGCGACGACGGTCTAAGCAAGACGTATTGGCTGGACCATGGTTGGCGCAATCAGATTGTTCCTCGCGAGTTGCTCTTCGATACAGTCTACGATCCGCAGGAACGCCGCAACCTTATCGATGACCCGGCATACGCGAGCGCGCTTAAAGAGATGCGTGGGCGCCTTGACGCCTGGATGCGGCGAACGAACGATCCTTTACTGCTCGGTCCCGTGAAAGCTCCCGCGGGCGCGGTGGTTAACGATCCAAACGGTGTATCGCCGCGCGAACCCGTTCGAGCGACATGGTAGCTCTCATGGCATACCTATTTCCGGCGGCTTGTACCAGGCAAACAATTGTGCTTTCAACCGCTCGACTGTGCTTTTAGACGCTGGGTCGAGGGCTAGATTCGTCATCTCCTTCGGGTCGGTTCGCAAGTTGTAGAGCTCGGGCATGTCATGCGTCCAAAAGCTGTACTTGTAATCGCCGCTGCGGATCATATACTTCGCGTTTCGTGTTCGGAGGTTGTATTCGGCGAACACCGGCTGGTTGTGGCGAACAGCGGGATCATGCACTTGCGCTGCAAAGCTGCGTCCGTCAATCACGGACGACAGAGGAACGTTTGCCAGCTCAGCCACTGTGGGCAGCAATCCTACCTGGCTGAGTGGCATCTCGCATATGCCGGGGTGCGAAAATCCCGGCGCCCGGATCAGCAAGGGAATGCCGCAGGACGCTTCGTAAAACTGAAATTTCTGCCACAGGCCGTGCTCGCCGAGCATTTCGCCGTGATCAGACGTGTAGACCACAATGGTTTCGTCTTCGAGTCCGAGGTCTCGCAGAGTTTTCAAGACAGTGCCTGCACAATCGTCCATTTGCGCAAGATTGCCGTAGTAATAGGCCATGCGCTTGCGTGCTTGTACCGGATCGCGCAGTTCGGGCGTGGGTCCGTTGTACTCAATGGATTTGCGCACTTCCGCAGGCACTTTCGAGAGATCGACCTTGCCCCAGGTATCCGGCAGCTTCATATCTTCTGCGCGGAACATGTTTGCGAACCGGGCGGCCGGCATGAACGGATCGTGCGGCTTCAAGAACGAACAGATGAGCAAGAACGGTTGTTGCCGTTTACCGTACCGTTGCAAGAACCGCACGGACTCGCGGGCGACGAAGCTTTCGAAGTGATCTTCTTCCGGAATTTTCGAAACACCACCGACAGCGACCGAACCTTCGCGATCATCCAATTCGCGGTCACCTTTCCAGGGATCGCCGAAATCGCGCCACAAATCATCGATTTGCGGGAGACCCGAGCCTGAATTCGGGCGGCCCAGTTCGTCTGCGTACAGCTTAGTTTTTGGACCTAGGAACTGATACCAATCATTGAAGTCGAGGTGGTAATCGAAGCCGTGAGTTTGCGCGTCGACAAAATGCATTTTCCCTACCAGCCCGGTTACGTATCCGGCCCGATTGAAGTAGTGCGCGATGGTCTTGTGGCCGATCGGCCAGGGGACGGTATTGTTCCAGGCCTGGTGGTCGTGAGTGTATAGCCCAGTCAGTATAGAAGCACGCGAGGGCGTACAAACCGGATTGGTGCAATACGCGCTTGTGAAGCGCACCGAGGTTTGCGCCAGTGAATCGAGATTTGGAGTATGAGCGACCGGGTCGCCGGCCGCGCCTAAGCAGTCGCGTTTGTGCTGATCAGACATGATGACCAGCACGTTTTTCGCCCGACCATTATTCGTTTTTTGCGCGAGTGCACGGGTGGATGCACTGGCACCTAAAGCCACGGTAGCGAGCGCCTGGCGGCGAGTTATGTTCACGGCTCAGAATGAGACTTTGACGGCCATTTGGATGATACGCGCCGGCAAGGTGCTGCTGATCACGCCGGCTTGTGCGGTTCCAATGGTTGCGTTCGGTGGATTGAAATTGGCTCGGTTGAATGCGTTGAACCATTCCGAACGCAGATCCATACCGAAGCGTTCCTTGATTGCGAAATGACGGACAAGGCTGAGATCGACATCGAAATAGCCAGGAGCGACGAGAATACCAGTGCCCGCGTTGCCGAACGTGTATTGCGGCGGAGCGACAAAGGCAGCGAGGTTGAACCAATCGTAAATGCTGCGCTGGCCAGCCGCCAGATTCCCGTTTGCGATACGATTCGGGCGCTGATCGCCGCCACCGGCTGAATTCGAGACGCTCGTTCCCAAAATGGGAGTAAAGCGTTGACCGGTGGTTGCGCTCCAAATGCCGCTGAGATTCCAGTCGCCAAGGATGTACGACAACGGTCCTTGCGTCAGATACTTGCGATCGTGCCCGACAGGGATCTGGTAGACGTGATTGATCGAAAGGACGCTTTTGTAGTCATCCGGCATGGGACCCCAGTTACATGCAATGCAGAAGTAATTCTGAATGTCTGAGTTGCCGCCACCATTCGGATTGCCGACATCAGACAAGTAACTCGCGTACGTGTAAGAGGCGCCGAAAGTAAGACCGCGAGAGAAGCGCTTTTCCAGGTGGAGTTGAAGCGATTCGTACTTTGAATCGCCCGCATTGGTGCGGTACGAGACGTTGGTGAGATTCGGATTGATCAGGTAATAGGGACGACGCGGACCCTGGGCCCCGGGGCCCGGAATCGATTGGTTGAGATTCTGGCTATTGATGAGAATTCTTTCGCCGCGCGTTCCGACGTAAGTCGCCGAAGCCATCCAGTCCGACCATAGCTGTCTTTGAATACCGAAACTCCACTGCAGGATTTCGCTTTCGCGCAGATTGAAATTCCAAGCGTCAGGGCTGCCGGTGGACAAAGCGGCTTCGTTCGTGATGCTTGGTTGGACAGGGATCGGAAGTCCCTGGCTGAGCGTCGATGGAGGCGCACCATTGATATTGGTCGTCACAGTCTGGGTGAAGAAGTAAGGCAAGTTTTTGTAAAGCTGCGCACCGCCCGCGTCCATGTCGACGTAGGAGATACCGAAGCCGGAGCGCACGATGGTCTTACGATCGGAAGTGAGGGCATATGCGATGCCTATGCGTGGGGCGGGCGTATCGTAATCGAAATTGCGCAGACGGCGGCCGTTCCCATTGATGCCGGCAACAAGCAGTTGTCCGGTGTTGAGGTCGAAGTTCGCCCAGTGATTATGCACTTCGTAGGGAGGTGCATCCACTTCCCAGCGGAAACCGAGATCGAGGGTCAGCCGGTCAGTGACACGCCATGTATCCTGCACAAATGGCGCGACCTGGAATATGCGCATACCGAACGTGCTGGTTAACACGTTGCGACTGGCTGTGTCGTACGCACCAAGGGCTAAATCGGCCAGAGCCGTCTGCGATCCCGATCCATTGATTTGGCGCGTGAATTGCCCATTGAAATCAAACGTGCCGCGCGTCGGGAACGCCGAGTATCCATTGAAGCGATGCCGCAAAAACAGGATGCCGGCCTTGATGGTGTGCGTTCCCTGCACATGGGTCACGTCGCCATCCAATTGAAACGTTGTGATGTGGCTGTCCTCGGGAAAGGTAGAGTTATCTCCGAGCGTTTGGAAACCAGCAATTGTGAAACTCGGCAGGCCGCCGGATTTGTCATTGATGTTGATTCCGGGGATGCCGATTGCCGTGGCTGTGTTGTACGCCAGACCTAGCGGCGTGATGTTTGCGTTCCACCGGACGACGGCGAAATGCGATTCCATGACCGTGTTCGGGCTGAATGTGCGCGTGTAGCCGAGAACGGCAGACTGATTTAGTAGCGGCGTTGATGTGCCCGTTCCGGTGCTGGTTGCGCCTGTGCCGGTAGTGGCAATATACGGGCCGGCTTGGAAGGCTGAGTTCGCGGGTGCGGGCAGTGTCCCAGGCACCACCTGAGTGCTGTTGTCGTAGCTGTAGCGGAAGAAGAGATGGTCGGATGTTCCGAGATTCTGATCTACGCGCACATCGAACTGGTCAGTCTGCTGCGTCAACGGTGGATTGAAGGTGAAGTTGTTGGTCGCCTTTCCGTTCGTCGGCACCGGAAGCAGTTTCATCAGGTTAACCGCGGCGGGATCCAGCAATGTCGGGCTAATTTGATTGTTCGGGAACTGAACACGCTGGCCGCTCACAACGCTGTATGGGTTGTAAATAGGAACTCCAAGCGCCGCAAAGTTTCCGGTCTCCACCATGGTTCGCTGAGCAATCGTCGGAATGGTTGAGGTGTAAGTTTGTGGAGAGTTCAGGCGAATGCCCTGGTAGTCGCCGAAAAAAAATGTCTTGTTGCGAATGATGGGGCCACCGATGGTGCCGCCGAACTCGTTTCTGCGGTAAGGCGGACGGGCGATGCCGTTCAAGTTATTGAAAAACGTATTGGCATTCAATTTATCGTTGCGGAGGAATTCCCAAGCATCTCCATGGAACTGATTCGAGCCGGACTTAGTCTCGACTTCGGTAACTGCGCCGGCCGCTTCGCCATACTGCGCGGAGTAGTTACTTGTCAGAACACGGTATTCCTGGATGGCGTCGACAACCGGAACAATGATCAACGTGTTCAACCAGAGGTTGCGGTCGTACACACCATCGATCAGATAACTGTTACCTGCCGCTATGGCGCCATTGACGCTGAAATCGGCACCACCGCGCATAGAGTACGGGCTGCCGCCTTCGGCGAGATTCGAAGCTGAACCTACGTGAGCGCCCGGCGTGAGCAACACGAGATCAGTGAAATCGCGGCTCACGAGAGGCAACGAGACCATCTGTTGCGTGTCGACGAGCGCCGATACTTCCGCGCTTTGCGATTGCAGAAGCGGGGTGGTCGCGGTGACCGATACGGTTTGCGTTTGACTACCGACGGCGAGTTGCAGATCGACGGTCAAAGTACTCGCGGCGGTCAGGATGACGCCGGATCGAACGAGTTTCTCGAACCCTGGAGCGATAACAGTGATGCCGTACTCGCCGGTTGGAATAGATGACGCGACATATTCACCGTTACCGTTCGTCGTGACGGCGCGCGTGAACTGGGTTGCCGTCTGCACCAGCGTAACCTGCGCATTCGCCACAGATGCGCCCGAAGGATCAGAAACGGTTCCCGTGATTGTGGCGGTGTCTTGCGCAGATGCAAAGCCCAGTGCGACGAATAGACAAAAAGAACCTATTAGAAAATGACTTCCCAAAGCTCCTCCAGTAATTCGGGGGGATTATATCAGCGGACAGACTCATCGTGCCGCGGGTGCAAGCGGCTGCAGATACCTCTTCTTTAACTTCAAGACAATGCCGGCGTTGCGATCTGCCGCTTCGCTCACCCGGTATTCGGCCGCGGCTCCAATCACCTGGGCGATCTCGGAAGGCGCCAGCTTGTAATCCTCGGCAAGCCACGCTGCCATGTCGCTGGTTGCTTCCTTGAAGGCGTCGTCCAGTGATCCGTCGAGCCCCATCGTGATGATCGCGTCAGCGGTTTCGACGCGAGGATCCCCGATACGCTTATTGGGGATGACGTCAACCATGATTTCAACGTCCATCGAAGTCTCCAGCGCATTGCCGTTCATTTCGCCGTCTCCCTCTGCGGCATGTCCATCGCCGAAGTAAAGCAATGCGCCGGGGTTCGAAATGCGCAGATAGACGGTTGCGCCTTCGCCGACTTCATTGAAATCCATGTTGCCGCCGTAAAAGCCGGAATCCCCTGTCCCTGGGGCAGCCCCCGAGATGCTGGGCGCGGCAGCGATACAACCGAGCATCGGCTTTAGCGGAATACTGAAATGCGCCAAGTGCTCGCCGGGCGTTTCGGGCGATGCAGTGCCACCGGCGAGATCGAGACGCCAGCGAATTGGCTTGCCAACGCCCTTCATCTTGATCGCCAGATCGGAGTTGAGGCCGCGATCGACAAGGGAATCATCGCTGGCCGCCCAATCGCGATTGAGTCGAAGTTTATTGATGTGCACGACGAGCAGGTCGCCAGGCATGGCGCCCTCGATGTAGAACGGGCCGGTCTCGGGGTTGCCCCCGGCAACGCGGCGGATATTATGTTCATCAGTACCGCCGGCATCCACGGTTGTGGTGTGGATCGTGTCGCCAGGCGCGACCGTCAGAACAGGTTTGTTGAGCGCGGAGAACTGTCGGTAAAAGACGGTCGGCGTGAAATCGTGGCGCTGAGGTGCGCGATGTTCCAAGGGCGGCGCGGCTTTTGCCGTGAGTGAGAACGTGTAGGGATGGTCCCGATTGGTGGCGTCGGTAGCGATCATCGTGCCCGTCAGAATTCCTTCCGCGAACGCGCCCTGGACCTCGAAAGTGTCCTTGTTTTCGTTGTGTGCCACGAAGTGAATGGTGCTGCCACTTACCGTTCCTTCGAGTTTGTCGCCGTTGAGCTGACCGCTGAGCCTCGAGCCGTTCTGTTCGAGTTGCAGTCGCATGTAGCGAGGGGTGCCGAAGAAGTCCTGAGTGACAATCCAACGGCCACCGACTGAGGGCGTCTGCGCAAAAACAGCGAGACAAACGGAAGTAAGCAGCAGACCGGCCGAGATGATTGAACTCTTCACGGGTATTCTCCTGGTTGAACTGCCAGTGCGTCCGATTTGGGCGAACGCCAGAGCTGTGCTCCAGGATCTGTACGCGAATTCTTGCAGGAAGGTTCCGTTTGCGCCAACACTGTGGTTGGCTCACACAAATTTGGGGGCTAACGGGCTACGAGAACGACCTGATCTGCGTGGCCAGTAGACCCCCTGCCTGCTAAGGACCGATTTCCGGCACTCGGTTGGACAATAGCGAGCGCCTACGAGAGGCGCGTTTTCCTACGGGCAAAAAGTAGAACGAGCAATCCGCCTGGCAAAAGTAGCAGACTGGCCGGTTCGGGGACCGTACCGGTGGTGGTGGTCTGGAATTGATTGGTGACGGACGAGATAGTTGCAGTACTCGCTGCGACGGTACTGCCGTTCACCTGAATATCCTTACTAACCGTGATGGAACTCACGGGCAGATAGGTGGCGCTGGCTGACAGTTTATTCACACCCTGCGAACTCTGAACGAAGATGTTCTGTAATCCGCCGGAGCAGGTCGTCGGCGGCACTGTAGTTCCGCCGGGGCAATAGTTTTCAGTTGTGTTCGCTATGCCCGAACCGGTGAATGTCCCGTTGAATGTCAGACTCAGGCCGTTCAGCGTGGCGGAATTATTCAAGGTTGATACTTCGTACTGGAAGACGCCGTCGGCTACTCCGCCGGTTGTTGCGGCGAAGCCACCGACAATTTGAAATCCAAGGCCGTCCCCCGAGGTGTTGCTCAACGGCGCTATCGCAAGTGAAGCAGCCGGGAGCGCGACTGCGGTCCCAGAAGAAGTCGGAATGTAGTTGAAGTTGCTGAAAAGCAGCCCATCCTCCGTACATCCTCCTGCTGAGTTAATCGCGCCGGTATACGCGGCAGCGGTACCGACCGAACAGGCAATCGGCGCCGCGGCCAACGTAGCGGCAAAAAGCAAGCTTGACGCAAACAGTGAAAGCTTGTACATCTGGTGTTCCTCCGAACAGGGATTAATATCCCGTCAAAGTAGACTGGTTGGGCTACACATTGTTATCGCGGTAATAAACCTGTAGTACTACCTGGGACTAATGTGGGGGCTACTACGTGAGAGTCGCGTTTCCCATCAGCCGGCTAGAACAAAAGAGGTCAAGGTGAAAAGCGCAAACGACGAAAACCTGCTTGACACGATCCTGGACTCGTGGGACAGGAATAATCGAATTCTGGTCAACCTGCTGCGCGCGATTCCACAGGGTGTGTTGGACGCGAGGGTCATGCCTGGCAGTCCATCAGTGGCGGAGATGTTCACGCACATCCACTATGTGCGGCTGGTCTTCCTCTCCGAGGACGCTCCCGAGTTCGCAACCCAGTTGCCGACGCGCGAATGGCTCAACGAAGGTGATGCCGCTCGCGTCGCGGAGGAACTCGATAGCAGCGCCAGAGCCGTGCGCGATGCGGTTGGAAGTCTCGTCAGGTCAGGTCAAAAGATGCGGCTTCACTACGATCATCCGCTGCTTTATCTGCAGCACATGATCTGGCACGAGGGCTATCATCACGGTCAAATCAAGCTGGCCCTCAAGGCAGCCGGGTGTCCTTTGGAAAATAAGGAGATTGGCCCGCACACGTGGCGTGTCTGGATGGATAAGACCGGCGCCGTTTAAAGAAGCTTGCGAAAGAACGGGCAGTCCCTACCGCAAGGCCATTGCGCGTCGATCCAATGACGGCTGTGCGAAGCGAATAAGCCGGCAATACGGCGCGCGCGCCTGATAGAAGACTCCGTCACGTCTATGGCACTGCGCTGCGAATGGCGTTCACGTGAATACTGATTGCTACAACGGAGGTAATGAATCTTCGCCGTCAGGTG
>DATBEG010000136.1:0-56865 GCA_036276155.1 Bryobacteraceae bacterium | reverse complement strand
CCTTCCGTGGAAGAAAGCACCAACGGCATTCGCAGGTCATCCGGCAATGCATCCACTAAGCGCGCCACCGCTTCATACCGCTCGACGCGAATCAATTCCTGCTCGATCGAGACCTGGCTGATTTCGCCCGTTCCCTCGCATCGCGGCGAATTCTTTGGCAATCGGTCGACAGCCGCGCGCCACGCTGCTCGAGCCAGGAACGCGCGCTCGTCGCGCATGTTTTGGTGCCCGTTCGTTCGATGGATCTTCAGGAACACGTCCTGCGCGGCATCTTCAGCATCGTGCACGTTGCGCAACACCGCGTAGGCAATACGAAAGACGAACCGCGACTGCCGCTCGACAAGCGCCGCAAACTCCCGGTCATCAGCAAACGCGCGCCGATCAGCCGACAGTTTCGCATCCCGCAACACTATTCCCTGCGCGATTACAGACATTCACCGGCCATTCCGATCTTCAGAATCTAAGACCGCCGGCTATTGCGGAATGTGCAGATTTGTTAGGAAGAAATTAAAGAAATCAATAGCCCGCTGCGTTGACAGCCACTGGCTTGGCGGTTTTCAGCGTCTGCAGATTTGCAACCACCTCGGCCCACTCTTTTTTCTTTTTCTTAGTCGCGATAGGCGCGTCCAGATTGCCGTAGTAGTTCACCAGCTCGGTCTTGATCTCCGGCGTCACAGTGGTGAAGTTTTTCTCGGCGAGCTTCTTCAGCCAGTACGCCTGGATGTTGTCTTCCAGGAAGTATGTGCCGGCCGGGGTGACCACCCCGACATCGTAATTGCGGTCATCGAGTTCTAGTGACGCGCTTCCCACTTTATCCAGACCTTCGTGGTATTGGCCCGTCGCACGCACAAAGCTATCCTGGAACAACTTCTCTACCGGCGCGGTCGGCATCTTTAGCCTAAGAGCCTTCAGAGGCCCGATGGGCGGCAATAATCTCAGCAGGAATGCCAGAATGCGGTCACCCGTCGTAGGCCGGTCGTACTGTTTACCCCAATTCTTCTCATAGCTCGACCGGCTCATCACGTATACAAACTTCTGCCGAGTCATTCCCGGCTCCGATCTCATAATGTCGTTCTGCTTCTGTGCCCACGCGATGCGCGTTGCTTTCGGAATTGTCTTACTGACGGCTCGCCGGTAAGACTCCACGGCTCGATCGAAATCCTGGAACACGTCCTGCAAGTCCAGGCCATATGTATCGCGAAAACCTTTCTGCAGATCGGTCTTTGAGACGTAGAACCCGATGAACTCGTGATATGCCTCGGGCGCGAAATTTCCCTTCGCCACTTCCAAGACGTCGAATCCGAACTCCGTCTTCAGATGGGCCGCCGGGTTCTGCTCATAGACGATGAAGTTGCCGTATTTTTTCTGCAGATCGGGATAGAGCATCGGCTCCCCGATGTTGGTGGCGAAGCGGTGCCCGTCCAGATCGCCCATGTAATGGGACAGCGCCCCCAGTGCAAAGGCAAGCTCATTCAGATCCTGTGCATTGTGAATCAAGTTCAAAATGAACTCGCCGGTGCGCACGTAATGGGTGAGATCGCTGAATTGCTCGCTTCCATGGGGGTAATAGCCCATGTCCTGGATAATGGCGCCCCCGTAGGCAAACCCGTGTGCTTTCTTTAGCTCCTCGGGCGTCGAGTTCGGGAAGCGCGCCAGCAGGACCGGCTTGAGTTTCACATCCCACATCGCATCCACCAGTGCCTCGTGCGTCAGGACGGAGTAGGCATTTACGGTCGACCCGAGCAGGGGAAAGAGAAGTATCACCGGAATCAGAAGCCGTCGAGTAGCCGTGGGCATACTTATGCCTTATCGACCAGGCGGAGACTACTCCGGTTTCTACTAGCAAAAAAAAGCAAAAGGCGCACTACCCTTCAGCTAGTGCGCCCAAATGCCGGAGCTTATCGCCCCAAAGGTTTAATTGTTGTTTATTTCGACATTGATCGTCCGCGGCTTCGCCACTTCCTTTTTCGGAAGTGTAATCGTCAATACGCCGTTCTTGTAGTCGGCCTTGACTTTTTCTCCATCCACGGTCTCCGGCAGGCTGAACGCGCGCGTGAAAGATCCATAGCTGCGCTCAATGCGATGGAAGCCCTTACCGCTCTTCTGCTCTTCGAACTTGCGCTCACCCTTCAAAGTCAGGGTGCCGTTCTCGAGCTCGATGGCCACATTCTTCGGATCGATGTCCGGCATGTCGGCCTTTAGCACGAGTTCGTTGTCGGTCTCGTAGATATCTACCGCCGGCGACCATGGACGGGACGCCGGCTCGCTGAATAAGCGCGAAAGCGAATCCTGGAACAGTCGAAGCCCAGGATACTCATCAGTCTCAGTATTGAACGGGCTGTAACGGATCATTGGCATTGCTTTTTTCTCCTGAATCCATTCCTGGATACACCTTTATCATAAGATCTGCGTGCCTTGTTGTCAAGTCTGTTGATGAATGTCTCTCAAATTTTAAGGAACAGCTTCCGCCGATACATCCACCACAGCATCAACCAATAGGTAAGTAAGATACCTCCGCCCAGCAACAGGGGATACACGCCCGGTCCGAACAGTAGAAACGGTCTGTCGCCCAAGTGAGTTCGCAGCGTGCTCGCCAGAAATCCCTCAAACAGGTGCGCCATCAGGTACGCCGCGATCGAGTTCATCCCTACCACCACCAGCGGAAACGCCCAGCCCCTATGGCCCCTCACTTCAACTAACCAGCAAAACCCCGCCAGGAACAGGAAACAGATGCCGCCGCTGAACAAGGTCCAGGCGGGCGTCCAGATCCGCTTGACAACCGGGCAAACACCGGTGAAGTGCAGCAGCAATCCAGCGGCAATGCCGATCAGACCCGCCGCCAAGAACCGTTTCAGTGGGATAGCCGGGGCGTCGGTCCGGAGCCAGCGCCCGGCGATCAGGCCCAGAATCATGGTTCCGAGCGTCGGGATAAAACTTAGCGTCAGGTAACCGCCCGAATTAGCCACAAACCTCTGCTCTCGGGGGAAGAGATTCAGGAACCACTGGTCGAATGCATTCCCGAGGTTGGCGTTCTTGTTCCAGTGAGCCGCGAAGCCCGTAAAGTTGTGTGGCCAGTTGGCGGGAACAAGCACGCTCGCGTAATCGAACCCTGATCCAGGCAGTGGATACAAAGCCCACACCAGCCAATATCCAAGCAAGATGGTGGCGAGTGCTCCCCATTGCCAGCGCGGCGGCCGAAACCCGAGCAGAAACAGAAATGGATAGCCAAGGCCAATCTGCGTCAGCGTGTCTTCGAAGGTGAAATATGTCTGATGATGGCCGATTGACCGAAGAAAGATCCCCAGGCACACCAGCAGCAACGAGCGCCACAATGCGTGCACGAACATCATGTTGAAGGTCACGCCTTTTCGAATCCGGCTGGCGATTGAATACGGCAGCGCCACACCCACCAGAAACGAGAACCCGGGCTGAATGGTGTCATGCAGTGAACAGCCCGCCCATTCCACGTGCGTTTGGTTGTAAGCCAGAAACGCCCAGAACCAATTCCCCGGATACGCCCGGGCCACACGCGCTAAGTTCAGCACTTCCGCCATCATCAGCAGCATGACCAGCCCGCGGTAAGCGTCCACCGCGATGTTGCGCACGTTTGCCGTGGCCAGCGTGGCGCGCGTTTGTGACCCAGCGTCCAGAGATAAATCAGTCTGTTGATCCAAAGTCGTCATCGTATTGCCAGATCCGCTCATTCCTATCTTGCAGCTACACTGGACCCAACATCTATGTCTGAACCAAAAGAAGGCGAAAAGGCGCCGGCCATCCACCTCGACACTGACACCGGTGAGCGGTTCGATCTATCCTCTCTAAAAGGGAAGAACGTCGTCCTGTATTTCTATCCCAAAGCGGACACGCCCGGCTGCACCAAAGAAGCTTGCGAGTTCCGCGATACCTCCAAGAAATTCACGAAAGCGAACACAGTGATCCTCGGCGTCTCGCCCGATGCGAGCAAAGCCCAGGCGAAGTTCAAGGACAAATTCGATCTGCCCTTCACGCTTTTGGCCGACGTCGACCACAAAGTCGCAGAGGCATATGGCGTCTGGAGGGAAAAAAGCATGTATGGCAAGAAGTACATGGGCATTGAGCGCACCACCTTCGTGATCGATCCAGACGGTAACATCAAGAAAATCTTCCCCAAGGTCAAAGTGGACGGTCACGCCGAAGAAGTTTTGGAAGCCATCGGCTGAGAAGGCAACCAAGAACTGTGGCCAGCAAAAACGGCCGACAATACCCTGCCCGTCCTCTGTTGGCAGTCGGCGCCCTCATTCTCGACAGCTCCCGCATCCTTCTTGTGGAGCGGGGCAAACCGCCTCTTGTCGGCTACTGGTCTCTGCCCGGCGGCCTGGTCGAAACCGGCGAGCGTCTGGAAGACGCGCTGGCGCGCGAAGTTCTCGAAGAAACCGGCCTGCGCGTAACAACCGATTCCATCGCTACCGTCTTCGAGCGCATCATGCCCGACGAGTCCGGCACATGCGAATATCACTACGTGCTAATCGACTTCTATTGCACCGTGATCGGCGGCGATCTTTGTCCCGGCGATGACTCGAAACGTGCCGAGTGGTTCGAAATCGACGCACTCGAGAAATTGCTGATGACCGCCGGCACGCTCGACGTCATACGTGCCTGCTGTACTCGTCCTGCCACGCATCCCTATGTCGCGCGTCCATAAAGTGAATGTCGTTTAGCAGCGCAGGTCTTCTGCAGTTCGACGAGTTGAAAGAACTCATCGCCAAATATGCTGGAAGCGCAGCCGGACGTGACCTCGCCCTTTCGCTCGATCAGCACCACGATCGCAACGTGCTCGAGAACGGACTGGCTGATGCCGGCGAAGCCATCTCGTGGTTGCGAGAGCTCTCGGGTGCGCAAGAAGCGACCCGCGGTTCCGTCCTGCGCCTGCGCTTTGACCAGGTTCGTGAACTCGATTCGGTCGTTCGTGTTCTGCAGGTCGAAGGGGCCTCGCTCGATGGCCGTGAAATCCTCGACCTATTCCACACGCTCACAATCGCGGGTGAATGTCGCGGCGCGCTGACTTCCGTCTCCGACCGTTTTCCCCGTCTCGCTCTGCGTGGGTTCAAGCTCGCCGATCTACGCGATGTCGCCCGCCGCTACGCAAAAGCATTTCTGCCCGACGGCAGTTTGTCTGATGAAGCGAGCGTTGCTCTCGGCCGCATCCGTCGCGATATCGAAAGACAGCAGCGAAGTATTCAGGAATCGCTCGAACGATTCCTACGCGCGCATCGCGATGACCGAACCTTGCAGGAAGAGTTCGTCACCATTCGCGAGGACCGCTACGTGGTTCCCATCATCGCCGGTCAAAAAGGCCGCATCGACGGAGTCGTGCATGGTTCCAGCGGCACGGGCCGCACACTTTTCGTTGAGCCGTTGGAAACCATCAATCTCAACAACCAGCTTGTCCGTCTACGCGATGACGAACAGCGTGAGATCGAACGCATTCTCGCCGAAATCACGAATGCTTTACGCGAGCATGCCGACGAGATCGCCACAACCGTCGAGAGCCTCTCGGAGCTCGACTGCATTTTTGCCAAAGCCGGTTTTGCTCGCGACTACAACGCCGTCGTCCCGCGATTCAGTAAAGACGTTCGTCGGTTCGTCCTGCGTGAAGCCCGCCACCCGCTGCTTGAAACTGTTCTGCGCGCGCAGAAGAAGCCCATCGTTCCAATTTCATTCCAACTCGATGAGAACCAGCGCTGTCTTCTCATTAGTGGCCCCAATACCGGTGGCAAAACCGTCACGATGAAAACCACCGGTCTGCTTGCGCTGATGGCGCACGCCGCAATTCCAGTTCCCTGCACCGAGGCCGAATTTCCTCTGCTGGATGACGTTCTCGCCGATATCGGCGATACCCAATCCATCGCGGAAAGCCTCAGCAGCTTCTCGGGACACCTTCTACATGTCAAAGACATGCTCGAACGTGTGACGCCCGAGTGCCTGGTGTTGCTCGATGAACTCGGCCGCGCCACAGATCCCGAAGAAGGCGGCGCGCTCGGAGTCGCCATTCTCGACGAGTTCCGAAAATCCGGTGCATTCTGTCTCGCATCAACCCATCTGCTGCCGCTGAAGCTGTACGGCACCCATACTCCCGGCGTGCTGAACGCGTCGATGGGCTTCAACGAAACAACACTCGAGCCCACATACCAACTCCGCATCGGAATGCCAGGCAAATCCGCCGGTCTCGACATAGCCACCCGTTTGCAGATGCCGTTCGAAGTGCTCACGCACGCGCGTTCCGTGCTACCTCGCATGCAGGCCGACTTTCAGCAGCTCCTGACGGAGCTGCACCGCCAAATCGAAGAGAATCGCAGCAAATCCGCCGAGTTCGAGGAAGCTACGCGCGGGCTTGCGGCCAGGCAAGACGAAGTGGAACGCAATGCCGTGCGTCGCGAACAGCAGCGCCAGCGCGAGTGGGCGCAAAAATCGGAAGATCTGATCGCCGATTTCGAAGCTCGTGCGCAGATGACGCTCGATCGCGTGATCGAAGCTGGTGGACAGCGCAAGGCTGCAGATGCGGCCCGGCGCGAAATTGCAAAGACTCGCCGAGAATTTCGCGAAGAGGCTTCCCAAGTCATGGCGCCGCCGCCCGAAATCCGCGCTCAGGCCGCCCCGCCGCAGTTGCCCATCGCGGAAGGTGCGCGGGTTCGCTTGAAAGATATCCGTGAAATCGCTACTGTTCGCCGCATTCTGAGGAACGGAAACCTCGAAGTTGAAGCCGGCTTCATGAAAATGCAGGTCCCGCGCGACGAGGTGGTCGAAGTAGTGTCACCGCAGACCGCAGCAAAAAGAGATCTCCCGCAGAATGTGCGTTTTGAAGCCGGTCCACGTTGGGATACGTCCTACCGCGAATTAAATGTAATAGGACAGCGAGCCGAAGAAGCCGTCGAAAACGTCGACAAATTCCTTGATTCGGCCGCGCTTGCCTCGGTCAATCGCGTTCGAATTATTCACGGTCACGGCATGGGCGTTTTGAAACGCGCAGTTGGCGAACATCTCACCGCCAATCCGCATGTGAGCCGCTTTTACTCCGCCACTCCCTCGGAAGGCGGTGCAGGCGCGACAATTGTGGAGCTACGGGAGTAAACTCTTTGTATGTCCCGTTTGTTGATCGGATTACTAGCAATTGTGGCGCTCGCGTCCTCTACTTACACGGACGACGTTCGCAGCTGGCAACAGCAGCGTGACAAGTCGCTGCGATCCGAAGATGGATGGCTAGCGCTTGTTGGCCTATTCTGGCTGAAGCCGGGTGACAATACCATTGGCTCGGACGCTGGAAACGATTTTCCGCTTCCCAAAGGCTCCGCGCCCGCTCATGCGGGAACTATTCGGCTCGAAGGCGATCAGGTGACGTTCGTCGGCGCCGACGGCACGTCGCGAGTCCTGAAGTATCACGAAGGTAAGCCGGATGTAGTCAAAATTGGCTTTGTATCGTTTTTTATCATCAAACGCGGTGACAAGCTCGCGGTCCGAGCGAAGGACAGCAATAGTCCCGTTTTGAAGCGCTTTACGGGGATGAAGTACTTCCCCATCAACCCGGCATTCCGCTTTGAAGCGAAGTTTATCCCGGACGAGAAGAAGATCCCCATCCTCAACATCCTGGGCCAGACCGACATAGAGACCAGTCCCGGTATTGTCGAGTTCACCTTCCAGGGCAAGCCTTATCGGCTCCGCCCCATCTACGAAGGCAAGACTCTGTTCTTCCTCTTTAAGGACCCAACCAACCACGTCAACACGTACCAGGCAGGCCGAATGCTTAATACGCCGCTGCCGGAAAACGGCAAAGTGGATCTCGACTTCAACCGCTCCTACAATCCGCCCTGCACGTTTACTCCTTACGCCACGTGCCCATTGCCACCGAGAGAAAATACCCTTCCCTTTGCGGTCGAAGCCGGAGAAATGCGTTACGGCAAGGGCCACGCCGAGTACGATACCCCTTAGGTGGACATTACGGCTGAAGCCACTGATGCCGGAAAGCGCCTCGACGCTTTTCTGCATGAGCGCCTGCCAGAATTCAGCCGTTCGCGCCTTCAGTCCTGGATCAAGGAAAACCGCGTTCTCATAGCTGGCCAGCCGCTCCGTCCATCCTACTTGCTGCGCGGCAGCGAAACCGTGCACGTCGAGCCGGCCCAACTCCCTGCCCTGAAGGCTGTTCCTGAAGATCTTCCGCTAGAAATCCTCTATGAGGATCAGGACGTGATAGTTGTAGACAAGCCCGCCGGCATGGTAGTTCATGCGGGCGCCGGTCACCATGAAGGAACGCTCGTCAATGCCCTGCTGCACCGGTTCGACTCCCTCTCCTCCGGCTCAGGCGATCTCCGTCCTGGTATCGTTCACCGCCTCGACAAAGACACGAGCGGAGTTCTGGTCGTCGCTCGCACGGACAAGGCGCATCGGGCGCTCGCGTTACAGTTCCGAAACCGTGAGGTCGAGAAGGTCTATCTCGCTCTCGTGCACGGCCGCATGAAAACGCGCGAAGGCCGGGTCACAACGCCCATCGCGCGCGATCCCGTTCGCCGCACCCGCATGACCGCGAAGCTTGCCTCGGGTCGAAGTGCGCTCACCGACTACCGCGTCCTCGAAGAATTGGGTTTGATCAGTCATCTGGAGGTCACCATCGGCACTGGCCGAACTCATCAGATCCGTGTTCACCTGTCGAGCATTCGGCACCCCATCATTGGTGATCGCCTCTACGGAGCCCCCGCCCAGATCCCTGGTTTGCCCGCGCTAAATCGGTTTTTCTTACACGCCCACCGGCTACGTTTCCTTTCCCCGTCCACCGGTCAGCCGATCTCAATTGAAAGCCCGCTTCCGCCAGAACTGGTAGAATTTCTGCGCGCAGCACGCCAACGCGGATAGAATATAGACATTCCGATGAAGCTGTTTGTAGTTCCCGTTGCGGCTCTCGCCGTACTCGGCGCCGCCGGGTGGTTGCGTTCTCAGGATCAGCCCGCCGCCTCCGGGCCCATCCGCGCAGAAGTCACGCGCGTCAATATGCTGTTCACCGTGACGGATAAGCATGGGCGTTTCGTCACTGACCTCGGTCGTAACGATTTTGAAGTCAGTGAAAATAAGAAGCCGCAGGGCATCCTGGAGTTCACTGCCGAAAGCGATCTTCCGCTGCGCCTCGCGATTCTGATCGACACCAGCAACAGTATTCGTGATCGTTTTCACTTCCAGCAGGAAGCCGCCACCAACTTCATCAGCAGCGTCATGCGCGCAGAGGACAAGGCGGTTGTCGTCAGTTTCGATACCAGCGCTGAGGTTGTCACGGATCTCACCGGCGATACGCACAAGCTGGAGAACGCAGTCCGTGATCTGCGTCCAGGCGGCGGCACGGCGCTTTACGACGCAATTTATTTCGCCTGCCGTGACAAGCTGATGCTCGATCAGCCGATGTACAAGTTCCGCCGCGCCATGGTGATTCTGAGCGATGGTGACGACAACGAAAGCCGCTACAGCCGCGATCAGGCGCTAGAGATGGCGCAGCGTGCTGACACGGTCATCTACACCATCTCAACCAACATCAGCCATATCGAGACCGATGGTGACAAAATCATGCGCTACTTCGCCGAGCAGACCGGGGGTGTTTCGTTCTTCCCGTTTGAGGCAAAAGATCTGAATCAGTCGTTCGAAAACATAGCCAACGAACTGCGCCATCAGTACAATCTGTTCTACCGTCCGGAACCGCTCAAGAACGACGGCTTGTATCACAACGTGCAGATCAAAGTCAAAGGCCGCAAAGATTTGATCGTCCGCGCCCGTAAAGGCTACTACGCTCGCCGCGATGCCGGCGTGTGAAACAATTTTCTACGGTTTTGTTTAGAGCTATACTGTTAGTTTCTCCCCCGCGCAACTTAGGAAAGGAATCCCATGGTCGTTGACGAAAAAGAGCGCGCCCGCACTTTAACCCTCACCCTCGGGCAGATTGAAAAGCAGTTCGGTAAAGGCTCCATTCTCCGGCTCGGCGCAAAGGAAGCCATTGTTCCCGTCTCCGCCATATCTAGCGGCTCCATTTCTGTGGATTACGCGCTTGGCGTAGGCGGCTTTCCCCGCGGCCGCATCTGCGAAATCTTCGGCCCGGAATCGTCAGGTAAAACAACCATTGCCCTGCAGGTCGTTGCGGAGGCGCAAAAACTGGGCGGCATGGCGGCATTTATTGACGTCGAGCATGCGCTCGATCCCATCTACGCCAAGCAACTCGGTGTCGATGTCGATAACCTGCTTGTCTCGCAGCCCGATTTCGCCGAACAGGCGCTCGAAATCACGGCGGCCCTCATCACCTCAGGCTCTATCGACGTCCTGGTTGTCGATTCCGTCGCGGCGCTCGTGCCCAAGGCCGAGCTCGATGGGGAAATGGGCGATTCGCATATGGGCGTCCAGGCGCGTTTAATGTCGCAGGCTATGCGTAAGCTGACCGGCATCGTCTCGAAGTCGAACACCTGCCTCATCTTCATCAATCAGATCCGCGAGAAGATCGGTGTCATGTTTGGCAATCCGGAGACTACCACTGGCGGACGTGCACTGAAATTCTATTCCTCGATTCGAATCGACATCCGCCGCATTGCCGCCATCAAAGACGGCGAAACGGTCACCGGCAACCGCACCAAGGTCAAAGTGGTGAAAAATAAGGTCGCTCCGCCATTCCGCGAAGCCGAATTCGACATCATTTACGGCGAAGGCGTTTCCCGCGAAGGCGACCTGCTCGATATGGGCGTTACCAACAACATCATCGAAAAATCCGGCTCCTGGTACAGCTACAAAGGCGAGCGCATCGGCCAAGGCCGAGAGAACGCCCGCCAGTTCATGAAGGACAATCCGGATATCCGCGCCAAAGTGGATGCCGAGCTGCGCAAAACGCTCGGTTTGAACAAATCGGCGGACGCCGAAGCCGCCGCAGCTCTTCCCACTCCGATCGATACGGTCACGGCAAAGGCAGCAAACGGGCGCAATCGATAGTTGGCTCGGAAGAAAACCTGAGCTTATCTGACTCAGGTTTCAAAAACCCCTCCATTTTTGCTACGCTGTGATTTGGAAGGGCATAGGCTCGCCCTCCTGGTGTATCAATGGAATCAGTAGAAAAGAATGGCGTTGCGGCAGGGGATAATACCCAGACCTCCGAGCGCCCAATAGAAGTCCTCGAACCCGAAGCGGCTGTCCGGGACACGGACATGCCTTCAACAGATGCAGCCGAGCGAAACCGGTTGACCAAAGAGAAAGCAGAATTACAAGACTTATTGCAGCGTCGACAGGCGGAGTTTGAGAATTACCGCCGTCGCGTCGAACGTGAGCGAAGCGACCTCTTCGAGTTCGCGGCCATGGATGCGGTCAAAGCCATGCTGCCGGTCCTGGACGACTTCGAGCGCGCGTTGAAGGTGGAAAGCGCGGATAAAGAATACGCGCGCGGGATGGAGTTGATCTATCAGCGGCTGTTTGAGACCCTAAAGAAACTTGGCCTTGAGCCGATCTCAAACGAGGTGGCCATCTTCAATCCCCACATTCACCATGCGGTGGAGATGGTGGATTCGCCAGATCACCCCGATCAGACTATCTTGGAAGAGTACCAGCGCGGCTACTATTTCAAGGGGCGCTTACTGCGACCCGCTATGGTCAAAGTCGCGGTCAATCAGTGATTTTTCTGTCGGTATTTAGTCCGTTACGCTTCAGCGCCCTACGATGAGTGTCGCCAAACGAGATTATTACGAAGTTCTTAGCGTCTCGCGGGATTGCGACGAACAGACCCTGAAGAGCGCTTACCGCAAGCTGGCGCTGCAGTATCACCCAGATCGCAACCCCGGTGACCACCAAGCCGAGGAGAGATTCAAGGAAGCGGCGGAAGCCTACTCCATCCTGAGTGACGCCAATAAACGCGCTGCGTACGACCGTTTTGGTCACCAGGGCGTTTCGGGCGCGGCCGGCAATGGCTTCTCTGGCTTCGACGAGTCTCAGTTTGCCGATTTGGGCGACATCCTTGGCGAAATGTTCGGCCTCGGCAGCATGTTCGGTGGGGGCCGCGGCCGGCAATCACGCGTGCAGCGCGGCGAGGATTTGCGCTACGACCTCGAAATCAGTTTCGAGGATACGATGAAAGGCCTTTCGGCCGATCTCCAGATTCCGCGCATGGAGCCCTGCACCAAATGTCAGGGTACAGGCGCAGAACCGAATGGCGGATTAGTAACATGTCAGGCCTGCCGGGGTCGCGGCGAAATTC
This sequence comes from Bryobacteraceae bacterium, assembly GCA_036276155.1. GTDB lineage: Bacteria > Acidobacteriota > Terriglobia > Bryobacterales > Bryobacteraceae > Bog-105. The sequence continues at coordinate 44,633 of DATBEG010000136.1, read as the reverse complement.
TCTACCAGCAAGGGTTCTTATCTGTCCGCAAGACTTGCCCCACGTGCAGCGGCCGTGGCAAAGTTATCCGGCAGTCGTGTTCGGAGTGCCGCGGTGAGGGCTATCACCGTGTTGAAAAGAAATTGAAGGTCAACATTCCGGCCGGCGTGGATACCGGGACGCGCCTGCGTCTTGCCGGTGAAGGCAATCCAGGACCGGCCGGTGCGCAGCCTGGCGATCTCTACGTTGTGGTCCGGGTCGCCGAGCACGCCATCTTCGAACGCCGCGAGAACGATCTGCATTGCACGTTGCCCATCAACATCGCGCAAGCGACTCTCGGCGCTGAAATCGAAATCGAGACGTTCGACGGCCCGCAAAAAGTAAGAATCCCGGAAGGCACGCAATCAGGCGCGCAGTTTCGCATGCGCAGCCTCGGCGTTCCCCACGTAAACAGCCGCGCTCGCGGCGACCTCTTTGTGCACGTCGATGTGCAGGTGCCGAAGAAGCTGTCACGTGAACAGCGCAAGCTTTTCGAGCAACTGTCTGAGCTTCTGCCCACCGAAAACGCTCCACATGAAAAGAGCGTTTTTGAGAAGGTCAAAGACTTCTTCGGCTAACTACTTCGCCGGGTATCCCTTCGAAAATTTATTCCTCTGGTTGTAGACATCAAAGCTGCCGTCTTCGTGCGCGGTGAGCTTGAGATAGAAGCCCGTATCGCCTTCATTGACGTTCGCGATAAACGGGTCCTGCGTGTTGTGTTCGCTGCCGCCCGCGTCGGCGAAATGCAATTGCCAGATGTCGAGCAGGCCCGGCGTTGACCTCACGATGTCCCACGACGATGGACTGTTGCCCTTCTTCGATCCGTTATCGATGATCGCGACGCGCGGCTGTAATCCGTGCACCAGCGCGGGACTGTTGCTCAAATCCGATCCGTGATGAGACACGATCAGAATGTCGGCGCGCCCGAGTTTGTTGACAGGGCACATCAGTTGCAGTTCCTTATTCCAGGTCAAATCGCCTAGGTCCACAATCCGAAGCTGGCCGAAAGTCAACACCGTGCCCACGGAGCGAGCGTTTTCGGTGGGGTCTGTCGCGTGTTCTTGAACGCCGCTGCAGGCCGTATTCTCCTGACCGGCACCCGGCAGCGGCTTGTCAATCAGATTGCCGTCCGCACTCACGAACGCGACATCAATGCCCTTAATGGGCAGCGTTTCGCCGGGCTTCGCGATCATGTGAGGCTTGCCGGCGATGGCTTTTTCGTATTCCTCATACAAGTGATTTCCGGCCGCCGTCGTTTCGCGATTGGGCCCGTGGTCAATGAACATGCCGATCGGAATCTTCGCCGCAAGCTGCGGCACGCCGCCGACATGATCTTCGTGATAGTGCGTGATCAACACGTAGTCGATACGCTTCACGCCCGCTGATTTCGCGGCCTTGGTTATTCGAATGGCATCACGATAGGCGTTGTAGTCCCAGCCCGTGTCGATGAGTAAGGATTGTCCCGCGGGCGTGACAAAAAGCGTCGCTTGTCCTCCTTCTACATCGACGAAATAGATCTCCAGAGGTTTATTTGCCGCATTGCTGAACGAGGCCACGCATAACGTCGCCAAGCCAATGAGAAGAAGCCGCATTCAGTCAGATACTATCAACTGCCGCGCGCGTTCCAGAGGGAACAACTGCACGGCAGGTCACGTAAAGTGTAGTAGAGATCCAGAGTAGGAGCTGAGTGAATTGCCTTTCTGCACCAACTGCGGCACGCGCGTGAACGACACCGCCGCGTTCTGCTGGAACTGCGGAACGAAGCAGCCGCAATCAGCCGCACAATACACTGACTTTTTCGACAGCTTCAGCAACCGCACGGCTTCCATCCTCTGTTACGTCCCTGTATTCGGAGTGATCCCCGCCATTGTATTCCTGGCCTCTCACAAATTTCGCCGGAACGCGTGGGTGCGCTTTGACGCCTTCCAGTCCCTCTATCTGTTTGTCGCGTGGCTGATCCTCTCGTCCGCCCTGCCCACCTTGTTTTCCGGGCTGCCCGGCTTCGGCGCGGAACACGCCCTGTTTGGCCTCATCAAGCTGGCCATCCTGATTTGCTGGATTTACCTGATAGTGAAGGCCGCACAGAATCAACAGGTTAGGCTTCCTATTCTCGGCGATTTAGCCTCCCGATCGGCTTTTGAGCAACTATAGAGTATAATTATTCATTGTTGTGAATAATTACTCACGAAGGGTTGGTGTGGTCGGTTCGCGCGGGTACAGCGGTGCTGAACTCGTTCGCATTCTTAGCAAGCACCCACATGTTGAAACGGTCCTGATCGAGCATCGTTCAGATGCCGAAGAACGCGTCGGGCCTCTCGGCCGGACACCCGCGAAAACCGTTGCCGCAACTGCTGAGGCTGTTCGGCAGGAGGGGGTGGATCTTGTATTTCTGGCGACTCCTCCCGGCGCTTCACTCGAACTGGCTCCCCTGTTTCTCAACGCCGGTTCGCGAGTTGTTGATCTCAGCGGGGCGTTTCGCCTTCGAGACGCAGAAACATTCTCGCGTTGGTACGGCGAGCGCCATACCGCCCCCGACCTCTTGCCAACCACAGTCTATGGCCTTCCTGAGTTCTATCGCGACCACATTCGCGATGCGCGTTTCGTATCGAATCCAGGTTGTTATCCCACAGCGGCAAATCTTGCCATCCGTCCGTTGATCGATGCGGAGGTGGCTGATCGGGCGAGAGGCATCATTTGTGACGCGAAATCCGGCGTCAGCGGCGCCGGTCGGAAGCCCACGCTCAAGAACGCGTTCAGCGAAGTGACGGAGAATTTTTCCGCCTACGGCTTTGCCAGCCACCGCCATGTTCCGGAAGTTTTGCAGAACTCCGGTCTGGGGGAGCGCGAGTTCACGTTTACGGCGCATTTGCTGCCTATTGATCGCGGCATTCTCGAAACAATTTATATCCGCACGCAGCGCGTAGCAAAGGCCGTTGACTTGCTTGCGATTTACGAGGAGGCTTACGAAGGCGAGCCGTTTGTGCGCCTCTATGCGCCGGGCAAAGTTCCCGACGTCCGTGCCGTGCAACGTACCAACTTCTGCGACATTGGCTTCGTTTTTGACAGCGATAGTCAGCGCGCCACAATCGTCACGACCATTGACAACCTGGGCAAAGGCGCAGCAGGGCAAGCGATCCAAAACATGAATCTGATGCTCGGCTTCGACGAGTCAGAGGCGCTGCTGTGAAGGTCCTTATCAAAATCGGCGGAACCCTCCTCGACGAGCCGGATTCGCGCCAGCGAATCGCGTCCGAAATCGTGGAAGTGGCGCGCGAGTACGAAACTGTCGTCGTTCATGGCGGTGGCAAGCAACTCACGCGCTTCCTTGAGTCGCAGGGAGTCAAGAGCGATTTCATAAACGGCTTGCGCGTTTCCGATGCGGCTGTCATCGACGGTGTGACGAAAGTGATCGCCGGGACGGTAAATAAACAAATGGTTGCCGCTCTCGTAGCTGCCGGAGAAGCGGCCGTGGGCATCTCCGGCATCGACGGTCATCTGACGCAGGCTGTCCAGCTTTCGCCGGAGATGCAACTGGTAGGCAAGCCTGTGAAGTCGGACGGCCGCCTGCTCGACCTGTTGGTGAATGCGGGATATCTCCCTGTGGTTGCGTGCCTCGCTGCCGACAATCACGGCAATATCTACAACGTTAATGCTGATCAGATGGCCGTCTCTTGCGCAGTGGGATGGCGGGCAGACAAACTGATTTTTCTGACGGACGTGCCCGGTGTGAAGGACAACTCGGGGGAAGTTCTTCGTTTTCTCAACAGAACGTCAGTGCATGCATTGATCAGTTCCGGAGTCGCTGTTGCAGGGATGCAGGCAAAACTCGAAGCGGCCATTGGGGGGCTTACATCCGGCATTGAAGAAGTCTCGATTGCGCCGGGAAGTGAGCAGCGCGTCTGCCGCAGGATTCTTGCTGGCGAGCCCATCGGCACAAGAGTTCGGCTCGAAGCCGAGGCGGTGCAAACGAAATGACAATTGCCGCAGTGGACATTTCCGTCCGAAAAGCAGGCATGCGCGACATTCCGCAGATACTAAACCTGATCAATGCGTACGCGGCGGGCGGGATCATGTTGCCCCGTACCGAATTCGAGCTTTCCGAAAATATTCGCGACTTCTATGTTGCGTATGATGGCGAGAATCTGGCGGGCTGCGGCGCACTGCATTTTTATACACCGACAACGGCCGAGGTTCGCTCGTTGGCAGTGCTGCCCGAACTTAAGCAGCATGGCGTAGGACGATTGATCGTTGAGGCGCTGGAGGCCGAAGCGTGCGAAAACGATCTTCAGGCCATTTTCGCGTTTACTTATGTGCCGGGGTTTTTCGAAAAGCTTGGTTTTTCCGAAGTAGAACGCGGTGAATTGCCCCTGAAAGCCTGGAAAGATTGTCTGCGCTGTCCCAAATTCCAGAATTGTGACGAAATAGCGGTACTAAAGCGTCTCGGAAATGTCGCAGAAATTACTTTTTCGCCGCGTGAACTCCTGGCCGAAGCCGACCAACTCATTCAGTTGCCGCACGTTCTGGCGGCCCGGCCGCTCCAAAAGTAGTGCGACTAATTGTAAAAACTCCCGACTTGCGGAAAAAAATTCAGTAATTATTCTTTTTTCTCTGGATAATTCCTTCTGAGTACTAGTATACTCATGGCTCAGGTACTACAACTAACTACTCGTATAGTGGTACCAAACGTAGTACCCGGTACTGACGAGGAGGACAAGAATGCGCGCGCTGACCATGGATATCCAGGAATCTACCGGCAGAATCCTTTGCTGCACCATATTTAAGCCGGGTGGCAGAAAACTACTGGCGAAGGGACATATTCTCAGTTCGGAGGATATTCGCCTTCTCCAATCTGAAGGAATGAATCAGGTCTGGGTCACCGAACTCGAGGAGGGCGAGATCGGAGAAGACGCAGCCGTCATGGGGGTCGCCGAGGCCATCTGTTGTGGCTCCGTCGAAATTCGCCTGGCTGCGGGTGGCCGGGCAAATCTAATCGCGACCGAGAGCTGTTGCGCTCTGGTTGACGACGATCTTCTTAAGAAGGTCAATATGATGGGCAGCGTGGTTGTTGCCACCGTGCCCAACTATCGCTATGCGCGCAAGGGCGATCGCATTGCCACCGTGAAGTCAGCTCCTTTCGCCGTTGCCCGAGCGCACGTGGAAAACGTTCTTTCCATGCTTTCCAGTTGTGGTCCCATCCTGCAGGCGCGCCCCATTCAGGATCCGACTGTGGCGATGCTCTACACCGATCCGGTACAAGGCGATCGCGCGCGCAGCATGTTCGAAACCGTCGTCCAGCAGCGGCTTGATCGCTTCAACGCGACGCTCAAATACGCGCTTACCTCCACCGAGGAAGAAGACCGCGTCGCCCGCTCATTGCAGCACTTACTGCGCAGCAAGCCATCAGTCGTGCTAATTGCATCTACCACCGCGCCGTCGGGCCCGGAAGACGTCGTCGGTCGCGCCCTGCAAAAGTTAGGCGCGCAAGTGGAGCGCTTTCTGGCGCCCGTCGAGCCCGGTAATCTCACCATGCTCACTTATAAAGACGACATCCCGGTGGTCTCCGCGCCTTGCTGTTATCGTTCGCCCAAGCCGAACATTTTGGATGTGCTTCTGCCGCCTATGTTGGCGAAGTATCGTATCTCGGGTTGGGAGATCGGCTGTCTCGGCCACGGTGGTCTGCTAAATTAACGCGCGTGCATGATCCAACGGTTCCGGGAGTTATCATGAGGTTCTGTACATGCCCGAACAGTTGGAAGCAGACGATCTTGGGGCGCACGTCATTCGGGTGATCGCTCGTTCCCAACGAATTTCCTCTGAATCTATAACGCTCGACAGCACGTTTGAAGAACTAAATATAGACTCGCTCGACGGCATCAATATCGTTTTCGAACTCGAAAAAGAATTTGACATCGAGATTCCCGACGAAGGCGTGCAGAACCTTCGCTCGGTCAGGGAAACAGTGGCCGGAGTCCGCCAACTTATCGAAGCCAAAGGCCAAGTCGTCCGTCCCGGTGCGGCTTGAACCGGGTTGCGGTAACCGGCCTCGGCCTAGTTTGCGCCCTCGGCAACAACGTACAAGAGAGCTGGAATCGCCTGCGAGCGGGCGATTGCGGCATTCGCCCCCTGCTCGATCCCGGCAATCCCCCTTATAAGTTCCGTATCGGAGCCGAAGCGCAGGATTTTCGATCGCTCGATCACTTCACCGAGAAAGATCTGCTTCTGCTGGAGCGTTTCGCCCAGATGGCTGCGGTTGCTGCGCGGGAGGCAGTAGCGCAAAGCGGAATCATCTTCGACGGCGAACTGGCAGACGCATCTGGTGTCATCACCGGCAGCAGCGTCGGCGGGCAGTTCTCCGAAGAAGAAGGGTATATGCGGCTCTATCGCGAAAACAATCCGCGAGTCGCGCCCCTTACCATTCCTCGGACGATGGCAAATGCTGGAGCCAGTCGTATCTCACTCGAGTTCGGCATTCATGGTCCCTCATACACCGTCTCGACCGCCTGTTCGTCCTCGAATCATGCTCTGGGCCAGGCGTTCTGGATGGTTCGCAATGGACAGATGACTGCGGCTATTTCGGGCGGTAGCGAAGCTGTTTTTGCCGAGGGCCTTCTGCGCGCTTGGGAAGCGATGCGCGTGGTTTCTCCCGATGTCTGCCGTCCCTTTTCTGTCGACCGCCGCGGCCTCTCACTTGGCGAGGGCGCCGGTATGCTCGTGCTCGAAGACTGGGATCACGCCAAGGCTCGCGGCGCGACAATTGTTGCCGAAATGATCGGCTTCGGCATGAGTTCCGATGCGCATCATATTACTCAACCCTCGCCGGAAGGACCGGTAAAAGCGATGAACTGGGCGTTGCGCGATGCGGGCATTGCGCCCGAACAGGTGCAGCATATCAATGCTCACGGCACGGGCACGCAGGCGAACGATGTCACGGAATCGAATGCGATTCGTCGGGTGTTTGGCGACCATACGGATCGAGTTGCGGTGACCTCCACAAAGTCGATGCACGGTCATACCCTTGGTGCTGCCGGTGCTATAGAAGCCATCGCCACGATACTCGCTCTCAGGGACAGTGTCATCCCGCCGACCGCAAATGTGACCACTCTTGATCCCGCCTGCAGGCTCGATGTCGTTGCCAATCAGCCCCGAGAAGTGGATCTCGAAATCGCCATTTCGAATACGTTTGCGTTTGGCGGACTAAACGCCACGCTCATCTTCAAAAGGACCTAAAAACTAAACAGGCGCGGAGGTCTGCAATGATTGTTCCAACGCGCTTTGCATCACCGCTCGCGGCGCTGAGTCTCCCGTCCAGATTTCGAACTGGCACGCTGCCTGCGCTAGCAACATTTCCGACCCATAAATAAGCGTGCATCCCTGCGCGCGCGCATTCTTGAGCAGCAGTGTTTCGCGCGGATTGTAGATCATATCGAAAACGATATCGGCCGGAATCCGATCGGTGAAAATGACACCTTCTATGTGCGGAGACATGCCCAACGGCGTGGCATGAATCAGCACGTCGTAGGTCTGCGTCTCGGCCTCTTTTAGACTAACCGCCTCGGCTTTCAGCGCGCGAGCCAGTTGCTGTGCCTTATGAATGTTGCGTCCGGTGATGGTGATTTGCGCGCCGGCATCCAGCAACGCGATGGCCGCAGCTCTCGCCGCCCCGCCATAGCCTGCAATCAGAATCGAGCTATGCGCAATTCGCACATACTTCCTCAAGGGCCGCAAGACGCCTTCGATATCAGTATTCGTGCCCCGCCATTTGCCCGCTTTTCGCCAAACTGTATTGACCGCGCCGATACGCTTCGCCGGCGGATCGACAACGTCGAGATATCGCACGATCTTCTGCTTGTGTGGAATCGTCACGCTGAATCCGCAAACCGGCAAGTTCTGGGCCAGCCGCATCCATTCATTCAGGTGCTGCGAAGCAACCAGAAAAGGAAGATACACCGCGTCCATACGGCGCGCCTGAAACGCGCGGTTGTGAATCACAGGCGACTTGCTGTGTGCAACCGGATCGGCAATGACACCGTATATCCTGGTTTGCCTGCTCAATTTGTCCGTTCGATACAGCGAGCGCATAACCTTCGCGGCGATCTGCCCCGGCGCAGTGCCGCATTCTGTCGAAGGCGCAGCGTACGTAAACGCGCACCCAAGCGCGGGGCTCAAGATGCGTGTTGCCAATCCCTGTTCGGTCATGCCGAATGAGATCAGCGGAACTCCTCGATAACTCTTCAGAAAATCCGTTAGCTTCAGCGCGTCGGCGGGTTTGTTTGCTGTCGTTACAAGCTTATATGCGTCGGCAGGGATGCGCTGTAGCCGCCGCAGAACGCCTAGAGGTGACGGCGTGTTTCGAAAAGAGTGATAGGACACGATCAGCGCCGCTTCCTGCCGCAAACCATTTACCGCCGCCTTGATCTTCTCGGCAGATTCAATCTCCAGGTCGAGGGCCACAGCGCCGGCCTTCGCTGCTGCTTTCAGAATCTCTATCTGTCTCTGCAACGCACCGGCGAAATGGCCGTTGTTGTTTTTGTGGCGGCATGTCGCAAGAATCTGCACCTCCGGATGACGCTTGCGGAAGCTCTCCACCAACTCGACGCCGTTGCAAACGTCCAATAAGTAGTCAAGCCTGAATTCGAGGAACGTACTGCCGTCCTTGTATTCCGCTTCAGCTGCGCGCATCAGCCGGTCTGTATCCGGCATGCCCAAAGCAACACAAATACGCGGTAGCGACGAGGGAAGGGACGGCATTCGAGTCTTGGACGCGGTTCGTTCAGGATAACAGCTAAGCCGGAATCTAAAATAAAACCTTACGTGACATTTCCTCCAGTCGACGAACAGCTCATCTATCTAAAGAAAGGTCTCGCCGAACTTATCCGCGAAGAAGATCTTCGCGAACGCCTGATTCTCTCCGCGAAGGAGAATCGTCCATTGCGCGTGAAGGCAGGTTTTGACCCCACTGCGCCCGATCTTCATCTCGGCCACACCGTCCTGCTACGCAAGATGAAGCACTTTCAGGATCTCGGCCACACTGTGATCTTTCTCATCGGCGCAACCACCGGTTTGATTGGCGACCCTACAGGCCGGAACAAGACGCGTCCACCGATGACGCCTGAAGAAATCGAGCGCAACGCCGAAACCTACAAATCGCAGGTGTTCAAAATTCTCGATCCTGTGAAGACCGAGGTGCGCTTCAACAGCGATTGGCTCGCGCCGCTCGATTTCGTAGATGTCATCAGACTGTGCTCGAAATATACTGTCGCGCAATTACTTGAACGCGAAGACTTCAGCAAGCGGTACCGCGAACGTGTTCCCATCTCCGTCCATGAACTGCTGTATCCGCTCGCCCAGGGCTACGATTCCGTCATGTTGAAGTGCGATGTCGAGATGGGCGGTACCGATCAGAAATTCAATTTGCTCGTAGGCCGCGAGTTGCAGCGCGAATTCGGCCAGCCACCGCAGATTGTCGCCACTGTTCCTCTGCTGGAAGGTCTCGATGGCGTTGAGAAGATGTCGAAGTCCAAAGGCAATTACATCGGCATCGACGAGTCCCCGAATGTGATCTTCCGCAAGACCATGCAGATTAGTGACGATCTGATGTGGCGCTACTACGAACTGCTGACGGACATGCCCGTGTCCGACATCAATAAGCTTCGTGCCGATGTGGCTGCCGGCGGCCGCGATCCCATGGGCGTGAAGATGAATCTCGGCCGTCAGCTTGTAGCCGATTACTACACCGAAGCGGAAGCAGATGCCGCGCGCGAGGCGTTCGACCGCGAAGTGCGCCAGGGGCTGGAGCCCGCCGACACCGAAACAGTGGATGTCCCGGAAAACGCGCGCACCGACAAGGGCCTTCGCATCGACAAGTTACTGGCAGGCGCTGGTCTCGCCGACAGCGTGAGCGATGCTGTCCGCAAGCTGAAGGCCGGTGCGGTAGAGATCAACAGCGTAATCCACAAGGATCTTCTGCTGGCCGACTCTCCCGCATTGCTCGTGATTCGCGTCGGCAAGAAGTGGAAGCGCGTGCGCGCCAACGCCTGACTTCCATTGACGTAGAATCGGTCCATAACGGTCCCAGTCATTGATCGTGAAAGGAGAACCATGGCTACTGTTCTGACCGAACCTACCTCTACGTCGACCCCGATCAAGCAAACAAAGATGCTGATCAATAACAAATGGGTGGACAGCGTCTCCGGCAAGACATTTGAAACTGTGAATCCCGCCACAGGCGACGTCATCGCCAAAGTTGCGGAGGCGGATGCTCCCGATGTGGATCTGGCTGTCAAGGCGGCACGGAATGCATTCCATTCAAAGGCGCCGTGGCGCAGAATGTCCGCATCCGACCGCGGGAAGCTGCTGAATAAGCTGGCTGACCTTATTGAGAAAAATGCCGATGAGCTGGCTACGCTGGAGGCTGTCGACAACGGTAAGCCGCGGCACGTCGCTCGCGCGGCCGACTTGCCGTTGACCATCGCTTGCTATCGCTATTACGCCGGCTGGGCTGACAAGATTCAAGGCAAAACGATCCCAATCAGTGGAGATTATTTTTGCTATACGCGCCTGGAGCCGGTCGGCGTCGTTGGGCAAATCATTCCCTGGAACTTCCCGCTGCTGATGCAGGCCTGGAAGCTCGCGCCGGCGCTTGCTTGCGGCAACACCGTCGTGCTGAAAGTTGCTGAGCAGACTCCGCTCTCGGCTTTGCGCATCGGCGAGCTGATTTTGGAAGCCGGTTTCCCTGACGGTGTAGTGAACATACTTCCCGGCTACGGTCCCACTGCCGGCGCCGCCATCGCTCGTCACATGGATGTCGACAAAGTGGCCTTCACCGGCTCTACCGAAGTCGGTCACCTGATCATGAAAGCCGCGGCGGAAACGAATCTGAAGCGCGTCACGCTCGAACTCGGGGGCAAGAGCCCCAATATCGTGTTCGCTGATGCCGATATGGATCAGGCGGTCGAAGGTTCGCACTTTGCGTTGTTCTTTAACCAGGGCCAGTGCTGCTGTGCGGGATCGCGCGTGTTCGTGGAAGAGAAGGTTTACGACGAATTCGTAGAGCGCAGCGGCGCTCGCGCAAAAAGCCGTACGGTAGGCGATCCTCTGAATCCGAAGACGGAGCAGGGTCCGCAGGTGGATAACGATCAGTTCAACAAAATCCTGAGCTACATCGAATCCGGCAAGAAGGACGGCGCAAAGCTGGTGACCGGTGGAGATCGTGTGGGCGATAAGGGCTACTTCGTCGCCCCGACTGTTTTTGCCGACGTTCAGGACGATATGAAGATCGCGCAGGAAGAGATCTTCGGGCCGGTCATGTCGGTGATGAAGTTCAAGGATATGGACGAGCTGGTCGAGCGCGCCAATAAGACCATCTACGGTCTGGCTGCCGCGGTCTGGACGCGCGATATCAGCAAGGCGCATCGCATCGCCAACGACGTCCGCGCCGGAACCGTATGGGTCAACTGCTACGACGTCTTCGACGCTGCAGCGCCGTTTGGCGGCTTCAAGCAATCCGGCATTGGTCGTGAACTCGGCGAATACGGCTTGCAGCAGTATTCAGAAATCAAGACCGTTACTGTGAAACTGTAGCAAAAAAGGAGGAGCAGGCCGGTAAGCCTGCTCCTCAAGTGACAACCAAACAGATCAACCAAGGAGAAAATTCGTTTAGGCTGCTACCGGCATCTCCACCGGAACCTGTGCCGCGCGTTCAGATGCGACCTTCGTCAACAGCGCGTCCGTCGCAACTTTCAGCAGCTGGTCGACATACACGGTCATGTCGATTTCCAGCGAGAAGCGCCGCAGTTGAATTTCAAAGTTGCGTCGCAGCATCTTCACCGCGGTTTCTAGACCAGCACTCGGTACATCGGTGACCGCGAAATTCAGAATGCTGTTCATCAGCACGGTGTCCACATTCAGCATCTTGTAGATGGCCTTCCGGTTCTTGGCCACATACTTCACCACTTCCTTGCTGCGATACGCGAAATAGTGTTCACGAGTGAACCAGTTGAAGCGTTTCGTGTCTAGCACCTTCAGCTCACGCGTCAATTTTGTTGCAGCCGAGGAAAACGCGCGATTCAGAATCTCGGTCTCCTGAATGTCATATGTAAAGATGTTCGTGCGCTTGCCCGCGAAGGGGTGGGTGCATTGATAAACCAGGATCGGGTAAGCCGTGTGCGGCCGCATCAGCACTTCGGGGTTGGCCTGGAACCACTCGCGAACCCAGCCGCGCATTGCGCCCTGCATGGCGCGCGAGACGGCAGAATAGGTGGGGAAATACGCGGGCGTTCTCTCTTTAGGCGCCATCTTCCAGATGCTGAAATCGATGTCCGATTCGGATGTGTTCGTGCCTTCCGGCTTCGCCTCAGCGCTCTCCGGCGCCGTCGGCTTCTTTCCGAATGCTGAATCAATGCTGATGACTTTTGCTGTCTTCTGAACTGGCTGAGACACGGCGATCTTCGTCTCGGTGTCCCGCGTTGGCATCTGAATTAGTTCGCCCATTTTTTCTCCTCCTCTAAAAGCAAAGGCCGGGAACTCAGTCCCGACCTGGTGTTTCGCAATTGCTGCTCGTGAACGATTAAAAGCTAGCACGCGAGTCTTTGAAAACGGATCACGCAAGCGGGTCTCGTCGCATTGCCCCTCCGGCTAAGCTGCTGATTTTGCGGAAGAAAACTTTTTTGAGATTTTTCGCGAACTTTTGTGACTATGTTTTCAACACTAGGGGAAAGTGCCTCTATCGAGGCTCGCTCGGTGTATCGCCGGTCGATCACTCGGTTGCAAACCCGAACCTCTAGCCCGCGGCGGACCAGCACCAACAGTACCTGTCGGGGTGCTCCAAAGCTTTGAAAATTGGTACAATGTCTTTGAATGGGCTTCTGGCGTACGCGCCTGTGGGTTCAACAATCGGCTGCGCCGAGATGTTCTTCAACGTGTAACCCCCTTGTGGTCTCTGCTCGATCTTTCCTCTGGGACACTCAGTCAGTTTTCCTTACAAGTGCAAAGGGCGCAGTTGCGTGCCGCCAGGCAGCAAAGGAACACCGCTGGCCTCGGGGTGGCGCGGTCGAGCCTGGGACCGTTTTGCGCGGGTTAAATAGCGCCCAAACCTCCTTTTGATGAAGTCATCAATCAAGATCTCTCGTGGAATCGAGTCCCTCTTCGGAACTCGTGACGAAAACATTCGTCTGCTCGAAAACCACTTCAATCTCCGCACGCGCCTACTCGACGGCGATGCACTCGAACTCGAAGGGGATGAGCCCCAGGTCCGCCGCGCCGAAAGTATCCTCGAAGACTATGTCGGCCTCGTGCAGGAAGGCCACATCTTCGCTAACGGCGACCTGAACAGTTACATGCGCGTGGTCACGGCTGATCCGAACATCAGCCTTCGACGCTTGGTCGAAAGTGGTAAGTCACGCTCTTTCGGCAAGAAGGTCCTGGCGCCCAAGACCGTCAACCAGCGCCGCTATGTCGATGCCATCGAAAACCACGACCTCACGTTCGGAGTTGGTCCCGCCGGTACCGGCAAAACGTATCTTGCGGTCGCGATGGCGGTCTCCGCCCTGCTGAATAAGCGCGTCAGCCGCATGATTCTCACTCGCCCGGCCGTTGAAGCCGGTGAGCACCTCGGTTTTCTCCCGGGCACTCTGCAGCAGAAGATCGACCCGTATCTGCGTCCGCTCTATGACGCGCTGTTCGATATGATCGACGCCGAGAAAGTCGAAAAGCTGCTCGAACGCAACACCATTGAAATCGCGCCGCTCGCGTTCATGCGAGGCCGCACTCTCAACGATTGCTTTATCATTCTCGACGAAGCGCAAAATACCACCTCCGAACAGATGAAAATGATCCTGACCCGCCAGGGCTTCAACTCTAAGATGGTGGTCACGGGCGACCAAACGCAAATCGATTTGCCGAGCGGCAAGCGCAGCGGTCTCCTGACCGCAGTCGAAGTATTGAAAGGCGTGGAAGGAATCGCGTTTGTCAACTTCGATGAGACAGACGTTGTGCGTCACCACTTGGTGCAACGCATTGTCAAGGCATATGATCGCTACAACGAATTGATTGGTGCCGGGCGCCAATTGGCGCTGAAACTCGGCGCCAACAGCGCGCCCGAAATCACGCCGGATCCTCCTCCGAACACCGCTGTCGAAATCCCTGAATACACCTCGTTAGCCTGATGTCTGAACCTCCTAGTAGCGTGCTCTTTCGGGAGCTTCCATCAAATTTCAAGTTCTCGGCTGAAGAGAAACGAACGTTGCGTAGCTTTGCGCGCAGTATTGCCGCGCGAGTCGCCGGCCACCGCGCCTTCACTTGCGTCATTAGTGATGATACGGAACTCCGTGAATTAAACCATACCTATCTCGGCCACGATTACGCCACGGACGTCCTCTCTTTCCCGTATAACCAGTCCGGGCCGAATCTGGGCGAACTCATTATTTCCGTCGAGCGCGCTGAAGCGCAAGCCGCCGACTTTGGCCACTCTCGCATCGACGAAATCCGCATTCTGATGCTGCATGGCTTGCTGCATCTCACCGGCATGGATCATGAAAAAGATCGCGGCGAGATGGCAGAAGCCGAAGACAAGTGGCGCGAAGAACTCGGCTTGCCTCTTGCGCTAATCGCGCGGACTGAAGCATGACATTCGTTTGTCTCGCCATCGCGCTCATTCTGACGCTTCTGCTGACGTTCGTCTCCTACGTGCAGCTTCTCTATCTCGAGTCGCTCCGCTTGATTCGCCGCGAATCCCCAGCGCTCGAATTCTTCCGCGAAACGCTCGTCGGCAAGATCGGTTTGGATCCCGAGCAGGGATCGCTTGCGTTCTCGCTGATCAAGCACGTATCGCTATTCTGTATCGGACTGTTTTATCTTTGTGCACTGGTGCGTCCCAACGCGCCGCACTGGCAGAGCGTTCTCGAAGCGCTCGGTCTGGCGCTCGTGGCCATGCTGCTGTCCACGTATCTCGTTCCGTCCATCATCTACCGCCGCGCAAAGAGCACGTGGATGCTGTCCATGGTGCCGTTTATCAAACTGCTTGCCTGGTGCGCGTGGCCGCTCACTGCCGTCGTGCATTTGTTCCATTCACTGCTCGATCTGAACAAAGACACGAAAAAAGACAACGCGAACGGTGACTCCGTGGAACACATCGAAGCGCTCATTACGGCGGGTGCCGAAGAGGGCATTCTCGAAGAAGAAGATCGCAAGCTGATCCATTCAGTGGTTGCATTCGGCGACAAGAACGTTCGTGAGGTCATGACGCCGCGGCCCAACATTACCGCTATCTCCGCCGACAAAACGCTTGAAGATCTGCGCCAGCTTGTTATTCACGAGCAGTACTCGCGCATTCCCGTTTATCAGGAAAACATCGACAACGTCATCGGCTTCGTCCACGTTCGCGATATGTTCGAACTGGAGCCCGAAGACCGTCAAAACCGCACCTTAAGAGATCTGATTCGCCACGTTCCGCTGGTTCCGGAAACCAAGCCAGTGACTGATCTCCTGCGTGAAATGCAGCATGACGGCTCCCACATGGTCATCGTCGTGGACGAGTACGGCAACACCGCCGGTCTCGCCACCATGGAAGATCTCGTCGAAGAGATTCTGGGTGAAATTCGCGATGAGCACGAACCAGAACGCGACGTGCGCCAGGAGGCGGAGCAGGTGTTCGTGGCTCCGGGAAACCTTGATCTTGACCGACTGGAGGATCTGTTCGATTTCCGGCCTGACTACGATACGGAGTCGACAACCGTCGCCGGGCTGGTGACGGAATGGCTCGGACACGTGCCGCAAGTGGGCGAAACCGCAGAGCGCGACGGCATACGAATTGAAGTTCTGGCCGGGAACGAACGCCGCGTCGACGAAGTCCGCATCTCTCGCCTGGCTACCCCGACGGCCGTTGAGGCGATTTCTTGAGCAAGTCGCGGCGCCCGGGTTTCGCATCCCACGTAGGCTTCGTCTCGATCGTTGGTTGTCCAAACGGAGGCAAGTCCACTCTGTTGAACGCGCTTGTGGGAGAGAAAATCGCCATCACGGCGCCGCAGGCCCAGACCACTCGCACAACGATTCAAGGCGTGCTGACCACTGCGGAAGCGCAAGCTGTTTTCGTGGATACTCCCGGCATCCACAAATCGGACACGTTCTTCAACAAGCGCATGATGGAAACGGTTCGCAATGCGCTTGCGGGCGTGGATCTCATCGTCTTCGTCGCGGACGCGTCGCGAAAAACCACCGAAGAAGATAGCCATGCGCTCAGCGCACTGCCGCCTCATACGAAGTCCATTCTTGTACTGAATAAGATCGATCGCGTGGAAGACAAGCGCTTGCTTCTGCCAGCAATGGACGCCTATTTAGCGCTGCATCCGTTCGCTGAAGCCGTGCCGATATCGGCCCGCACCGGCGACGGAGTCGAAAAGCTTCGCAACCTCATCATCCAGCACCTACCGGAAGGTGAACGTCTTTTTCCAGAAGACTACATCACAGATCAGCCGATGCGGTTCATCGCTGCCGAACTCATTCGCGAACAGATTCTCCGCGCAACCCGAGAGGAAGTTCCCCACGCCGCGGCCATCATCGTCGACACCTGGGAAGACTCACCGAAGCTGACCAAAATAGCGGCTACCATCTATGTCGAGCGCCCCGGTCAAAAAACAATCCTGATAGGGGAAAAAGGCCAGATGCTGAAGAAAATCGGTACCGAAGCTCGCAAACAACTCGAAGCTCGACTTGAGCGTAAGGTTTTTTTGTCACTGTTCGTCAAAGTGAAACCGAACTGGCGCGAAGATCCGTCCTTCGTGAGTGCGGTCGATTGGCGGTCGATGATAGGCTCAGAGAATAGCGCTGAATGAAACGTCTCTTCGCAGTAGCCCTGCTTTCTGTAAGCACGCTCGTCATGGCTCAGGACCAGAAAGCGAGCACTCCAGACGATCGCATCTCCGATCAAGTGCGTATGAAACTCGCCACCGACCCTGATGTCAAAGGCGGCGCTCTTGACGTCGCCGTGCACGATGGCACGGTGATCATCAAAGGACGCGTTGACACGGAGAAAGGCAAATCGAAAGCCACGAAGTTGGCCAGGAAAGTGAAAGGCGTGAAGCAGGTTGACAACGAGTTGCAAGTCGGCCCGCCGATGTAGCGCGTTTTGCGCGCTCGCACTATTCTCCGCGACACAAGTTGTCGACGCGCAACAGCCGCCCAAATCGGCTGATAATAGCCGGCTTATCGACACAGCCAGAGTCTGGATCGCTGTCAAATATTTTCATCCGTATCTCGCATATAAGCCGATCGATTGGGACAAAGCTCTCGTTGATGCCGTGCCTGCAATCCGCGCAGCGAAGACCAGCAATGAATATGCGTCGGCGCTGCAGTCCATGCTCGACGTTCTGCATGATCCGCGCACTCGTGTCCTGCGGAAGGGCGACGTCGGCTCACCGGTGCTCGCGAAAACAATCAGAAATCGAATCTGGATTCACCACGGCTTTCCCCCTGAGGCCGGCCTCAATCCTGGTCTGTTCTATACGGCCTTCGAATGCTGCGGTGACACCGACGGCCGAGGCGGAATCACTATCCCGGTCTCGAATGATGTCGAGGTCTATGTCCGAACATCAGAAGATCCATCCAACGATTTCCTGCCGCACGTAAAACCTGACACCTACCCATCCGCGCACTATCCCTCCGCCGAATACCGCATCCTTGCTGTCTTCAAAATCTGGGGCGTTCTCCATCATTTCTTCGCCTATCGCGATCTGATGGACGAAGATTGGGACGACGTATTCGCTTCATTTCTGCCGCGCTTGATTGCCGCGAAGAACGCGCGCGATTACAACCTGACTGTGTCTGAGATGCTAACGCATACGCTCGATTCGAATGTCTCGGTCTCGAGCGACGAACTGAATCAATATTTCGGTGAGGCCAGCGTCGGACTGCGCTTGCGTCTGATCGAAAAGAAGCCGGTCATCACCGAAATCCTCGATAGCAAGGCAACGGAGGCAGGTCTGCGCGTCGGTGACATCGTGGCAAGGGTCGATGAAGAGGCCATCGCGCAACGATTCAATCGCATACAGGACTACATCAGCGGTGGCACCCCGCAGCGCCGCGGCCACGACTCATTACAACGCGTTCTGAACGGCGCGGATGCCTCAACGGCCAAACTCATGGTGGGCACGCAGGATGGCCCAACAAAAGAGATCGAACTCCCTCGCACCGTCGAATTCGCAAGACGTCCAGCCGCGGATCGCACTGGTGACGCCATTCGTCTTCTCGCGAATAACATCGGCTACGCGGACCTCACCCGCCTGCCCGATGACCAGATTCCTGCCATCTTCGAGAAGCTGGAGAGTGCGAACGGCATCATCTTCGATGCGCGCGGTCCCGTTAGCCTGGCCGCAAGAAGCATAGCGGAGCATCTCACCTCGGCCAACGATGTCGCGGGTGCAATCATTACCGGTCCGATGACGCTAGCGCCGGACGTTCCGACGACGCAATCGCTCACTTCGACCGCAAGCTACTTCTTTGTCGAGAAAGTTCCGCCAGACGCGACGCCCAAATACAAAGGCAAAACCGTCATGCTTATCGACGAGCGCACCATCGGTGCGGGCGAACATCTCGGCCTGTGGCTTGAGGCCGCCAACAACACCGCCTTCATCGGGACGCCCAGCGCTGGCGCAGATGGTGCAACGTCGAACTTCGTTCTTCCCGGCGGCCTCCTCGTCACGTTCTCGGGTCAGGACGTGCGCCACGGCAATACAGGCAAGTTGCAGCGCCTCGGCCTCCAACCTACGGTCCTTGTCGCCCCAACGATCAACGGCATCCGGAATGGGAAGGATGAAGTGCTTCAGAAAGCCATTGAGTATTTGTCCGGCGATGCCCACACCACCCGCGCGGCGCTGCACTAACGACTTCTATATGCTACATTGGTGTTTCGGACTGCTCCGCTGAGAGCTGAGCAGAAGTGTGTACCTATGGCAAAAGTTTGTGAAATCTGCGGTCGCGGACCGCAATTTGGACATCGCATCAGTCACGCGCACAATGTGACCAAGCGCCGCTGGAACCTCAATCTGCAGAACGTTCATGCACTTGTGAACGGTGCCGGCAAGCGCATTCGCGCCTGCACTTCCTGCATTCGCAACGGCAAAGTTCAAAAAGCCCGCATCGCCTAAGTTCGCTAACCTGGCGTGAGACAGTTCGAACTCCCGCTTACAACAGATGTGCCGGTGTTCTTCTGAATGCGGACGCGTTCTTTTCGTGTAGGAACTCGTTCACGGTTTCGAGCGATCCAAAAAATCCCACAAAGTTCGCATCCAACTCGCGCGGACGCCTCAGGTCACGCCTGAAATCGCCGCGCCGGAACTGCCCCAGATAGCTGAGTGCAGCCGTACCCAAAGGCCGATACTCATGTGTGCCTTGCACCCAGGCGATGCCGTTATCGGCATCCATCCAGAGTGCAAAGCCCATGAAAACGAACGTGTACTAAGCAGCTTTGGCGATCGGCACGCGGTCGATCTTTGCCAGCCCAAAGCGTTCCATCAACCGAATCAATGGCCACGCCACGTCGATTTCGCGACCGCGCAGTGCGAACCGCGCCGACGTCGGGTACTCATGATGATTGTTGTGCAGCCCTTCGCCCCCGGTAAAGAGCGCAATCAGTTGAATATTGGTCGCCAAATTATCGAAGTTCCGATAGCCGATCATGTGGCACAGGCTGTTGATGGAGGAGTTCAGCAGTACGTAGCCAACAACATGCACTCCCCACGCCGCCAATCCCCATGCCCATCCAAACATCAGCATGAAAATCACGAGACCGCCAAACACGCCGTAGCTCTGCAGCCAGCGCGGAAATACTCGATCCAATGCATCGGGACGATAGTCGGGCGTGTACTTCCGAATCGTGGCCAGATTCTTGGTTTCTTTTTTGTATAGCCAGTAGTTGCCAAACAGCACCGTCCACATGCCGAATACGCGTGGGCTGTGCGGATCGCCTTCTTCGTCTGAATGATGGTGATGTTTGCGGTGAACGGCTGCCCATTCACGGGGAACGACCCCGGTAAAAAGCATCAGCTCCAGATGCATCAGGAACTCAACGACAGGATGCAATTGCAGGCCACGATGCGTAATGCAGCGGTGCAGATAGATTGTGGTGAAAAGAACGGACATCTGCAGGATCACAAACGTGATCACCGCCATCCAGACAAAGCTCATTTAGTCTCCAAGGGGATATTCAAATTTCGAGATTGTGGAGTTAACCAGCGTTCTCTGAGGCCGAAGGCTGGTATGCTCCGATGGCCGGCGGGAGAATCGAACAAGTAAACTTTCTCCATCTAGCGTACCAGTATTTGCCTGCCGCCACCGGTGAAGTTACCCGAACAGGCGATAATTCTAGTGGATGAGCGCCCCTCGTTCAATCTTAAAGAGCCTCGGCCGATCGGGAATCGCCTTTCTGATTGGGCTCATCCTCTTCATAATCTTCACGCTTACCGGTCACGACGGGCTCGCCAGTCTGGTGGTCATATGTATGATCGTGCCCGGTTTTATCCTGACGTTCCGAGCTTTCGTATGGGTAAAACAGCACTCGCTTTGGAGCCTCCGCAACCGCCTCCTGGTCGTTTACGCCCTCATGGGAGTGCTGCCCGTCGCTTTACTCTTCGTGCTCATTGGCGTAAGCGCATGGGCACTCATGAGCGAACTGGCTCTCTATCTCGCCGGCTCGGCTCTCGACCATCGGCTTGCGGATCTCCAAAATTCGGTGCACCGTTTACAATCAATTCCGCAAAACGAGTGGTCGATGGCCGTCTCGCACTTCGCCGAAGCGACCCAGAACGAGTTTCCCGGCGCAGCTTTCTACTTCAAAGATCAAACCGGCGAGCATCGTTATCCGGCGAATTCGGCGCCCGTTGAGATCCCGCCTGGCTGGGGCGACTCGCACGGCCTGCTTGTCTGGAAGCGGCACTTTTATGGTTGGGCCCACGCTCAGCTAGGCAATGGTGAAATTGCGGTGCTTGCGCCTTTATCGAACCAGATGATTGAGAACCTGGTTCCCAATCTGGGCGCCATTGGGATGTTCGAAACCGAAACCGACAAAAACAATACCGCGGCCGTCGGGGCTGTCACCGCGCGGGAAAAGGCCCCCGGCGACGTCGATTTCGGGTTCGACGTGTCCGGAAAGAACCGCACCGACAATCTTCAGCCGCATGTTCCGCCGGCAATGGGCCGGTTCGACATTCCGGTTATCATGCCGGCCACCCGCAATCATTTTCATCTCGAAACGCCAGGCAAGACATACACAGCGGTCATTGTGGTCTGGTCGCGTCCCTCTGCGGTGTTGCGAACGTTGTTCTCCGGCAGCGAAGACATACGCGGGTGGCTGTACGACACGGTCATCGCGGTCGCCGTCTTGTTTCTGTTTGTCGAACTCATCGCAATGTGGATCGGCGTTCGCCTCTCGCGACGAATCATGGGCGCTGTGAACCAACTCTACAACGGTACTCGCAACGTCATCCACGGCGACTTCCACAGCCGCATTTCCGTGCGCGAAAAAGATCAACTCGGCGAACTTGCTCTGTCATTCAATCAGATGACTGAAAACCTTGAGCGCCTTTTGGTGGTCGAGAAAGAAAAAGAACGCCTGCAGACGGAACTCGAGATCGCGCGCGAAGTGCAGGCGCAACTCTATCCCAAAGCTGCACCGCCTTTCGGCGGCCTGAAGCTCACCGTGCGTTGTGACCCGGCGCGCATGGTATCAGGCGATTACTACGACTATCAGGAAATCGGCAAAGGTAAGCTCGCGTTTGCCATCGGAGACGTAGCGGGCAAAGGTATTTCAGCAGCACTCCTCATGGCGACTTTGCAGGCCGCCTTGCGCGCTCAGATCACCAGCTACCAGCCCGTCGAGAATGTATGCGACGGCGATCGCACCCTCGATGCGGCAACGCTCGTTTCCGCACTCAACAAACAGATCTATGCTCATACGTCGCCTGAAAAATACGCTACGTTCTTCTTCGCACTGTTCGATGAGCAAACACGCAGGCTCTCCTACACCAACGCCGGCCATCTCTCGCCGCTGCTGTTTCGCAATGAACAGGTGACGCCGCTCGATTCCAACGGTACAGTCGTGGGCGCGTTCCCCTGGGCGCAGTACGACGAAAGCTGTCTCACCATGGACCCGGGCGATTTGCTTGTCTGCTACACAGACGGTATCACCGAGCCTGAAAACGCGTTCGGCGAAATGTTCGGCGAAGAACGCCTCATCGAATTGGTGCAGAAGTATAGGAATCGCGAGGACAGCGAGATCGTTGCCATTGTTCTCGACACGGTCCGCAGTTGGACCGGCAGTCCCGAACTGCATGACGATATGACCTTGCTGCTTGCGCGCGAGGTGCAGACCGCGTGAAAATCCTGACGGCCGCGGAGATGCGTGAGGTCGACCGACAGACGATCGAGCGCGGCATTCCGGGTATCATTCTGATGGAAAGTGCCGGAAGCCGTGTCGTCGATTTCCTGCTGAAGACCTTCGCACCGTTAAGCGATCGCAGAATCGTTGTCGTCTGTGGTAAAGGCAACAACGGCGGCGACGGCTTCGTCGTTGCGCGCCAACTGTTCACGCGCAAGTTGTGCCGCGAGTTGACCGTGCTTGAAGTGGCCGATCCCGACAGTCTCACCGGTGACGCTCTTGCGAATCGCCAAATGCTCGACGCGTCCGGTTGTCCACTGGTCCGCGAACTACCAGCCAAAGCCAAATTCGCCACAATCGTCGTCGACGCTATTCTCGGCACCGGCCTAACCGGGCCGGCAAAGGGACAGGCACTCGACGCAATCCGCCTGATTAACAACGAATTCCCTTTGGCGAAGAAGGTCGCCATCGATATTCCTTCCGGCCTGCCCTCCGACGATTCAAAGCCAACCGGCGAATTCGTTCGCACGGATTACACCGTCACCTTCACGGCTGCGAAACAAAGCCAATGTCTCTCGCCCGTGTACCAGTCCGTCGGTGAACTCGTCGTGGTGCCTATAGGCAGCCCGGATGATCTTGTAAAAACGAACCCAAATCACAAGCTGCACCTGACTATCCCGGACGATATTCGCCACCTGTTCTCCAGGCGGCCCTGCGATTCGAATAAAGGGCTGTACGGTCACGTGTTGGTCGTCGGTGGCTCCTTTGGAAAAAGTGGCGCTCCGGCCATGGCGGGATTGGGTTCGTATCGTAGCGGATCGGGCCTGGTCACCGTAGCCACCCCGAAAAGCGCCCTCGCGATGGTGGCTTCGTACCGTCCCGAACTCATGACCGAACCCCTGAACGAGACCGAGTCCGGACGGCTTTGTTTCGCAGACGGCGATCATCTCCTCGATCTGTTGAAAAAAATGACCGTTCTCGCGCTGGGTCCCGGTTTGGGAACAGAAGAGGAGACTGTCCGTCTGGTCCGACGGCTCTATGAAGAAACCGAAATCCCGGCCGTGGTCGACGCCGACGCATTGAACGCACTGGCGGGCAACTTGGCGAAAACGGACAAAATTCGTATCCTGACGCCGCATCCCGGCGAAATGTCCCGGCTTTGCGGCAAATCGACCAAAGAAGTTCAGGCAGACCGCCTTCGCACCGCCCGTCAGTTCGCAGCCGATTACAACGCGACCACTGTCCTCAAAGGTGACCGTACTATCATCGCTTTTCCCGACGGCGAGGCGTGGGTGAACCCCACCGGCTCCCCGGCAATGGCGACGGGCGGCACGGGCGACATCCTTACGGGAATGATCGCCGGAATTCTCGCCCAGCACCCTGAAGACTGGCGGACCGCCGTTGTTGCTGCCGTCTGGCTGCATGGCCGCTGTGGTGAACTCGCCGGCAAAAAGTTAGGCGAAGAGGCAACGCTTGCCACCGATCTGCTCGATTACCTGCCTGAGGCGATGGATGAAGTCCGTCCGGCGCTTTGAAACGCAGTCGGCAGATGAGACCAGAGCACTCGGCCGACATATCGCCCAGATGCTACCGGACCAAGCCGTAGTCTTGCTGATCGGTGAACTTGGGGCGGGCAAAACGACCTTGGCCAAAGGCATCGTCGAAGGGCGCCACGCTGCCTTGGCAGATGACGTCTCAAGCCCGACCTTCACTCTCATTCACGAATATGGGGATCCGGTAAACATCTATCATGCAGATCTTTACCGGCTGGATACCACGGACCAGGTACGGCGGTTGGGGTTAGAAGATTTATTTGAGAAGCGCGCGCTCACGCTTGTTGAGTGGGGCGAAAGGTTTCCCGAACTCTTCCCGGCAAATCATTTCGAAATTCGCCTGGCGCACTTGGGTGAAGACCGGCGTCAGATCGAATTAATTGGCTTTCAACCGTAATTATTAGTGCAGAGGTGGTTCTCATAGGCGTATGGATACCGTAAAGGCTGAGTTAACGCACTTCGAAACCGCCAAGGATTTGAAGCCAATCCTGAGTGTCGAAGGGCCGTGCGTGAGCGTCTACTTACGACTTGCTGAAGGAACGGCCAATCAGACCCGAAAGGCTAACGACCTCGCTTGGCGCGAGTTGATCCGCCAGATTGAGCCCAAACTACAGTCCCTGGGCGCCGCGGGGCGTGAAATGTTGGAGCACCTCGACAATTGGGATGCCGTTTGCCCTGAAGGTGAGCAGCAGGGCCGATCATTGAGCGTATTCCGCTCACACGATGTTTTCCGGTCAACGTGGCTGAATGATGCTGTCGCCTCGACCGCTGTCGTGGGACCTCATTTCTACATCCGACCGATGCTGCGCGAGCTTACTAGTGATGGCGTCTTCTACATTCTGGCTCTGAGCCAGAAAAACGTGCGGCTCTTGAAAGCTACCTCGCGCAACGCCGAGGAGGTTGCATTTCCGCCCGGCACCGCAAGTAACTATGACGAGTACATGCATACCTCTAAGCCCGACCATGACCTGGAGAATCGTGCTTCCGGAGGGCCAGACATGGGCGGCGGCGCCGTCCTGTTCGGCACGGGCGCTGATCGGGAAAACAAAGGTGAATACCTGGCGCACTTTTACCGTGAAATCGACAAGGGCCTGAACGAAGTACTTCGGAATCGCAAGGACCCGGTTGTGCTCGTCGCCGTGGAGTACGAACTGGCGCTTTACCGCTCATTGAGCAGATACCCGCACTTGGCACAAGATGTGCAGGGCGCCCCCAATAGTCTTAAAGCCGGCGAGATGCACGCCCGTGCTATTGAGGCCATGCTGTATTGCTACGACCGCAAGGTGGACGAAGCGCTAACCGAGTACAACCACAAGGTAGGAGGCGGCGCTACTAATCGCCTCAAGGAAGCTATCACCGCCGCGTATGAGGGCCGCGTGTTGACGCTGCTTGTTTCCGACTCGCTGCAGACCACCGGCGTGTTCGATGAAAGCACGTTTGAGGTGAAAGGCCGCGAAACCGGAACGGCCATTGACGAGGACCTGGTAAATGATGCTGCGGTTCAAACCATCCTTCATGCGGGGCAGGTACTGGTTGCGCCAAACGCCAAAATGCCGCACGGATCTCCCGTCGCGGCAATCTTCCGTTTCTAGTTCGCCCGGCAGCCGAGCGGTGCAGCGTCTAAGAAGCGCTGCGCCGTCGGCGCCCGAAGCCGATTAATCCGAGGCCGCCCAACATCAGCAAAGCGTACGTGGCTGGTTCCGGCGCGGAAGTCAACGCGTTGAACGTGACTTGCGATATGAGAGCATCGCCTGCCGTGGTGGGATGTTCGCCATCCCAGAAGAGCCACTGATTGGGATTGGAAGTGCTCGTGCAAGTGCTGCCAGTGAAATTTTCGCAAGCGTGAGTAATATCTGTAAAACCAAAAGCCGACGGATCCGCCAGGATACTTAGGAAAAGGGTGTCGATGTCGACCGGGATAACGTCGATGCCCTGCGCTTGCAGCTTCGTCACGTCCAATTGATATTCGGCGTCGAAGGCCTGGGAGACCGCATTTGCGAGCGCGCTTGCAACTGGTCCAGACTGCAGGGCTGCAGGCGTTTCGCCAAGCAGCGGCAGGTCCAACCATAGGAAATACTTTCCGCCGTCGCCCGAGACTTGCTTGATCTCGCTTTCAATGTTGTCAGCGGCGCTGACGGCCGCTGCAGCCGCCGTCAAGGGGTTGGATGACAGCGCAGTATTAACGTCGTTCGCACCGCCCCAGAACGTGTACAAAGAATTCGGAGATGCACTCCCAGGAAACTTTGACAAAAACAGGTTGACCTGGTTTTGCATGTCCTGCGCGTTCGCGCTACCAGTCAGGGCACTGGCGACCGCGTAGTTTGTACCGCCCGCTAAGGCCGGAGCAGGGTCGGCCACGCCTAGTTTCGCGGCCAACTGGTCGACCCAGAGCCCTACCGGGGCCGCCGTCGAGGGCGTCGTATTCGTTCCGTCAGTAAGGTAATAAGTCGGAAACGACACTCCTGGTACGGTCCGGGTAGCATAATTAGTGCCTTCGCCGGGGATGACACCGCCCGACGCTATGGATGCGTTCCCAGCATCTGAGAGACTATCGCCAAATGCAATGATCTGGTTTACGGAAATGTTGGAAGCTGATAGATGAAACGCTGCAAATAAGGCCGCAGCGATTGCAACAACTCTTGCGCGCATAAAAAATTGATCAAGCTTGTGGGAAGGTTACTACAAAAAACTTAATTTCAAATATTTAGTTTGGTACCAGTCACCAAGCCATTTGCGCCATACGGGCCAAAATCCGCTTCGTGTAGGCGCCCACGCGGCCAGGTATTCGATGCAGTGGCGACGGCAAAACGGACGCAAGTTCGGCTGCCTGCAAACGGGTCAGCCGTTGCGCCGGAACGTGGAAATAAATTCGCGACGCAGCCTCAGCCCCGAAAATGCCATGGCCGAACTCGATCACGTTCAGATACAGCTCCAAAATCCGGCGCTTGGACAGGATCGCCTCGGTCAAAGGCACAATAGAGAATTCCAGGCCCTTTCGAATAATCGAGCGGTTTGTCGACAAGAACAGGTTCCTGACCAACTGCTGCGTGATGGTGGATGCGCCTCGTTCGCGGTGGTCTTCGATGTCCTCCTGAGCGGCGCGCTCAATCTCTTTCCAATCAAAACCGTGATGCTGGAAAAAGCGTTCGTCTTCGGCCGCTATGACCGCGTGTTGGAGTTGCACAGAGACCCGGTCAAGAGGGATAAACTCATAGTACTTTGTATAAGGCTC
Source organism: Bryobacteraceae bacterium (assembly GCA_036276155.1). Classification (GTDB taxonomy): domain Bacteria; phylum Acidobacteriota; class Terriglobia; order Bryobacterales; family Bryobacteraceae; genus Bog-105. Next base: position 17,467 of record DATBEG010000136.1, on the reverse strand, counting down.
AGACTGGAACCAGGAACTGATGCGCCGTTCGGCCTGCACCGCCGTGAACGCAGGATCAATCCACCGCAGCAGAAGCAGCGAGCACGAGATTCCGGCGTAGAAGAGGACAAACAATGCGAGACAGATCAGCGCCGCGGTTTTCAGAAAGCTCTTCCGCTTGCGCTTTGATTTGGGAGCCGTGCGTACGCGAGTCAACGTTCAAATTATCAACGCTCATCGGCGCGCTCCTTTGCCTGACGACTCTGAGTACGGCGCAGACCAATACGCCCTTTCAGGAAACCTGCACGATGCCCAGCTATCCTATGCCATCGCCGAGCGCACCACCGTCGATCGATGCTATATGCGGAATCCAGGGGTCCGGTGGCGCAGAGGCGAATCAGAACCTGGCGAAGAACAACTTCTGTGCCAGCGGTGGGCCCAAAGACATGTCCATCGCCGATTTCACCCAACTCCAGCAACAGGTGAACAGCGATCCGGGGATACCCTTCGGCGATACTTCGCAGAACGGGCGTCCTGCCGGCCCCGCGACGAATCGCGTGCCGCTACAAGCGTTAGGCGAAGGTACGCTGGTGCGCATGCACGCATATGTCTTACTCGCAAGGCAGGAGGGCGAAGAGAACGTCAACTGCGGGACGAAAGTGCCAAACCAGGACCCTTATCACGACATCCACATCGAGCTGGTCAGCGATGCAACAATGACTGACGAGTGCAGCGGGATTGTCTCGGAGATGATTCCTCATCATCGCCCCGATTCCTGGACAGCCGATAATGTCTCGCGGCTCACTACCGACAAGCTGCAGGTGCGAGTGACCGGACAACTGATGTTCGATTCCAGTCATGTTCCATGCCAGAATGGCGCGGGCGTGGGAGACAATCCCAGGCGCGTGTCGCTTTGGGAGATACACCCCATCTACATCTTCGAGGTCTGTCCGGGCGACTGCTCCAGTGGGACGGGTTGGGTGCCGCTCGATGTATGGGTGAACATGCCGGCCGCCGGTAAGCCTTCGAAGAACCTGCGTGCACCAAAGCAGCCGCCGACATCCTAGCCATAACGGGGAAGTCTACTCTATTGCCTGGTCGGGCGGTTTGACAGCCGGTACAGGAACAGCGGAATTTGAGACGGGCGTCAATGCCGGTGGCGTCGCATTTGCGGGAGCAGAATTGTTTGGGGCAGGCGTGGCTGCGCTGGCGGGCTTGACGGAAGTGTCACCATCGTGTTTCGGACCAAGCCCAAGGCTGCTCAGCGATAACGCGGTCAAGTGGCCGTCGCCGTCGAGCTTTTGGTCGGTTTGAAAACGCCTGAGAGCATCGACCGAGTCGTCTCCCCATTGACCGTTGATTTCGCCTTTGAAATAGCCCTTGTCGGTCAGCGCTTGCTGAATCTGCTGATAACGTTCCGGGTCGGGATGCAATTGATAGGACGGCCCGGCCGCGGAACTCGAGACGATACGTACCAACTTCCCGTGCCGGCGAACATATCTCACATTCTTGACCTTCGTCGTCGGGTTGCCTTTAGCACTCGAGCGCCCCTTTGCCGAAATTGTCTTTGCGGCGGGTTTCTGAGCGGCGTCCGCGGTCGCAGTGGAGGCTGGTTTTTTGGCCTTCTGGGGAGGTGCGGCCGCAAAGCACGCTGCTGTGGCAAGTGCCAGCAGCATAAGCGTGGACGCGCGCATCATGTTCCTTTAACCAGAATGTTAGCAAGGAACGCGCTATAAATCGAGTTGGCGAAGCGCGTTCATCCGGGCTTTAAATTGGCCCTCCTTCTTATCGGCATCGCAATCATTTTCTTTGCAGTCGACCGATACCGCCACAGATTCGTACGCTCTGACGAAGACCTGCTCAAGCTCTTACCCGGTGGCGACGCGACTGTGTTCTATGCGCGCCTGGACATCCTGCGCAAAGCGGGATTTCTCAACCTGATTAGTGAAGGCAGAACAGGGGACTCCGATTATCAGGCGTTTCTGCGTGACACTCGCTTCGACTATCGCCGCGATATCGATGCGATCGCCGGATCGATCAGTGAACGCGGCGCGCTTCTTGCGGTCAAAGGCAGTTTCGACTGGAACCGGATCGCGGCCTATACGCGCAACCACGGCGGCCAGAAAGGGATCGCCCTGGTTCACATTCAGCCGGACGTAATGGCCATCGCGATCGGAAACGACGCCGCACTCGCGGCCGAGATTCGTGCGGGCCAGAACCCGATGCAGCAACCGCTTCCCGCCGATCCCGTCTGGGTGAAACTCGCGCCCAATCTACTCAGGAATCCGTCGTCGCTCCCGGTTGCCCTCCGCATATTCCTGATCTCACTTCAATCTGCGAAATCCGTGATTGTCTCGCTCGCCCCCGCGCCGTCCGGCAGTTCAGACGCGTTCGAAGTCAAGCTCGACGGGGAGTGCGAATCCGCCGTTGCCGCGGACACCACGAAAAAGCAGCTTCAGATCGACACCACGATGCTGAAAATCGAATTGGCCCGCGAGCACCAGCAACCCAACCCCGCCGACCTCACTGGCTTATTGACTGCCGGAACCTTTGATACCAGCGGCAAAGATGTTCGCGGCGAATGGCCGGTGAGAAAAGAACTGTTGAAAGCGTTGCAATAGCAGTACCCTTTTCTTGCCCCGGCTCAACTTACCCACCGATCTGTTTCGACATCCACGGCAGCATCCGTTCTCGCTCACTCGCTGCACAATGTGGTTCCCGTGATCGCCAGTTTGGGGCTCGCCGTCTAAATAATTATATTAGTTTTTGCCCTCGCGTGCGCCGTGTGGGTTTCCGCACGTTCCGAGTCCGGCCGCGTTCGACAGTCGTCTAACCTAGTAGATACCAGATGTCCACTGTTGTTCTGGAGTCGACGTCAGCCCCGGCCGAAGACCTGTTCCGCAGCCTCGAAGAGAAGGTCAGAAATCTGCGTCCTAAGGACGATTTGACGGCTCTCTCGCGCGCCTACCGGTTCTCCTCCGAACGCCACAGCGCGCAGAAGCGCAGGTCCGGCGAGCCTTACATCATGCATCCGCTTGCGGTCACGCATATCCTGGCCGACATGCAAATGGACTTGGTATGTCTCGAAACCGGGCTGCTGCACGATGTTCTGGAAGACACGCAGACCAAGCCGGAAGAGATTCGCGCTCTGTTCGGCGAAGACGTTCTGCGATGTGTAGATGGCGTGACGAAGCTGAGCAAAATCAGCCTGGCTAATCGCGAGGACCGGCAAGCGGAGAGTCTGCGTAAGATGCTGCTGGCCATGACCGGAGACATCCGCGTTGTCATCGTCAAGCTTGCCGACCGCCTGCACAACATGCGGACCATCAGTTCACTTTCCTCGGAACGACAGCAGGCCATTGCACAGGAGACACTGGACATCTATGCGCCGATTGCGCATCGCCTCGGAATGGGCAAGATACGCGGTGAGTTGGAGGATCTTGCGTTTCAGGCTCTGCATCCGGAAGAAGCTGCGGAATTGTTGCGCGAAATCGATTCCAAGCGGCAGGTTCACGAGGACTGGCTGAAGCAGGTCCGCCGCGACATCGAACAAAAACTGGCGCGCGAGGGCATCCCGGCGCGTGTTGACGGGCGCGTGAAAAGGGCCTATTCGGTCTACCTGAAGCTGAAGCGGCAGCGGATTTCGCTCGATCAGGTGTATGACATTGTTGCGCTGCGCATCATCACGGATTCCGTGAAGAATTGCTATGCGGCCCTCGGTGTCATCCACAATGACTGGACGCCCGTGCCCGGCCGTATCAAGGACTTCATTGCCATGCCGCGGCCGAACTTGTATCAATCGCTGCATACTTCTGTGATTGGGCCCGGCGGCATCACGTTCGAAGTGCAAATTCGTACCGAAGAGATGCACAAGATCGCCGAAGAGGGCATCGCGGCGCACTGGAAATACAAGGAAGGCAACAAGGGCCCGAATGCTGACGACCAGCGGATCGCCTGGCTGCGTCAACTCGTGGAGTGGCAGCGCGATGTTGCCGATTCAGACGACTTTCTCTCCACCCTGAAAGTGGACCTCTATTCAGAAGAGGTCTACACGTTTACTCCGCGCGGACGTTTGATCGTGCTGCCTCGCGATGCGACTCCCATCGATTTCGCTTACGCGGTGCACAGCGATATCGGCCAGACTTGTGTGGGCGCTCGCATCAACGGCATCATGAAGCCGCTGAAAACCATCTTGCGCAACGGCGATGTGGTGGAGATTCTGACTCAAACAGGGCATCAACCGAGCCGCGACTGGCTGAGCGCAGTCAAGACCGCTCGCGCGCGCAACAAGATTAAGCACGTTATCAATCAGGCCGAACGCACCAAGGCGGTCGAAATTGGCCAGAAATCCATCGAGAAGGAAGCGCGCCGTCTCGGCATCAGCCTGGGTCGGATCTCGAATGACGATTTGCAATCGGTCGCGTCGGAATACGGCGTCAGCAAGATAGAAGACCTCTACGCGGGTATTGGGTTTGGTCGGTATTCGGCGCGGCAGGCTCTGCAGAAGATGGCTCCGGAGGATATTCCGGTCGTGGAGCCGCCCGCTCCTCCGCCAGTCCTGCCGAACGTGCCCGGCCTTCCGCTTGGTGACGGTGACCTCACCATTCAGGTAAAAGGGGCAGATGACGTTTTGGTTTATCGTGCTCGGTGCTGCAATCCCATCCGTGGCGAGCAGATCGTGGGCTACATCACCCGAGGAAAAGGCGTCGCCGTGCATTCCGCCCAGTGCAAGAACGTTCAGGCGCTGCTATACGAGCCTGAACGCAAAATTGATGTGCAATGGGCACGTAGTGGCGGCGACCCACTTCCGGTCAAGGTGGTGGTGTACACTGACGACCGTCTCGGAATCCTGAATCAGCTCACGTCGATTCTGATCGCGGAATCGACTAACATCCGCACCCTCGAAGCCCGCCGGGACGAGTCGAGAAGTGACGAGAGCGCAATTGTGGACATGACCATGGATGTACGCGACAAAAAACAGCTGGAGCGTGTGATTACCGCATTCCGCCGCGTGCCGGGCGTGCGCGATATCCAGCGCGTGCTGTCAAACTGAAGTTGTAGTTCAATGCAGAATCAAGCGGAAGCAGCGGCCGATCCGGAACACATTGCCATTTCAAAATCGACAGGCATTAAGATCGACTGGCAGGGTGGTCACCACAGCGACTACACGCTCGCCTATCTCCGCGACGAGTGCCCGTGCGCGGGTTGTACAGGCGCGCATGGAACCGAGCCACAGAAATCGAATTACTCGAAGCCCGAATTGTTTCCTATGTTCAAGCCGGCTCTGAAGATGACATCCGTCGAGCCGGTGGGCAGCTATGCCGTGCGCATCTATTGGAATGACGGACACAGCTCAGGCATCTATTCGTTCGATCACCTGAGGAAGATTTGTCCGTGCGCTGAATGCTCAGCAAACCGAGCTACGTTTACAGTAGCCGGAAGTTGACTTCGACCTGAGCCTGAACGGCAACCGGATGGCCGCCCTTCATGGCCGGACGGAAGCGCCACTTGGATACTGCTTCGATTGCCTTTTCATCCAGGCCAAGCCCTAACGGACGGACGACGTGGATGTCACGAGTGTTTCCGTTCGCATCGATGATGACGGAGAGAAGCACAGTGCCCGAGTATTTCGCCTTGCGCGCCTCTTCCGAATATTCGGGTTCGATCTTGTAGATCGGTACCGGCTGGGAAACTTCGCCGCCAATCTGGTAAACACCGCCGCCCATTCCGCCGCCAGAACCCGGTCCGTAACCATTGCCATTGCCGGAGCCGACACCGCCGCCGCTACCGCTGCCGAAGCCGTTCGCGCCTTGGCCGCCGGAGTTGGAGAGCATCTTGCTCAGAGGATCGCCGTAGAGATCGGCCTGAATCTGCGGAGCCTGCGCCGTGATGGTCGGAGGTGTAGGCAGCTTAGGCTGCGGAATCGCCTGAACCGGAGGCATAAACTGCTTCGGTGCAAACTTCGGTGCTTCGCCTTTTGTCGCGGGGGTTGGCATTTTCTGTCCGCCGCCGCCGCCGCCGCCCGCCTTCTCAGCCGCGGGAGGCAGCTTCGGCTTGTAGTCCGGCAGATAGATGGGATCAAACTTCTGGTGGATCTTCTCCTGAATAGTCTTCGACTGGAAGACCAGGAACAGCAGCGCAATCACGCCGACGTGAATCAGAATCGAGACCGCGCCGGACTTGGTCTCGCCGCCGCCGTAAGCGCCCCAGATGGTGCCGACTTCCACGGGCTTCGAGGTCACTTCGAGCGGGGGAAGCTTCGGAGGGCTGATCAGGTCGTGAACGTTGGAAATCAGCGACTTATACCAAGGCACCTCTATTTTGCTGAGGTCACCGAAGTCACCGCCTTCAAAGGGCCGAGAGGTCAGCTCCAGGGGGGGGAGCTTGGGTGGGTTAATCGCTTCCCGGATGCTGCGTCCGATCGACTTGAACCAAGGTTCTTCCAGGTTCGTCTTTATCAAGAGGCGATCCAGGTTGGTGGAATCCGGTTGAGCCGCATTTCCTTGATCCACGTTAGTTCTCCAACTTTCTAGTCACGACAGACTCCGCCATCCATACCTTTGCCGAGACGCACCTTTGTATGGGTTGGACGTCAGGCGAAAAACTACCGTTGCAGGTAATCCGTCACCGCAGACCCACCGGTAACCATAGTCTAACATTCATATCGACCATTTATGCCCAAGCAGGAAAGGAGCCGAACGCTTCCAGATCACGTCCAGAACATCCGTCAGCTCATGCCCCGAATGAAGCCTGATAAGCCGCGCGTTCGCATGACTTTGGGCGAATTCCACTGAATATTCAACGGGCACTGAGTGGTCTTCAGTTCCATGAAAGATGTACGCAGGTTGTGAAAATTCAGGCCAGGGCTCGTATTTGGCGGAATCCTCCATTAATTGGAAACCGATACGCAACTCCCGCCCTTCGGCGTAATGAAATACGGGCACAGAGCCTTCCCGTTTCCATGTGTCAAAAGCTGCAGGATCCATACTCTGCACCCAGAGTTGGTGGAATGAAAAGGCGGGGGCGAGAAGCACAAGTCGCTGAACTTTGGGATTGCGGGCGGCGTGTAATGCGGCGACGTAGCCGCCTAGACTGGAGCCAATCAGCACAACCGGATCGTCTCCGGCGATGCGCTCGAGGATAGCGAGCTGGCCTGAAATGGTCAGGTTGCCAAAGTCGCCCCCGTCAAGCGCAGGCGTCTCAACCGTGACACCGTGAGCTGCGAGCTTCTCAGAGAAGAAGCGCGCCTTTCGTGACTTGGGTCCCGACGCAAACCCGTGCAGATATAAGACACGCAAATGGTCAGACTACATCTACCTCATTAGCGACACTGAACAACGTGCGCGGAAAAGTTGCGATTGCGGATGAAGGACGGGTATTATCTTCTTGAATCAGCCAACGCATACCCCGCCTTTGCGCGTTCCGCGTGAACCAATGAGGTAGTTTAGAGGATTGGACCCGGGCAGCTTAGCCGGAGCGGCAAGATGCGTTTGCGAGTACAGGAGAACAATGAATGTCGGTAGCAGAGAGAGTTAAGCAAATCATCGTCGAGCAACTGGGAGTAGACGAGAATCAGGTTGATCCGAGCGCGTCATTTGTGGACGACCTCGGCGCCGATTCATTGGACATCGTCGAGTTGGTCATGGCCTTTGAAGAGGCTTTCGACCTGGACATCCCGGATGAAGACGCCGAGAAGATCAAGACCGTCAAAGACGCTATCGACTACATCGAGGCTAAGAAGAAGTAGTTGTGAGGCTGCGCGCTGAGTAGTCCATCCAGAGCGGCGCAGACAGGAAGAGAATGGCGCCGAGAAGAGTAGTCGTTACGGGCGTTGGGCTGATTACCTCAGTCGGCACCGGAACAGAAGAGAACTGGAACGCGATTCGCAACGGCGTGAATGGTATTGGGCCCATCACGCAATTCGACGCTTCACAGTTCACTTGTCGCATTGCTGGTGAGGTGAAGAATTTCGATCCCCTGACCTACGTCGAGAAACGCGACGTCAAGAAGATGGGACGATTCATTCAGTTCGCCATCGCAGCGTCACACTTTGCCGTTGAATCCGCCAATCTGAAAGTGCCCGACAACGAAGATGAAGCGGAACGCCTGGGCGTTTATATCGGTAGCGGTATTGGCGGTTTCGAGGTCATCGAGCGTGAGCATAAAATTCTGCTCGAAAAAGGACCGAGCCGGCTATCTCCGTTCTTCATACCGTCATGCATTGTGAACCTGGCCAGCGGCTACGTTTCCATTCGCTACAACGCGAAGGGACCGAACTCCGCGACCGCCACGGCGTGTACCACCAGCGCGCATTCCATCGGCGATTCGTTCCGCCTGATTCAACATGGCGATGCCGATGTGATGATTTGCGGGGGCAGCGAAGCCTGTATCACGCCGATGGGAGTCGGCGGATTTGCGGCGATGCGGGCACTATCGACTCGCAACAATGAGCCGCAGCGAGCATCACGGCCATGGGATTTGCAGCGCGACGGCTTTGTTGTCGGCGAAGGCTCGGGCATTCTGATTCTCGAGGAATTGGAACGGGCTCGGAGTCGTGGAGTGAATATCATGGCGGAGATCGTCGGGTATGGCCTGAGTTCGGATGCGCATCACATCACTTCGCCGCCGGAAGATGGCGAGGGTGCCTATCGTGTCATGCGCAATGCACTGCGGGATGCCGGAATTCACTCTTCGCTGGTGCAGTACGTAAACGCGCACGGCACATCGACCGACATTGGCGATGCAGCGGAGACCATTGCAATCAAGCGCGCATTCGGTGAGCATGCTAAGAAACTGGCGGTCAGCTCGACAAAGTCCATGACCGGACATCTGCTGGGTGGTGCTGGCGGGCTTGAGGCCGGCATTACTGTTTTGGCGATTCGCGATCAGATCGCACCGCCTACGGTCAACTACGAATTCCCCGATCCGTGTTGCGATCTCGATTACGTTCCGAATGTCGCGCGACCGATGGCGATCGAGTATGCGCTTTCGAACAGTTTCGGGTTCGGTGGCACAAACGGCAGCTTAGTGTTCAAGAAATTTGAACCATAGAAGTTGTACCTTTTTCACTTCCTTCGATCGTTCCTGCCGCTGCGGAATCCTATTGGATTCGGTGTCAGCGACTTCGTCGAACTCGCGCTCGCGCTATTGCTCGCGGGACTGTTGTTTGGCTGGGGGTATTTCGGCGGCTGGTTACGCAAACTAGCTGAGCACGAGCGCTGGTGCCTGCTGCTGATCGGCCTCTTGCCGGTTGTGCTGCGGCTGATCTTGCTGCCGCGGTGCCCGGTTCCGATTCCCGCGGGCGCGGATGATTTCGGCTATGTGTTGTTGGCCGACACGCTGAGGCATTTTCGCCTGGCGAATCCTCCTCATCCGTTGAGCCAGTTCTTCGAAGCTGTCTTCATCCTTCAGCGCCCGGCTTACAGCTCCATCTATCCGTTGGCTCAGGGAATCGTGCTAGCGTTTGGGCGCATTCTGTTCGGCAATTTCTGGGCAGGCGCATTGATCTCGAGTGGCGTTCTATGCGCCGCTTGCTACTGGATGCTGCGCGGCTGGGTGAGCGCAGGTTGGGCACTGCTTGGCGGATTTCTCGCTGTAATGACGTTCGGTCCGCTTTGCCAGTGGACGAATTCGTACTGGGGCGGTGATGTGAGCGCTATAGCGGGATGCTTAGTGTTCGGAGCACTGCCGCGATTGAAGGGACCGCAGCAAGGACGTCGGCGGCGAGGTTCGGCGGTCGTGTTGGGAATCGGTCTGGCGCTGCAGTTACTCTCGCGGCCATTCGAGTTTCTGATTCTCCTCGCCGCGGTATTGATGTACCTCATCTGGACTCGCGAATGGCGGCTTGCTCGCGGACAGATCGCGATTGTCGCGGCCTGCATCATTGGGGCCCTTATATTGAGCGGTGCTCAGAACAGAGCGGTTACGGGAAGCTTGACGACGTTGCCGTACAGCATCAGCCGATATCAGTACGGTGTTCCAACAACGTTTACGTTCCAACCGAATCCGGTGCCTCATCGCGCATTGACCGCCGAGCAGCGGCTCGATTATCAAGCGCAGGCCGTGGCCCATGACACCGCGGCCGGACCTTTCCAAAGATTTGCCTATCGCGTTCGCTATTACCGGTTCTTCTTGTTTGCGCCGCTTTATCTGGCGGTGCTCGCGTTCCTGATCTCTGCGACAACAAGGATCGAGTGGTGGATCATTTCGACTGTCCTGCTGTTCGCGGTCGCAACAGATTTTTACCCCTACTTCTATCCGCATTACGTCGCTGCGGAGGCCCCATTGTTCGTGCTGATTGCAGTGCGAGGTCTCGAGCGGATCAACAGGTGGAAACCTGAGATCGGGCGACTGATTGTTCTCTTCTGTGGAGCGCAGTTTGTGTTCTGGTACGGGCTGCACCTGATAGCGGGGCAAAACCTTTGGGGTGCGTTTCACTACGAGCCTCAGGATTTCATCAATTATGGAGACTCGGAGAGCCGCATCGCCATTCAAGACACTCTGGCGCGGCAACCGGGACAGCAATTGGTGTTCGTACGTTACGGGCCCAGGCATGAATTTCACGAATGGGTTCACAACGACGCGGACATCGATGCTGCGCGTATTGTTTGGGCACGTGATCTGGGTGAGGAAGACGACAAACTTCGGGCATACTTTCCGAACCGTTCGGTGTGGCTACTAGAGCCTGATGCGAAGCCCCCTCGCCTGACGCCGTATCCGGTTAGTGCACGTTCTGAAACAGCGAAGTAGGAGCGGGCTGCTGCTGATAGAGCTCGAGTGTCGGTGTTTCGAGATCCGGCTGCAGAAGTAGGAACGTGCGATCGGGATAGTAGCCCTTGAGCTTCGCATTTTCATTCGCGCCGAGGTCGCGCGCCCACACAACACGCTGACTATCGATATCAGCGGTGTTCCAGACCCACTCGTTCTGGAAGATGTGGTGCGTCGAATACTCGACGAACACCAGCAGTTTGCCTGGAATAGCCGCAAGCTGCTGATTGACTGCCTTGCGATTATGCGCATCGCCGTGATTGAGGGCGTCCCATGTTTCGTAAGGTTCGAGATCGTGAAGAACGGGCGATTGTTCAAAAAGATGCAAGCCGTACCAAAGCAAAAAATGCGCGACGCACAACAGCCCGAGTATCTTCACGACCTCTGCGCCCATGCGCAAGCGGCTCAGCCGCTCCCACCCCGTGATAGCAGCGAGAACAAACAAGCACGTGACCGCGGAAAGATAATGCGGCAACAGATACGGGAAGAGATTCGTGCCCAATGCGAATATCGCCATCGCGCCCGCGGCATAGCGCAGACGCTCGTCCCGAAGCGCAAACAAAAAAGCGACCAGCGCGATGTATAGCGCAGGCAGGAAAAAGAACCGGTAGTAACGGACACGAAACTCCAGACGCAAAAGAAAGGCACTCAGCGAATCTGTGCGATAGCCGTGACCGAGCGACTGTGCCTTGTAGTCCATCTCCTGTTGTGGTGTCAACGGAACACGCGGTACCGGCACGGGTTGAAAGGTCAGCGAAGTCGGGACGCCGTACTGATATTGGCTCAGTTGTTCTGGCAATTCGAGCCAATCGTGAGTGACCGCTTTGTTCTGCAGCAGGATGGACAACACGAACGGTAGAGCGGTCACCATAAAGGCTGGCGCGACACGCAGAAGTTTCGTCAACTGATCGCGCTTGCGAACGAGCGGTATGAAAAACAGCAGAATGCAGAGAAGCAGCAGCGTGGATTCAAACTGGCGCGTGAGCGCATGAACGCCTAATCCGATTGCAAGCAGGACCGCGCTTCGCCGGTCCCAATTGACGGCGAGCCGCGGTAATGCTCCGAAAACAAGGCAACCTGCAGCGGCTGCCAGCGCACCTCCCCAATAGCAGTTCGCCCACAGATTCAATGGTCCGAACTCGATGACCGCGAGCAATCCGCCGGCAAGCGCCCAAGCTGCGCTCACCCAGCCGCGCAGCATCCAATAGCAGAGTGAGCAAAGAAGCCCAACGGAAATGAGGACGCCGGCCCATGCCGTGCCTGTGAGCAGACGGCCAAGCGCGAGCATTCCGCCCTGGCCAAGCGAATAGATGGAACTGTATGTCGGCTGTTGCAGCACGAAGAACGTTTCAAAGAACTGATGCAGAGAATGCGGCGGGTTCGCGAGCCGCAGGTGCAGCAATGTATCAGCCGCCAGCAAATGGCTGAATTCGTCATAGATATCGGGCGTCGGCGCGGGGTGATATGGCAGCAGCAACAGCCGCAACACAATGGGCAATGCGAACAGCAGAGCCATGCACCACTTTGTCTGCGCGGCTATCGCTCTGAACCAAATCTGCGCACGGCTGCTCCAGATCAAAAACCCGGCCGCGAGCAGGCCCAGAACCGCCAGTTCCACAAGGTCCGTCGACGTAAGCCCGAGTGCGTCAGCTGTCATCGTGCCCGGGTCGTCTCTCTCTGGTCTTGGGCTTCACAAACCGCTATCAAAGACGTTGGGGGCCACGGCAGCAGATGATCCAGGCCGCGCCACAGCGGCACTGTGGCATCGAAAAGCCGCAATTGTGTGCTGCTGAGCGTCTTGCGTTTCAGAATGCGGCTATTAAGAATCCAACCCGGATATGTCGCGCGATTGAAGGGAATCATTTGCTGCACGCGAAAGCCGGCGCACTGCAATTTGCCCTCGAACTCGTATTCAGAATATCGTCGGCAGTGTTCCAGAACGTGATCCAGGCTTCCATAAGCCGCGGGACCCTGCGGCACGAGAAAAATGGCGCGGCCGTTGTGGCTCAAGCAAGAACGCAGGTTGTGCAGCACCGACATATCGTCGTAAATGTGTTCCAGGACGTTGAGACAAACGATGGCATCCATCGCATTTCTGTAAGGCCTGAGATCAAGCGGCTCCAGCAAATCGCATTTGGCGATCGTTAAGCCCGTCTGTTGGCCGAAACGTTCGCGGATAAGTTGCAGATGATCCTCTTCTAGCTCGAGCGCAACGTAAGGCGTGCCGGGACGGAAGAGAAACTCAGTCAGGTTGCCGATGCCCGCGCCCGCTTCGAGTACAATTCCGCCCACAAACGGAGCGATTGTGTCTGCCATCCAGCGGTTGAAGCGGCGCGCGCCTGCCATCTGGACAAGCATGCGCGTGCCAGCGTCCATCAGCGAATGAACTTTCAGTTTAGCGTTGCGTCGGAAACCTGGAATTTTCCGGCATCTGCTCGCTTGAAAGTCAAGCCGATGCCGAGTGCCGAAAGATCGGGCTTGAGCATCCCGTTCTTGGCCCCGATCGCACCGTCAAAAAACATGTGTTCGATGCGAACGTGGTCGTGAAAATACTCAACGTTGATGGCAGGCCCGAGCGCACAGCACAGCGTTGCGTGAACGGAGGGTGCCGTGTGCGCCGAATAAGGGTAATGCGCAATGTCGCAGAGATGGCCGATCTTGAGGAAGTTCGTCACTCCCCCGCAGCGCGTAACGTCCGTTTGCAAGACGTCCACCGCCTGTGCTTCGATCAGCAGGCGCGCGTCGTCGAGCGTGTAGTTGTATTCACCGGCGGCGATTTTCATAACAGCAGGTGCGCGCTCCACCAACCAATGCAGACCAATGCGATCGTCTGAAGTTACAGGCTCTTCAAACCACGTGATACCTAGCTCGCCGAACTGTTGCGCTTTATGCAGCGCCTGCTGGCGGTCATAGGCACCGTTTGCATCGACATAGAGCTGCGTTTTTCCATGCAGCGCTTTCATCACCGATTTGACGCGCGACAGATCCTGCTCCGGATGCGTACCGATCTTCATCTTCACGCAGGAAAATCCTTCGTCGGACCAGCCGATGAGCTGATCCAGCAGTTCTTTTTCCGAATACGAGGTGAATCCGCCGCTGCCGTATGCTTGAACCTCCTCGCGCACTTTACCCAAAAGAGATAAAAGGGGCAATTCGAGCAGCCGCGCCTTGAGATCCCACAGACATGTGTCAACAGCCGAGATCGCACTCGATACCAGCCCGGGCCTGCCCCAGTTCCGGACTTTGCGATCCATCGCTGAGTGCAGGGACGGTATGTCGAAGGCGCTCTTCCCCAGCACTTCCTTCTGAACAAGTTCTTCCGCGACTTTGGCTGCGGCTTCGTTCGCGTAGGAGTAGCCAAGTCCTGTCTTGCCGCCGCCAGCCAATTCCACGATGACGATGGTGGTTGAGTTCCAGTCGGCGGTGCCGTCACTTTCGGGCTGCTTGTCTGTTGGAACAGTGTAAGCGGAAACCCGGCCGGCCGTGATGTTCATCTTACGAACGCCTAAACGAGTTCTTTGATCTTGTCCTTCGCGATCGTCTCGGCGATCTTCTGCCAATCCTTTGTACCCCGCGCCATGGATTCTGCGAAGTGCCACGCCTGTTCCGGCTTAATCTTGGCCGGCAGCGGCGCTTCGTTCGGATCGATGAAGCACTCGACCATCACGGGGCCGGTCGCCGCGAGCGCATTGTCGATGATGTGACCGGCTTCGCTTGGCGTGCGGATCTGGTAACCCTGCCAGCCGAAGCCGCGCGCGACCGCAGCAAAATCGATGGGCTGTAGACCCGTTACGTATTCCGGATTTCCAAGAAGAACCATCTGCTCCCACTTGATCTGCGCGAGCTCATCGTTCTTCATCAGAAATACTTTGATCGGCAGCTTGTATTTCATGCACGTTGCCATTTCGCCCATCAGCATGGTGAATCCGCCGTCGCCGACCCATGCGATTACGGGGCGATCAGGATACGCGACGGAGGCAGCAATCGCATAGGGGAACCCATTTGCCATAGTGGCGAGATTGCCGGAGCAACTATGCATCTGCCCTTCTTTGGCGAGAATCTGCCGCGCCCACCAGGTTGTGTTTGCGCCAGAGTCGCCCGCCACAATCGCGTTGTTCGGCAACCGCTTCCCCAGTTCCCACGCGACCACCTGAGGCTTCATGGGAACATCTTTGCGCGTGCCGCGCTCTTCCATCACCTTGAGCCACTCTTTCATTCCCTTTTGGGCGTCTTCGAGGAAGCCGCGATGCTTGTTGCGCTTCAGCAGTGGAATGAGTTTCTCGAGCGTTGCGTGTGAATCGCCAACAAGCGGCACGTCTACGGGATAGCGCAGCGCGAGGCGATGCGGTTCAATCTCGATCTGGACGCACTTTGCCTGGCCTGGCTTCGGATAGTACTCGATGTATGGAAAACCTGCGCCGATGATGAACAACGTGTCGCACTCTTGCATCGCATCTTCGGAGGGCTTTGTCCCGAGTAAACCGAGACCGCCAGTTGTGTAAGGGCTGGTGTCCGAAACCACGGCTTTGCCCAACAGCGGCTTGATAACGGGCGCCCCCAGAAGTTCCGCGAGTTGTTCCACTTGCTTGCCGCAACCAAGCGCACCGCGTCCGGCGAGTATGACGAGTTTCTTGCCTGCGTTGAGGATTTGTGCCGCTGCTTGCAGGTTCGCTTCGGGAGGAATAACTGCGCCCAGCGAGAACGCACTGCTATTCGCGTGGCCTTTCACGTTGCGATTCGAGCGTTCGTCGTCTTTAACTTCCTGGCTCTGTATATCAATCGGGATGGTGATATGACAGACGCCCTTGCGCGCCAGAGCCGTTCGAATCGCTAACTCTGTGACGCTACGCGCATGCGCTGCGCCCATGACGCGCTCGCTGTAGAGGCAGCAATTGTCGAACAATTTGTCGAGCGCAACATCCTGCTGTGAAAATGTTCCGATAACGTCATGGAACTGCATGCCTGTGATGGCCAATACAGGTTGGCCGTCCATATTGGCGTCATAAAGTCCGTTCAGCAGGTGAATCCCACCGGGGCCGGATGTCGCAAGACAAACTCCCAAACGGCCGGTGAACTTCGCGTAGCCACAAGCAGCGAACGCCGCCGCTTCCTCATGCCGCACCTGGATGAACTTGATCTTGTCCATCTGCTTGCGAAGGGCTTCGATAACGCCGTCGATTCCGTCTCCCGGAAATCCGAAGATGGTGTCGACCCCCCATTCCATGAGTGTTTCGACAATCACGTCACCTGCTGTTTTTGCCATTCCCTTTTCGCTCCATCCGTAAGACACGGTCACGGCGCAAAAGTGACGAGGCACCACGCTGTTGCGGCGCTAGCGTAGCAACTGTTCGGGGGTGCGTGCGTCTACGGTGTGGGCGAATAAAGCAACAGCAAGTCGCCAATCTTTACAATGACTGCGATGAGTTGTGCGCTCGCGTCTGCGAACACCCTCGTAAGCCGGGCTGAAACGGCGCTAGACATCGCGCTTACGCACTTACGCGACGGCAGATTTCAACGCTCGTTGTCTTTGCTGACCGCGGCCTCGAGTTTCATCAGCGGGCTCGAAGTAGGGTATGAGCACTACAAGGGCAGCTACAGCAATCCGGTCATGTACACGCCAGTGATCCTGAGCGGTGTCTTGACCGGTGCGGCGACCTGCGCTTTTTTCAGTCGAAGAGCAGCCGAAACTGTGCTGCGCGTCACTGCGGCAATTACCTTAGCAGACGGAACGATCGGGTTCGGATTTCACATCCGCGGCATTGGTCGGAAGCCCGGTGGATGGCGGTTGCCGATCACGAACATCATCATGGGGCCGCCTCTATTTGCTCCCTTGCTTTTCGGCACTGCGGCTTATCTCGGGTTGATGACATCGTATTTACGGCGCGAAGAAGATCCCGACGATGTTGGACCGCATTACATCGGTTGGCGCCGTGAATTGAACGAAGGCAGATTTCAGAAGCACCTCGCATTCGTGGCAGCAGTGTGGACGGTTTGTTCCGGAGCAGAGGCGTGGTACTCGCATTATAAGAGCCGGTTTCGCATCTGGGCGCAGTGGACACCATTGATTGTCTCGCCCATTCAACTGATCGCCTGCGTTGGCGCGCTTTTTAGTGAGACGATTGCGACGAAGATGTTGCCGGCCAGTTCCGCGCTCGCGATGGCGAACGGCGGCATCGGTTTTTTTTATCATGCGCGCGGCATCCTGCGACGGCCGGGTGGTCGCAAGACTTGGCTCTATAACATCCTGTACGGTCCGCCGATCTTCGCGCCCCTTTTGTTCTCTGCCTGCGGCATGCTCGGATTCCTTGCCAGTCTTTTGCGGAGAGAGAAACGTGGCTGAGATACAACAACCTGACGAAAAACTCTTACTGATCGATCCCAACACACAGCAGCCGATCGCACCCTCGAAGCAGCCCGGCTACTATCCCGGATATTCCACTCTGAGCCAGAGAAAGTTCTGGGACGCGGCCACGCGTGAGACGGTGGAAAAGCGCGTCTACCATATTCCCCAGATTCGCTTCTTCACGGCGGACGAGTTGATTCTGTTCCAGGCCGTGGTGGATCGCATTCTTCCGCAGGACGACCGCTTGCCTGAATTTCGTATTCCCATCGCGAACTACATCGACGAGCGGCTCTTTGAAAACAGAATTGACGGCTATCGGTACGAGAGCATGCCCGACGACCGCGATGCCCACAAGCTCGGGTTGAAAGCAGTTCAAGA
>DATBEG010000135.1:0-25999 GCA_036276155.1 Bryobacteraceae bacterium | reverse complement strand
GGATGTCGTTCTCTTGGCCGTATCGATCTATTTGCTCAGACAGGACGTTTTGAGAGTTGTGCCTGCTCTATCTGAGGAGAGATTAACCTGGGCTTCGAGAACTGCTGCGGTTCGTGTCTGAGGGAATATGAGCAGATTGTTGGGCAAAGTCGCGATAGTGACGGGCGCGTCCAAAGGCATAGGCGCTGGGATTGCAACGGCATTGGCCGACGCCGGTGCGCGTGTGGCCGTGAACTATTCTTCCGACAGGCAAGGCGCAGAACGGGTCGTTCAGGCGATCATCAAAAACGGAGGCGAGGCGATCGCGGTCGGAGCTGACGTGTCTAAGGCCGCAGATGTCTCACGGCTATTCAAAGAAGTGGATTCCGCGTTTGGAAAACTGAACGTTTTGGTCAACAACGCTGGGGTATTTCGCTTCGGAGCTTTCACCGAGATCACCGAACAGAGTTTTCACCTCCACTACAACATCAACGTTCTCGGGTCGATTCTCACCATCCAGGAGGTGACCAAGCGGTTCGGGGCCGACGGCGGGAGCATCATCAACCTCAGCTCTATCGTCGGCTCGCATCCGGTGTCGGGAGCCCTGCTGTACGCTTCCACGAAAGGCGCCATCGAAACGCTCACCAGGGGATTGGCGTTCGAACTGGCGCCGTGGAAGATACGCGTCAACGCCATCGCTCCCGGTCATACAGAAACTGAAGGCAATGTAGCCGCGGGAACCTTTGAGGGTGGTGCCGGCGCCGCTCTGGCTGAGAAGGCGCCGCTCGGCCGGCTCGGTCGCGTCACGGATATCGCCCCGCTGGCAGTGTTCCTGGCGTCAGACGAATCAGCCTGGATCACCGGAGAAGTCATTCGCGCCGCTGGCGGCCTCGTTGTGGCCACTTGAGTGGAAATGGTAGTCACGACGCCCCAGTAGCAATCTCGTCGGAATAGGAACACGCTCTCGTCATCGGCCGCGGCGCAGTTTCCGGGTTGCGCCGGCTAACCGAACGTTGGAGATCGGCGATCGAGTCTCGTCCAATCGACCGCAAGCGCTGCTCGGCGCTTGTTGGCCGGGCATCTTCCCGAGTTTCCCGTTTCAATTTTGTATTTATATGAGTCCCTTGGATGTTGGATGCCGTCGTAGTGGATATACCCAGGATCGGGAGTAG
Source organism: Bryobacteraceae bacterium (assembly GCA_036276155.1). Taxonomy (GTDB): domain Bacteria; phylum Acidobacteriota; class Terriglobia; order Bryobacterales; family Bryobacteraceae; genus Bog-105. The sequence goes on along the minus strand of DATBEG010000135.1, from coordinate 24,848 downwards.
CTCCGTCGTAGTTGTTCTTAAGCGGAGTAATCTGCGATTTGGCGTAAATCGGTACCGTACGATGTGGCGAGTATAAGTGTTTCGGCTTTGCTCACAATTGGACGAAGGTATCGGCGATATTTTGGTATTAATTGTGCGGCAGCAGGAATCGCGTCTATACTGCACCATAGCCTCCGCCTATGCTCGCGACCCGGCGCTTTCTCTTTATTGCACTACTGTGCAGCGCTCCCGCACTCCCCGCGCAAGTCCGTTACTTCGATAACGGTCAACAGCTTACAACGCCGCCCAGCAACAGTAAGCCGGAAGATCGCTGCGTTCTTCAAGGCCGCGTCACGAATGCACTTTCCGGAGAGCCCGTGCGAAAAGCGAGCCTGCGGTTGACGCGACAAATCCAGCAGACCAATGCAGACCCGGGAATGCAACAGTCTCAGGGATACTCGACCACGGCGGGTCCCGACGGGACTTTTGAAATCGACAACATCGAGCCTGGAGACTACCGGCTCTCGGGTGAGCGCTTCGGCTACCTGAACAGCCAGTACGGCGCAAAGAATTACGGTGATCGAGGGACAACCATCACTTTGCGTCCTGGCCAGCAGATGACAAACATCAACTTCGGACTGACTCCGCAAGCGGTGCTCACAGGCAAAGTCGTGGACCAGGACGGAGATCCTGTCCCGAACGTGCAAGTATCCCTGATCGGCCAGATGTGGCAGCGCGGGAAGCTGACGCACACCATGCAGAACGGGGGCGGCACCAATGATTTGGGCGAATTTCGAATGGCCGATGTCCGTCCGGGGAAGTACTACTTACTTGTGCAGGCGATGCGCTATCCGGGTGACAGAGAGTCAGCATACAACGGTAAACCAGAAGTTCGGCCAGTCAAGACCTTTTATCCCGAGGCGCCGACATTGCAGTCGGCAACTGCGCTCGATGTGAAAGCCGGACAGGAGTTATCCGGTATGGATGTCCGGATGCGCACGTCCGCGACGTTTCACATTCGAGGCAAGGTGGTGGGGGTGCTACCGGATGGCGTCAACAACCGGCTGAACGTGACGGCATCTGCGCACGACGATATGGAGATGATGCCGTTCATGGGCAACGGCGCGGTAATGACGAAGGACCGGACGTTTGATGTTGCGGCAGTGCCTCCAGGCGTTTACACACTCACGTTATACGCGGCAGGAGGGCCGGTTCGGGTAATGGCGCGTCAGGACGTCGAAGTTGGACAAGGCGACATCAATGATGTGGAGCTGATGATCCAGCAGCCTGGAACTCTTCGTGGCCAAATTTCGTTCGAGGGCAATCCGCCGGCCGGAACAACTCCGGCAAATATCAAGAACGTCCGCGTGTTCCTGACGAGCGCGGAGGCGAATCGCTTGATGATGGGCAACAACTCGGCGACTCCGGCGGACGACGGGAGTTTTGCGATCGAGAATGTCATGCCCGGCAAATTCTACGTTCAGGCGAACCCACCAGGCGGAACGTATTTGAAGTCAATGCGGCTGGGCAATCAGGAGATGGCCGGGAAAGACATCGAGTTAGCCTCGGGGTCTGGACAGCTCTCGCTTGTCTACAGCTACGGCGTCGCGGAAGTGGACGGAACAGTCCAATTCCCGCAGGAGTCTCCGGGTTCGACCACGAATGGGACCGCGGGACAGGCATCGACACCCGATGCATCGATTGTGCTGATACCTGATCAACTAAACGAAGATGGCTCGGGCATTCACAACGGCAACAGCACGTCAGGAGGTGCGTTCACACTGAAATCGGTTCCACCGGGCCGCTATCGCGCCTATGCGTTCGAGACGCTTCAATACGGTGCGCTGCAGAATCCGGACATTCAGCGGGAGTTGGCTTCGAGGGGAGTTGATGTCGAACTAAAAGAGAACGACCGCAAACAACTTCAACTCAATCTGATTACGGCAGATGAAATGAACCAGATTTACTCGAAGCTGGGAATTGAAATACCACAGGAATAACGGGCTGGCTTCAGCAAATGGAAAATCTGACATGCGACCTTGGCCGACGTTTCATCCGCGGGCGGCAACGTTGAGTGAATGTGACGCAAGGCGCTCACACGGTCAAATCCTTGGTCAATTCGTGAAACGATAACGAAAGCTATTCGCAGCTAATCTCTTCAATTCGTCGCGAGAAAACCCGAAGATCTGCGCGGCGAGCATATACTCGTGCAGCAGATCGGTGGAGAAAAGTGCCGGATCATCGGTTCCAAGAACAATCGGCACGCCGGCGTCCCAAAGTTTGCGCAGCGGATGCTCTTTGAGCGTGGCCACGGCGCGGGTGCATACGTTACTCGTCGGGCAGACTTCCAGCGGGATGTCGCGAGATCGCAGGACGGCCATCAATTCCGGATCCTCGATGGACCGAATGCCATGGCCGATGCGCTGGGAACCAATATGGATGGCTTGCCAGACACTCTGGGGCCCGGTGACTTCACCGGCATGGCAAGTGAGCTTTAAGCCCGCTTCGCGCGCGGAACGATAGAGTTCCTCAAACCAAACGGCGGGACCGCGCGCTTCGTCCCCGCCGATGCCGATGGCAACAACACCTTCCCCTGCCATCTCACGGGCAATGTCGAACACACGTTTTGCATCTTCTATGCCGAATTGGCGGATAGCATCAAAAATCCACGAGACCTGAACAGCCGTTTGCTGAGCAGCTTCGGCGCGGATGGCCTCGAAGATCCGCCCCAAGTCCTGCTGCTTCCAAAGTATGACGCCGGCCGAGAGAGTGATTTCCGCGTGTATGACGTTCTGTGCCGCCAGCTTTTGAAGCAGGCGGCGGGTGGCCAAAGCGTAGGCTTCGCCCGTGTTCAGCTTCCTGCTAACCCAGACATACGCTTTTAGAAAACCCGCAAAGTCACTGTAGTGAAGATTCGCGCGAATGGCATCCAACGGTAGCGATGGATCCAGCTCGTGTATCGTTTCCGGCTCCACGGAGCCTTCCAGATGCAAATGCAATTCGGATTTCGGCAACTCGCGAATGAATTGCTGAAGATCCTGGTCGGATTGGTTAGGAATAGCGGACTCCACGCAAGGTTAGTAGACGTTCCTTTTTCGACATAATAGACACGCAATGACAGAACAAGAGCTAGAAGCGATTGCAGGCGGGTATCACGGGGATGCGTTTGCAGTTCTGGGGCCACATCCCTCCGACGATGGGAAGCGAGGATGGGTGGTGCGTGCGTTTCTGCCGCAGGCGCAGGAAGTGGAAGTAGTGATAGACGCGAAGAGCATTCCCATGGAGCGCAAACACCCTGCGGGCCTGTTTGCGGCGCATCTCGATTCGCAGCCGTCTGACTATCGCTTCCGCATTACCGATTATCAGGGCAACGAAACGGAAGTGGACGACGCCTACCGCTTTCCCCCCTTGCTGAGCGATTTCGATCTGCACCTCACCTCCGAAGGCACAAACTACGAAGGGTACAACTCGTTCGGCGCGCATGTGGTCACGCTGGAGGGGGCCACCGGAACTCGTTTCGCTGTTTGGGCGCCGAATGCCGTTGTCGTCAGCGTCGTGGGCGATTTCAACGATTGGGATGCGCGCAGACATCCCATGCGGCTGCGCAGCGGCGGCGTGTGGGAGATTTTCGTTCCGGGCATCCCCGTCGGCGCGCCGTACAAGTACGCGGTCAAATCCAAATTCCGCGGCTACAGCCAGCTCAAGGCTGATCCATACGGCTTCTGGATGGAGACGCCGCCGAAATCGGCCTCACTCGTGGCGGATCTTGACACCTATGAATGGCGTGACCAGGAATGGATGGCCCAACGTGCCAACGTCAAGATTCTAGATAGCGCAGTTGCTTTTTACGAAGTTCACATGGGATCGTGGCTGCGCAAAGAAGGCCACGCGCACCTAACGTATCGCGAGTTAGCGGACAAGCTGGTGGCCTATGTCAAAGGCATGGGCTACACGCATATCGAGTTGATGCCCATTGCGGAACACCCGTATTCCCCGTCATGGGGTTATCAGGTAACGGGCTATTTTGCCCCGACTTCACGTTTCGGGCCGCCGCAGGACTTAATGTATTTTATCGATTGCTGTCACCAGGCCGGTATAGGCGTCATCATGGATTGGGTCCCGGCTCACTTTCCGAAGGACTCGCACGGCCTCGCGTACTTTGACGGCACAGCCCTTTACGAGCACGAAGATCCGCGCCTTGGCGAACATCGTGACTGGGGAACGCTGATCTTCAACTTCGGCCGCAACGAGGTGAAATCATTCCTCATTTCGAATGCTTTGTTCTGGCTGAAGAAGTATCACATTGACGGCTTGCGGGTCGATGCAGTGGCATCTATGCTCTACCTGGATTACTCGCGCGAAGCGGGCGAGTGGATGCCGAACATGTACGGTGGCAACGAGAATCTGGATGCCATCGCGTTTCTGCGGAAAGCGAATGAGGTGATCCATCAGGTGGCCGGCGCCATCACGGTTGCGGAGGAATCCACCGCGTTTACGGGCGTCTCACGTCCGGTGTATTTGAACGGGCTTGGCTTCACGATGAAGTGGAACATGGGGTGGATGCACGACATGCTGCACTATTTCGAACGTGACCCCGTCCATCGCAAATATCACCAAAACGACATCACGTTCAGCATGGTCTACGCGTTTACCGAAAATTTCGTGCTGCCCATCTCGCATGATGAAGTCGTATACGGGAAGCGTGCGCTGCTGGACAAAATGCCCGGTGACGAATGGCAGAAGTTCGCCAACGCGCGCGCGTTCCTCAGCTACATGTACACGCATCCTGGCAAGAAACTGCTGTTCATGGGATCCGAAATTGGGCAGACCGCCGAGTGGAATTCAGAAGCCGATCTGCAGTGGTGGCTGTTGCAATTCGACATTCATCGCAAATTCCAGACGTTTTGCGCGACTCTGAACGAGGTGTACAAGTCGCAGCCCGCGCTTTATCAGATCGACTTCCAGGGCTGGGGATTCGAGTGGATCGACTTCCACGATCATCAGAACTCGATGATCTCGTTCATCCGCTTTGGGCATCGGCGCGATGATTTCGTCGTCGTGGTGTGCAACTTCACGCCGACGCCGCATCAGGGGTACCGGATTGGTGTGCCGGAGGCGGGCGAATATCTGGAGATCTTTAACTCAGATGCGGAAATGTTCGGCGGCAGCAACATGGGGAATGGCGGACGCGTCTTGGCGGTAGCGACTGAATCGCATGGTCGTCCGGCATCGTTGTCTCTGATTATTCCGCCCTTGGGAGTGATGATGTTCAAACCGGCGCGTCCGCTGCCGCCGTTACCGGAACCGCCCCAAAGCCTGCAGAAAGCCTAGATACTTAGATTCCGGCCGGACCATCGAGACTGCGCCAAAGGTACCAGCTCGCGATGGAGCAGTAGGGGTGCCATTTTTCGGCGAGCGCCGCAAGCTCCGTCGGTTTCGGTATTTCCTGCAGGCCATATGCTTTCCGCACAGCGTTGCGGATTCCGAGATCGCCCAGCGGCATCACGTTAGGACGCTCCAGGGCGAAGATGAGGAACATCTGCGCGGTCCAGACACCCACGCCACGCACTTTCGAAAGCGACTCGATGATGGCTTCATCCGGAAGCTCGACCAGTTTGTGAAACTGAATCTCGCGACGGGCTACGCGTTCCGCCAAATCTGTTAACGATGCTATTTTCTGGCGCGACAAACCGCACGCCTTGAGTTCTTCGGACGTCAGCTTGAGAAAGCCTGTCGCGGTGAAGCGTCGGCCCACCGCTTTCTTAAGTCGTCCAAAGATGGTGCCCGCGGCTTTGCCGCTCAACTGCTGGAACGTAATGGAACGGGCCAGCGTCTCGAACGTTGCCTCACGAGGAACAATGCGGCAGGGACCAACGCGCTGGATTATAGCCGCCATGACAGGATCGGCTTTGCGGAGATGGTTAGTAGCAGCGCGCATAGATCAGAAAATGTCGTGCCTCTTAGACCATAATCATATTGAACATGAGTAGTTTCGTTCGAAAACGGGCCTTCGCCGCCGCGGTTGCGCTTACTGTCTTCGCTTTTGTGGCGGATGCGCAACTAATTCCGCCACCCCCGGCGGACCAGAAGCAATCGCCCCAATCAGCCCCATCCACCGCCGAGCCACTACCGCAGTCGTCCACCATCAAGGTTGATGTCGAGCTCGTGAACATTCTGTTTACCGTGCGGGCCAAAAAAGGCGGGGCACTGATACCGAATCTGGAGAAGAACAACTTCAACGTATTCGAAGACAATAAACAGCAAACCATTCAGCGGTTCTCACGCGAAACGGACCTGCCCCTGACGCTCGGGCTATTGATCGATATCAGCGCCAGCCAGACACGCTTAATCGATATCGAGCGCGACGCCGCGTCAGCCTTCTTTTCCGACGTGATCCGGAAGAAGGACGAGGCGTTCCTGATCTCGTTTGGCAAAGATACCGAACTGCTGCAGGATTACACGAACTCACCGCGGCTGCTGACTTCAGCCCTGCGCGACTTGCGAGGGGATGGCATCACCCCGATGCTGGGAGGCGGTCCGGTGAATCAGGGCCCGGTGCCGACGATGGGGACGCCCAAAGGCACGCTGCTCTATGACGCCATTTACCTCGCGTCAAACGAGAAGCTGAAAAGCGAAGTGGGACGGAAAGCGGTGATCCTCATTACGGATGGTGAAGACGAAGGCAGCACCTACAAGCTGCGCGACGCTGTGGAAGCGGCTCAGAAAGCCGACGCAATCATCTATAGCATCTACTACGTTGACCGCGCCTTTTATAGTGGCGGCGGTTTCTATGTGGGTGGGGGAGGCGGCGAGGGATATCTCCGCAAAATGTCCGAAGAGACCGGCGGACACGTGTTCACTGTCGACAAAAAACACCCTTTGAACGAAGTGTTCAAGGAAATCCAGGACGAGTTGCGCAATCAGTACTCGATCGGATACGTGTCAACCAATCCGAATCGGGATGGAAGCTTTCGTCATATCGATATAAAAGTCGACAATTCGGACTACAAGGTGCAGGCGCGAAACGGATATTACGCTACACCGAACGATGTGCAGTAGCGTGCTGACGTGCGCGAAAATAATCCGCGACAGCTTCGCGCAGCGGCGGCATGGGCGTAATGCCGGCAGCTTCCAGCTTGCTGTTGGACAAAGCTGAATACTTCGGACGTCGCGCCGCGGTGCGATACTCGCGTTCGTCTGTGGGCTGAAGTTGCGGCGTGAGACCCGCGGTTTCGAAGATCATCTTCGCGTACTCGTACCAGGAGATGGCTTGGCCGCCTCCCATGTGGAAAAGTCCGCCCAGCTTCGCGTCGAGCATGTCGACCGTGCGGGAGGCAATCGCAGGGGCGAATGCTGGCGACGCCACGTGGTCTTCCACCACTCGGATGGGATTGCCGGAATTGGACAGACGCAACATCAATTCCACGAAGTTGCCGCGAGGTGTGAACATACCGCCCGGGCCGAAAACGCCGGACACCCGGATAACGATCGGATTCTCCAGGTAAGCTTGGGCGTACAGTTCGCCCCCGAGCTTTGAAACCGCGTAAGCGCCCAAAGGATGGGGTGCATCGGTTTCGACATAAGGCCTACCCTTGGTCCCGTCGAAAACGTAATCTGTCGAATAATGAACCAGGCGCGCATCGACTTGCCGGCACGCCATGGCAAGATTACGGACCGCCAGCGCGTTGGCCTGGTACGCGGCTAACGGTTCCCGCTCGGCAATATCGACCTGATTATAGGCAGCAGCATTGACGACCACAGCGGGATCGACCGCGCCGACCGCCTGCTCAACCGCAGCGGCATTCGTGACATCGAGAGTTACTCGATCAAACTTGTGGACTGTCCAGTTGCGACGCTCAAATTCGCGGCACAGCTCCACGCCGAGTTGCCCGCCTCCTCCGAAGATGACGACCTTTCGCTCCATCTCTACGAAGCATAACGAAGGCTAAGCCACATCTTAGAAAACAGCTCGAGCGCAGAGCCGTGTTCAATTCCGCATGCCGAGCGGCATCAAAGGCAATGGCGCGGCGAAATTTTCATTAAGCAGGCTGGCGCGAAGCGCCATTAAGCTTTGAAGTCCGGTCAGGATCTGTTCCAGGCGTATTTCGACTTTCCAGTTGTCCCGGGAACCGGAGCAGATGACCACTTCACCCAGGAGCAAAGTGTCTTCGTACTCAACACTAACGAACGTGGATTCGCGCACCGCTTCGGGCGAATTCAGGATGAGGCGCTTGCCTTGCATGTTTTCAACCTCGCATTCGACGTTGCGCTTATTTCCCATCGAACCCGCGGAGGGCAGTTGCAAAAGGGCAAGTGGTCTTTGGTCTGGCAAGGAGCTAATCACGCCATTCTCATCGGCGCGGAAATAAAATGCTTTAGGTCCTAAAAGCGAGATTCGACAAAAAACCAGAGGGACGCGCCGACTGCGATGGGTAACAAGAGTTCCAGCCAGCTACGAAGAGAAGTGAGACGCAGCTTCATCTTCGACGGTGACTTCCCGGGCTGCGCGGTTTGTTGCTGCTGCGCCCTATGGGACTCGAGCAAACGACAACGCACGCTGCTCGGCTGCCCCTGCAAAGCGCGGATGAGCTCATCGCGACCGTTCTTATCCGCAATCAGAATTGTTGCCGAATGCATTCCCTGCATCGATTCCTGCAGCTTCCGCCGCATGGGAAGAGGGATTTCTTTCATGGACCGATATACCGACGTGCCTTCGTCTGTCGAGACGAAAATAGTGGAACTCTTTGCAGTCAGGACGGCCATATTCCGCTTTCCATTATGATCCAGACGCTCTGAGCCGAACCTCACCCTCACGCACATCGTGACCTGCATGGGCAAGCGTCACCTGAATAAAGCCCAGCGCGGCTTTAGACAGCGACTTATCTCGGCGGTAGATGAGCCCCACGCGCCTCAACATCGGCTCGGGCGCAAGCGAGATGCAAGCCAGCTTTTCGGCAGCGACCTCCTCCTGGCAGTGCGATGCGGCCAGGAACGACAGTCCCAGATTCGCCATCACAAAACGTTTGATCATCTCGGTGGAATCCAGTTCCATGGAGATATTCAGCTCATCCTGCACGCTGTCGAGCCAATTGTTCAAGCGCGCCCGCGTGGTTCCGGATTTGGGTAGAAGCAGTTGCTCTCCCAGCAGATCACGCGGACTTACTCGAGGTAATGATGTCAGGTGGTGGCCGGGCGGAACAAGCAACTTGATCTCGTCGGAATGGATTTTGACGACCTGCAGCTTCTTCTCTTGCACCGGAAGCTGCGTGATCCCGAAATCGGCGAGGTTATCGAGCACCGCCTGCACAACGCGCGTACCATAGGACCGGTCCACCGAGAGTTGAACGTTCGGGAACTGCTTCTTGAATTCCGCAAACACGCCGGGCAGCACATATATACATGTCGCCTCATTGGCGGCAATGATGAGTTCGCCGCGAGGAACTTTTTCAAGCTCGTTGATAGAATCCTGGGCACGTCGGCGCAGGGCTAAAATCTGCTCGGCGTGTTCAGCGAAGATGCGTCCCGCAACCGTCAGCGAGATCTTCGTTCCCAGGCGGTCGAAAAGCGTCGTATTCAGCTCCTGCTCCAGTTGCCGCACCTGCGCGCTGATGGCAGGCTGCGTACGATAACACGTCAAGGCAGCCTTTGAGAAGCTCTTTAACCGGACGATCTCAAGAAAAGTGTGGAGCTGATCGAGGTCCATTGTCAGTGAGCCCACGAGCAAAGCATTCACAACGCTGAACGCTTAGGCTCAAATTGTAGCAGCCGCTTCGCAGTGCTCGCTTCGTCTCATTCATTCAGCTTTTTTCAAGACCTTCGCCCCAGGCGGCAGCTCGAAAGTGTTCGCGGGGATCTGCTGATTGACTTCAATGTGCGATGCGAACATCTGGTACGTCTTGTACCCGTTGCGCTGTCGTTCAATTGTGAAGGGCCACATAACGCCGTCGCCCGCATCGCGCCACTTGTCGTAGTCAATTTCTTCATCGTTGTGCTCGCGCGTCTGTGGGTCCTGCCAGGAGAAAGTCTCGCGAATGGGCAGCATCGTATTGTGGTCGAAATACACCCGCACGGTCCGGTCTTTCGAATCGGTCACATCAACCACCTCCACGTGCGTGCTTAACATCACTTCGCTTCCTGAATAATCAAACTGCAAGCCTGGCTCGTTGTGTCGGACTTTCAGGATGTACAGAATGTCGTTCTCGGTGGTGCGAAAATGCCGGCTCCAGTCCTCATCCTCCACCGGCCGCGCGCCGCGAAACGTGATATCCCATGCTTGGTCGGGCAGAAACAGATACGAATAGTCCTGCTTTTTGCCCAGAATCTCACGTTCGCGAATGCCAAGCCCCTTCGCCGGAGCGGACGGAAGATACTCGACGTAGGTCGTCGTCACATCCAGACCGCTCAATTGGTCCCGGAAAAAACCATAGATGCGGCCCTTCTCGACGCGATTTTTCATGTTTAGGAAGCGATCTCCGCCGAGAGCCGCGACTGCCTGATCGATGATCTGTTGTCCTCGACCTGGAGTAGTCTGCGCATGTGTCAACGCCATGCTCCCCAACAGCACCGAAGAGATTACTACTGCGGCAGAGTTGATGCGTCTAAGCACAGACAATGGATTGCACCCAGGCGTTTTCCACCGCAACCGCGCCTCCCTCGCTCGATTGTGCGTGAATGGATCCGGCACGATCGCGCAGGAGTCCGCCCGACCGATGATTGAGCGACGCTTGTATCTCCGCCGCAACCGCCAACGCGACCTGCTCCGGGCCATCAGCGCCAATGTCCAACCCCATGGGGCTATGGAACGCGCGATTTTTGAGCTCGCGCTCCAGGCCCGATTCAGCCAGCATTTCAAGCGCGCGCTTGCGCGGACCCAACACGCCGAGATAACGCAACGGATAACGCGACAACTCCTTTAGCATCTCGAGATCCTGGCTGTAGCTGTGGCTCATCAGGACAGCCGCGGTCCAGTCGTCAATCGGCAGAGATGAATCACAGGCGCCCGGTTCACGCACGCTCACTGCGTACGCTTCAGGAAATTTCTCGCGCCTGGCATAATGCGCGCGACCGTCATAGACCCACGGCTCCCAGCCGAGCAATTTGGCAAGCTTCACAAGCGGAATGGCGTCGTCACCGGCGCCGAAGATGAGCAGACGCAACGCAGGGACTAGGGTTTCGACGAAGAAGCCGTCGCCATGCAGCGCGTTGATGCCATCGCGGACCATGATTCGTTTTCCCGGAGTAGAAAGCGAATGGGCAACCACTGCAGGCTGCCGCGTTTCACGCGCCTGACGAATAAGCGACAAGATTTCCGCATTCCCGGGCGTGACCTGCTCTAGCAGCACGTGGATGATGCCATTGCAACCGAGTCCATATTCCGCTGCGATTTCACCATCTGGTGTTGTGTCATAGCGGCGAATGATAGGACCGTTCTCCGTGAGCCACCACGCTTTTTTTACCAGATCGTCTTCCAGGCAACCCCCGCTGATCGAGCCGACGCGCTGGCCCGTTCGCGTCAGCAGCAAACGCGCGCCGGGAAGGCGATAAGACGACCCGTTCGTCTTGACGACTGTCGCCAGAATCGCAGGCTCGCCTTTCGCTTCTAGTTGCGACCAAAGTGCAAGGATGTCACCAAATTCCTTCATCTACCGGCCTTATCTCAGAGTACCGATAATGTCTGGCAGCGTTCGCTCAGATCAAATCCAGTTCCCATTCCTGCCCGATCAGATCCTGGCCGAAACTGTGGTGAGGCTCTGCTTTCACTAATCTAAAGCCCGCTTTTTGGTAGATGTGTTTAGCGGCCGTGAGAATGCTTTGCGTCCAGAGAACGACTCTCTTATACCCGGCAAGGCGCGCAAAACGAATACATTCATTCACTAGCGCGTTGCCAATTCCCAGTCCGCGCGCGCTGGCTTCAACGAACAATAGGCGCAGTTTTGCCGTTTGCGCCACCTCAGGATGCTTGACAAGGAAGATATGGCCGACATTCTGGCCATCGACCTCTGCTATCCAGCAGCGTTCGCGCGTCGGATCGTAGTTGGCTACAAAATCATGGACAATCCTGGCCACAAGCGCTTCGAACGTCTGGTCGAATCCATACTGTTCGGCGTACCCCGCGCCTTCGCGGTGCACCACCCAACCCATGTCGCCGGGGCGTGGCGGCCTCAATATCCATGGCCGCCGTTCGGCATGCGGCTGGATCAGCAGTCTCTCGATCGACTGCATGCAGCGCACGACTTCTGCAATGCCCTCTGGCGAGAGTTTTTCAAGCGCAGCGGCCGCATGTTCGTTCGACAGTGAATCCAGCTTCTTGAAAGCAGACATGCCGAGTTTTGTGAGCGTTAGCTCGGCGAAGCGACCGTCCTTTTCCGAGGTTTTCTTTCGCACCAGGCCGCCGCGTTCGAAATCCCGGAGCAGCCGGCTCAGATAGCCGCTGTCCAGCGAAAGCTCGTCGCCGATCTCTCTCGCGGTCGGTGCAGAGCGTGTCGCTAGCTCATAAAGGACACGTGCTTGGGTCAGAGTGTGCTCGCTGTCTAGCATTCCTTCGTTGAGCGTCCCCAGAAATTTTGTGTACCCGCGGTTGAAACGGCGAAAAACAGAGATTTCTTCTACCAAAGTTGGATACTGGGCTGCCGCCATAACTGCCATAGTCAAGCATCTAGTTGCTTAAGTCAACTACCCGGCACTGTTCGGCTTTGGGACTCAAGAGTCTGCCCAGCCGGCCGCGCTGCGCAGATGTGCGAATCGCGAGTTAAGCCAATGGCATCATTATGGTTATAGGCAGCAAACGCATTCGCTCCGGTAACGTCAATACTTTTTTGATCGTCTTTGCGGTGAATGCGACTGCATGCTTCGCATACCGCCTAATTAAGAGACATAATTGCCAGCAGTAATAACGCTGGTTTTGCCGTCTATAGCTCAAGATCAAAAGGAAACTGAATGCAGCCACCCGGTGCGCTTGAACCGCGCACGACAGAATCCCGCCCCAGCGATCCACTTGCATCACACGCCCGTCCGACTCACCTTCCCGATCTGGACTCACACGGGTCCAGTTCGGCGCGCTATTGGTGGGTTTGGCTGCTGATTTTTGCCGCGATAGCCTATGGGTGCTATCGCCTTTACGTCTACGAAAACGCTAAGCAGGCCACGATTTCGGCAAAAAAGGGCGGCGCCATGCACCCGCACAATGTCCCAGTGGCGGCGGCGAAAGCGCGCGAGGGTGACATGCCGGTCTACCTCCAGGGTCTCGGCACCGTAACTGCTTTTAATACCGTAACGGTAAAACCACGCATCGACGGACAGCTTGCCAGCGTCAACTTCAAAGAAGGCCAATACGTAAAGCAGGGCGAGGTGCTGGCTACCATTGACCCCCAGCCGTTTCAGGTGGCTCTGGACCAGGCAATCGGGAACCTCGATCAGGCCAAAGGCACCCTCGCCAAAGATCAGGCAGCTCTCCGCGACGCGCAAGTCAACTATGTGCGCGATCAGCAGTTGTTTAAAGACCAGATCATCGCCAAACAGCAGATGGACACGCAGTTATCCACGGCGGATCAGATTCGAGGGTCAATCGAAGCCGACAACGCCGCCATTGCGGCCGCAAATGCCGCTATCGCCAGCGCGCGCCTAAATCTCACCTACACGAAGATAACTGCCCCGATCGGCGGCCGCATTGGCCTGCGCCTCGTTGACGAGGGCAACATGGTGCACGCTGCGGATGCCACAGGGTTGGCGGTCATTGCACAAATCGAACCTATAGCCGTGCTGTTCACCATTCCGGAAGATCAACTTCCGCCCGTGCTGCAAAAGCTACATCAGGGCGCAAAGATGCGCGCGGACGCCTATGATCGCGATCAGAAGCAAAAGCTGGCCGAAGGCACACTGCTGACGGTAGATAACCAGATCGACACCACGACAGGAACCTCGCGGCTGAAGGCAATTTTCCCGAACACAAATGGTGCTCTTTTCCCGAACCAGTTCGTGAACGTGAAGCTTTGGCTGGATACGCGACGGAACGCCACCATCATCCCCGCAGTCGCAATCCAGCGCGGTCCGACCGGAACATTTGTGTATGTGGTGAACGACAACCAAACTGTGAGCACGCGCCCGGTGAAGATTGGCCTCCAGGAAGGCAATGACGTCAGCATCGATGACGGGCTCCAGCCGGGTGAAAGCGTTGTGATCGACGGCGCTGAAAAGCTCATCGACGGACTGCAAGTGACCGTTCGCGGTAGCGGCGACGATTCAGGCACAGGCACTCCCGGCAGGCGCAAAGGAAAGCGGAGCCCACAGGCATGAGTCCGTCGCGGCCGTTTATTCTCCGGCCGGTTGCAACTTCTCTGTTAATGGCCGGCATTCTCATCGCCGGTTTTATTGCCTATAAACAATTACCTGTTTCGGCGCTGCCGGAAGTCGATTATCCGACAATCCAGTGTCTGACCTTCTACCCCGGCGCAAGTCCGGAGGTGATGGCGTCATCCGTAACCGCACCGCTCGAGCGGACGTTCGGCCAGGTTCCCGGGCTAAAGCAGATGACGTCTACTAGCTCATTCGGAAGCTCGATCATCACACTGCAGTTCGACCTTGATCTGAACATCGACATTGCCGAGCAGCAGGTGCAGGCGTCGATCAACGCGGCGGGAACGTATCTGCCACCCGACCTTCCAAACCCACCCATCTACAGCAAGGTAAATCCGGCCGACGCGCCCATTCTGACGCTCGCATTGATGTCGAAGACCATGCCGCTCACGAAGGTGGAAGATCTGGCGGACACCACACTTTCGCAAAAGATTTCGCAGTTGCCGGGCGTGGGTTTGGTCACCATCAGCGGTGGACAGAAGCCGGCGGTTCGTATTCGTGTGAATCCGACTGCGCTGGCAGCCTACGGCTTGAGCCTGGAAGATGTCCGGACCGCCTTGAACGCCACGAACCTGAATCAGGCGAAGGGCAATTTCGATGGCATCCGGCAGGCGTACACAATCGGCGCGAACGATCAGATTTTAACCAGCTCCGGATATAGACCGGTCATCATCGCCTACAAGAATGGCGCTCCTGTGCGGCTCCAGGATGTCGCCGAAGTCCTGGATGGAGCCGAAAATACGCGCGAAGCCGCCTGGATGAACAGCACGCCCGCGGTAATCGTCAACATTCAGCGGCAACCCGGCGCAAACATCATCTCCGTGGTCGACCGCATTAAAGCGCTGCTTCCGCAGCTTCGGGTATCCATACCGGCTGCAGTCGATATGCAGGTCTTGACCGATCGGACGACGACCATCCGTGCCTCGGTCGAAGATGTGAAGTTTGAGTTGATGCTGACCATTGGCCTCGTTGTGATGGTCATTTTCCTCTTCTTGCGCAATCTTTCCGCAACCATCATTCCCAGCGTCGCTGTGCCACTTTCGATTGTCGGCACGTTTGGCGTGATGTACCTGCTCGGCTACAGCCTGAACAACCTGACGCTGATGGCGCTCACTATCTCGACCGGCTTCGTTGTGGACGACGCTATTGTCATGATCGAGAACATTTCTCGATATCTCGAAGAGGGCGACACACCCCTGCATGCAGCATTGCGCGGTTCTGAACAGATCGGCTTCACCATCGTTTCGTTGACGGTGTCCTTGATCGCGGTTTTGATTCCGCTGCTCTTCATGGGCGATATCGTCGGCCGCCTGTTCCGCGAATTCGCGATTACACTCGCCGTGACAATTCTGGTCTCAGCAGTTGTTTCGTTGACGCTCACGCCCATGATGTGCGCCAAAATTCTGCGCCACAAGCCTGCGGCGGAACAGACCTGGTTCTATCGCAAATCCGAGCATGTCTTCAACTGGGTCATCTCGAAATATGGCAGCACCCTGCAGTGGGTGCTACGCCATCAACCGCTGACATTGATGGTCACCCTTGGAACGCTGGTTGGAACCATTCTGCTCTACATCACAGTGCCGAAGGGCTTCTTCCCTGTTCAGGACACGGGCGTGATCCTGGGGGTCTCGGAGGCGCCGCAGGACGTCTCGTTTGTCTCCATGTCACAGCGGCAGCAACTGCTCGCGAAAGTGATTCTTCAGGATCCCGCAGTCGAGAACTTGTCGTCGTTCATTGGTATCGATGGCATTGACACCACCATGAACAGCGGGCGCGTTCAAATTAATTTAAAGCCGCTGAGTCAACGCTTGATTTCCGCCAGTGATGTTATCCGCCGCTTACAGCCCAAGCTGAACCAGGTAGACGGCATCACGCTGTTCATGCAGCCCGTACAGGATCTTACGGTGGAAGACCGCGTCAGCCGAACGCAGTATCAGTACACGTTGGAAGACGTCGACTCCAAAGAACTGGGTGTCTGGACGGCGCGTTTGGTTGACAAACTGAAGACACTTCCCACGCTGCGCGATGTGGCAACAGACGAGCAGAGCGGCGGATTGCAAACCGTTCTGGTAATCGATCGCGATACCGCCGCACGTCTTGGCATCGGCATGCAACAGATCGACGACACCTTGTACGACGCTTTCGGGCAACGGCTGGTCTCGACCATGTTCACGCAGCTGAACCAGTACCATGTCGTGCTTGAGGTCGCACCTGAATTCAGACGCAACCCGGATTCGCTCTCGAGCATTTACGTTCACTCGTCTAACGGCACTGAGGTTCGGCTCAGCACGTTCACGCACATCGAGACCTCAACGGTGCCCATCACTGTCAACCATCAGGGCCAATTCCCGGTCGTGACCATCTCATTCAACTTGCCGGCGGGAGAATCGCTCGGCAATGCCGTCAAGCAGATCCGCGAAGCTGAGCAGGAAATCGGCCTCCCGGTCAGCATCCACTCGAGCTTCCAGGGGACCGCGGCGGCATTCCAGAATTCACTTGCGAACGAAGCGTACTTGATCCTGGCAGCGCTTGTTGTTGTCTACATCGTCCTCGGCGTGCTGTACGAAAGCTACATCCACCCCATCACGATCCTCTCCACCCTGCCCTCGGCCGGCGTCGGCGCGATTCTCGCCATCTACATCTGTCATGACGATTTCAACGTCGTCTCGCTCATCGGCATTATCCTGCTGATCGGAATCGTCAAGAAGAACGCCATTATGATGATCGACTTCGCTTTAGAAGCCGAGCGCCAGGAAGGCAAGACGCCGCTGGATGCGATCTATCAAGCCTGTTTGCTCCGCTTCCGCCCGATCATGATGACTACCATGGCCGCGCTGTTTGGCGGATTGCCCCTCGCGCTCGGCACGGGCGTCGGCTCTGAGTTGCGTCGGCCCTTAGGCATTACTATTGTTGGCGGACTGATTCTCAGTCAGGTGCTTACGCTCTACACCACGCCCGTCGTTTACCTCTTCTTCGATCGACTTGCAAAACGCTTCAGCCGGCACAAAAAAACGCAGCTCGAAACTGGTGCGCCGCAAAGATTTCCTGAGCCGGTGCATGGAGATTAGCAAACAGTGAACCTCTCCGCACCGTTCATAAAGCGCCCCGTCGCGACTTCGCTGCTCACGGCGGCACTGGCTCTCTCGGGCGCACTCGCGTTTCGATTACTGCCAGTCGCCGCGCTACCCGAAGTCGAATTCCCCACCATCCAGGTGTTCGCGAACCTTCCCGGCGCAAGCCCCGAAACCATGGCCTCCGCCGTAGCAACTCCGCTCGAACGTCAATTCGGTCGCATTGCTGGTGTCAACGAAATGACTTCGTCGAGCCAGCTCAGCAGCACGCACATCACGCTGCAATTTGATCTGTCGCGCAACATCGATGCCGCGGCGCGGGATGTACAAGCCGCCATCAATGCGGCGCGCGGGCAACTGCCTTCGGACATGCCGAGCAATCCTGGCTACTGGAAAGCGAATCCCGCCGATCAGCCGATCATAAATCTCGCGCTCACCTCAAGCGTTTACGATCGCGCGCACATGTACGACATTGCGGACTCCATCCTGTCGCAGAAAATCGCGCAGATTCAAGGTGTCGGTCAGGTCAACACGTGGGGCAGCTCGCGGCCGGCTGTTCGCGTCCAGGTCAACCCCACAATCTTGAACAGCATGAGCCTCGGTCTGGTAGACGTAGCGACCACACTTCAGAACGCGAACGCACACCAGGCCAAGGGCGATCTCAACAACAACCAAATACGCTGGCAGATCAACGCGACCGATCAGCTCTTCCATGCGCCACAGTACGCGCCCCTGATCGTCGCTTACCGAAATGGCGCGCCCGTGCGGTTGGAAGATATCGGAAACGTCATCGATTCTGTCGAAAACGTCCGCAACGATGCTCTTGATAATGGTGTGCCGTCCGTCGTCATGGCCGTTTCGCGGCAGCCCGCCGCCAACATCATCGACGTGTGCGATCGAATTCGCGCATTATTGCCGCAATTGCAGGCTTCCATACCGCCTTCAGTGCATCTCAGTGTTGCGCAGGATCGAACAACCACCATTCGCGCATCCATCCACGACGTTGAAATCACCCTGATGATCTCTATCCTGCTGGTCGTCCTCGTTGTGTTTGCGTTTCTGCGCAATGTGTGGGCGACCCTTATCCCGGGTATAGCTGTTCCGCTGTCGCTCCTAGGCACCTTCGGCGTGATGTACCTCCTCGGCTACACGCTTGACAATCTTTCCCTGATGGCGCTCACGGTATCAACGGGCTTTGTCGTCGACGACGCCATTGTCGTCATCGAGAACATCAGCCGTTACCTCGAGGTGGGTTGGGACCCTATGCGCGCCGCACTACAAGGCGCAAAAGAGATCGGCTTTACCGTTCTCTCGATGAGCACTTCGCTTGTTGCGGTGTTTATCCCGATCCTTCTAATGGGCGGCATCATTGGCCGCCTGTTCCGTGAGTTCGCGGTCACGCTAACCGTCGCGATCGCGATATCGCTGCTGGTGTCCCTCACCACCACACCCATGATGTGTTCGAAGCTGCTCACATCGCAGCATGACCGCAAGCACAACTTCATCTATCGCGCGAGCGAGGCGGCATTCAACGCGATTCACAATGCATACGCGAAATCGCTGGGCGCTGTGCTGCGGAATCCGGCGCTGACGCTCATCATTACGCTGGTGACCATCGGAGTCAGCGTCTATCTCTACATCGTGGTCCCCAAGGGCTTCTTCCCACAGCAGGACACCGGGCGTATCGGCGGCGCAATCGTTGCGGATCAGGATATCTCCTTTGCGGCCATGAGGGAAAAGATGCACCAGATGGTTGCGATCGTGCAACAGGATCCAGCCGTCGGGGACGTGGAAGGCAACACGGGCGGCGGAACTTTGAACGCCGCAGGCGTTCAGATTCAGTTGAAACCCCTTGATCAGCGGAAAGTCAATGCGGATCAGGTGATCAACCGTTTACGCGGCAAGCTGGCTCGCATACCCGGCGCGACCCTCTACATGCAGAGTTTCCAGGATTTCCGTGTGGGTGGCCGGGGTAGCAATTCGCAATATCAGTACACGCTGCAATCGGACAATCTGCAAGACCTGAACGAATGGGCGCCGAAATTGCTCGACGAGCTGAAGACGATTCCCCTTGTCTTGGACGCTAACAGCGATCAGCAGATTCACGGCCTGACAACGGACGTTGTGATCGATCGCAGTACGGCGTCGCGTCTGGGCGTCAGTCCGTCCGATGTCGATACCGTGCTGTATAGCGCGTTCGGCCAGCGACAGGTCTCGACCATGTACACGGGCATCAATCAATATCACGTTGTGATGGAGGTGCTGCCCGAATTCCAGCAGAATCCGCAATCACTGCAAATGATATACGTGAAGACGAACACAGGGACGGCCGTTCCGATATCCACGTTCACGCACTACCGCACGACGCTCAGTTCGCTTGCAGTGAATCATCAGGGACAATTTCCGTCCATCACCTTGTCTTTCGCGCTTGCACCGGGAACAGCTTTGAGTGACGCGGTCAACGCCGTGGAGCAGGCGCAGAACAACATCGCGATCCCTGCCAATGTACACGGCGCATTCGCAGGTACTGCGCAGGTATTCCAGGCCTCATTGAAGACCGAGCCATTGCTGATTCTGGCGGCGCTGGTTGCCGTCTACATCGTCCTCGGCATTTTGTACGAAAGCTACATCCATCCGATCACAATTCTTTCCACCATCCCGTCTGCGGGCGTCGGCGCTTTGCTGGCATTGCTCGTATTTGGAACGGACCTCACGGTGATCGCCTTGATCGGCATCATTCTTCTGATCGGAATCGTAAAGAAGAACGCCATCATGATGATCGACTTCGCGCTCGACACGGAACGGAGGCAGGGCCTGGCGCCGAAATACGCGATCTATGAGGCATGCTTGCTGCGCTTTCGCCCGATCATGATGACCACGATGGCGGCCCTGCTCGGCGGATTACCACTGGCGCTGGGCACTGGAACCGGATCGGAAATGCGGCGACCGCTTGGCATCGCGATTGTGGGCGGCCTTATATTCAGCCAGATGTTGACGCTCTACACCACGCCCGTTGTCTACCTCTATATGGATCGCCTGCAAAGCTGGTTCGGTACCGCCCGGCAACTCAGCCCGCGTTTGCAAACCATGCTGACCGATACGCCCTAACCCCACGCTGCATCCAACAACACGGATGAAGGTTTTCGCTCTCTTGTTCGCCTTAGCTGTTTCTCTCGGTGCGCAAACTATTCCGCCGCACAGGCCCTTCGCACCCCCGGAACAAAATGCTCGGCCCCGCTTTGTTGAAGTGCCATTACTGACCTGCGGTAGCATGCCGTGCATCGAGATGTCTACCGGGTCCGGCAAGACTTTGCGGCTCATCATCGATCTTGGCGAGCCGAATTCGTACCTGGACTTGAAAGCGGTCCAGTCGCTCGCAACCGACATGAAGCCGATGAAGGCCGAAGGTGATGCCGACATTTCGCAGGTGCAGCAGACGGTGGTCCCCGGAGCGAAGATCGGCGACCTACCCATGGGCGACTTTCCGTTCACAGTTCTTGATACAACGCCATCCCCCGATCAGTTGAACGCGAAAGAAATCCCGCCCTTTCCGGCTGATGGCGTGCTCGCCTTCCGCGCCTTCCAGAACCGCATCATCGCCATCGATTACGCGCATCAAAAGGTCCGTATCTCTGAGCCACTGGATAGCGAGCAACCTTGCCCTCACGACTGTACGCAGTTGGTCGTCAGGCATGTCGGCAAGTACGGCCCGGTCACAATCACCAGCGACGGCTTTTCCGTGAGTGGCAAGCCGGTACAGGCGCAGATCGACACCATGTTTACGGGCACGATGCTGATCTACCAGGATTTCGTCAAGCAGCTCGGGCTAAACAAGCTGGCGAAGGCGAAGCACAAAGAGTTCTTTCCGTATCTACTTGGCGGTGTCCGGCTGGCGCAGGCCGAAGGGCCTTCATTGGGCTACAATGGCATGGTTATCTACGATATCCCGCTGTACTTCTTCGATAAAGAAGACGCTCACGAAGACCCCGCGAATTACGATGTTACGGTGGGTAGCGGTCTATTTAGCCACGGAACGGCGGTCTTCGACTTCAAAGGCAACCACTTTTGGTTAGAGCCTGCGGGCGCACATTAGCAGTCCCCGCCAGTGGACATCAGGGCTCAAACCGCAGGACAAAACATCTCGCGCGGCATCGCGCTCATCACGACCGCCTTTCTCTGCTCTGCAATCATGAGCGCGTTCAGCAAAGCGGCGATGGGCGTGCCGCCGCTGATGATCCTGTTCCTGCAATACGCGATTAGCTTTCTTGTATTCGTACCATCGGCACTGAGACTCGGTCCGGCGCACATGAAGACCGAGCGTCTCGGGCTACATGTGTTTCGCAGCCTCGCCGGTTCTGTGTGCCAATTGCTGTTCTTTGTCGCGGTACGCTCGATTCCGCTGCTCGATTCCGTTCTGCTGTCCAACTCCGCCCCGCTGTTTATCCCCGTCGTAATCTTTATCTGGTTCCGGAAAACTGTGCAGCCGATGGTGTGGGTAAGTCTGCTGATCGGGCTGGCCGGCATCATGTTGATAATCAAACCCGGACCGCAGATGTTTCACAGCCCTGCAACGCTGATCGCGCTCGCCTCGGGCATCTTCTCGGCACTGGCGCTCGTTGCGACGAACAAGCTCGCCGAAACTGAACCGCCGGTTCGCATACTGTTCTATAATTTCGGCATTTCGACGATCGTGCTAATCCCCTTCGCAGTTTGGAGTTGGAAAGCGCTCGGCTTGAACCAATGGGCACTGCTCGTCGGCGTCGGTGTGTTCTACGCACTGACGCAGTTGCTGATTATCCTCGCCTATCGATACGCCAGCGCGGCACAGTTGTCCCCGTTCAACTACACGGTGGTCGTTTTTTCGGGAATCCTCGGTTGGGTGCTCTTTGGCTCCGTGCCGGATGCGATGGCCATAACGGGCACCGTCCTGATATGCGCAGGCGGAGTTCTGAGCATCGAAGCGGGCCATGTAGAAGGTCTTGGGCACACGTTCGGTTACGGCCACTGGCATTCCTTCTGGAAGATGCGCCGCCATACTCCCGGCACTCCCCAGACCCCGGCGTAGTGGCTGTAAGCTATTGCAAATACAACGTTTATAAGAAATTGGCTTTGAATCGCAAAATCGCGCAGTGCTATTAGAGCCTACGCGCCGCCTGGCGAGGAATCCGCGGCTAGAGGCACTTCTTTGGTATGCGCGAACCGCTCCTCATTCCTTGCGCTGCGCTGGCAACAGGGATTCTGGCCGGTCATTTCTATTTCTTCCGGCTCCAGGATCTAACCGTTGCCAGCGTTTTTTGTTTTGTGGTTCTCGTTCTCGCCTGTTTTTCACGCGCCGTATGGGCGCGACGTGTTGCCGTTTATGTTTGCCTGCTGATTGCCGGACTAGCCACGCAGATCTGGCACCGTCCTGGCCGCACTCCAAAGCTAAACGCCGATGATGCCGAAACGGTTGAGCTCTCCGGCTGCGTGACTAATCCACCCGTCTTTTCTCCCAATCGTGAGCAGTTCACGCTCGATCTGGGAAGGAGTACTCAGGCGCGCGTATCGGTGAATCTGAAGGAGGGGCAAAAGCTCGGGCTATCGTACGGGCAGAGAGTGGACGCAGTCGCGAAGGTTCGCCTTCCACGCAACTTCAGCAACCCGGACAGCTTTGATTACGCCGGTTATCTCGCCGCGCAGCACATTTATTGGACCGCTTCCGTGTCTTCGCCTTCTGACATTCACGTTGCGAACGGCCGTTGCGGTTCGCCGATGCGGGGCGCACTGTTTGCGTTTCGTACCTGGGCGCTGGAACGGCTAGCGCAAATGTTCGTTAACGATCAGCACACAACCGCGTTACTACAGGCGACATTGATCGGTGAAACCAGCGGAGTGGAGCGGCGTTGGACAAACGATTTTCGCGTCACTGGCACGTATCACGCGCTCGTCATTTCAGGTCTGCATATTTCCGTGCTGGCAATGACGATCCTTTACCTTCTGCGAGTCTTTCAACTCCGTCGCATTCACGCTCTCATCGTCGCTTCCATTGCAAGCTGGTTGTACGCTTTTATCTCGGGTTTCAATGCGCCGGTGGTCCGCGCTGCTGGCGGGTTCGCCCTGTTCGTCCTTGCGAGCTACTGCTTTCGCAAGACACGGATCCTGAACATCTTGGGCGTTGTCGGACTGGTGTACCTGGCGTTCGCACCGGATCAGCTCTTCGATCCGAGTTTCCAGCTTTCTTTTCTTTCAGCGGCGGCGATTGCGGCCTTCGCAATTCCGGTAATGGAACGGGTGAGCGACCCACTGCGGACCGCCATCAAGCGATTTGATCAGCGCCCTTACGATGCCCAGGTCCCGCCGAAAGCAGCCCAATGGAGAACCGAGTTGCGGCTATTCGCGGAGACAATCACCTGCTGGACGCGCATTCCCAACGCTTGGTCACTGCGTGTAGTCGCAGCGGGAGTGTGGCTCGCGGCGTTTGTCGAAGACACGCTGATTATCTCTGCGTGCGTTCAGTTCGCCCTTGCTCTACCAATGGTCAGCTACTTCCACCGGCTCTCAGCGACCGGTTTATCGGCGAACATCATTGTCATCCCACTTTTGTCCCTTGTGGTGCCCTTTGGGTTCGCAGCTATAGCAACCGGTTGGCATCCCTTGGCCGCACTTACCGCTTTCCTGTTGCACCTGGCCGAGTGGGTAGCCGCTTGGCACGTGCGGTTCGAACCAGCGTGGCGCATTGCTGCGCTTCCGCGTTGGATTGCAATTGCCTTCTCCATCTCGCTCGTTTTGCTCGCGCTCTCTATCCGGCGTAAGAAATTCGTCGTTCCGGCATTCGTACTTGCGCTATGTACGTTCGTTGTTCTTTTGTGGCAGCCCTGGCCGGTAGATCGCAAGCCGGGGATGCTTGAGTTGACCGCTATCGACGTCAGCCAGGGCGACAGTCTGCTGCTTGTATTCCCGGATGGCGAAACCATGTTGGTCGACGCGGGCGGGTTCCCCGGCATGGAACGGATGAAGCGAAAACCTCAGATCGACATGGGCGAAGATGTCGTCTCGCCTTATCTGTGGAGCCGCCACATCAAACACCTGGACTATACGGTTCTGACTCATGGGCATTCGGACCATATGGCCGGATTGGCGGCGGTCCTAGACAATTTTCATCCTCGCTCGCTGTGGATCGGAGCCGAACCGGAGACTGCAGCGTGGGACATTGTTAGGCAGCACGCGCACGCTGATGGAGTCCGCATTTTGGCTTTGAACCGTAATTCCGCGCCAGTTCGGATTGGCGGCACGGACATTCGGTTTTTGGCCCCGGCGCCGGACTACGCGCCCGCAGTCGCGCCGGGCAACAATGATTCGCTGGTTTTTGAAGTGCGGTATGGTCAGCGAAGCATTCTGATGACAGGCGATGCGGAAAAGCCGATAGAAGCCGACATGGTGGACAGCGGCCTTCTTCAACCGGTCACC
>DATBEG010000134.1:0-6219 GCA_036276155.1 Bryobacteraceae bacterium | reverse complement strand
GGGAAGATGCTGTTCCTGGGCTTGGGGACTGGTCTGGGGTCCACGCTGATCGTGGAAGACATCGTCGAGCCGATGGAGCTTGGCCACTTGCCGTACAAGAGCCACACCTATGAGGATTACGTTGGACAGCGAGGATTGGAGCGCTGGGGCAAACACAAATGGCGGCGCCACGTTGTAGATGTTGTGGCCCGTTTGATCGCTGCCCTTGAACCTGATGACGTCGTCCTGGGCGGAGGCAACGTGAAACAACTTGCCAGCTTGCCTCCCGGCTGCCGAGCCGGCGATAACGCCAACGCCTTTCTTGGAGGATTTCGCCTGTGGGAGAACGTTGCCGAAGCGCGACACGCCGATCACTCGAAAACGCGTCCCGAACACTTTCACGACCAGACAAAAGGAGCACAGAAATGGCAACAGTAGTAGAACCAGTCACGAATTACCCGCTCACCGAGCGCGCTGCATGGAAGGATCTCCAAGTTCATTTTCAAAACGTCCGCGAACTGCATCTCCGGCAGCTATTCGCCGCTGACCCAGAGCGTGGGAAACGTATGACGGCCGAAGCGGCTGGCATTTACCTCGATTACTCGAAAAATCGCATAACCGACCAGACGATCAAGCTCCTCCTTCAACTCGCGGAGGAATCCGGCCTGCGACCGCGGATCGAAGCCATGTTTCGCGGTGACAAAATTAACACCACTGAAAATCGCGCGGTACTGCATGCGGCGTTGCGTGCGCCGCGCGGGACATCCATCGTTGTTGACGGCCATGACGTCGTGCCGGATGTGCACGATGTGCTCGATAAAATGGCCGACTTCTCCAACCGTGTCAGGACTGGGAAGTGGAAGGGCCACACCGGCAAGCGCATACGCAACATTATCAACATCGGGATCGGTGGCTCCGACCTCGGGCCGGTAATGGCCTATGAAGCGCTGAAACACTACAGCGAGCGCGCTATGACGTTTCGCTTCGTTTCCAATATCGATGGCACCGACTTCGCGGAAGCGGTGCGCGATCTCAATCCAGCGGAAACCCTATTCATCGTGTCTTCGAAAACTTTTACGACGCTCGAGACGATGACTAATGCCCATACGGCCCGCGACTGGTCACTCAAAGGCCTGGGAGGTGACGAAAAGTCGGTCGCCAAGCATTTTGTAGCGGTCTCGACCAATGCAACGGAGGTGTCAAAGTTCGGCATCGACACTGCCAACATGTTCGAGTTCTGGGACTGGGTGGGAGGCCGTTATTCCATGGACTCGGCGATCGGCCTCTCGACTATGCTCGCCATCGGTCCGGAGAACTTCCGCGCCATGTTGGATGGGTTTCACCAGATGGATGAGCACTTCCGCACTGCGCCATTCGAGCGCAACCTGCCTGTACTTATGGGCTTGTTGGGTCTCTGGTATGGCAATTTCTTTGGTGCAGAAACCGTTGCGGTTTTACCTTACGAGCAATATTTGAAGCGATTCCCCGCTTACCTCCAGCAGTTGACGATGGAGAGCAACGGCAAACACGTCACGCTGAACGGGACCGAGGTTAGCTATCAGACCGGTCCGATTTACTGGGGTGAACCAGGAACCAACGGCCAGCACTCTTTCTATCAACTCATCCACCAGGGGACGAGGTTGATCCCTTGCGACTTCATCGCGTTCGGACGACCACTGAACCTGCTGGGCCGGCATCACGACATGCTGCTTGCGAACGTCTTCGCACAGAGTGAGGCACTAGCGTTCGGTAAAACGCGCGATCAAGTCAAGGCTGAGGGCACGCCAGATTGGCTCGTGCAGCACCGCGTTTTCGAGGGCAACCGCCCGTCGAACACCATCTTTGCCGAGCGGCTCACGCCGGAAACACTTGGCAAGCTTGTAGCGCTTTACGAGCACTCCGTCTTCACCCAGGGCACCATCTGGGGCATCGACTCATTCGACCAATGGGGTGTCGAGTTGGGCAAGGTGTTAGCAAAACGCATAATTTCGGAACTGGAGAGTCAGGAAGAACCTAAGCTCGAGCACGACAGTTCGACTATCAACTTGATTCGCCGCTATCGGAAGTCCAAGGAGGCCGCGTGATGACCGTTGGCTTCGATAAACCGCTTTACATTCTGCCCTTCGATCATCGAGGCTCGTTTCAGACGAAGCTGTTCGGCTGGAGCGGCACGCTGACCATGGAGCAAACGGCACAAATCGCCGCAGCCAAACTGGTGGTCTACGACGGCTTCAAGGCTGCCCTCAAAGGCGGAATACCCGCGGAGAAGGCGGGCATTCTAGTGGACGAACAGTTCGGCGCCGCTATCTTGCAAGATGCCAGGGCGAATGGCTACACCAGCGCGTGCCCGGCCGAAAGAAGCGGACAGGAAGAGTTCGACCTTGAGTATGGCGAAGATTTCGCCAAACACATCGAGGCTCTTCAACCGACCTTCTGCAAGGTTCTAGTGCGCTACAACCCGGAGGGTGACGAAGCCCTGAACTCGCGGCAGGCGGCACGGTTAAAACAACTATCCGACTACTTACACGAGAAGAGCCAGAGTCGCTTTATGTTTGAACTGCTGGTGCCCGCAGAGAAGGAACAACTCAACAGGCTCAATGGGGATAAGAAAGCCTATGACGTTCAGCTTCGTCCCCGGCTCATGGTCGAGACCATTGAGCAATTGCAGGACGTAGGAGTTGAGCCGGACGTCTGGAAGATCGAGGGACTCGACAGTCGCAACGATTGCGAGAACATCGTCGCCGCAGCGCGGCGTGGCGGCCGCGACAACGTCGGCTGTATCATCCTGGGGCGCGGCGAGGACGATCAAAAAGTACGCGAGTGGCTGGCGACAGCATCCGGAATCCCTGGGTTCATCGGCTTCGCAGTAGGCCGGACGAGTTTTTGGGATTCGCTCGTAGGCTGGCGAGCAAAGAAGATCACGCGGAAAGACGCCGTAAACGATATCGCCCGCCGCTACCGCGAGTTTGTGGACATCTTCGAGGAGAAGGCCCGTGCCGCGTGACGGAATTCTTCGCGCGAGCGCCTTCAGTGACAAGCCGTTTCAGGAAATCAGGAGCAGGAAAGGTACGGGAATCAATAGAGACGGCGGAAAGATCGCGCCATCGATCCTCGCGGCGGACTTTGCCTGTCTCGGCGCGCAAGTGGGCGAGGCGGAGCGGGCCGGAGCCGATCGGATCCACATCGATGTGATGGACGGCCATTTCGTCCCCAACATCTCCATGGGGGCGCCGATCATCGCTTCGCTGCGGCGAGTGACGCGACTGCCACTGGAGACGCACCTGATGATCTCGGATCCGGATGCTTTCATTCAGGAATTTGTCGATGCCGGCTCGGATTCGCTTCTGGTGCACTGGGAAGGCAACCTCAACCTGCATCGCACGGTGCAGAGCATTAGGGCTCTCGGCAAACGCGCTGGAGTCGCCATTAATCCTGCAACCCGGGCGGCCGTGTTGGAAGAGATCCTACCCGCGATTGACCAGGTGTTGGTCATGACGGTCGACCCAGGCTTTGGACATCAGCAATTTCTTTACACCACGCTACAAAAAATCAGGAGTGTTCGCCAAATGATTGATCGACTCAATCCCTGGTGTGACCTGGAGGTGGATGGCGGCATCGATTCCTCAACTGCCTGGCTGGCGTTCGAGGCGGGAGCCAACGTTCTGGTGGCGGGGTCAGCTGTTTTTGGAGCCAGCGACGGGGTGACCGCAGGAATGAAAAGTCTGAGAGCGAGCCTCAGTCTGGTGGAGCAATCACATTCAGAAAAAGGAGTCGGATGATGCAACTTGGAATGGTCGGCCTCGGAAGAATGGGCGCCAACATGGTGCGGCGGCTGCTCGGAGGAGGCCACCGCTGCGTGGTATTCGACATGTCGCGGAAAGCGGTGGAAGAGCTGGTTGAGGAAAGCGCCGTAGGGGCTGCCGATCTTCGGGATCTGGTGAAAAAGCTGGAGAAGCCGCGCGCGATCTGGTTGATGGTGCCCGCGGCAGCCGTGGATAAAACCATCTCTGACCTCGCGCCCTGTCTCGAGACTGGGGACACTCTGATCGACGGCGGCAATTCTTACTATGTCGACGATATCCGTCGCGCGAAGGAACTCGCGGCGAAGGGAATTCACTATGTGGATGTCGGCACGAGCGGTGGCGTGTGGGGTCTGGAACGAGGCTACTGCATGATGATCGGCGGCGAAGTAGAGATGGTCAAGCGTCTCGATCCAATATTCGGGCGATTGGCGCCTGGGGCAGGTGACGTTCCGCGCACGCCGGGACGCGAAAAAGTGGAAGGCACGGCTGAGCTCGGCTATCTTCACTGCGGTCCTAACGGCGCCGGTCACTTCGTCAAGATGGTCCACAACGGTATCGAGTACGGCCTGATGGCGGCCTACGCAGAAGGACTCGGAGTCTTGCGCGAGGCCAACATCGGCAAACAGACGGCCGTAATCGACGCCGAAACCACGCCGCTGCGCGACCCCGAGCACTATCAGTACGACTTGAATTTACGCGATATAGCAGAGGTGTGGCGTCGCGGCAGTGTTGTCGCCTCCTGGCTGCTCGATTTGACGGCAGCCGCGCTCTCCCAAGACCCAGCTCTTTCGAAGTTCGCTGGACGGGTCTCGGATTCGGGCGAAGGCCGCTGGACGATCAAGGCCGCAATCGACGAGGCTGTGCCTGTACCGGTTCTCTCCGCAGCGCTTTATCAACGTTTCAGCTCACGCGGTGACGCGGATTATCAGGACAAGCTGCTATCAGCGATGCGTTATGAGTTCGGCGGACACCTTGAAAAGTCTGGCGGACTGGCCGCTTGAGAGGAGATGCGATGAACGATTCCTATTCTGACGCCCTCGTCTTTTTCGGCGCAACGGGCGACCTAGCCTATAAGAAGATTTTCCCGTCCCTTCAGGCGATGGTGAAGCGCGGCACTCTCAACGTGCCGGTTGTCGGGGTTGCGAAGTCCGGTTGGAATATCGACCAGCTTCGCGCCCGGGCGCGCGATAGCGTCGAGAAACACGGCGGGATCGATCGCGCGGCCTTCGACAAACTGTGTGGTTTGCTGCACTACGTAGACGGCAACTATAACGATGCCGCCACATTTCGCGCCATTAAGAAAGAGCTTGGCTCCTGCGAACGGCCGGCGCACTATCTCGCCATCCCGCCGGTGCTGTTCGGCTTGGTAGTGGAACAACTGGGGAAATCGAGCTGCGCCACGAAAGCTCGCGTGATTATTGAAAAACCGTTCGGGACAGATCTCGCGTCTGCGCGGGCGCTCAACGGGATCTTACTTGGGACGTTCCCCGAGAATGCAATATTCCGCATCGATCATTACCTTGGCAAGAGCCCGGTCCACAACATGCTCTACGCTCGTTTCGCGAATTCGTTCCTGGAGCCGCTCTGGAACCGCACTCACGTCGAGAGTGTTCAGATCACAATGGCTGAAGATTTCGGAATCCAGGGTCGAGGCGCCTTTTACGATCAGACCGGCACGATCCGCGACGTGGTACAGAATCATTTATTTCAGGTGCTGACTAACTTGGTTATGGAGCCGCCTGTCAGGACCGATAGTGAATCCATTCGAGATGAAAAGGTCAAAGTCCTGAAAGCAATCGCGCCGCTCGATGCGCACAGTCTCGTTCGCGGCCAGTTTCGCGGCTACCGATCAGAGAAGGGCGTGGCAACGGACTCGAAGGTGGAGACCTTTGCGGCTCTGCGGCTCGAAGTCAATTCCTGGCGCTGGCAAGGCGTTCCCTTTTACATCCGCGCCGGGAAGTGTTTGCCCGTAACGTGCACGGAACTTTTGGTACGGCTGCGACGGCCACCTAAGGTGTTTCCCTCGCCGGGCCTAACGCCAAACTATTTCCGGTTCCGGATTAGTCCTGAAGTGACGCTCGCGCTCGGCATGATGGTCAAGTCTCCAAGCGACGATATGGCCGGAGAATCGACAGAGCTGCTGGCGATGCGCACTCCGCCGGCAGGTGCGATGGATGCGTACGAGCGAGTGCTTCGAGACGCTATGGCCGGAGACGCAACGCTGTTCGCCCGTGAAGATTATGTGGAAGAGGCATGGCGAATTGTCGATCCGGTGATAAAGGCGAACACTGCGGTGTACGAATATGAGCCTGATACCTGGGGACCTACTGAGGCGGAACAAAGAATTGCGCCCCCCGGCGGCTGGCACAACCCGGTGGTCACAAGTCATCCGGAAGTCGGCGCGGAGGTCCATGCCGCATGAACGTTGAAGTTCTTG
>DATBEG010000133.1:0-2542 GCA_036276155.1 Bryobacteraceae bacterium | reverse complement strand
ACAGTTGCGACGAGTTGCCGGCCGTAACCGAACCGTGCCCGCTCGTTGTGTCGAATGCCGGTTTCAGGGAGAGCAATCCCTCGAGAGTCGTATCGGGTCGGTTGCACTCATCACGCTTACAAGTCACCTCTTGCGTACCGGTCTTCTCGCCTGTCTTTTTGTCGAGAATCGCCATAGTCGTTTGAAAGGGCGTTATCTCTGCGTCGAAAAATCCTTCTTGCTGCGCGCGAGCTGTGCGCTGCTGACTCACCATTGAGTATTCATCCTGCGCTTCGCGGCTGATGTTGTACCGCTTTGCCACGATTTCGGCGGTAACTCCCATCTCCATGTAGAGCCCGGGCACTTTCTTCACCAGCGCCGGATGTGGATTGACGTCGCGCTGCACCAGGCTGATGCTCTCGACGCCACCGCCGATTGCCGCCGCGGCGCCTTCCGTCACGATTTCGTGCGCCGCCATTGCGATCGCCTGCAATCCTGAAGAACAAAAGCGATTGATTGTTGCGCCGGCAACGGTTGCCGGGAGACCGGCGAGCATAGCGGCTCGGCGCGCGACGTTCAGCCCTTGCATGCCGTGCGGCTGAGCGCAACCGAGAATCACGTCTTCAATTGCTGCCGCATCAAGCTGGGGTGTCTTCGCCAGCACTTCACGGATGCAATGCGCTGCCAGATCTTCGGGCCGCGTCATGTTGAAAGATCCGCGAAACGATTTCGCAAGGCCCGTCCGCAGGCTTGCGACAACAACTGCCTCTCTTTTTTTTTCAGTGGCCACGCACGTCTGAGCACCGACAGTATATACCTACAGAGGAGGTTTCATGTCCGAATTGATAAAGCTGACGCGCGATGGTGATGTCGCGATCATCACCATTGACAATCCGCCGGTGAACGCAATGAGCCCGGGAGTGCCTGAAGGCATTCAGGAAGCGGTCCGCCAAGCCAATGAGGACGCAACTTTCCGCGCGATCGTGCTCATCGGTGCTGGACGAACATTCATCGCTGGCGCCGATATTCGTGAGTTCGGAAAGATTGTTTCGGGCGAGAAACCTCGACTATCTCTACTGCCGTATCTGCAGTCAATTGAAGATTCTAGGAAGCCGGTCATCGTGGCGATCCACGGAACCGCCTTGGGCGGCGGACTCGAAACGGCAATGTCCGGGCACTATCGTGTGATTGCGCCCACCGCGCAGATAGGCCAACCGGAAGTGAAGTTGGGATTGATTCCGGGGGCGGGTGGAACGCAGCGCCTGCCCCGTTTGGCGGGACCGGCGAAAGCCGCTGAAATGTGCGCATTTGGTGAGCCTATTAGCGCCAAAGAAGCGCAGGAACTAGGGGTAGTGGATGCCATCATTGAAGGCGATCTGTTGACGGGAGCACTCGCATTTGCGCGCAAAATTGCCGACCAACCCGCGCCCAAAACAAGGGAACGGAACGGGAAACTGCAGGATGTAAACGCAGCCGCCTTTGATCAACTGCGCGATATCGCGCGTAAAACTAAGCGAGGCCAGCGTGCGCCGCTTGCTGCCATCGATGCCGTGGAAGCCGCTACCAAGCTTCCCTTTGCAGAAGGCTGCAAGCGCGAAGCCGAACTCTTCAGTGAATGCCTCTTTGCGACCGAATCGAAGGCATCTATCCACATCTTTTTCGGCGAGCGTACGGTTGCGAAGGTTCCAGGCATTTCGAAAGACGTCAAGCTGTACGACATCAAACGGGCCGCTGTGATTGGGGCAGGCACCATGGGCGGCGGCATAGCCATGAACTTCGCGAACGCCGGTATTCCCGTCATTCTAAAAGAGGCCGCGCAGGACGCGTTAGATCGAGGCCTGAACATAATTCGCAACAACTACCGGAATACGGTGGCAAAGGGCCGATTGACGCAGCAGGCGATGGAGCAGCGCATATCGCTTATCACTCCGCAGTTAAGCTACGACGGCTTCGAAAAAGCAGACATTATCATCGAAGCCGTTTTCGAAAAGATGTCGGTAAAGAAACAGGTCTTTTCAGAGATCGACAAAGTCGCTAAACCGGATTGCATTCTGGCGTCGAATACGTCCAGCCTCGACATCGACGAGATCGCGTCGGCAACGATCCGGCCGACGATGGTGATTGGAACGCATTTCTTCAGTCCGGCGAACGTCATGAAGCTGCTCGAAGTTGTGCGCGGCAAGCAGACGTCGTCCGAAGTGATCGCGACGTGCATGACGTTGGGCAAGAAGCTGAACAAGATTGCGGTACTGGCCGGCAATGCACGTGGATTCATCGGGAATCGGATTATTGGGCCATACCTCCGGGAAGCGCAGTTCCTTGTGGAAGAAGGCGCTTCGGTCGAAGAAGTGAATCAGGCGCTATATGACTTCGGTATGGCGATGGGTCCACTCGCGGTGGATGATCTTACCGGCCTCGACGTGTCTTACTACATTCGCCAGGAGTTCAAGCGGTTTGATAAGCCCGGCGTGCGCCAGCCCCGCGTGCCCGACCTCCTCGTGGAATCAGGCCGGTTAGGCCAGAAGAGCGGCACAGGATGGTCGAAATACGATCAGAATCGAAA
>DATBEG010000132.1:0-4342 GCA_036276155.1 Bryobacteraceae bacterium | reverse complement strand
AGAACGGTGCCGACCAGGTTTCCGGTCGCCGCCACGGGCAGGCTGCCCGTCCAACCGTGCATGGGCAAGGCTAGGAGGCTGACGGCGACGGCCGGCCAGACTCGGATGCGCTTAAAACTCACCTGCAAGGTCGCCTTTCTGGGGCTCAAACGTCGAGGCACCACCCGTTCTACGATGGTACCTCAGTTTTAACGGCCGGTTACGAAGTCACGATGAAGTCGGCCGTCGGACTCAAAGTCTCGTTCTTCAGTTTGTCCGTTACCTTCAGCTTCAAAATGTATGGGCCCGGAGGCAAGGCTTTCAGCGGCAGCTTCTTTTCTATCTTCACCAGAAACGCCGAGGAATTCTGTATGGTATTCAGATCCTCGCTATAGCTGATGACGGTTTTGTTATCGGCCCGGCTGATGACGTCGTACTCAATCGTCCCGGATGGCTTGTGCGTCTTCTCATCCATGCCGAAGTTGTAAAACTCCGTATAGATTCCCATTATTTCGTCGCGTTTGAACTGCCCGCCCACTCGCGGCCGCACTTTCGAATCCCGGATCACGAACGGCCCGGTACCTACGCTGTGCGTCTCCACGCGTTCCAACTTGTCGGCCAGGATCACGCTGCTCGACCCAAGTTTCTCCTCGTCATAGTGGGGCACAACCAGCGGCATCTCAAAGTTGTTCATGGTGTTACCCACGACGTCTTTCGCCACGATGTTCAGCCGATAAGTCCCGGGGGCAAGCGGAATTGCTTTCGAATAAACCTGCGCGCCACCCATGGCCTGCTGCAGCATTTCCGCCGGCTCTTCCACACTGACCGTATCCTCAAACCAGTTCACCGGACGCCGGGTCAGGGATGTGATGCGCCCGTACATGTTTACGGTCGCCTTTGCAACCTTATCTTTAGTTGCGTATTGCAGGTCGTTGTTCTTGAACTGAACGGTCAGGTCAGTCAACACCTGGTTGTCGGTAATCCGGATATAGTCCGCCCGCACCTGCATGGGTAGAGTGTTGTAGCGAATTGTCGAATTGACCGCCTGCTCCAAATCCGGAAATTTGATCGCCGGGGCCTTTTGCAATTTCGCGAACTGCTCCAGACGAGTGAATTCGTTCATGCTCTCGGGAAGAGGCTGGCCGCCAGTACCCAGATGCGTACCGTCGGTGCGTTGGAAACGCTGCGTCTTATCCGCCATTCCCATCTGCTCCGACAAAGTAAGGCCGGCGCCAGGAACATACAGCAGGGCGTCTTTCTCGGACGGGTCCATCGTCATGTGATACTCGCCGCTCATCGTGGTATCGACGAACTCGATCATCACGTTGGTGCCGATCCCTTCGATGTACCGGTAGCGCCAGTCTTCGAACGGATAGGTACTGGTTTCGCCGCCGCCCTCTTCATAGGGCCGTTCGTACGTACCGCCCGAGGGATGTGACTCAATCTCATCCGGCGGCCCATACTTGATGTAAATCATGCCGCGGTCGGTCTTCCAACCCGGTATGCCCGAAGGATAGTGGTCGTTCGCGTAAGCGATCCGGCGGTAGTGCTCTTCCTTATACTCGTTCTCTTCGGTGTCGGGGGTGGGATCGCGGCGCTGCCAGAAGGACTCAACAAACTGCTGCCGTTCCTCATCCGTCTTCAGGCGCTTGAACGCCTGCCGCTCCTCATCCGTGATGATGTAGATGACGTCCTCGTTCAGCCACTTCTTCCACGGTCCCATCAACTCCTTCTCAAGAGCTTTCTCCTTCCTCTGGATCTGCTTCTTCGTAAGCGGCTTCGCAATCGTCTGATTGTCGGAACTGCTCGAGCTGCTTTGCTGGGCAGGCAGAGGACTGTTCAACAGCGATGCTGCCGCAATGCCAACCAGCAGAGGAGAGCGGAAGGCCACGGTTAACTTCATACAGGAGACCACCTATCAGGAGCTTTTGGGGCTACATATCTAAGTCTAAGGATGTTTTACCCCAGCGTCAATGCTTGTACGTCCGCGGCTGGTCTTTGGTTGCACAGGGATCGGGTTAAAATCCAGGCCGCGTTCCCGGAATTGGTAGACGGAACTCCCAAAATGGAGATATTTTGCTTAATCCTGTGTTGCCAGCCTCACTAAGGTACGTTCATGCAGTAACATAGGCGCTTAATAGAATGGCCGTTTGCGTGCAACTGCCTGTGCAATATTGTAGGGGATGTGAGGCGGTCAAATGACCTTTTTGACCACCGATTAGGTTTCTGTGCAAGAGCCGAAAAGCCAATTCGCCGGGACACTGCTCCTGATCCTCACCGTGGCCGCATTGGTCGCGGGGATCCTGAGTTTCCAGCATCTGCGGGACCCGCGCCATGGCGTTCCGGATGACGGCGTGACCTGGGTTGATTCGGGAGCGGGCAAGCCGCAAGGCCCCGTGATGGCCGTGTTTATCACCCGCGGAGGACCCGGGGATAAGGCCCGCATTCACCTGGGCGACCAGGTCGTCAAGATCGGTCCCTATCCTATCCACGACGCGCTCGACGTCGCCAAGGCGCTGTGGCAGCTCCCAATCGATGCAGAAACCACCTACACCCTGCGCCGGAATGGGATTGAGTTCCAGAAGGACCATATCTTCATCCAGGCTGCACCCCGCGACTCGGCAGTCTTTTATCAATACGTCGTCGGAATCGCCTACCTGGTCATCGGGTTTTTCGTCTACTATCGGCGCACAAACGCAGCGAAGTCACTGCAGTTCTTCGTGCTTTGCCTGGTCTCCTTTATCGCTTCGTCGTTCCATTACTCCGGCAAACTAAATACTTTCGATGAGCTGATGTATTGGGGCAATGTAGCCGCCGGGCTGTTCGCCCCGGCGATTTTCCTCCACTTTTGCCTGACATTCCACGAGATTCCACGCTGGCTGCACAGGCGCGCGGCCTGGTTGCTTCTATACCTCCCTTCATTCGCTCTCCTTGCCTTGATGATCGTTGCCGCGGACGGATCCCTGCGGTTTGCCACGCCCCTGCTTGAAGTTCGCTGGTTCCTGGACCGTTTGAGCCTCGGCTTTGAGATGGTCCTCTATTTTGCCGGCGCCGCTGCGCTCGCCGTTGACTATGCCCGTTCGGAAGACCCTGTTCTGCGGCGTCAGTTAAAGTACCTGCGCAATGGCGCTGTTGTGGGGCTGTTGCCGTTTGCGGTCCTGTATGTAGCGCCCTATCTGGCGGGTAGCGTTCCCACGCACATCATGAACTTGAGCGTTCTCTCACTGGGGCTGATTCCGCTCACGTGGGCGTACGCAATCACTCGCTACCGGCTGATGGACGTCGACATTATTTTCCAGCAGGGATACGTCTACACGCTCGCCACGCTCGCGGTCATCGGCACCTTTTACGTCCTGATCTTCCTGATCTTCAACACCAGTACGATCACTCCGCCCGCGTTCGTGGTGTTGATCTCGTTTGCGACCTTTGTCTTTCAGCCCATCCGCCGCTGGATTCAGGAGCAGTTAGACCGCCGTATCTTCTACCGCGACCGGTACGATGCGCGGTTGACGCTCATCGAATTCGCTCGGGAATTGAGTTCGGAAACGGACTTGAATCGCATGCTCGCTTCGGTATCCGACCGCCTCTTGAAGACATTGTCCATTCATCAAATCGCCTTTTTCCTGGCCGACGATAGCCGCAACCAGTTCCATTTGCACTCGATCACGCAGAAGTCCGGACGGCCTCCCCGGCTGGCATTGACTGCTTCACTCGATCTGCGGTTCCTCGAACAGCCTGAGACGCGCGATTACCTCTTCTTTGAAAGACCGAAGCACCTGCGTGACATCGTTTCTCAAGCATGGCCGCAAAGCGTTCGCGACACGCTGGCCGAACTCGACTTCACATACTACGTGGCCTGCCGCTCACGAGGGCGTGTCATTTCTTACTTCGGCGTCAGCCGGACCACAGACGGCGATTTTCTATCGAGCGACGACATCGACCTGCTGATTACTCTTTCGCGCTACGTTGCCATCGCCATTGAAAATACCCGGCTCTATAGTTCACTCCAACGCCAGGTCAATGAGTATGAACGGCTGAAGGAGTTCAGCGAGAACATCGTCGAATCGATCAACGTCGGCATACTCGCCGTCGATCTGAACGACTGCGTGGAGAGCTGGAACACGCAAATCGAGAAGTTGACCGGAATCATCCGCAGAGACGCGGTTGGCCGGCGGCTTTGCGATCTCTTTTCACCGGAACTCTGCCAGAAATTCGATGAAGTGCGCGGCGAAGCGGGCATCCATAACGCCTACAAAGTGCCCCTGCGGCCGCGTTTCGATATGCTCAAGGAGAGCAGTAACGGAAATGGCAACGGCCACAGCCGCCCGGCGCCGCGGGAATCGCTGGTCAATGTCGCCATCGC
>DATBEG010000131.1:0-19533 GCA_036276155.1 Bryobacteraceae bacterium | reverse complement strand
ACGCTTCGACACTCTTCTCGAGGCCCTCACGCAAGCCGAAAAGCCCGCCGATGCCTCGGAACTGGAACTCGTCGTCAAGATGGCCGAACACACCTGGCTTGCTCGCCGCGCTTTACGTGCCCAGGACAACTGCTTCACCATGGAGCCAAGAACCCCAGACCAGGAACTCGCGGGCGTAATCCCCGTCGGCATCGATCCGCGCCTGGAACGCTACGTTCGTTATCACGCCGCCCAGGACCGCGCCTACCGCCGCGCTTCTCAAGAGCTCATGGACCGAAGAAAACAAAGGCAATTAGCGGAAATTGGCATTGAACGGCAAAAACAGGCCGCAGCCGAAGAAGAGCGCAGGCAAGCACAGGAGCGTCGCAGACAAGAAGACGCCCAGCGCCGGCAAAACGAAGAAATCCGCCGCGACGAGCGCCATAAAATTGCCACCGAGATCGCGAAAACCCGCAAGCAGCAGTTCGAAATCAAGGCCGCCAAGGCACTCGCCGACATTTTGCCCAATGACCCCGCCGCATTCGCCTCAATGTTCGCCGGTTCTCGCCCGAATCAAGGCCCCTCGCCTGTTGCTAAGAGGAATATCGCCGCATAAATCATTCTTAACGAGGCATCCACGCCACTCTGATTTCGCAGCTTGTCTGCTATCGTGGCGGTGCAAGCAGGAATGCAATTTTCAGACCTAGAAATCCCCTGTGAATCGTTCCCTCTGGACAACGGTTTAACAGTCGTCGTTCACGAAGACCACAAAACCCCGATCGTCGCGGTAAACATCTGGTATCACGTCGGCTCGAAGAATGAGAAGCCCGGCAAAACCGGCTTCGCGCATCTGTTTGAGCACCTGATGTTTGGCGGCAGCGAGCACGTGGAAGGCAGCTACATCGAGGCGATGGAGCGCATCGGCGCCACTGACCTGAACGGCACCACCAGCGAAGACCGCACGAACTACTTCGAGAATGTTCCGGCTTCGGCGCTCGACTATGCGCTGTTCGCTGAATCGGATCGCATGGGCTATTTCTACAACACCATCAGCCAACAGATCCTCAACCTGCAGCGCGGTGTCGTGCAAAACGAAAAGCGCCAGGGCGACAACCAGCCCTACGCAGTTGTCGAGGATCTGGTTGTGAAGTCCACTTACCCCGCCGGCCATCCGTATTCGCACACAGTCATCGGGTCAATGGAAGACCTGGACGCGGCTTCGCTTGAGGACGTGCGCGAATGGTTCAAAACGTACTACACGCCTTCGAATGCCGTGTTGGTGCTCGGCGGGGACGTGACAACGAAGGAAGCGCGCCAGAAAGCCGAGCAATATTTCGGCGGTATACCAGCCGGCCCCCCCGTCGCCCATCAAAGGTCCTGGGTCGCCAAAATGGAGGGCGAGCATCGCGAGGTAGTGCAGGATCGTGTTCCGCAAGCGCGGCTGTATAAGATCTGGAACGTACCCGGCTACGGAACGAAAGCGGCCGATTACCTGCGTATCGTGGCCGGCGTTCTCTCTTCCGGGAAAAACTCGCGGCTTTATAAGCGCCTGGTCTACGACGATCAGATCGCAACTCAGGTTGGCGCGTACTTGGATGAGCGCGAGATCGGCAGTCAGTTCGTCGTCGTGGCAACTGCGCGGCAGGGCGAGGATCTTCATAAAGTGGAGCGCGCAGTCGACGAGGAATTGCAGCGATTTCTGCACGATGGTCCCAGCGCGCGCGAGTTGGAGCGTGTGCGCACGCAGGGCTACGGAAGTTTCATTCGTGGAATTGAACGCATAGGAGGTTTCGGCGGAAAATCCGACATTCTGGCTTCGAACCAGACCTATCTTGGCGACGCGCGCGGATACAAGCAGCGACTACGGCATCTGGAAGAAGTAACGCCGCACCAGTTGCGCGAGACGGCGCGCGAATGGCTGGGTGACGGCGTGTACGCGCTGGAAGTACAGCCTTTCATTGAGGCGAGACAGAATGGGCGTCTACCGGCGCGCGAATCCATGCCCGGCTTGGGCGAGCCGCATGACCTTCGATTGCCGGCCGTTCACGAAACAAGGCTCTCGAATGGCCTGAAAGTTCTCGTTGCAGAGCGGCACGACGTGCCGGCGGTGAATTTCTGGCTGGACGTCGATGCCGGGTTTGCAGCCGATCAGTTTGCATCGCCGGGTACGGCTCGTTTAACGGCGAGTCTGCTGACCGGCGGGACAAAGCGGCGTAGTGCGCTTGAGATCAGCGACGAAGTGCAGATGCTGGGAGCGCAGGTGAGCAGCGGCTGCAATCTCGACCTTTCGACGGTTTTTGTTTCAGCGCTGCGGGCAAAACTAGACGAATCGCTGGATCTGTTTGCAGACGTCATTCTGAATCCCGTCTTTCCGGCTGAGGATTTCGAGCGTCAGCGGATGCTGCAGTTAGCCGCGATCGCAAACGAAAAAGTAACGCCGCTGCAAATGGCGCTGCGGGCGCTTCCGCCTATTTTGTTTGGAGCTGACCATGCCTATGGAACGCCGCTGACCGGTTCCGGCACGGAAGCGACACTCACCGCCATCAAACGCGAAGACGTCGTTCGGTTCCACTCCAATTGGTACAAGCCGGCTAACTCGACGCTGATCGTGGTGGGCGACACGAACGTCGACGAAATTAAGCCGAAGCTCGAAAAGTTATTCGGCGGCTGGAGCGGCGCGCCTGCAAAGACAAAGAACGTGCATACGGTCGCGCGCCCCGGTCGGCCGAAGATTTATCTCATCGACAAGCCCGGCGCGGAGCACTCGGTGGTGATCGCCGGAACTGTTGCTCCTGCGGCCGATGTAAGAAATGAAGTAGCGCTGGAGACCATGAATAACGTGTTCGGCGGCACGTTTGGCGCGCGTCTGAACATGAATTTGCGGGAAGAAAAGCACTGGTCGTACGGCGCCGCGTCGGTTCTCTATGCGGCTCGCGAACAGCGCCCGTTCCTGGCCTATGCGTCGGTGCAGAGCGACAAGACGGCGGATTCCATCTCGGAGATGTTGTCCGAGATCATCGGTATCACCGGCTCAAAGCCCATCACCGAAGAAGAACTCGAAAAGGTGAAGCAGCAGCAGATTTTTGAATTACCCGGCGCGCACGAAACCATGAATGCCATCGGCGGGCTTTTTGGCGATTTGCTGCAGATGGGTCTGCCGCTAAATTTCTACGACCATTACGTCAGCGGCGTCTCGGCGCTCACCACCAGCGAGTTGGAAGACTGCGCAAAAATGCTGCTCAATCCCGATCACATGATCTGGCTGGTCGTGGGCGACCGGTCCCAACTCGAAGAGTCGTTGCGAAAACTGGGTGTCGGCGATATTGTGCCCACCGAAGCGTAACGACTAATCTAGTTGCTCCGGTTCTATCTCGGCGTGTTCGCCCGCTGCTTTCTTCTGCCAGTATTTGCGTACCCAGGCTTCCCAACTCCTGCCGGCAGCGGGATCGCGATCGCTGAAAACCAGCGCTGCGATATCGGAGTAGGGAATGCTCACGCGCGGTGAACCGTTTGCGGGAAGGATGCGGACCAGCGAACTAGCGAGCGTCGCACCGGCTTTGCGGTCGTACAAGTAGCCTTCTGCGACGCTGCCGTCCTTGCGTGTGATCTTCACATCGCCGCGATAGTCGAATGCTTTTTCGAGCGCGTCGCGAATCTCGTCGTCAGTGGCTAACTGCGGGATCCAGCCTTGCAGCCGCTCATGCGTGAACCCCGGAGCTACTTCCAGTTCATCGGGAGTGGGGGTTTGTGTCTCGCTCACGCTTGCGTCTCTTGTGCCTTGTCGATCTGCACCAGGGGATTGTAAGAGTGGACGGGCTTATAGGCTTCGTTCAGCAGCGCGGCCGCGTCTTCGTCGGGATAGCGACTGGAGAACGTCGCCTTTGCCATCGCGAAGAGCCCTTTGAGCGAACCGAAGCCGTAATCGACGGACGATGCTTCGTAGCCGCTGTGCACCATACAGTTGGCGCATTTCGGATTGCCGGATTCAGTGCCGTAATTCGCCCACTCGGTTTCAGCAATCAGTTCGGAGTAGGTATCGGCGTAGCCGTCCTGCAGCAGATAGCAAGGTTTCTGCCACCCGAACACGTTGTACGTGGGCATGCCCCAAGGTGTACAGGTGAAGTGGCGATGTCCCATCAGGAACTCGCCGAACAGCGGCGACATGTTGAACTTCCATTTGGAGCTGCGATTGGACAGAATGGCGCGGAACAAACGGCGCGTGCGGGCGCGGCCGAGGAAGTGCGACTGATCGGGCGCTTTGTCGTAGGAGTAGCCGGGGGAAAGCATCATGCCTTCCACGCCCAACTCCATCATTTCGTCGAAGAATGAGCGTACGGATTTCGGGTCAGCCCCATCGAAGAGCGT
This sequence comes from Bryobacteraceae bacterium, assembly GCA_036276155.1. GTDB lineage: Bacteria > Acidobacteriota > Terriglobia > Bryobacterales > Bryobacteraceae > Bog-105. Next base: position 15,189 of record DATBEG010000131.1, on the reverse strand, counting down.
GGTGTTTGTTGTTACGCGAAAACCGCGAGCCAGGGCTGCTTTGATGCCGCCGATGGCGATATCGTAACCGCCTTCGCGGCAAACCGAGAAATCGTGGTGCTCGCGTTGGCCATCCACGTGGACGGAAAAACTCAGGTACTTGCTCGGGGTGAAGAGGTCGAGCTTCTCTTCCAGCAGCAGCGCGTTGGTGCAAAGGTAAATGTACTTCTTGCGCGCCACCAGGCCGGCGACAATTTCGGCAATCTGCGGATGCATCAGCGGTTCGCCGCCGGGAATCGAGACCGCGGGAGCGCCGCACTCATCCACGGCCCGAAAACACTCTTCCGGCGTGAGCTGGCGTTTCAGCACGTGAGCGGGATATTGGATCTTGCCGCAACCCGCGCAGGCAAGATTGCAGCGGAACAGCGGCTCCAGCATAAGAACAAGCGGATACCGTTTGCGCCCGGCGAGCTTTTGCCGCAGCACGTAGGTCGCGACGGTCCACATCTGGGAAGCTGGAATACTCATCCATTTCTAGTTTAAATCGAGACAGTTACGAATAGCGACCGGAGGGATGCAATACTGAAATTTCGGCCTAACGTTCAGCTCGAAGTAGGCCGATGACAGTATCGGAGGATATGCAGACATCGCTCGAAGAGCGCCTATCCGCGCTCGTGTCTGAAACTGACTGCCTTTCGGCGGTGTCATCGCGGCTGGCGGACAGATTGCGTCCTCGATTCGAAGCGGAAGAGCGTTTTCGGCGTGCCGGCGGCAAAATCAAGACGAAGTCGATTTTCCGGCGTTACGAAAAGCGCATAGTAGCTCCTGTCATCAAGACCGGACTGAAGGCGCTAGGACTGTACGGACGCGGACGCCGCGAAGCAGTGACGCCGGTAGTCTCCCGAATAGAGCTTTCGTTTGCCAATCTGCCGAGCGCCTTCGACGGATTCCGAATCCTACATCTATCGGACCTGCACATCGACGGGGTGGCGGGCCTCGCGGAAAGTCTCGCGTCTGTCCTGGATCAAATTGAAGCCGATCTTTGTCTGATAACCGGCGATTACCGCTTCGAAGACGAAGGGCCGAGCGACGAACTGTATTGCCACATGCGTGATCTGCTGCCGCGCATCCACGCGCAGCATGGCGTATTTGGAACGCTGGGCAATCATGACGATGCGGCCATCGCGATTGAGCTGGAACGGATGGGCATTCGAATGCTTGTCAATGACGCAGCCGAACTCGAGCGCGGAATCGAGTCTATATGGATCGCAGGGACCGACGACGACTTCGATTACAAATGTGACGATCTGGGGCTTGCCATGGAGGAAGTTCCGCGGCACGCGTTCACCGTGCTGATGGCTCACACGCCCGATCTGTATCGTCAAGCTGTCGAATTGGACGTCAATTTATATTTGTGCGGCCACACACATGGCGGGCAGATACGCGTGCCGGGCATCGGCGCTTTACGCAGCAACGCCATATGCCCGCGCAAGTACACGTACCGCCATTGGCGATATCAGCAGATGCACGGCTACACAAGCGGCGGCATCGGCTGCTCTTCGCTGCCGGTTCGTCTGAATTGCCCGCCGGAACTCGTCCTGATTACGCTGCGCTCGAGTCAACCGGGTAACCTTTAGCCACCCAGTCCGTGTGGAAGTTCTGCGGCAGATCCAGGACAAGCACATTCCTGAATCCTAACTTCTTTGCTTCGGCGTACGCGGGACGGATGTTCGGACACCGCTGCATGGGACAGCAGCCGCAATAGAGCACAATATACCGGCCGCGCGGGATGTCCTTCAGCGCTGAGTCGAGCGCCGCGATGCCTTCGGGTTTGCTGCCCGGTCCCGCAAGCAGCGCACCAGTGATGTGCCTTTGGCGGTAGAGCACCGGAAACACAACACAGATAATATGCAATGCTTCGCCATTTTTCATTCGCTGCGCCAGATCGGCAGGCTGGATCAAGTCTCCGGATGACCACGGATCACTTTGCTGATCTGTTGCAAACAGAGGAATCGCAAGACTCGAAAGCTGTAGAAAAGCGCGACGATTCACTTGTTCAAGGTACAACTACTCTAGCCGGCTGCGAAGAAAATGCACGTACGCTTTCGCCGCGAGTCCGCCAATGACGATGAGCGCGAACGCAAGCGCGATGCCTTTCAGCGTGAGAACAGATACTACCGCAAGAAGCGCGAAGAGACCCATCGCGGTCTGGATGTTGATTATTCCCTTTTCTTTGTGCTGCTGCCCGTCGTTCATTGTGTGGGTAAGTTATACGAGAACGTGAACGCTAGTCGTACCTGAAAACCTTTATAGTCGGCCGGCAGAGCAGGTAGCGGATTCGACATACTGAGGCCGGCTATGGCGGCCCGATCCAGCGGTTCCAGCCCGGAAGATTGCGCGGTGACGAGCTTTGGAATGCTGCCGTCGCGGTTGATGATGAACTCCATCACGGTTCGACCGCGCAGACTGCCCATGCGCGCGCTCTCCGGGATGACACGTTTCCAGTTACCGCGCACGATGCCGAGAATGCGCGTTAGATACGCCTTGAAATCAGCGCCCGCAGGATCACTTTGCAACTCTATTGCAGCATGCTCCCCGCCTGTTTGACGCAGCGCGCCCGGAGTGGCTGGCGATGGCTCCGTCAGGCTTTCGTCACTGATGACCATGTGGGGGCTCGCGCCGCTGCGAACTACTCCTTTCATTGCCTCCTGCACTGTGGCTTTCGGTGGCGTGATAGTCGGGTGCGGATTTGGAGGAGCTTCCGTCCCGACGTTCTGAAATGGCGATTGTGAGGGCGTGGGCGGAGGCGGCGCAGGCGCACCGATTCCACTGACAGCTCCTGGCGGAAGAGGTCCAGGAGCCTGGTTCAAAGCCACTTTCGGAGGCTCCGGCAGAATCTGTGGATTGGCATTTACCACTGGCTTGGCCAGGGCCTGTTTCGGCAGTTCAAAATGCCTCTGACTCGCTTCCGGCGAGGCCTTGCGAGCCTGCGACTGTTCTGAAGAAAGCAGACTGGCCAGATCGATGTTCTCGGTGGGCTTGGTCTTGTTCGGCGCTTTCTGAGTTAGTATGTCGGGCGGGATGTAAAGCGGCGTGCGTTTGATGACCACCTGGCGCTCCGGCAAGCTCTCCCCTACGAACGACGGGAGCTGCACGGCGACGGTGAAAAAAAACAGGTGGGCCAAAAGCGAACCGCCAATGACCGCGAGCCAGCGACGGGCGGACGGTTCCTCGCTGCGACGCAGTAGCAGCAAATGCAGCGGGCGGTCTGAAGGCGGAAATGGCCGCGGTTCGACGGTGCCTGCGCGCTCGTCGGCTAAATGGGCGAGCATGAGGGGAGCCAGGGCCATACTACGAGTCGGTGTAAAGACGTGTGGGCGACATCCGAGGTTGCCCGGACGCCACAAAAGTCAGCGGTGGGCGCGCACGGTCCCGGCGACTAAGTTTGCGTGTTCCTTTATTTTAGCAGCAATGGCTTCGGCAACGCGCAAGGCTGCAGAGGCTTGCTGGCCGTCTACGCGAGGCTTGTGACGGCTCCGCACGGACTCGAAAAACGAGGTCAGTTCAAGTCGAAGCGGCTCGCCATGAGCCACTTTTAGCGATTCAAAGCCAATTTCGGGCAGCGAATTGGGTTCGTTTTTGCGAATGGCCAGTCGGATCGCTTCCTGCTTTTGGTAGTCGATGGAGATGTACTCTCGGGGCTGGAAGATGCGAAGCTTCCGGATCTTCTCGGTGGAGACGCGGCTGGCGGTCAGGTTTGCGACGCAGCCGCTGGCAAAGGACAGCCGCACGTTGGCGATGTCCACCTTGCCTGAGAGAACGGAGATGCCGGCTGCACGGATTTCCTGGGGTTCCGCGCGCACAAGATTCAGGACGATATCGAGGTCGTGAATCATGAGATCGAGTAGGACATCGACATCAAGGCTGCGCGGAGTGAAAACGCTCAGGCGGTGAACTTCGAAGAACAACGGAATGGTGATCGCGTTTTCAAGCGCAGTCACTGCCGGATTGAAGCGTTCGAGGTGGCCGACCTGCAGGATGCGGCCGTTTTCTTCCGCCACTTTGGCAAGGCGCTCACCTGCGGCCGAGCTTGACGCGATCGGTTTTTCTACAAGCACATCTACGCCAGCCTGAAGCAGCCGCGTCGCGACCTCTTCGTGTGTGGACGTCGGTGTCGCAACAATTGCGGCATCGATGTTGCCGATAACAGCCTCGATATCGCGGTAAGCCGATGTTGAATAGGTTTGGGACAGTGCGGCCCCTTTTGGCTCATCTATGTCGACGATCCCGGCGAGTTCCACGTCGTACAGTTCATGCAGTATGCGCGCATGGTTCTTCCCGAACGCGCCCGCGCCGATCACTACTGTCCGGATCTTCTTCATGCCTTGCTTTCGAGGTGAGGAAAGGCGATCACACTGATATGCGCCGCATCCGCACGGCGAATCATCTCGTCCTTATCGAGCAAGAGTGTGCGGCCTGCGTCCACAGCGAGCGCCGTCGTGTTCGTCTCGATCATTGTCTCGATGGTGGTGAGGCCGGCCACTGGAACATCGAACAATAAATGCGCGCGACCCTTGGAAGATTTCACCAGACGCAGTGGCTTCCCGTCGGTAAGCGACGCGGCGCGTCGCAACATGCTGTCGGTGCCTTCCATGGCTTCGGCTGCCACACATGCTTTCTCGCTGATTGCGACGCTCTGTCCGATATCTGCTTCCGCCAAAAGGCGGGCCAGCCGACGGCCATACTTGATGTCGGTCTGCTCTTCTTGCGTAGGCTTGCGGCGCGTCAATACGCCTTCGGGCGCGAGCAGCGGCTTCAACAGGCGCGTGGAGTCTACAAGCTCAATACCTTCCTCGCGCAGCACACGTTGTATGCCGCCGATGAGCGCGGCTGTGTTTCTTTCTTTCAACGATGTCAGCAGTTTCAGAAGCTTCAGATCGGGTTTTACGGCGGAAAAGATGCTGACGTGCTTCACTTGGCCCGTCATCATGACTTCCGAGACTTTTTCGCGCTTGAAGATGTCGATCAAGCGGCCCAGTTGACCGATGTTCACCCAGTACAGCGCGGAGGCAAAGCGCGCCAGTTCCGGAGTGGCTTCATTCTCAATGGCAACGACAACCACTTGATGGCCCTCGCGCCGCGCGGTTTCCAGAGCGAGCAGCGGAAAGCGGCCGTTGCCCGCGATCATGCCGTACCGTTGCGTCACAACCGAACTCAATTTATTTGCAGAAACCTCGTGTGGAGTTGCGGATGAACGCGAGCAACTCCTCTATTTCGTCCGTCTGCGGGATCTCTTCCTGGATGCGCGCCAGAGCCTGCGTCGTATTCAGTCCCGCACGGGTCAATGTACGAAATGCATTTTGCAGAGGCTCGATCGCGTCCGCCGAGAAGCCGGCGCGCTCCAGTCCCACTTTGTTAGCCCCGTAGACTTCGACAGCTTGATTCGATGCCGTGATGGAAAACGGCAGCACATTCTGCTTTATCACGCTATAGCTGCCCACCATCGCGTAACGCCCAATACGGCAGAACTGGTGAATGGCGCTGAGGCCGCCGACGTTGGCATAATCTTCGACGGTGACATGCCCGGCGAACGTGACCCCATTCGCGATGATGGCGTGATTGTGAATGATGACATCGTGGGCGATATGAACGTAGGCCATCAGCAGATTGCCGTCGCCGATAGAGGTGACCATGCCGCCGCCTTCCGTCCCGCGATGAATGGTAACGAATTCGCGAATTGCATTGCGGTTACCGATGCGCGTCTCGGAGGGCTCGCCTTTGTATTTCTTGTCCTGCGGCGCCACGCCGCAGGAGGAGTACGGGTAGAACAGATTGTCTTTCCCGATGGTCAGCTTGCCTTCGAGATAAACGTGCGCTATCAAGCGCGTACGCGGCCCAATAGTGACGCCGCTGCCGATGATGCAGTAAGGGCCTATTTCTGCGTCGCGGGAGATGTTGGCGTCAGGGTCGACGATTGCGGTGGGATGAATGGCCATCTACGTGGACTCGCCGCGGCATACCTGATCAGAGCGGCCAAGCGCAGACAGAAGCGTCAAGCCAGTTGAGTCTCAACCTCCGCCGCTGGCGTGGTTGCGGTCGGGACATCGTTATCCGTCAGCTTGCACATGAGCGTTGCTTCAGCCACGGTTTGTCCATCCACTGTGGCTTTGCCGTGCATCTTGGCAACGGTGTATTTCAGCCTCATCAGCTTCATTTCAATGCGCAATTGGTCGCCGGGGACGACGGGACGGCGAAACTTAGCCTCTTCGACAGAAGCTAAAAACATGATTTTGCCCCGCGTATGAGGTGCAAGTTTACCCACCAGGATTCCGGCTACCTGGGCCATGGCTTCAATGATCAGCACACCCGGCATGACGGGGAAGCCAGGAAAGTGGCCGGCAAAGTGGGGCTCATTGACGGTAACGTTCTTGAGCCCGACGATGGAGTCGTTGGTGATCTCGACAATACGGTCCACCATCAGCATCGGATAGCGATGCGGCAGTATGGCGGAGATCTCCTGTATGTCCATTAAGGCCATTGGCAGTTCAGTATAACAGCGGCTCCGGCACTGGGCGCGGCTGCGGTTAAGCCGTTTGCGGGGCGGCTTGCCGAGCCTGCTTTCCGTCGTAGCTCTCGCCGTAAATGTTGGGAACTTTCGCGCCCATCGGGCGCAGATAGACGGTCATTTGGCCGCGGTGATGGATCGAGTGATTTAAAAGGAAGTTCAGGTACATCACTGCAGGAAGTTGGAATACTCCGCGGAAATCGATTATTTTGGCCAGTTGTTCGCCGGGCAGTTTCGACACTTCCTCAAGACGCTGCTGGAAACTCTGTTCGTACCAGCGGACCACGTCTGAGACGTTTTTCATATCGTCCAGCCGCGGGCCGCCGCTGCTGGGGAACTCGCCTTTGATAACCGCCTGCATAAACGTCATCTCGGCGGTTGCGATATGCCGGGCAAGTTCGAACGCGGTCATGGAAGTTGGATCCGGCTTGTAATCGCCCCTATCGTCTGGCACGGCGGCCATGATCCGCTTGGTAATGCCATGTTCATTCTGGAGCGACGGAATCAGCACGTCGCGCAGGAGGAATTCAGCTTGCTCTGGTTGCATGAGTTTTCAGGATATCGAAGTTGGCTGTGTTGGAATAACTGCGAATGCATTCCTACTTGCACTGGGCAAATGCGAAACAGAAAGACATCATCGGCCTCATTCAGGAAATGGTGGAGTGTGAGTCACCCAGCGGTTCTCCTGAAAAAATCAACCGGATCGTCGACCTCCTGGTTGCGCGAACAAGCGACATCGCCCACGCCGATTTCGTAGAGTCCGAAGAGTTTGGAAAACATCTGCGGCTGACCTTCAATCTCGGCCAGAATTCGCAAGGGCAGATACTCGCGCTTGGACACTCCGACACGGTCTGGCCAGTTGGGACGCTAAAGAACATACCATTTCGGGAGACGGACGGGCGCTTATGGGGGCCGGGCGTACTCGACATGAAGTCCGGGCTTGCGTTCCTTGTATACGCGGTTCGGGCACTGAAGGAACTTGCGGTGATCCCGCGTAAGAAGATCGTACTCCTGGTCGTGGCCGATGAAGAAGTAGGCAGCCGTTCCTCGCGTCCGCTGACCGAGGCCGAAGCCGGACGCAGCGATTACGTCCTGGTTTTGGAACCCGGCACAGGGCTCAGCGGCAAACTAAAGACGTCACGCAAAGGTGTCGGGCTGTATAACGTCCGCGTCACGGGAAAGTCTGTTCACGCGGGCATCGATTTCGCGGCCGGGGCGAGCGCAATTGTCGAAGCCGCGCACCAGATCCTGAACGTTGCGGAGTTTACGGATCTGCGGCGTGGCGTCACCGTGAATCCCGGCATCGTCAGTGGTGGCACGCGAACCAACGTCGTTGCTGCGGACGCGCAAATCGCGGTTGACACGCGCGTGGTCCGACTGCGCGATGCCGAGGCACTCGACCGCAAGTTTCATTCGTTGCGGGCTGCGGATAAGCGTTGCTGCATCGAAGTAAGCGGCGGGCTGAATCGTCCGCCGATGGAACGGACGAAGGAAATTCAGAAGCTGTTCAACAAAGCTAAATCGCTGGGTCGCGGCCTTGGCCTGAAACTGGAGGAGTCTGCGACAGGCGGGGGTTCAGATGGTAATTTCACTGCCGCCCTTGGCGTTCCCACGCTTGACGGACTTGGCGGAGTGGGCGAAGGCGCGCACGCCAATAACGAAAGCATCTTAATTGACCGGATAGCAGATCGCACGGCATTGCTCACGTCGCTGCTTGCGAGTCTCTAGACTGCCTGACAGCGAAATAAGGCTGGTTGATAGGGTCCGCATCGAATCCCGGATACAAGCAAACGCGAGCGGATGACTCCCGCAGTTCGAAGTAGTACTGCAGCGGGTACGGAGAATCCGTGTAATCCGGGGCGATCGCCGCTCGCCACGGTCCACCGGCCGGCTCCATCACGGCGGTCTGATAACGTGCTGACTGGTTTACGTGCCGATAGTGCAATGTCACGGCACTCAGTTGTTCGCCGCCATCGGCGGTGAGTTCAATAAGCAGTGATGAGCCACGGCGAAATCCCGATGGAGGAGCATGCCGGCACTTCCAACTCGGGCGAAGCGTAGGGCTCAGAACCTCATTAATTGCGAGGTCAACATTATTAATTGCGAGGTCGACGCCCTCCCTTTGCGTTGTAGCCGATGCAAGCTGTCGCTGCAGTTCAGAAATGTCGCTGTCGATTAACGCCAGCCGATCTGACCATTGGCCTCGCTCATCGAATCGGTCGCTGCAAGACAGATCAGCCGCGTAGACGCCGGAGCTGATGCTCACAACACTTGCCCAACTGTCGCGTGCGGCTCGATAACACGCCAGGGTCTGTTCGAGCGCGCGGCGATCTTGCGTCATCTCGTAAATCGCGTAAAGAACCCCGGCGCGAAACTTATGGGCGAAGAAGCGTCCGAGTCCCGCTTGTATGTTTACGTCCACGCGGACGCGTCTGCTTGCGAGCGGCAACCGCCAGTTTATCGATTGCTGTAGGGTATCGGCTTCTGATGCAAAACGGTCCAACCACTGAGCAGTTTCGATAGGCGAATATTTGCCCGATCGACGCTGCTGCACAAGCTCGTTCGCGCACTCGGCCATGCTCGAAAATAATTCGGGATCGAGCGGACTCGCGTTCTGAAAAACCTTTGGCGCCAGCGTATCGCCGTACGGATTCTGCTTCGGTTCGGAGACCATCGGCTGATTCCAATAAATTTCGGGCCAATAAGCATCGCATGCAGCAGACGGCAGGTACGCAGTCGTAACGATAGGGAGAATGCGGCTGGCCTTCGCCACTGCGGGATCGAGAGGGCCGCTGTTCTCCCGCCGGAACACGTCGGAATCGGTATCGGGGTTGTACATCAAGCGGCCCCATACTCGATACCAGTTCGTGTATTTCTGCCAATCCCATTTAGGTTCGAGACGCGCATCCACGTATCCGGTGCGGCGCCCGGGAACGGCGGAACCTCTGCGACCGCGACACGTCAGCGGCTCCATCAGGTCTGCACCAGCGGAACCGCAGAACTGGAACGCACGCGCGTACGCGGCTGTTGAAGCGGGATCGTCCCAAAGCAGAATCCGCTGCGTTCCGGAAAAGACGCGATGGCGAACTGTGTACTTGCGGTCCTCGCGAAGAAAATCGGCGTAACCATAGCGAGTAAACACGCGGGCGCCCTCGCTAATCGTCATCAGACCTGCGCCGGTGTGCCCGGCAACCGGCATTTCCATCTTGCGAATGGCGGCTTGATGATACGGCATGCCGAAGTGCTCTGCCGAGTACTTCGGAGACACGTTCACAGGCATGCCCGTTGCGAGTGCGTTGCCGATCATCTTTTCGTCGAGCCCCTTCGCGTGAAGATCGATCTCGACAATTCGTCCGCAACGCCGCACGCCTTCGAAGATGGTCGTCCAGAAATCGTAACTGCCTTCCGCGATTCCGCTTTCACCGTGGATCCGCAGGCCCACTGAAGACACGGCCGGGCACTTCTGCAAAACAGTCGTCAATGCGTCGCGACAATAAGCCGCGTGCGTCTCCGGCGTCAGCCCTTCAATAATGTTGCGCGCATTGCCCTTTGCCCAGCGATACCCGTGCATCCAGATTCCGAGTTGAAAATCCATGCCGCGCAGAACGGTCTGGTGGCTGATGAACTGAAGCGTTTCCAGATTGCGCTCACGCTCGGAGTCCGGCAAATTAGTTGCCCGAACGTTGTAGCCGGGCACCGACACGACAAAGGGATAGAAGAACAAGAAGTAGGAATCGTCGACTCGATTCAAGCTGTCGTATCCGAATCCGAAGGCAAGGTCGAGACGGTTCCAGCGTTGCGACGCAAGCAGATCCAGGTATTGCGTCCAACCATCGCGATCATAGAACCACGGCTTATCGAGCAACTCACTTGTGAATTGCCGCATGACGCTACGCACTGGATTCGCCGGGCGCTCGACTATGGGCTGCTCGATTTCAAGTGACCTACCGTGCTGCACACGATCGGCGATCTCGGAAAGCGCGTATGTAAGCCCGCGTGCATCCCGGCCGAGCGCAACAAGACACCTAGCCCCGTCTACATCCGATTCAAAGAGAACGCAGCTCTCTGGTTCTGGAGGCAACACATCGGTCGGAAAGATCGACTTCGGATGCGCTGTCGCCGCCACAATGTTGAGTTCTCCGGCTTGTGGCTTATCGCGACGCGTGACACCCCAGCCGGCTTGCTTGAACGTGCACTCAAGTGCGTTGACGGCCCACTGCACCGGGCGAGAGGTCGTCAGCGGATCATCAACTATGATCGCCGCCGAGTGCTGCCTGGCTTCGATGAAATTTGAACAGGCTGCAACGCCGGCAGCGAGCCCTGTTCGGCGAAAAAAGTCCCGGCGATGCATGCGCTTTCGATGTCCAGCGTATCAGCGCGCGGACCACTACGCCGGCGCGGCGCGGATCCGCGCATTTTCCGGGTTCGCTAGAATCTGCAATTCATGTTCTCGATCCGATTAGTGCTATCGGCGTGTCTGGCGTATTGTGCTTTGGCACAGTCGCCTGATGTCGATTGGATGGTCAATGGAGGCGAGTACAACTTACGCTATTCGCCGCTGAGGCAGATCACCAAAGACAACGTCCGGCAACTGCGAGTAGCGTGGACGTACGACACCGGCGATGCATTCAAAGGATCGGAGATGCAGAGCAATCCGATCGTGGTGGGTGGCTTGCTGTATGCCACCACGCCCAAGATGCGCGTGATCGCGCTGGATGCCGTGACCGGGCGCGAGGTGTGGAGTTTCGACCCGAAGCAAGCTGATGACCCGCAACGCAGATTTCGGCAGCGCGGCGTGACGGTGGCCGGCGAGCGGCTGTTCTTCACCTACCGCAACTGGCTGTATTGCCTGGATCGCAAAACCGGAAAGCCGTTTGCGGATTTCGGGAATGAGGGAAGGATCGACCTGCGTGAGGGGCTGGACCGGCCGCCGCAGACGATAACGATCAGCGCGAGCAGTCCGGGGGTGGTGTTCGAAGATTTGTTCATCATGGGGAGCACGGTGCCGGAGACTCTGCCGGGCTCGCCGGGGCACATCCGCGCATTCGATGTGAAGACGGGGAAACAGCGCTGGATCTTCCACACGATTCCGTTTCCGGGCGAGTACGGCTATGAGACCTGGTCGCCGGATTCGTACAAGATCTCGGGGGGAGCGAATGCATGGGCGGGCGTGAGTTTGGACCCGAAGCTGGGCATGGTATTCGCGGCGACAGGTTCGGCGGCGTTCGATTTCTATGGATCGAACCGAATCGGTGATAACCTGTTCGCCGATTGCGTGCTGGCTCTGGATGCGCGCACGGGCAAGCGCATTTGGCACTTCCAGGGAATCAAGCACGACGTTTGGGACCTGGATTTTCCGGCTGCGCCAAGCCTGGTAACGGTGAGAAGGAACGGCCATAAGGTGGATGCAGTCGCGCAGATTGCGAAGACGGGTTACGTGTATGTGCTGGACCGGAAAACTGGCGAGCCGCTGTTCCCGGTGAAGTATCGGAACGTGCCGCCATCGCCGCTGGATGGAGAAAAACTTTCCGAAGTGCAACCGTATCCGGTGAAGCCGCCACCGTTCACGCGACAAGCGTTCACGGAAGACATGGTGACGAACCGAACGCCGGAGGCACATGCGGCGGTGCTGGCGCGCTTGAAGCAATTGGATTCGAACGGCATGTTCACACCGCCCAGCACGCGCGGAACGGTGCTGATGCCGGGAACAGATGGAGGCGCTGAGTGGGGCGGCGCGGCGTATGACCAGCGGAACGGATTGCTGTTCGTGAACTCGAATGAGCAGCCGTGGATTATCCGCATGGTGACGCACGAGACGAAGTCGCTGTATCAGAACAACTGTGCGAGCTGCCACGGGACCAACCGCGAGGGCGCGCCACCCACGTTCCCGTCGCTGGTGGGAATCGGGCAGCGAAGATCGCGCGAAGAGCTGGTGAAGATCATACGCGAAGGCGGCGGCCGGATGCCGGCATTCGATTACCTGGAGCGCGGTGTCAACGAGATTGTGGATTATTTGCTGACCGGTCGCGATACGGAGAGCGCAAATGCGGCGACGGCTCAGAACGACCCGAACTGGCTGAAGTATCGCAACGAGGGATACATCCTCTTTCGTGATCCTCAAAATTATCCGCCTATGACGCCACCTTGGGGAACGCTGAATGCCATCGACCTGAACAAGGGAGTGATTCGCTGGAGAATCCCGTTCGGCGATTACCCGGAATTGGCCGCACGCGGGATGAAGAACACGGGCACGGACAACTATGGCGGACCGGTGGTGACGGCGAGCGGAATATTGTTCATCGGCGCAACGAGCTTTGACAAAAAGTTTCATGCCTACGACGAAGAGACCGGGAAATTGTTGTGGGAGGCGACGCTGCCCGCCGCAGGCAATGCGACGCCGTCGGTATATCAGATCAACGGGCGCGAGTACGTAGTGATCGTCTGCGGGGGAGGGAAGAACGAGGCACCATCCGGCGGAAGCATTGTGGCATTTGCGCTTTGAGAACGCGAAGTCGGCTCTGTACCTGTTCACGCGGTCGCCGGATACACCAGCCGCATTTAACAAACCTCACGGCGACAGATTACTCGATGGGACCGGTGAGTCGTAATTTATGGATGACCTTCGGAGAGAAAGCGGCCAATGTGGTCGTTCAGAAATTTGAGGTCGTCCGGATCGGTACCGGCGCCGGCGGGGTGGCCCCACAGAGATGGGATGGGCAGGAGAATTCCCTTCGGTATGAAAGGCGCCTCGTAACGCGCATCTTCCAGTGGGAAGTACAGGTCGGTTTCAGACGGCATATACAAAAAGGGAACTTTGATGGAGCGCAGAGCGGTTTCGAGATCGCCTTTGAAGCCAGGCGTATCCCCCACGTTGTGGCGCTCCCACGTGCGCATTTGCAGAATGAGATTGTTCGCATCGGCGCCATGAAAGAAGCCTGTGCGAAACTTCCCAAGCACCTGGTCGAACGTGGTCCCGGGCGGAGAGTTGGTGCGCCAGAGTTCGCGACGCCACCACTCCTGAGAGTAGAGCCACGCAGCCCAGACCAACCCGGAAGCAGCGATTCCTTTCTCCGGTTCGGCCGTGTAGTCGCCGCCTTTGAAGGTGTCGTCTGCTGCGATTGCGGCGATTTGTCCTTCAAGGCGTACAATCCCGTGTCCATACGTCTTTGCTGTTCCGGACGTGGCAACGATTTTATCGGCGAAATCGGGATAGCTCACCCCCCACTGAAAAGCTTGTTGTGCCCCCATCGAGAAGCCAATGATGGCTTCGAGGTGCGTAATGTGCAACTCATCTGTGAGCAGACTATGCACGGCCCGCACGTTATCGCGAATGGTGACTATCGGGAAACGCGGTCCGTGATAGGGCTCGGGCGTGTTGCTGGGTGAGGAGGAGCGGCCGTTTCCGAAGAGTTCTGTCGCGACCAGAAACATCTTTGATGTGTCGAGACACTTGCCGGGGCCTATTAGAAATCCATAGCCGTGAAAGTTCGCCATGTAATGCGAGGGTAGAAGGATGGCGTTATCGCGAGCGGTATTGAGATGCCCGAAAGTTCCGTATACGATATGCGCCTCCGGCAGTGTGACGCCGGACTCGGTTTTGAAATTCGAGATGACGAATTCATGTTGATCCCCCTTGTCGAGCGGTTCCTGCCCGAAAAGCAGCGGCACCAATAGCGTCAGAATGCCCGGAACGAATAGGGTCAGGCTGGAAAGATATCTAACGCGGAACACTCAGTTCAGTCTATGTTTATCAAATGGGAAGTCTCCCGTTCCGGTCCGCGTTGTACGCGATGGACTTCATGCACCTCTCGAATTGCAATACGCCAACCGGCCATGTTGACCGTGGTGATTCAATCGCTGAGACGGGAATGATGAGGCTTCCGACGGTCCCATTCACGCGATTGTGAACCAATATCCGGAGCGTTGCAATGCCAGGCTTAGAATGCACAGCACAGCGAAACGGGAGACCGGACTGCTCATAGCTCAGATACATTTCGCCCGTGAGTTGAAGCTGGTACCGGCTCTTAGATTCAGCAAGCACTTGCCCGCCGGTGTCTTGTTGCACGACGTATAACCCTAGATCACCGCGCCAATATTTTCCATCGTTTTTAAGGTTCAGATCGGCAAGTCGGATGGAACCGGCTATGTCGAAGGAGGCAGAATTCGGCTGGCCCGGCGGCTCGGAGTGGGCCTCAATGTGGATCGCGGACAATTCGAGCGGACTTCGCAACGCATTAGCCAGATCGTCGCTCTGTCCCAGCGGACTCACATCGTCCTTGACCGCAAAGTATCCGCTCGGAGAACGAATTTCCAAACCGCTCCGACCGTAGACCTGCACCTTTAAGTGATGAAATTTGCCGTCGAGGGTGTCGGATGCCGGATAGAAACCGAGCGTATATGTAACGGCTGCATCGTCCACTGCTTCACGAATGGCGCCGGCCAAATCGTTGGTGTTGACGAACGCGCGTCCGCCAGTTTCCTCTGCCAGCGTGCGCATTTGAGAAATTCCCGTTGGCTCAAGGCCCTGCCCATCTGCCACCAGGCTCCGCCGCGTAATCTGTGAAAAAAGATCGTCTGCGGTTTGCGCGGGCATACGGGCTAACAAGCCTCTTGCGTCGACAGGGTAAATTGCCACGCCCGCACGG
>DATBEG010000130.1:0-43981 GCA_036276155.1 Bryobacteraceae bacterium | reverse complement strand
CGAGAATGTGCAGCTGCAGATGACAGCGCTGGTTTCATGGTGCGAAAGCGATGACTGGATTCGCACTCTGCCGGTGACGGATGCTGTGCCGATGTTCTTTCGGATGGGCGCCGATCCGCACTCGACGCGCGAACGCCTGCGCGACCCACTGTGCGCGAGCAGCTTCGGGATATCGACAGACGAATTTTACGTAAAAGTGCCGCGGGGCCGGCGCGTTTATGTTTTTACGAATCGACCCTGGACGGAAGTAAGCTACAGGGCCGTATTGCAAGCCAGCAAAGGATGGTCATGATGAAGCAGATAGCGGCGGCTGTGCTGTTCGTTTTGCTGCTTGCTAATCCGGCGGATTTGTCGAGCTGCGGTCCGTTCTTCCCGACGGCGATTTTCACGGGCCAGTATGCGCCCGATAATGAACGGGCGTTCTATTCAGGGCAGCTGGGGATCGTGCAGCGAACGTATGCTCGCCGGTATCTCGCAATGGCTTATCGCACTTTGAGCGGCGAGCCACTTATGCCGGCACAGGTGGATGCGATCACGGACCTGGAACGCCGCTACCGTACGTCGGATGCGAACGGCGTTGTGAAGACCTGGCTGGCAGCGCGGCAGCAGGCGCCGGGAGCAACGGCGGTCACTTCCATTGATTGGTACCGGCGGACCACCACTTTTAGCGAGATTGCTGTCTGCACGACGGACGCGTTCGCCACCGCAACAAACGTGTTGGCGGAATATGTCCGTCGTTACGGGAAGGACGCGACCGAAACGAAGAATTGGCTGAACGCGCAGGACGAGGTGTTCGCCAATTGCGGAGGGAAGACAGGCGAGATACCGGAACCGACGCCAGCGGGCAGCGATGAATTCGTGGTGAGCGACCGCGAGTATCAGATTGCCGCGGCCAACTTCTATGCCGGCAACTACGACGCGGCACGAGCGGAATGGAGCAAGATTGCGGCGGATACGAACTCGCGGTGGCAGGTCTGGGCGCCTTACCTGATTGCGCGTTCGTATCTGCGAGAGTCCAACTATGAGCCGGCCGTGCAACAACTCAGGCAGATGCTAGTCGATCCACGGGAGGCGTCGCTGCACCGGCCAGCGGGGCTGCTGCTGGATCGGGCGCTGGCGAAGCTTGATCCAAGTGCTCAGTTGGTGAACCTGTCACGACGGCTGATGGAGCCGGATCCAGCGGAATTGGGCCACGATCTGAGCGATTTCACGTTCATCTGGGATCAGTCGTCGAGCGGTTCCGGTGAAGATTACAGGCCCGGAATGACGCAGGATCAGCGTCAGGCGTTGTTTAACGCGCGACTTGCCAGGTTCAGGAGCGCTGTTTCGCAGAGTGACCTGTCCGCGTGGGTTGCCGGCTATTCGAGCAAGTTCCCCATGAAACCGGACGAGGCGCTGACGCGATGGCAGACGACGAAGTCGATTGCGTGGCTTCTGGCGGCCGCGCCGTCTCCCGAAGTCGAAACGGCATTGCGCGCTGTGCCTGCTGATTCGCCTGCATACGCAAGCGCACGCTCAAATCTGGCAGTGATGCTTTCGAACGAGAACAAGAACGGGGAAGCCGCACACGTGCTGGACGAGGCGATGCAACATCGGTTCGATTTATCGAGCATGAACGAATTCCATGCCGAGCGGATGAAGGTGGCTGAATCGTTTGAGGTATTTCTGGCGCATGCCCCGCGAGAGGCGGCAAAAATCGGTACCGGGGATGAGGAGCCCCAGGACGTAGATGAGCCGGAATATCTTTTCGACAATGATGCCGCGAGCGCGTTCAACGAGTCGCTTCCGCTCAGCTCGTGGTTGCGTGCTGCGAGGGCGCGGGCGTTGGTGTCCAATCTGAAAGCGAACATTGCGCAGGCGGGGTGGGTGCGGTCCGTGCTGATCGCGAAAGACGTGCAGCCGTTTGCGGACGTACTTGCGGCAGTTAAGCCGGAATATGCGGCGCAACTTGGCACGTTCGCGAAGCAGAGTGCGGCGGAACGCCAATTCGCCGAGATTTTCTGGATGCTGCATCATCCGGAATTAGGCACGGACGTGCGCGCGGATCTGCCACGCATCACGAAGGACGGCCTCATCGACGTTTTCCGCGATAACTGGTGGTGCGCACACGGACAGAATCCATGGGGATCACCGCAACCCCAACGAGTTGCGAGCGTGCATTTCCTGAACGCGGAGCAGCGGCATGAATTGGCGGCGGAAACGACCGGGCTGAATGATGCTGGTCCGGCTCCTGTCTTTTTATCGAAGAAGTGCGTTGAGTGGGTTCAGGCGCACCCGCAGGATGCGCGGAACGCGGAAGCGCTCGCGCTTGCTGTCAAGACATCGCGGTTGGTTCAATGTAACGGTGGCGATTCGACGGAGGTGGAACGCGCGTTTCGATTGCTGCATAACAAATATCCGAACAGCGATTGGACGAAGAAGACGCCGTACTGGTTTAAGTAACCACTCGCTTGCGGAACGTACTGCGCCCCAGCAGGAAGAGAACGATGACGGACGTGCAGAGCGCGAGCAGAATCCAGGGTAGTGGCAGAGTAGGGAAATCGCGGCCACGCAGCGGCGGCACCATAGAGAAGCGCAAGCCTTCGGAACAATAGGTTAGCGGATTCAAAAGCACCAGAATCTGGAACCATTTGATGCGGAACAACGCGCCCCAGGGGTAGTAAGTGCAGCCGGTGAACAGCAGCGGGGTGAAGATGAGCGTGAACATCAGGCTGATGTGTTCCGGCTTGATGATTGTGCCCATCAGCAGTCCGACACAAGAACCGACCAGACCAGTTAGGATGACCATTCCGATGAGAATGCCGATGCGATCGGTACGGACCTCGAAGCCGCTGCCAAGGATGAGGTAACCCAAGGGAAAGATTACCGAGGCCGCCACGGATCCGCGCATGGAGCCGAAGACTACCTTTTCGAGAGCGACCCACCAGACGGGCAGGGGCGACAACAAACGGTCGTCGATCTCGCGAGCGAAACCCAGGTCAAGAACTAACGGGAGCGTGACGCCTTGCATGGCGGCGATCATGCCGGTGAGGGCAACGATGCCGGGTAGCATCAGCGCGGCAAAATTGCCGGCAGCAAGACCGATGCCCGGCAGCACTTTGCCGAAGATAAAGAGGAAGAACAGCGGCTGCATGAGCGCTTGCAGCAGGAATGGGACGAACTCGCGGCCGGTGACGGTGAGATCGCGGCGCAAAATGGCGAGGAATGCGCCGATTGCGAGGCTGGCCCGGCTGTTGCTACGCGAGGCGTGAATTTCCGACAGCGGAAGAGTAGTGTCTGCCATTAGCGCAGATGCCTCCCGGTGAGAAAGATGAAAACCTCTTCGAGAGAAGGTTGTTTGACACTGAGATCGCGAACCTGCGCTCCTGCCGCGAACACAGCCTGGGCCGCGGGCCCGATCAAACCGTTTGTCGACTCCGAATAGACGCGATAAGTGAGCGAGCCGGGCTCGGCATCCTTCTCGTCTGTCATGGCTTCGACTTTGGAGACGCCGGGTGTGGTTTCGAGCGCAGTGGTAACGCGAGCAGCGGCGGCTCCGTTTTCAGAAGGCGGAGCGAAAGCCCGGACTTCGAGCGATGTACCGCCGGGGATCATCTTTTTCAACTGAGCCGGCGTGTCATCGACGAGAATTTTGCCCTGATCCATAATGGCGATGCGGGCGCAGAGGCGGTCGGCTTCGTCCATGTCGTGGGTAGTGAGGAGAATGGTGAGGCCGTTCGAATTCAGCGACCGAATGCGCTCCCACAGGAACAAGCGAGACTGCGGATCGAGGTTGTTGGTCGGCTCGTCGAGGAAAAGCACATCGGGGGCGTGCATCAGGGCGCGGGCGATCATGAGGCGCTGCGCCATGCCGCCTGAGTAGCGATTCACTTTCTCGTTCTTGCGCTCGCCGAGGCCGAGCTCGTTTAAGAGCTGATCGGCAAGAGCCTCGCGCGTCTTGCGCGGTACGCCGTGGTAGGCGGCGTGGAACGTGAGGATCTCGCGAACTTTGAGGCTGCGATCGAGATTGCTTTGTTGCGGAACGACGGCGATGCGCTGCTTGATAGCAATGGGATCGCGAGCGACATCCGCATCCATGATGCTCGCTGAACCTTCTGTGGGAACGATAGCCGTTGTCAAAACGCCGATGGTCGTCGTCTTGCCGGCGCCATTCGGGCCCAGGAGGCCGAAGATTTCGCCACGCTGGACTTCGAACGACACGCCGTCAACAGCGTTCGTCTTCGATTTGGGATAACGCTTGACCAGATTTTGAACTGCGATGGCGGAGGTACCGTCGGCAGTGGCCATAGTCTTTCTATCTTGCACGAAGAAAGCGCGGAAATCCAGCCCAGTTAAGAGCTGAAGCCGGGACGGAAATGGCGGGCAAAGCGCAGGAACGCGCCCGCCGCACCTTCGGGCTCCGGGCCGTGCGGATAGACGAACTGAAAAGCGCGATTGATGGTGAATCCGCTGATGTTTACGATGGCGATTCCGGTCCGCTGTTCGTGTTTCAGCGCCCAACGCGAAAGAAAACCTATTCCGAGGCCGGCTTCGATCGCAGATTTGATGGCTTCGCTGGAATCGAGTTCCATGCGAATGCGGATATTCCGCAAGCTCACACCGGCGGCACGCAATGCGTCTTCTACAACGCGGCGTGTGCCGGAGCCGGGCTCGCGCAACAGAAGCGGGCGGCTCACAAGCTCTTCGACAGACGGAGAACGCATTTGAAAGAGCGGATCAGAAGCGCAGGCTACCGGGACGATTTCATCTTCGAGAAAAGGTTCGACTTTCAGATCGCTCGTGCTGACCGGACCTTCTGTGAGTCCGATCTGGATACGCCGCTGGACCACCTGATTCACAATCTGTTCCGTGTTGCCGCTGTTGATGGCTAGCTCTGTGCGCGGATATTCGGCGATGTAACCGGCGAGCAGTTGCGGCAGGAGATATTGCGCGATAGTCGTGGAGGCGCCCAAAGTAAGGCGATCACGCAGCTCGCCGTTGAGGTTGCCGATGTCGCGCAACGTTTGCTGTAAGAGTCGGTCGATATCGATGGCGAACTCATGCAGCCGCGATCCAGCGGCAGTGAGCGTGACGCCCGTCGCGGCGCGGTCGAACAGGCGCAGTCCAAGTTCCTCCTCGAGCGCTTTGATCTGCGAAGTGACCGACGGTTGAGACACGTGAAGCACCTCAGCGGCCTGAGTAAAGCTGAGCCGCTCCGCAACCACACGGAAGACTGTCAGACGAAAGCTCTCAAGCGGCGAGGTCATGATTTCAGGCGACGATTGTAAGCTTACAAGGATGGATAAATGGATTAGCCGACGCGGATTCGGCGCGGCATTAGCCGGAATTGCGGCGGCCGCGTCCATGAGATCGGAGAACGGAAGAAAACGGATGCACAAACAGTCCTGGGGCAAGGGCCCGGATGGCCAAGATGTCGATCTTTATACGTTGACAAATGCAAACAACACGGAGGCGACCATCATCAATTATGGTTGCCGGCTTGTCACGCTGAAAACGAAAGATCGTGAGGGCAAATTTGCGGATCTTGTGCTGGGGTTCGACAATCTGCCCCAGTATTTGGAGAAAAATCCATTTTTCGGCGCGGTAGCAGGTCGCTACGCGAACCGTATCGGAAACGCCCAGTTTACGCTGAACGGCCATACGTACCATCTGGCGAAGAACAACGGTGAGAACACGCTGCACGGCGGATTGGTTGGCTTTGACAAGAAGGTTTGGGACGCAGAGGATGTGACCGGCAACGCGGGACAGTCGCTTCGGCTTAAGTACATCAGCAAAGATGGCGAGGAAGGTTTCCCGGGGACGCTGACTGCGACGGTGACTTACACGCTGACTGACAAAGACGAACTCCGGATTGAATACGACGCGACGACTGACAAGCCGACCGTTCTGAACCTGACGAACCATTCGTACTTCGATTTAACCGGTGAGGGCACGGGCGAGATTGTGGATCACGTGGTGACCATCAACGCTGACAAATTCACTCCGTCCAATGCTTCGCAGATCCCGACGGGCGAAATCAAGTCGGTGGATGGGACGCCCTTCGACCTTCGGAAGCCAACGCGGATCCGCGATCGCGTCGACTCGAAAGACCAGCAGATGCAGTACGCGGGCGGATACGATCACAACTTTGTGCTGAATCGAAACGGGAACGAGCCTTCGTTTGCCGCGCGGGCTGAGGATCCGAAGTCGGGGCGAGTCATGGAAGTGTTTACCACGCAGCCCGGCGTGCAGTTCTATACCGGCAATCACCTGGCGAACGGAATCAAAGGCAAGAATGGCGCGACCTATAATTTCCGCTACGGATTGTGCTTTGAAACGCAGCATTTTCCGGATTCGCCAAACAAAGCCAATTTCCCTTCGACGGAACTGGAACCGGGCCAACGATTCCATCAGCTAACGATCTTCAAGTTTTCCGTCGCGTAGGATCGCGTGCGCCTTTTCGGCCCGCTTCACCTTTCGCTGTTGGCTGCGATCACAGTGATCGCGGTGTTGTTATCTTGGCTCCTGCGGCGACGCATTGTGAATGCCGGGTGGGCACGGATTTCGATCGGCTGCGCGCTGGCAGTGAATGAAGTTATCTGGTGGATTTTTCGTTATTCGAAAGAAGGATTTCGTTTTCCCAATAATCTGCCGCTGCAGCTTTGCGACGTGGCGGTGTGGACGACGGCTCTGGCGTGCTTGATGTTAACGCCGTGGCTGGTGGAGTTCTCGTATTTCGCGGGAATCGCCGGGGCGGGGATGGCGCTGATTACGCCTGATCTTTGGTCACCGTGGCCTTCCTATCCCGCGATTTATTTCTTCCTGGCGCATGGCGGAATCGTGATCGCGATTTCGCTGATTGTGTTCGGACGAATTGCGCCTTTGCGTCGGGGTGCACTCCGGCGCGGATTTTCGATGCTTCTGATCTATGCGGCGGCCGTCGGTTTGTTCGACTGGATTTTCAAGACGAATTACATGTATCTACGCGTGAAACCGAAGGACGAGACGCTGCTTTCGTTATTCGGGCCATGGCCGGTGTACCTGATCCCGTCCTTCGCGCTGACGCTCCTGCTGTTCTGGTTATTGTGGCTGGCCGCTGAAGCTATCGCACAGTGACAAACTGCATGCAGTCCGGCGTTTTCTCGGTGTCCAGCGTCTTAACGACTTTCCACGTGCTTGGATCCAGTTCGCTGATTTTGTTTGTCGGCTGATCGCTGACGTAAACCCCGCCCGTAAATGGATTCACTTCGAGCGCACCGGTATCACGGCCCAGATCGTCACTGGAGGTCGCCACTACTTTGCGTTGTGCCACATCGATCTTCCAGGCAACGACGCGTTTCTCGACGTGTCCGGCGTCGTAGAGATACTTGCCGTCGGCGCTGAACTTGGCGACGAACGGTGTGCCATCAACGGGAACCGTGAAATCGAGTTGGTTGTCGGAGGTGCGATAGAACGCAACCTTTTTGGCCGGGCCGAGACTCGTGACAAACCAGCGGCCATCCGGACTCAACGTCATGCGCTGATTCTCACCCTCGGTAGGAATGGTCTGGACCAGCTTGCATTTTGCGACATCGAGCACGGAAATGGTCTTGGATTGCACATTGCTGCTGTAAATCGTCTTCTCGTCTCTCGTGAGCGCGATCATGTGCGTCGTGTGGGAGCCGGTGGGGATGGTGGCAATGATCTTGCGCGTGTTGGGATCAATAACGATCACGGAAGCCGCGATCTCCGCAGTCACGTAGAGCCGGCCGCTCTTGCCGACGAGTACGCAGTGCGGGCGCTTGTACTCGCCGGTATCGAGTGAGCCAACTTCCTGACAATCGGAGGTCCGAACGAAATGGATGATGTGCTCGTCAGTGCCGGGCTTGCCGACGCCGGAGTTGCCGTAAACGGGAACGTAGGCGTAATGACCGTCGGCGGAGAAGGCGGCCTCATGCGGGCTAACCCCCATCGTCGCGTTGCAGAGCGGCTTCTGCGAGTCGGCATCATAGACGGTGATGCCGGGCAGTCCCTTGCTCACGACGAGCATTAAGCGTTTGCCGTGCTCTGATTGCTGAGGTTCGGCGGCGGAAGTAATCAATGTGGCAGCAGACAAGAGAAGACCAATAATAAGGCGCATGTTCAGGCAGGGCGATGTTCGATTGCCGCCCGATCCAACATATCAACTTCGCTGAGGATCATATTCATCACGACCTGATCGCCTATTTTTGAGTTGATCATGAGGTGATAGATGTCGCGCTGCGGCCAGATCTTGTTGTAGTAGCGGCGGATGAAGGCCGCGCGTTCCTGATCGACTGTTTCGAGAAGATGTTCTACGTCTGCGCGCGAATTGCCGGCGGCCAACAAGCGGCGCAGTTTCTCTTCATACGGCGCGTAGATGAAGGTGTGAAAGGTTCCGGGGCGGTCGCGAAGAAACCACGGCGCGGCGCGGCCAACGATGATACAGTTCCCGCGGGCAGCGATTTCCTTGATTACTTTTTCCATGAGATGGGAGAGCCCTTCGGCGTCGAGCAGTTCCATCCCGCCCCCGGTATAGCTCTCTTCAAAACTGCCGCGCATGAAGATCTTGGCCAAGCGATAGAAGGTGGAATCGAGGCGCTCCTCACGCTGCTCCACCGCTTTGACGTCGCATTTTAGGCGGCGCGCGATGTCGCAGGTGATCTGACGGTCCCAAAGAGTCCAACCGAGGCGATCAGCGAGTTTTTGAGCTATGGTTCCGGCACCGGAGCCGTATTCGCGCTCGACGGTGATGACGTTGATCAAAAGCCACCCCCTGCCTCGCTATATTAGTCGATTTCGTTGGCGTTCATTCGACACTGAGCGGCCAAGGCTCTTTGACGCCGGCCAAGGCCAGCGCGGCGCCCAGGATGGCGAGGTTCTTCGAGAAGTGAATCAGGTTATTCTGTTTGGCCTGCGGTTCCTGATCGTTCCAGAAATCATGGAACAGCGGCGATGCCGCGGCGAGAAAGCTGATGAGTGCGGCTGCTCCCATCTTCGGCTTATAGCCGAGGATAAGGCTAGCGCCACCGGCGATCATGAGTGCGCCCGAACCCAGGACGCCGAGCTCGGGGCTGGGGAGTCCTTTCGCTGCGGCGTAGCCGGCGAGCGCTTGCTTCGATTTGAAGTGATTGATTCCGCTGTAGACGAAGAAGCCGCCGAGGATCACGCGGCCTGCCAGGAACAGAGTTTTCATTGTGAATCTCGAAGATTGGATGCCCCACGCCTCAGGGTTTCACCACGGTGAAACTACGGGAGGCTGGTTTCAGAGAGTGGCGTAAGGGGGAATGACCGATAATCAAGTATTCAGATTGACTTTGCTGTTTTAGGAGCTAATGCATGTGGATCGTTCGCCTGGCGTTACGGCGACCGTACACCTTTGTTGTTCTCTCATTGATGTTGTTCATCCTGGCGCCCGTGGTGATCTCGCGGACGCCGACCGATATTTTCCCCAACATCGATATACCGGTGGTCAGCGTGATCTGGCAGTATACCGGGCTGTCCGCGCAGGACATCGCAGAGCGCATCATCTACATCAATGAGCGGTCGTTAACGACGACCGTCAACAACATTGAACACATTGAATCGCAGTCGATGAACGGGATCGGCGTAATCAAAGTGTTTTTCCAGCCGCATGCGAACCTTCCCTCGGCGATTGCGCAGACGACAGCGATTTGCCAGACGCAGTTGAAGCAGCTTCCACCGGGCACGACGCCACCGCTCATCATCACCTACAACGCGTCGACAGTTCCCATCATCATGCTCGGGCTTTCGGGCCTTGGCCTGAGCGAACAGCAGTTGAACGACCTGGGGCAGAACTTCATCCGGCCGGCGCTGGTAACGGTGCCGGGAACCGCGATTCCAAACTCGTTCGGCGGCAAGCAGCGCCAGATCATGGTGGATCTGAACACGCAGGCGCTGCAGGAGAAGCAGTTGAGCCCGAATGATGTCGTGAACGCGATTGGGACACAGAACCTGGTGCTACCCGGCGGCACGTCGAAGATCGGATCGCTCGAGTACGACGTTGAGATCAACGGAAGCCCGGAGCGGGTGCAGGAACTAAATAACCTGCCTATCAAGTATCAGAACGGCGCCACGATATACGTGCGCGATGTGGCCCATGTGCGCGACGGATATCCGCCACAGACGAACATCGTGCGCTCGGATGGCATGCGTGGCTCCATGATGGCGATCTACAAGAACGGGGATGTGTCGACGCTGGACATTATCGCGGGCGTTCGCAAGACGCTGCCGGTTATCGCGGCGACGCTGCCGCCGGAGCTGAAGATTACGCCGATTGCGGACCAATCGGTGTTTGTGCGGGCATCGATTGCGGCTGTTGTTCGCGAAGCCGTGATCGCCGCCTGCCTGACCGCAATCATGATCCTGGTCTTTCTGGGTAGTTGGCGCAGCACGCTGATTATTGCGATCTCGATTCCACTGTCGATTCTTTGCTCGTTATTTGCGCTGAGTGCGCTGGGCGAGACGATCAACATCATGACGCTGGGCGGGCTGGCGCTGGCCGTCGGAATCCTGGTGGATGATGCCACCGTTGAGATCGAAAACATCAACCGCAACTTCGAAATGGGCAAGGAGATTGAGCAGGCGATTCTGGACGGAGCTGCTCAGATTGCGGTGCCCGCGTTTGTCTCGACACTGGCCATCTGCATTGTGTTTGTGCCGATGTTTTTCCTCACCGGTGTAGCGCGTTACCTGTTCGTACCGCTGGCCGAAGCAGTGTCGTTCGCGATGCTTGCCTCTTATGTGCTTTCGCGAACCATTGTGCCCACGCTGGCCAAATACCTGTTGAGTGGCCATTCGCACCATGAGGCCGTGGCGCACGCCAACCCGAGGAATCCATTCGTTCGTCTGCAACTGATGTTCGAGAACGGGTTTGAGAGATTGCGTGCCAGCTACCGGGGCATACTGGAGCGCTGTATACGCCATCGTGCCGTGTTCGTCACCCTATTCCTTCTGGCGTGCATAGGGTCGTTCGCGTTGGCGCCGTGGCTGGGACAGGATTTCTTTCCCGCATCGGACAGCGGGCAATTCCGACTGCATATCCGCGCGCGTACCGGAACGCGCATCGAGGAAACAGCCAGTCTCTGCGACGTCATGGAGAAGAGCATCCGCCAGGAGATTCCGGCCGAGGAACTGGTGAACGTGCTCGACAACATCGGCCTGCCCTATAGCGGTCTCAATACGTCTTATGGGAATAACGGGACAATTGGGCCTGCTGATGCGGATATAATCGTCTCGCTATCTGAAAAGCACCGTCCGACAGCGGAGTACGTGCAAGCGCTACGCGCTCGCCTGCCGAGAGAGTTCCCGGGTGTTCTGTTTTACTTCCTGCCCTCGGACCTGGTGAGCCAGATTCTGAACTTCGGGCTGCCTGCTCCCATCGACATTCAGGTGATGGGACGAGACGTAGAAGCAAATCGGGACTTTGCTTATCGCTTGCTCAATCAGGTGAAGGACATTCCGGGCGCGACGGACTTGCGAATCCAGCAACCGTTCAACCAGCCCAAGCTCTTTGTGAACGTCGACCGCACAAAAGCGCAGCAGGTGGGCTACTCGGAAAAAGATGTGGCGGGAGATATCCTGGTCGCGCTGAGCGGCAGTTTCCAGACGAGCCCAACATACTGGCTAAATCCGCGTACAGGCGTCAGCTATAACATTGCCGCGCAGTCGCCGCAGTACCAGATGAACTCGATGCAGGATCTGCGGAACATTCCCGTGGCGTCTCCGACTGGAGCGAGCGAGATCCTTGCCAACGTGGCGTCATTACAGCGCGGCCCGGGCCCGGCGACGGTTTCTCATTACGACATTATGCCGGTCATCGACATCTATGGATCGGTGCAGGGCACGGATCTGGGCAGCGTGGCGAGGCAGATAGACAACCTGGTTGCGAAGAATTCGAAGAAACTGGTGCGCGGATCGCGCGTTGTGGTGCGCGGGCAGATATCGACGATGAGATCTTCCTTCCAAGGGCTGATCGGCGGCCTGGCGTTTTCCATTGTGCTTGTTTACATGCTGATCGTCATCAATTTCCAGTCGTGGCTTGATCCATTTATCATCATTTCCGCTCTGCCGGCGGCTTTGGCCGGTATCGTTTGGTTTCTATTTGTGACGCATACAACCGTAAGTGTTCCGGCTTTGACCGGGTCAATCATGTGTATGGGCGTGGCCACGGCCAATAGCATTCTGGTGGTCAGTTTCGCCAAGGAGCAACTGCCCGACGTAGATTCCGCTGCTGATGCAGCGCTGCTGGCCGGGTTTACTCGATTCCGTCCCGTGCTTATGACGGCGCTGGCGATGATGATTGGCATGCTGCCGATGGCATTGGGATTGGGCGAGGGCAGCGAACAGAATGCTCCGCTGGGACGCGCGGTTATTGGCGGCCTGCTGTTTGCGACGGTGGCGACACTGTTCTTCGTTCCGACCTTTTTCGCGCTGCTGCACGGCAGACGGAGAGGCGCTTAGGACAGGATGAAGCGTCTTCGAGCAATCATCGTTCTGATCGTCGTCCTGGGTGTGGTGGCCCTGGTAGTGATGGCCGGCATTCTACCGCGGCTGAAGCAGCAGCAAAGCCTGCGGCGTTTTACTGAGCTTTCAGCCGAACCCGCGATCACCATTACGCACCCGAAGATCGGCAATCCGGCAGAAGAAGTGGTGCTTCCGGGGAACATTCAGGCGTTCATCGATGCGCCTATCTATGCGAGAACCAGCGGTTATCTGAAAGCCTGGTATTTCGACATCGGCACGCACGTCAAAAAAGATCAGCTGCTGGCAGTGATTGAGAGTCCGGAAGTGGACCAGCAGTTACAGCAGGCGCGCGAGGACTTGAATACCGCGCAGGCGAACCTGAAACTGGCTCAGATTACGGCGAGCCGCTACACGGATCTGTTCAAGACGGACTCGGTGGCCAAACAAGATGTGGACAACGCGGTGCAGGATGCCGCGGCGAAATCCGCAACTGTGAAGTCGGCGCAAGCCAATGTTGCGCGCCTGGAGCAGATGGTGGATTTCG
Source organism: Bryobacteraceae bacterium (assembly GCA_036276155.1). Lineage (GTDB taxonomy): Bacteria > Acidobacteriota > Terriglobia > Bryobacterales > Bryobacteraceae > Bog-105. The sequence goes on along the minus strand of DATBEG010000130.1, from coordinate 30,975 downwards.
AGAAGGTCTACATGCCCTTCGACGGAGTGGTGACAGCACGCAACACGGATATCGGGCAGTTGATTCAGGCAGGGGCGCAGTCGGGCACGGGATCGACAACGGGCGCCGCCAAGGACCTGTTTCACGTTGCAGCGATCGACCGATTGCGCGTGTTCGTGGAAGTGCCGCAAGAGTACTCACACGTAGCCAGACCCGGTATTGAAGCTGACCTAACTCTTCCCGAACTGCCGGGACGGCGGTTTCCGGGTAAGTTGGTGCGGACTACCGATACCTTGGACTCGGCGACGCGAACGCTGACAGTGGAAATTGATGTGGTGAACAGCACGGGCCTGCTCTATCCCGGCGCTTACGTACAGGCGCACTTCAAAGTGAAGGGCGACCAGGTGACGTTGATTGTCCCGGGAAGTTCGCTGCTGTTTCGCACAGAAGGTTTGCGGCTGCCCACGGTTGTCAATGGGAACCGCATCAAGCTGGCGCCGGTGATTTTGGGAAGAGATTTCGGCGACACCGTGGAGGTGCTCACCGGGATTAGTAAAGATGCGCTGATTGTCGAGAATCCACCGGATTCGCTGGTGGACGGCGAGCTTATTCGCGTCGTACCGAAGCGGTCTGCTCCAAAAGCGGAAGAGTAGTCACGATTAAGATTTGCTGGGCTCGTCCTTACTCTTTTCTTCCGGCTTCACCGTGGAGCGGATCACCATAAACTTGTTCAGCACGTCGAACCAGAAGGGCGCTCCGAGAGAAACGGCCAGAGTGGTTGCAAACAGGCCAGCGAATTTCATCAGCCACCCAGCGGCACCTTGGGGCGACTGGCGCCAGGCGACCTTCTGGTCGATGTCGCTCTGACTGGTTTTCCAACCAACCGGGATATCGCTTACGTCAATGGCATTCGAGATGGCGTCCAGGCGCGCCTGTGGGCTCTCGGGCGGCGCACTAGCCTTACTGTACTTTGTCGCCTGTTCGACCAGCGCCGCGCGCCCTGCGGGCGTCACGTTGAGATACCGCGCGATCGCTATGGCGTCGACATTGAACCCGAACGCGATCAGGATGCCGAAAGAGGCGATAACGTACTGAGTCCGGCGCTTGTACCATCCGGAGACACGATCCATCGACGAGTTGAACCAGTCTTCCAGATTCGTCTGAACCCTCGTGGTCTCGTCCGCTGTCGTCTGGATAAGCGGCTTGAGGATGCGTTTTAGCGTTGCGTTGTCAGGCTCCTGTTTGTACATGTCCATTACCGCCAGGGCGAACGTTCTGGAAGGAATATAGGACGGCAAATTGAAGTGGCTGTCGGGATTGTATTTGCCCTGAAAGAGACCGTAGATGAGCGGATGATCGTAGAACTTGGTCAGCATACTTGGATCGTTAAAGATCTCGCTTAGGCCATTTTTCAAATCTTTGGCGCGATAATGCGTGAAGCTTTCAAGACCTTCCTTCAGGGACGAGCAGATAAGGCTGAGTAAGAGGAAGAGCAGGACGAGTCCAACAGCAACGTCGAGTATCTGTGAGCCAAACATGAGAGCCTCCGTTGGAGCCGTATCATACCGCAGTCAGCAATGAGCGGCGCAAGCGTGGTCGCTTTGTCAGGCACGCTCCGGGTGTCCGGCGAGATATTGGACGATGACGCGGTCTCTGGCTTCGCGTAAAGCCGCGGATGAAAAAATCCGAAGCCATTTTGGCTACGCGCTCTTGCAGCCCTAAGTAGTTCTCGGCGATCGACGGCGGGATATAGCCGTTGTTTACGGCGGCGAAAAACTCGGTGTCGGACTTCAAAGGGTCGGAATCGGATGCGAGGTTGGGATTATTTCCTAGATCTGTCACCCAGGTTGTAGAGATCTCGGTTAGATGGAAAGGAAAGGATCTTGATGTGCGGCACATTCCGAATGGATGCTCTCAGGGCGGAGCTAGACAGAGTTTGCTGGAATTGTGAATCATTCACCACCTTGGATTGCGCGGGTACCGCTATGGGACTTCAATTGATTTTGGTTCTTCGGCCTGTTAGGGATCAGGGATTGCTGTAGAGCGATTTGGACCACGGCAAATCGTACGGGCTGGACCGGCGCAGCTTTGCGAAGTCAGCGCCTGTTCAGCCAGCTGTCTTTGCTTTTGCAAACTCTGCAACAATTCCTTTTCCCGTGCACATGGATCAGACGATTGCGCTTTCAATCCCGTTGCGAGACCTATAACAGCAAGCATCCAGAACGCTGATTCGTACGTCTTCATGAGGCGGAAACGTCGGGGAGATGCGGACCTTCCGATGGCGGGTGAACCTGAGACTTTGATTTGAAAGTTTCCTTGCCAAGTTGACATGTTTCCGTTCTCCTTCAGCTCAGTAGCGAGCGGTCAAAAGATGCTCTGGGGAGGAGTATCCACCGTGATCCGCGTGCCCGTGATCGTGCCGGCGGCCTGACCTTTGACATTGAGGTTTTCGTCGTACTGGACAATCGTGAATGAGCCGATGAAGCTTTCTCCATCGCGTGCCAGAGTGACCTGCTCAATGATGTTGGCCGGCCCCAGGGGGCTCGTTGCAGTAGGATCGCCAGTCCACGAGATCGCGAAGTGGTTCAACTTATACTCGCGCTCGCCGACTTTCGCCCACACGCCGAGACAGAAATTGCTCGTGCTAGGCGGGCGAGATCCAGAATTCATGATTTCTGTTCCATCACTATGCCACTGTGCATATCCGGCGTCGATTGTGGTCGGTAGCGAACTTCCCGCTGCGGGGACCAAAAACTTCACGTGCCACAGGCCGACGATTGAGTCGGGATCGTCGTGGGTGTGCCAATCGTCAGCGCTGACGAATACGGCCGGAACAAGCGTTGCCTTTCCACTCTGAAACTGCCATCCAGTGTGCAGCTTAATGGCTCCGCCAAGGCCGCCGCATTGAGCGGAACAGTTTGGAACACTCAAAACAGCCAGTCCGAGTGCCACCAATACGGGGGTAAATACTTTGTAATGTGCCTTCATCATTTCTCCTTGTCCGCCGGGAACGTGCCGGCTACATGTCAATTAGCCGCAAACGAGCCGTGAAGGGCAATGAAGAGGGGGTAAAGAGCCGGGTAAAGATTAGGTGAAGCGGTAAATAGCTGATAATTGCACGACTTAGCCGAAGTGCGGAATTGGCTATACTTCTTTTGCGAGGTTGCAATTCGAAGGTGGGTGCCCCCGTTTACGAGTTTGGCGATTTCACTTTGCATTGCGAGCGCTTCGAGCTTGCGCGCGCCGGACGCATCCAGAAGCTCGAAAAGAAGCCGATGGAATTACTGATTCTGTTGGCATCAAGCAATGGCCGCGTCGTTAGTAGGACTGAAATCGCTGAGCGCCTCTGGGACCCTGAAGTCTACGTTGACGTCGAGCATGGGATCAACACAGCTATCCGCAAAATCCGCCAGGCGCTGCGCGACGATCCCGAGCAGCCCCAATTCGTCCAGACCGTTACGGGCAAGGGCTACCGTTTCATCTCGCCGGTGTCTGAAATCTCCGCGCCGGCTGCGGAAGAAACTGCTCTGCCTACAATAACGACTCCAGTCGCTGATCCAGCGCTCCGACCCCGGCGTCGATCGTCTTTTTGGCTTGCCTCGCTTGGAGGTGCAATCGCCGTTGCCCTTATGATTGTTCTGGCTCTGGCGGCGCGGAGAAGCTTCCGGTACCGAAGTCCGAACATCGCTTCGTTGGCCGTGCTCCCTCTCGACAATCTCTCGGGCGATCCCGGTCAGGACTACTTAGCTGATGGTATGACTGACGAACTGATAACCATGCTCGCCAAAAATTCGACTCTGCGCATTATCTCCCGCACCTCCGCCATGGAATATAAACGCGCGCACCGGCCGCTGCCAGAAATTGCTCAGCGGCTCGGGGTCGACGGCATTCTCGAAGGATCAATTGCCCGCTCCAGTAGAGGCGTTCACATGACCGTTCAGTTGATCGATGCGCGCAGCGATACTCACCTCTGGGCAGAAAGCTTCGATCGCGACACAAATGGCTCAGTCTCGCTGCCCGCCGACGTAGCGCGGACGGTTGCGAAGCAGCTTCATCGCGCGACTCCTCAAATTGCAGCCCGTTACATTCGGCCTGAAGCGCATGATGCCTACTTGCATGGCCGCTATCTTTGGTTTGCCGGTCACTTTCCGCAAGCCGGCGAATACTTCAAGAAGGCTGCGGAATTGCAGCCGGATTACGCTCTGGCTTGGACCGGTGTTGCCGACTACTATATCGCTGTCGCTGTTGAGGGGGAGATGAGCCCCAAAGATTCGCTGTGGCAAGGCAAAGACGCCGCGCGAAAAGCGATGTCGCTCGATAACTCGCTGGCTCAGGCGCACAATACTTTAGGCGCAGTTTATTTCTTTGCAGACTGGGATTGGCCGCAAGCGCTCGAAGAGTGTGATCGCGCGATTGAGCTCGATCCGAAGTTCTTCGAACCGCATCATCTGAAGGCGAAAGTCCTTGGCGCCCTTAACCGCCATAACGAAGCGATCCAATCGGAGCGAAAAGCAATGGAATTGAACCCGTTCGCCCGCCCCTGGGGATTAACTTTTGTCCTCGATAACGCCAGGCAATACGACGCTGCGATCACGGAAGCGAGAGCGCGACTGGAAGCGGCCCCAACTGACGTCGTTCTTCTCTGGCAACTCGAAATCGCATATCGGCGCAAGGGCATGGAAAACGAAGCCGTTCAGACGGCAGAAAAAGTTCTCCGAAGTTCCGGAGATACTGAATCATTCGAGTCGGTACCGCAAGCCTTCCAGCACGGTGGGTATCGTGCGGTACTCCAAAGACGACTGGACTATTGGAAGAAACAGTCTCAACGCCGGTACGTCTCCCCAGTTCAGCTGGCCGGCTTGACTGCAGAACTCGGTATGCGAGAGAAGACATTAGCACTTCTTGAGCAAGGCTACGAGGAACACTCACCTCTTTTACTGGACGTCCAGTTCGACCCCGCTTACGACTTCTTGCACGGCGAGGAACGCTACCGTTCGATCATCAGAAAAGTAGGTCTCCCGCCTGCGTATTGAGAGGCGGAGAGGCGGTCCCGTTCACCAGCTTTACCGCGGGCCTTGCGTAACCTCCCTCAAACAGCAACTTCTTCATATCGATCTGAAAACGCGTTTAGAAGGCGAGATTTGGGACGACATCATAGCGTGAGTTGGCCCTTAATCGCGAAGCATTTACGAAAGCTGTGTACAGTTCCGAGTAGCGGCCGGATTACGCGTCATATGTAGACTAGGATCCGTAAGCACATTATCGCCCGTAACGGCCCAGGGTTTAGTTTCGCGAGCCGCTCTTGGACTGCGCCACGCGAAAAGCGAGATCACAAGTACAACCTCATCGACGCAGCTTTAGAACACCACCGACAAATGGGGGGCAGAGTTCCAGGCTCGTGTAACTATAGAAAACGTCCAAACTAAGTACTTGAGGCGCAAAAGGTTCTCCGTTCAAATCGCGGCGGCCTGACAAACGCAATCTGGCAAACCCAATAATGTTATCGAGACGTTCCTTTTTTTGGTTATCTTCCGCGCTCGCGGGCGCAAGCTACGCGCCGGCTGGTGAGCCGCAACGGTCCTTGCCAGAGCCGATCCCGAAGAAACCGCTCCCACTGTCCATCGCGGCCCTCCAGTCGATGACCGCGATGGTCCGGCCGTTCACGAACGAAGAGCGCGAGGTCCGGATCGAAAAGGCCAAGAAGCTGATGCTCGAAAACAAAATCGACGCCATTATGCTCTCTGGCGGCGCATCGTCGATCTACTTTGCCAATGTACAGATGGGAGGCAGCGAGCGTTTGTGGGCCTTAGTGATTCCGCGCCAAGGCAAACCGCTTATTGTGTGTCCCGCCTTCGAGGAAGACAGAGCGCGCGAGTTGCTTGCCAGCAGCCCATTCGGCCAAAACGCTGACATCCGCACGTGGCAAGAAGATGAGAGTCCGTATCGAACGCTGATTCAAGGTGTTAAGGACCGCGGCATTTCCACGGGACGTCTGGGCGTTGATGAGAATGTCAAATTCGTCTTCGCAGAGGGTGTTGCCCATGCCGGTGGGTCCGCCATTCAGATTGTCAGCGCTACTCCGGTTACAGCCGGGTGCCGCATCATCAAGGACGCCCACGAATTGGAATGTCTGCGTTTAGCCGCCAAGGCCACCCTGCTTGTGTACGAGGCGGTTTACAAGGCTTTAGAAGAAGGCATGACGCAGCGGGATGTGAGCGGTCTCGTGCAGGCCGCTTACGGACGAGTCGGATTTCCCGGGGAGGCGAGCATCAATGTCGGTGAATATACTGCGCTCCCACACGGCTCTCGAACGCCGCAGACGATCCGGGAGGGCACCATTATCATGCTCGATGACGGCTGCCGAGTCGAAGGTTATACGTCGGACATAACGCGAACATTCGTCTTGGGCAAGCCGACAGACAAAATGAAAAAGGTCTTCGAAATTGTTCGTAGCGCGCAACAAGCCGCTTTGGCCGCGGCAAAACCGAATGTGCCCAACGAAGCGCTAGACGCGGCCGCGCGGAACGTGATCGTGCAGGCCGGCTACGGTCCCGGTTTCAAGTATTTCACTCATCGTGTGGGGCACGGCTTGGGGATGGAAATGCACGAATGGAATTACCTGGTTCGGAATAACATGTTCGGCGAGACCGTTCATCCCACGCTACAGGCCGGAATGGTTTTTAGCGACGAACCGGGTATCTACATCAAAGGTGAATTCGGAGTACGGCTTGAGGACGATATGCATATCACGGAAGATGGCGCCGAACTGCTCACGCCTCCGAGCCCGTCTCTTGAACAGCCATTCGGCGCTGGTCTCGCGTCCCAGTAATTCGTGAGATCAGTCAGGAGGGTAGGACAGTCTCAGTATCCGTGAGCCAAACATGAGAGTCTCCGTGGGAGCCGTATCATACCGCAGTCAGCAATGAGCGGCGCAAGCCCACTGTACGCTGGACCCCTTGCATTCACCGCCCATAGATCGTGATCGAAGTGCGCAGACGGAGGAAGAGGAAGATCCGCAAAAGCGACAAGGAATACAATTCAGCTTTGGAGTGGACTGAATGCTCTTGCAGTTTCCGGTGACGAACTTCACAGATATCGACTACCAGACAACATACGACGCGGTAGTGGTCGGGTCAGGCGCGGCGGGAGGAATGGCCGCCCATGTTCTGACGCAAAAAGGGATGAAGGTTCTGCTGCTGGAAGCCGGCAAGAACCAGGACACGGGCAAGATGCTGCATTCCATGCAGTGGCCCTATGATCATCCGCGCCGTGGCAAGATGCCGCCCGACTATCATGCGCTGACCACGAACGAATACAACATCCGGAGTTCGCCGTATGCGCAGGGCTCGCCGTATGCGAAGGTGGTGAACTACATCCAGGGATGGGGCGGCTCAGACTACACCAAAGACATGGTGGTGAATGAGAAGGACCATCCTTACACCGGGACGCGTTACGCGTGGGTAAGAGCAAGGACGGTGGGTGGGAAGACGACCATCTGGGGCCGGCTGGCGCTGCGTCTTTCCGACTACGACTTCAAAGCGAAAGATCGAGATGGGTTCGGCGAGAACTGGCCGATTTCTTACGCCGACATCGAGCCCTACTACGATCAAGTGGACGAATATCTGGGTGTCTCGGGGCATCCGGAGAATCTTCCGTGGCTGCCCGACAGCAAGTTTCAACGTCCGGTCAAGTTGAATGACGCGGAAATTCACCTTCGCAATACGTTGAAGGGCATGGACCGCACGCTGACGCCTTATCGAGCGGGCGTGACTACAGACGGGCTGAAGCACAATAAATACCGAAGCCGGTGTTACGGGCGCGGAGCTTGCAACCGGCATGTGGGCGGCTGCGATATTCACGCCGCGTTCGATTCGCCAACAGGTCTGATTCGTCCGGCGATGGATACGGGCAATCTGACTATGCGGCCGAACTCTACCGTCTATGAAGTCACGGTGGACAAAAACACGGGCAAGGCGACGGGCGTGTCGTTCCTCGACAGTGAATCGAGGAAGAGCTACCAGGTGAAAGCAAAGGTGGTGATTCTGGCAGCTTCAACGCTGGAATCGACGCGTCTCTTGCTGCTATCGAAATCGAGTTTGTATCCGAATGGAATCGGGAACTCGAGCGGTGCGGTAGGCCACTATTTTTGCGAGCACGTCATGGGACCGTCTGTCGGGGGTCTGAAGAAGGATCTGATTGGCAAGCCCCGAACGCTGGACGATGGACGACCAGGCGGATTCTATGTTACGCGTTTCCGCAATCTGAACAGCAAGTCTGACTTCCTTCGCGGCTACGGTTTCGAAGGCGGCAGCGGCACGGGTATGATTCCGGGCACCGCCTACACGAGCCCCGGGTTCGGCGAAGAGTACAAGAAGCACGTGCGCGATTATGCGGGCGCGACCGTCAATATGGGTGCGTTCGGCGAGGTTCTGGCCCGCTACGAAAATTCCGTGAGCATCGATTCGGATATGAAGGACGGCTGGGGCGTCCCGGTTCTAAAGTTCAGCTACCAGTTCGGCGAAAACGAAAAGAAGATGGCCGCGGACATGGCCGTGACCGGAAAGGAGATGTTCGAGGCTGCCGGATTCGAGATCGTGTCAGTTACCAAGTCGATCCTGCCCGAGGGGTGGTCCATTCATGAACTGGGCACCGCGCGCATGGGGAACGACCCGAAGACATCCGTTCTGAACCAGTACATGCAGTCGCACGACGTCAAGAATCTGTTTGTGGTGGACGGCAGCGCGTTTGTTTCCGCCTCCTGCCAGAATCCGACGTGGACCATTATGGCGCTGTGCTGGCGTTCCTGCGATTACCTGTCAGACCAGTTCCGGAAAGGAGAATTTGCGTGACGAATCTGAATCGCCGCGATCTGTTTAAGGTTCTCGGCATTACGGCGTTTGCGACGCTGCAGTTGCCGGCGGCAGAGCCGGGTGCCCCCCTATTCTTCTCGAAGGACGAGTTTGTTCTGTTGGATACGCTGACGGAATTGATCATTCCCGCGGACGACCATTCCCCCGGAGCTCATGATGCGGGCGTAGCGACATTCATCGACCGCAGCGTGGCGGAAGCGTATTTGCCGGAGGACAAGACGTCTTGGCGCAAAGGACTCGCTGCTATCAACGAGCTTTCGCAGAGTATGAATGGCGGACCTTTTGTGAAGAGTTCGAAAGCACAGCAAGTCGATCTATTGAAAACGATCGCGGGCGCGGAGAAAGAGCCGCAGACGGACCCGGAGAAGTTCTTCACGCAATTGAAAGAGACCACTGCGTTTGCGTACTATTCATCGTCCATCGGCATTCATCAAGACATGGAGTACAAGGGGAACGTCATTCTCGACAAGTTTGTGGGATATGAAGCGACTTAGTAAGTGCGCCGCCGGCGCGATTGTCATTTTCGCGCTAAACGGTAGCCTACTGAGTCAGGAAAAGCCGGTTGTTAAACCGCAAGTCGTTCACGCACTGCAACTGATTTCGCCTGCGAATCTGAAAGGCGATCTCTCCTTCCTCGCCTCAGATGCTCTGCAGGGTCGTTGGACTCCGTCGCCGGGACTTGACATTGCGGCCGAATTCATCGCCTCGCAATTTCGAGCGGCTGGCCTGCAGCCGGCCGGAGATCAGGATTATTTCCAAATCGCGAATATGGTGGACCGGCAGATGCCGCCTGTTCAATCGGAAATGACTCTGCTCGAAGGCGCGCAATCGACAACTGTAGCGGCGCAAAATATCAACGTTGGGGATACGAATGCCGCGGCTAAAATCGACCGTGCTCCTGTGATTGTTTTGAAGGCGAAGGACCCCGCGCTGCTGAACGGATTGGATCTGAAGGGCAAAGCGTTGGTTGTGCCCGGTCCGACTCCGCAGGAACGACGCGACATGGACGTATATATCAAAATGCGCTCTTTCGACGAAGCAGTGGCAAAGTCGGGGGCCGCGCTAGAGATTACGGTTATGCAACCGCGCGCCGGCGGTCAGGCAGGCGCGAGGCTGATAGAAGCCGAAGACGCGCGGGGCGAACGGACGCCAACTATTACGGCCAGCAGCGACGAGCTTCAGAGATGGATCGATCACGCTGGACAAGATGCCGAGCCGCGAACCGTTTCCTTTGAGATTCCCGCGCCGGAAGACAAGAACGTTGTCGTGAAGAACGTCATTGGTGTTCTGCCGGGATCGGACCCGGCGCTGAAGAATACCTACGTGATGCTGACGGCGCACTACGATCACCTAGGGACGACAGAAACGGCAGGCCGGGCAGCGGGAAATCACAAGCCTGGGGGCAACGACCGCATCTACAACGGAGCCAATGACGACGGGAGCGGTACGGTGTCGGTGATTGAAATTGCGAAAGCGCTGGGGAGTTTGACACCGCACCCGAAACGATCGATGGTTTTTATGACATTCTTCGGGGAAGAGCGCGGATTGCTGGGCTCGCAATTTTATGGCAGGCATCCGCGTTTTCCGGTGGCACAAACGGTGGCGGATCTGAATCTGGAACAGGTGGGACGCACGGATTCGACGGAAGGGCCGCAGATCGATAACGCCAGCCTGACCGGATATGACTACTCCGATGTGACGCGCTACCTGGAGGCTGCTGGCCGCGCAGTGGGCGTAAAGGTCTATATGAACAAACAGGCCAGCGATCCATACTTTATGCGAAGCGACAATGCGGCGCTGGCGGCGCTGGGAGTTCCGGCTGAAACGCTATGCGTCGCGTTTGACTATCCCGATTACCACGGGCTGGGTGATGAGTGGCCGAAGGTCGATTACAACAATATGGCGCACGTTGATCGGATGGTGGCTTTAGGATTGCTTCACATAGCGAACAGCACGACGACGCCGCAGTGGAACGCAGCGAATCCGAAGACGCAGCCGTATCGGGAGGCGCGGCAAAAGTCGCGGCATGACGAAGGCGGGCGCCCGGGAACAAGTTGAGCAGATTTTCCGTATAGATTTACGGTGATGACGTAATGCTCACGTTCGTACTTTGGCTATTACTTTTCTTTCTTTGTTGGCCGCTTGCCATTGCTGCGCTGCTGCTGTATCCCATTGTTTGGGTGTTGCTGCTGCCATTCCGAATTGCCGGCATTGCGGTGCATGGGGCGCTGTCCTTGGTGGGCGCCATCATTACTTTGCCCTTTCGGGTGCTGAAGGCTATTTAAGTAGCCGATCCATTCGATTAGCCAATCTTAGACCCACGCGTTCACCCAGTCGCGCCGCGTCGGGAATGAGCTGCGCGTGCCCGGCTTTGTGACTGACAACCCGGCATAGATGTTGGCGCGAAAGATCGCGTCGCGCACGCAAGCGCCTGTCGCAAGACAATAGGCGAAGCTGCCGATGAAGGCATCCCCAGCTCCGCTGGTATCGACCGCGCTCACCTGGATCCCGGGCACGTGAAATGCCTCGGAACGCGAGGCGTAGAAGGCGCCTTTTGATCCAAGCGTGACGATTATCCGCTCGAACGGGGAATCGCGGAGGCTCCGGGAGCCGACGTTGTCGACGTCCATATCGACGCCCATCAGAACTGGAGCCTCGACTTCATTTGGAATTAGATAGGCGGCCGCAGCGGCGCGTCGATTTTCCAGAATTTGAGCAGGCGCCGGATTCAGAATACTGATCACGCCGGCGGAGCGAGCTACATCGAGCGCGTGATAGACGGTATCGAGCGGAACTTCGAGTTGCAGAATGACTACATCGGCGGCCTCGATCAGGCTGCGTGCGTGGTCGACATCGCCGGGCGTGAGTAGATCGTTTGCTCCCTTCACAACCAGAATGCGATTCTGTCCAGCTTCATCGATGAAAATGGGTGCGACGCCGGTTGAGACGTTTGGCGTGGTGAAAACATGGCTGCTGTCAATGCCGAATGCGTTGAGGTCGGCGACAGTTGCTGGTCCGAAGAGGTCGTCGCCGACGCGCGCCACCATCGCGACATCCGCACCGCACAGACGGGCCGCAGCGGCCTGATTACCGCCCTTGCCGCCGAACCCGAGACGAAATTCGCGGCCGAAGATTGTTTCGCACGGCTCGGGCATGCGGTCGATAAAAGTAGTGAGATCGACGTTCAGGCTACCGATGACAACAATACGTGGGTTGCGCGTAAGCATCATTTTCGTATGACGGGCGGCTAGACTGGGAATGAAATGCCGCTACCAAGCAGTGAAGAGTTCTACCGCATCAAGAAACTGCCGCCGTATGTGTTCGCCGTCGTCAATGACCTGCGCGATAAATTGCGGGCCTCCGGTGTCGACATCATCGACATGGGAATGGGTAATCCCGACGGTGCAACGCCAAAGCCTGTAGTGGATGAACTGATACGCGCCGTGCAGAATCCGCTGAATCACCGCTACAGCGTGTCGCGTGGAATTGCGCCGCTCCGACAGGCGATTGTCGACCGGTACCGGACTCAATATGGCGTCACGCTTGATCCGGAAGCGGAAGCAATCGTCACCATGGGCGCAAAAGACGCGCTGGCGCATTTACTGCTCGCCGTTTTGGCTCCGGGCGATGCCGTCGTTTCGCCGAATCCCGCATACCCGCTTCACTACTTCGGTGTTGTGCTGGCTGAGGGTGATGCCGTCATGCTGCCGATGCCCGATGCAGCCACGTTCCTTTACGAATTGAAGAATCATCTGCGGACTGCGGCAAAGAAGCCGAAGATGATTCTGATCTCGTTTCCGCACAATCCGACGACGGTCAGCGTGGACCTGAATTACATGCGCGAGATAGTGGACCTGGCGCGCGAATACGGCATATATGTCATCCACGACTTCGCCTATGCAGAGCTTGCGTACGACGGATACCGGCCGCCCAGCATCCTGCAAGTTCCGGGCGCGAAGGATTATTGCGTGGAAATCTATTCCATGACAAAGACCTACAACATGGCGGGATGGCGCGTGGGGTATTGTCTTGGAAACCAGCAGCTTGTTGCTGCTTTGACGCGCGTGAAGAGCTATCTCGATTACGGTATTTTTCAGCCAATCCAGATAGCAGCCGTGACAGCGCTCACGAAATGCAATGACGCTCCAGGCGAGATCGCACATATCTCCCAGGGGCGGCGTGATGTGCTGATCCAGAGCTTGCGGGAAGCAGGGTGGGCTATCGACCCGCCTAAAGCATCGATGTTTGTCTGGGCACGAATTCCGGAGCAGTTCGCGGACATGGGTTCACTCGAATTCGCGAAGCAGATGATGCGCGAAGCGCGCGTGGCGGTATCGCCGGGAATCGGCTTCGGTCCTATGGGCGAAGGGTTCGTTCGTTTCAGCCTGATCGAGAGCGAAGAGCGGACGCGCGAGGCGGCGCGGAATATCGGTCGTTTCCTTCAAGGCGCGGGAGTTTTTGCGCAAGCAGGATCTGCTCCCGTCCACGTATAATTCAATCGGAATGGCGGCACTGCCGGAAGCCCCTCTTTTTGAAACCATCGAGCTGCCCCAGTTGGCTGTTTCCGATCTCGATCCATTGCTCAACGAGGAGATCGAAGTATGGGAGAAGCGTTTTTGCTGGGATTTTCGAGCTTCTGCCACTCTTCTGCGGCGCTTTCTGCAGATGCATTCGCTCTACGGTTATGCGTTGCGCGTGAATCGGCAGGTTGTCGGGTACGCCTACTACGTTTGTGAGGCGCGGAAGGGGCTCATCGGCGACTTCTATATCCGGCGTGACTACAACTCACCGGCGGCTGAGTTCCACCTTCTGGGCGCCGTTGTCCAGGGACTCGTCCACACGCCAGGAATCCGGCGCGTCGAGTCACAGCTCATACTTCTTCGGAGTCCGCTGCAGCCCCCGCCATTAGGCAATTACTTGACCAGGCATGAGCGCTTCTTCATGCTCGTCAGGGCGGAGGCGGTGGAGCGTTTACAACCCGCGATGCTGGGCGTCAGGGCTAGTTTCGTTCCGTGGGCCGATCGTTATCACGAAGAGGCGGCTCACCTGGTATCGGCGGCGTACAGGGGGCATGTGGATAGCGACATCAACGATCAGTACCGCACGATCCCGGGCGCACGGCAATTTCTGACAAATATCATTCGGTATCCGGGATGCGGCCAGTTTACTCCGGCCGCGACGGTGCTTGCGATTGACGAGCGCACGGGGCGGGTTTGCGGAGCGTGCTTCGCCAGCATGGTGTCTGCGAATTCCGGGCATGTGACGCAGCTTTGCGTAGTTCCTGGGTTGCGCGGCGCACGCTTGGGATATGAGTTGCTTCGGCTCTCGCTGGAGCGGCTGGTCCAGCTTGGCTGCACGACCACCAGCCTCACCGTGACCTGCTCGAACGTGAGCGCGATTCAACTCTACGAATCGATGGGATTCCGGAAGCAATCTACGTTCCCGGCGCTTGTGTGGCAGGGCTGGTGAAGCGTTAGGATTCCGCCATAAGAGCGGGAGTTTGCGGCTGATGTAGCGGGCTTCGCTTGCGGCTGTAGGCGCAGTAGATCACGAGACCAATCAATAGCCAGACGACAAATCTGATCCAGGTCTCGAGCGGTAGGCCAAGCATCAAGCCGAAACAGCACAGAATCGAAAGGACCGGAGTGAACGGCGAGAACGGCACTTTGAAGGTGCGCTTGCGTTCGGGCTGGCTTCTACGCAGGATTACCACGCCGGCGGAAACAATGATGAACGCGAAGAGAGTTCCTATATTGGACAGATCTGCAAGCGTTCCTATGTCCCAAATGCCGGCTGGTATGCCGACGGCGAGGCCTGCCAGCCACGTGCTCACGTCGGGCGTCCGAAATTTATTGTGGATGTGAGAAAAGATGTCGGGAAGCAGACGGTCGCGCGACATAGCGAACCAGATGCGCGCTTGTCCGTATTGATAGACCAGCAGCGACGACAACATCCCGAGCAACGCGCCCACAGTAACTGTGAAGCGCAGTTTGTCCATGCCGATGGCGGCGAGCGCGTTGGCGACCGGTGATGCGTTGTCGAGAGTTTTCCAGTTGACGATGCCTGTCAGCACGAGCGCGACAGAGGTGTAGAGCAAGCCGCAGACGATCAGCGTGCCAACGATTCCGATGGGCATATTGCGCTGCGGAGCCTTGCATTCTTCCGCGGCGGTGGATACCGAATCGAATCCGATGAAGGTGAAGAAGACGATGGCGGCTCCACTGATCACGCCGCCGAACCCATTGGGCATGAAAGGGTGCAAGTTGCGAGCCTGCACCGCGTGAGCGGCCCCAAAAACGAATAGCAGTACCGCGGCGATTTTGATCATCACCATTACGTTGTTTGCACCGGCGCTCTCCTTGACACCGCGCACCAGAATCCAACTCAGCAGCATGACGATGAGAAACGACGGTATGTTGAACCAGCTCCCGGTTCTATGACCCTCAAGGATGGCCGGTTCCGACAGATACTGCGGCAGGTGCACGCCGAACATGTAGTCGCACATTACGTTGAAATAGGCCGAAAACCCGACCGCGACGGACATGTTTGACACGGCATACTCCAGAATCAGGTCCCAACCAATAATCCAGGCGAAGATCTCACCTAATGTTGTATAGGCGTAGGTGTACGCGCTGCCTGCAATAGGAATCATGGACGCAAGCTCCGCATAGCAGAGAGCGGCGAATCCGCAGGTCAGAGCAACCAGGATGAAAGAGAGGGTGATGCCTGGTCCGGCGCCGGGCCTGCCGACTATGGAAGAAGCTGCGCCGCCATGCAACATTAGATCGAGCAAAGGCGCATTCAGGATCGAAGGCACCTGCATGTGCTGCCCCGCGGCCGCTGTTCCCGTGACGGTGAAGATGCCGCCGCCAATTACTGCGCCGATCCCGAACGCGATCAAGCTCCAGGGCCCGAGCGAGCGCTTTAGCTGCCGCCCCTCAGCATGACTCTCTTCGACGAGTGCATCTATGTCTTTCGTCCTGAGGATCTGCTTCATTACTTAATGGGTCAGTATACGGCACGGAATGGCTGGGGCTGCTTTCTCGAACAAATACGAGGGGCGCAATGTACCACCTTTTAGTGTCTATGGGGATATGTTGATTCAGGGTAAGGTCTTCCGCGTAGCAAGCCTTCTGGCGTTCGCATGCTTTCCTAGCTTTGCTCAATTGAACGCCAGTCTCCAGGGGGTCATCACTGACCCGTCGGCTGGCGTGATACCGGGTGCGCAGGTCACGTTGAAGAACAACGGTACGAATGCGACTCAGAGCACAACGGCGAGCGACCAGGGGTTTTATAAATTCAACCAGCTTCCGGCCGGGACTTACACCCTGACTACCAGTGCGCCAAATTTTCAGTCATCCAGTCAGACGGACGTAGCTGTGGCGGCGGATGTGCCGCAGACGAACAACGTAACGCTTCAGCCCGGGAATATACAGTCGACGGTTACCGTGACCGCCTCGGCCGTTCCGACCTTGCAGACGGCGGATGCGAGTGTGAACGGTACCATCGGCGCGGCGTCGGTCGAGACATTGCCGACCGCGGGACTGGATCCCTATGAGCTCGTCCGCACAATGCCGGGTATCAACGGCACAGGTTCCAGAGGTGGTAACGGTCAAGGCGTATTCCTTGGGAACACGACCGGTCCTGGCCAATCGAACGCCGGGATCTTTCAGACCGAAAATCAGATTCAGGTCAGCTCGGCTGGACAGCGGGTAGAACAAAATGTCTTCTATATCGATGGCGTGAACGTGAACAGCCTTGGTTGGGGCGGCGCCGCCGTCGTCACTCCCAATTCGGAGTCGGTCCAGGACATCAACGTCATCTCCGCCGACTACGATGCCGCAGATGGACGCGGTAGCGGCGCACATATCAAGACCACAACTAAGGCCGGAACAAACCAGCTTCACGGGAGCGGCGTTTTCCTTTATCAGGATCCGAACTTCAACGCCTACAACAAGTTCGGCGGACCAGACAATGCTCCGCCGACCCGAGTCGACTTAAGCTTCCGTCAATATGGCGGTAGCCTGGGTGGGCCCATTAAGAAGGACAAGCTGTTCTTCTTCGCTTCCTACCAGGGGCTGAAGAATAGGAGCACGACTTATGCCCAGGCGTGGGTGACAACGCCCCAATATCGGAACCTCGTAATTGCCGAACGGCCCGGAAGCACCATCGCCAAGATACTCCAAAGCGCTAATGCCAACCCGACCATCAATGCCGTTCTAGGCGGCCCTGCGGCAAGCTGCGCGGTTTTTGGAGCGAATGCGGCTTCTACGTGCCGGCAGGTAAATGGCGGACTGGACTTGGGTTCTCCGGGGCCCGGAGTTGCGGGAACACCATACTATCCCATTTACCCGGCTGCGCAGTCGACCGGAGGAGGCTTCGACGGCATCCCGGATATCGAGTACGTGCAATATTACATTCCGTCGGAGGAAATCGGTAATCAGTTCAATGCTCGCTTCGACTACGCTCTAAGTTCGAAGGACACCCTCTTTGGATCGTTCTACCTAACGCATTTGAACTCGGTATCACAGGGCGCACCTACGCCGTCATCAGACGTGTTCCAGAAACCGACGAACACAGCCGTCACGCTCGGCTATATACGGAGCATCAGTGCCACATGGATCAACGAACTGCGAGGCAACTTTACGCGCTTTGCCGACAACCAGATAAACGACAATTCGGGAACGAATTTCGGCATTCCGCAGATCCAGATTGAGTCCTATCCGTTCGGCGACATCCAGCCAGCAGGCGTTCTGCAGAGCCCCGATACTCCCGCGATTCTTGCGCAGAACACATATGAGGTGCGCGACACGGCGACGAAAACGTGGGGCAACCACACCATTCGCTTCGGCGGAGAATTCCGATGGGAGCAGGATAACGATAACCTGACCGGCGGTGCTCGTCCGTTGTATTCTTTTTCAGGTCTTTGGAATCTCGCAAACAGCGCGCCGATTTACGAAGATATCTACGCCAATGCAGCCACCGGCGGCCCGCCGAATGCAGCCCGCTACTTCAGAGATCATCTTGCCGGGCTGTTTGCAGAAGATGATTGGCATGTCACTCCCAGCCTCATGCTGACACTGGGGCTTCGTTGGGAATTCTTCTCGCCTTTGACAGAAGCGCGAAATCAACTGGAAAACATTCAACTCGGCGCGCTTGGTCCTTATCCGTTGGTGGACGCCGCGGTGCGGCCCGTCAGCCAGCTCTGGAACAACAACTGGAAGGACTTCGAGCCGAGAATCGGCTTTGCCTACTCGCCCACGGCAGCACATGAAAAGTTTGTTGTGCGCGGCGGATTCGGAATTCTGTATAACCGGCAGAACGACAATATATTCGCGAACAGTCGCGAGGACAACCCCAATTACTACAACTTCAGTCTGTGCTGCGGTACGGCTCCCGCACCGTTCAGTTTCAGCACTCCGTTTGACGGCGGCGTAATCAAGTTCGCGACCGGCAGCAGCAATGCTCCAAACAGCTACCCGGCCAATCCGGCCTTGGCCACGGGAGTAAACGCCGTGACGGGTACTCCGAATGCCATCGGAGGCGGGACGCCACCGACGGTTGAAATCTATGGCGCTTTTCCGAATACGCCCGATGCGTATACGTTTTTATATTCTTTCCAAACGCAGACGCAGCTTGCGCGGAACCTATCGCTTTCAATCGGGTATCAAGGCGCCATCAGCCGCCATTTGATCCGGCTGTTGGACCAAAACTTCCTGTACCCGCAGAATGTGGGCACTCAGTCAAGCTTTTTTTATGCCGTCTATTTTCCGACGCCGGATGTGAATGCTTCGTACAACTCAATGGACGTGACAGTTACAAAGAACATGTCTTGGGGCTTTACTATGAATGCCTCTTATAGCTGGAGCAAGAGCATCGACATGCTTTCAGCGGAAGGACCAGGCGCAGTTACCAACCAGACTGACCCGGTCCATGCACAAACAGACGAGTACGGCCCCTCTGATTATGATTCGCGCAATCGCTTCGTGATCAGCGGGCTGTGGGACCTGCCAATCTTCCCGCACAGCAAAGGCATCCTACATGCCGTGCTCGGCGGCTGGCGACTGGGCGGAATTACCACCGCGTATTCGGGTTTCCCGTGGACGCCTGTGACGGGAGTTCAGCAGTCGGTGGCGTCGGTGACGAGCGCGGCCACTATCGCTCCGACGCGTCCCGCAATCTACTTCAATAACGCTAACCCCGGCACAAATTCGAACACTTGCTTCATTGACGGATGCGAGTTCGGCGGCACGAATCCGAACGTG
Source organism: Bryobacteraceae bacterium (assembly GCA_036276155.1). Lineage (GTDB taxonomy): Bacteria > Acidobacteriota > Terriglobia > Bryobacterales > Bryobacteraceae > Bog-105. The sequence continues at coordinate 11,861 of DATBEG010000130.1, read as the reverse complement.
GCGATTGTCGGGACGAACTACTTCAACATTGCCCACTCAGGACCTCCCGGAATAGGGCGCAACTCTTTCCGCGGACCCGGATACTTCTCGACGGACGCGACGTTATCTAAGAAATTTTCGCTTCCGTTCGTGAATGATGTGGCGGGGCTGGAATTGATGGGCCAAGCGTTCAATGTATTCAATCAGTTGAACCTGGCGCCGTTCGCTTTCGGTTCCACGGACACGCTGGTGGAGAACCCGAACTTCGGACGCCCGACTGCCGGACTCGCTGGACGATCCATACAGTTGGAAGCCAGATTTACATTCTAGACCGACGCTTCTGTTCTTCTGCGGTGGGCGCGGGAGCGCGTAATAATGGTGATGTGCCATGTGCTGGTGCAACTACTTGTTACGTCTCCCGCGTCAAACAAATTGAGAGACTGGATTTTCAATCTCTTAATTCTGATCAGCCGCAGTGAGACGCAATGACTTTCGCTTCTCGCGCCGGGAGTTGCTGTTTGCCACCGCTGGCGCGGCCCTGTTGTCCAACAGGGTTGGTGCGGCTGCACCGGTGGAGACTCAGCGAGCGCTGACGCCCGAAGAGAGGGCGTTCCTGGAGGATTTGGAGCGCTGTGGTGTCCGGTATTTCTGGGAACAGGCGGACCCTAAAACCGGAATAGTGCTGGATAGGGCACGGAATAACGGAGCCCATTCCGGCGACAACGTCGGCAGCACAGCAGGCACTGGATTCGGACTAAGTGCGCTCTGCATTGGGGCGAGCCGCGGCTGGATTCCTCATGACCAGGCGCGAGCGCGCGTAGTCACAACGCTGCGGTATTTCTGGGCGCATGCTTTTCACGATCATGGGTGGTTCTATCACTTCCTGGACGCGAGCACCGGAGCGCGCAAACTTGGTTCGGAGCTCTCCAGCATCGACACAGCATTTCTGCTCTGTGGAGTCCTAACTGCGTCCGGCTACTTCAGTAACGACCGTGAAATTCAAAGCCTCGCGAGCCAGATATTCGATCGGGTGGATTTCAACTGGATGTTGGCAGGCAGTCCGCTGCTGCTATCCATGGGCGTGCGCCCGGGATCAGGATTTCTGAAAACGCACTGGAGCACATACTGCGAGGCGTCGGTGCTTTACCTGCTAGCGATCGGTTCTCAACGGCACGCAATTCCCGCGGATAGCTGGTACGCATGGCTCCGGCCGAAAGTCCACTATGACGATTGGACATTCGTGAGCGGTGGGCCGCTATTCACGCATCAGTTCTCGCACGCGTGGGTGGATTTCCGGCACCAGCAGGATGGCGATCCGTCATACCTCGACTATTTCCGCAACTCGACCATCGCCACTTATGCACATCGCGATTTCTGCATCAGCCTGCAATCGCAATACTCTGACTATGCTGCGGACATGTGGGGCATTACGGCATCGGATAGCCCGACCGGCTACGTGGTTTGGGGCGGTCCGCCCTATGCGGGACCGATCAACGGAACACTGGTGCCCTGCGCCGCGGCGGGCTCGCTGATGTTTGCACAGGAGATCTGTCTGCCGGTTCTGCTGCAAATGAAGAACATCTACGGTGACAAGATTTACGGGCGCTACGGCTTCGCTGATGCGTTCAACCCGAACTGGAAAGACCGCAGCCTATGGGTGAATCAGGACGTGGTGGCCATAGATGTCGGCATTTCTCTACTCAGCACTTCCAATCTGCTGACAGGAACTGTGTGGCGCTGGTTCATGAAAAATCCATATATCCGTAGCGCAATAGAACGGGTGGGATTTCGACTCACGACACCAGGAAGTCCGATTCGCGAAACCGTGAAACCGGGATCGCAGCACGCGTAAGAACGCGCGCTGCAAAACTCGTTTAGAACCGATTGCTAGCGCTTACGCTGGCCCTTCACCATCTTCTTGACTTGGCGCTTATTTGACCCGCGCGCAACGCCGGCTGCGCGCTTTGCCTTGGGCGCGGCTTTCTTTCGCGCGGCGCGCTTCAGCTTCTTTCGTTCTTCCGTGTTCTCAACGTGCTTTGTGTTCATTCTTCGACTTTGATTCCTGCGTACTTTTCTACGATTTTCTTCAACCCGTAACTGGGGAAACTTATAGTTAGTTTCGCATCCTCCCCGTCGCCTTCGCGCCTCAGCACGGTACCGCGTCCGTAAGTGGGGTGTTTGACAACGGATCCGGCGGCAATTCCCGGCTGCTTTCGGGCGGTTGTGCCACGCCCGGAGGTCGGAGGACTGGTCGGCCGCGATGCTGGCGCTTGTGCCGGCGAACTAACGGCTTTTGCCGGTTCCGTCACATTGCCATTGGTCTTGGAAGCAGGCGGATTCGTCTGCGCGGGACGTCTTGTCAATCCAGAGGGCGGCGGCATGCCGCGTTCTGCGAAGAACTGCGCAATGTTGTCGACTGAGTTGTAAGTGCGGCCCGTGTACAGGTTCTTCTTGACGGACTCGCGAACATCGGACTGTTCGGCGAACAGATCGACTTCCTGTTGTCCGTAGACCTCTCTGGCGGGCGACAGTCTTTCTCGCAAACTCGGCGGAACTTCGTTCAGGAAGCGGGACGGCAGACAGACTTCGGGCTGCGAATTTCCGTATCTGCGGCGATAACGAGCCCAGGTGAGATACAGGCGTTTCTCGGCGCGTGTCATGCCTACGTAGCAGAGACGCCGCTCTTCCTCCATCGCTGCTTCTGAAGAAAGCGACCGGCTATGCGGGAAGATGCCTTCCTCCAGGCCTGCAAGGAAGATGTTGGGAAACTCGAGGCCTTTCGCGTTGTGAATGGTCAGCAAGGAAACTGCGGCTTGCTGATCGACGGAGTCGGCGTCGGACACTAATGCGGCGTGATCCAGGAACTCAGCTGCGGTTTCGCCGCGTTCGGCCGCTTCGATAGCGGCGTTCACAAGTTCCTCCAGGTTGCCGAGCCGCGATTCCGAATCCTGCGAAGTATCGGCTTTCAGCATGGTCTCGTAGCCGGTTTTCTCGAGAATGTCGCGCAGCAATTCGGGAAGGGGCTTCGATTTGGCAGATTCGGCCAGATCGTTCATGAGGGCGAGGAAACCCTTTAGGGCGGATTCCGCCCGGGCCGAGAAAATTTTGCCTTCGAGCATGCGCGGGAGGGCCGCCCACAAGCTGATCCCGTTTTCGAGCGCATACTGCTCAATCTGCTCTACCGTTCCGCGCCCGATGCCGCGCGCCGGTGTATTAATAATGCGCAGCAAACTGATGGAGTCCTGGGGACTAAGCACTACCTTCAGGTAGCCCAGGAGATCTTTGACTTCAGCGCGCTGATAGAAGCTGAATCCGCCGACTACCAGGTATTTGCGCCCATAGCGCCGCAATGCTTCTTCAATTTGGCGCGACTGGAAATTGGTGCGATAGAGAACAGCCACTCGCTCCCGGGGATTGCGGCGAAGCAGTTTCTCAATCGTGTCGGCAATGAACAGCGCCTCGTTCTCACCATCCGGCGCCTCGTAATAGCCGATTTTCGCCCCCGAATCGGAGTCGGTCCAAAGCCACTTCCCTTTTCGTTCTTTATTGTTCGCGACGACGGCGCTGGCAGCTTCCAAAATGTTTTTCGTCGAGCGGTAATTCTGCTCCAAGCGAATGACCACCGCATCGGGGTAATCGCGTTCGAAATCGAGAATATTGCGGATGTCCGCGCCCCGCCAACCGTAAATCGATTGGTCCTCGTCGCCAACCACGGCCACGTTGTGCCGCACTTCCGTGAGCAGGCGCATGAGTTCGTACTGGCTGCGATTCGTGTCCTGATATTCGTCGATCATGACGAATTCATAACGCCGGTTATACAGGCTGCGCAACGCTTCGTCATGTTTCAGCAGATGAACGGACTCGAGCAGAAGGTCGTCAAAATCGAGCGCATTTGCTTGCCGTAACCGCTCTTCGTAGACTTCGTAGATCTTGGCAAGCCGCGTCAGCTTCGGGTCACTTGCGGCTTTGTACCAATCTTGCGGAGTTTCGTTATGACTCTTCGCATGACTGATGCGCGATAGCGTGGCTCGATACTGCATAAACTTTTCGTCCAGTCCTAACTGCTTGTAGATGGACTTCATCAGGGCGAGCTGATCGTCGTCGTCGTAGATCGTGAACTGGCGCGTGAATCCATCGCGGATATCCGCGAGCGAATCTCCGTCGCGCCGCAGCATGCGCACACAGAACGAATGAAACGTCGATAAAACCGGCGTGCTGGCTGTTGTTGTATTGCTGAGCAGGCTGAGAACGCGCTGGCGCATTTCGTCAGCAGCCTTGTTCGTGAACGTCACGGCCAGAACCGCCGGACCCGGCACGTGATGATTCTCAATCAGGTGCGCAATTCGATTCGTAATGGCTTTGGTCTTTCCGCTTCCCGCTCCAGCGAGCAAAAGCAGCGGTCCGTGCACATGTTCAACGGCTTCACGCTGTTGCGGATTGAGGCCTGCAAGAAAATCCATGAAAAGACAGGGCGGGGAAGGAGCGATTTCAGAATAACACCGGCTCGCCTGAATGCGCGGCCGTTCGCTTATTCTGGATTTCGATGCCTACCGCGGCGGTGTTGGAGCTACTGAAGAGTTGCCTCATCGTGTTGAGCGCGCTGTTTCCGATCGTCAATCCGATTGGCAACACCCCGATTTTTTTAAGCCTCACACCTGGTTACTCGACCGAAGCGCGATCGATTCTTTCATCGAAAATTGCGCTGAACAGCTTTTGGCTGCTTACCGTCTCGATGCTGGTGGGTACTCATATTCTGAATTTTTTCGGCATCTCTATTCCCGTGGTGCAAGTAGGCGGCGGCCTGGTAGTCATCGCGACCGGATGGACCTTGCTTCAGCGCGAGCCGGCAGAAGCGCGCGCGACTTCGGAGAGGAAAATAACAAAGGAGGATATCTCAAATCGCGCATTCTATCCGTTGACGCTGCCACTGACCGTGGGGCCGGGCTCGATCTCAGTTGCGATCACGCTCGGTGCAGATCAAACGCGTGACCTCGGCAATGTGGTGCGGCTGTCGACGGCAATCATCGGTCCCGCGCTTCTCGCCGCGACTGTGTACCTGAGCTATCGCTTCGCGGAGAGGCTTGCGCGCATCGTCGGGCAGACCGCTATGAATGTGGTAGTGCGGCTCAGTTCCTTTGTGCTTCTGTGCATTGGTGTCGAGATTCTCTGGAGCGGTGTTCGGGCGTTGCTTTCGACGCTTCGATGAATTTCGGCCTCCTGCGCGAAGTGCATTCGTTAGGCTGGAGATACGTCTTTCTGCCTCTAGCAATGTCCCGCATCTTCCTTGCCGCGCTCGCGATTCTTTTGTCGGGGCTACTTCTTGCCAAGACGAAAGTGAGTAAAGACGCGGTTTTCGATCATATCGATTCCATCGTAAAGACTCTTTCCGAGATCACGGGGCTTTCAGAAGAGCATCCCGTGCCGTATGGATGGATGAACAAGCGGCAGTTGCGGCAGTTTGTCTCCAAGCGAATTAAGAAAACGCTGCGGCCTGAGGAGATTCATACAGACGAACTGGCGCTGAAGATGTTCGGTCTGGTTCCGCAGGATTTCGATCTCCGGAAATCCACCATCGATCTGCTTACGGAACAGGCTGCGGCCTTTTACGATTACGACAATAAAAAGCTTTACCTTCTGCAGGAGCCGTCCGGAACGGAAGAGACCACGACGCTGGCGCATGAATTAGCTCACGCGCTTGCGGATCAGCATTTCGATTTGGGCAAGTACATGGATGAGACTCCCGCCAATGACGACGAGAATATGGCGCACAATGCCGTCGTTGAGGGACAAGCTTCCTGGTTGATGCTTGCGTACGACTTGAAAACAGCCGGCAAAGATCCCGCGCCGACGCCAGACGTCCTGAAAAGTGTGGCGGATTCCAGTGGGGGTTCGATGGATGACTTTCCTGTCCTGAAGTCATCACCGCTTTACATCCAGCAATCGTTGTTATTTCCCTACACGGAGGGAACACTGTTCTTCGCTGCTGTTTACCAGAAGATGGGCAAGCGTTCCTTCAGCGCCGTTTTCGAAGACGCTCCCGTGGACACAACGCAAATCATTCACCCCGACCGATATTTTGCACATATTCGTCCGGCTAATCCGTCGTTGCCCGCCGTGAACGCGCCTGGAGGAAGGCAGATCACCGATGGGTCCTTGGGCGAGTTCGACATAGAGATGCTATTGCGCCAATACGATGGGGAATCTGTTTCGACGAGTTTGTCGCCTCATTTCCGGGGTGCGCGATATCAGATTCTCGCGGTAGGTGCCGAGAAAAAGCCGGAACTCCAATTCGCATCGGAATGGGACACGCCCGAGCAGGCGGAAGCATTTTTTCGGGCCTATAAGAAGGTATTGACAGGAAAATGGAAAACCTGCCAGTGGTCGGAGGAGAAAGACAATCTGCTGGCCGGCACCGGGGATACCGGGTATTTCGTCGTGCGCGTGAATAGTCTGGACGTGGACACTATTGAAGGATTGAGCGACGCTGCGGAATGGCGCAAATCACAGGAGACGGCGACGGCAAAGAGCCCGGTGCAAGTGGTGTTCCGAACCAGATTCTAAGCTAAACTGAGAGCGGAGACCCGAGTGAAACGATTATTGGCCTTGGCCGCGACAGTGGCTTGCCTTGCGAGCGCGCAATCCATCCCTCCTGACTCGCCGCGAAAAGCTCCTGAACTGGCGTTTACTGTGCCAGGGCAGGGGCAAAAGCTGCTGAGCCAATACCACGGGAAAGTCGTGGCGGTCGAGTTCATCTTCACGACGTGCCCCCATTGCCAGGCCGCGACGAAGATCATGGAGAAGTTCCAGAAAGAATTCGGCCCGCGCGGCTTTCAGGCGATTGACGTTGCGGTGAACGACAACGCAGATCTTCTGGTTGAAAACTTCGCCAAGGATTTCCAGGTTAACTTTCCGGTTGGCTGGGTGCTCAGAGACCAGTTCATCTCTTTCATGGGCTGGACGAATGCTTATTACGTTGTGCCCCAGCAGGTGATGATTGATCGTAAGGGAATGATTCGTTACCAGACGCCGCAAAAGGAAGATTCAAACTGGGACAGCATTATGAAAGAGGATAACGTCCGACAACATATTGAAGAGTTGCTTGGATCGGGTACTCCCTCCGCGCGAGCCAATACAGGCCCGACGCACGTTGCCTTCGCGAAGAAATAGTTCTACACACCATGCGCCCGTAGCTCAGCCTGGATAGAGCGTTTGCCTCCGGAGCAAAAGGTCGTAGGTTCGAATCCTACCGGGCGTACCAAAGAATCAACAACTTAGGGGCTGCATCGGCAGCCGCAGTTAGTTTTACCCCACCTGAGAGCCGCCGGGCGGCCAAAATCTGCCATCTTTTCCTGCTGTGGAGTGCAGCTATGAACTCCGCAAAGGCTATTGCTCAACAACTCGGGTGGACCGAAATGGTCGAGCGCCAGGCGGACCAGGTTTGCGAGGTGCGCGCGCGGCGCTCCCAAGGAGATCAGGATGTCGCCTTTGGCGCACGCCCCTTCATACTCTGCGGTCTGCCAATCCGACGTCTTCCGGCTGGTGCGCTCAGTTACCGTAGGCAGAATGGCCGGTTTATTCTTGACATCGTCGGTCATCCCGAATGGGGCGTTCCGTTTGGCCAAGATCGTTTACTTCTTCTCTACTTAGCTACCCAAGCTGTCCGGTTTCAAAGTCCAGTGGTTTGGTTCCGTAGCGGAGCCGAGATTCTCATTGACTGGGGCATGCCGACAAATGGCTGTCACTATAAGCGCCTCTTCGACGCTTTCCGGCGTGTTTTCGGAAGCACGATGTTTTTCGGCACCTCCGACGATCGCAAGGACCTCCAGGTTTGGCAATGCTCGCGCGTACATTTCTTCGATGCCATGAAGCTATCGTTGACGGAGACTGGAGCAAAGACTGTCGCTAGAGATAACAGCGTAACGCTTTCCCCTGAGTTCTGGCACGAGCTTCAGCAACATCCAATTCCCGTTGACGCCGAGGTAGTTCGCTTACTTGCTCGAAATCCCGGTTGTCTCGATCTCTACACGTGGCTTACGTGGCGTTGCTATCAAGCCAAAGGCTCGGAGCGAGTGCCTCTGTTTGGATCGTATGGCCTTGCGAATCAACTCGGCGTGCAGACGTTCTCCCGAGAGCGCAAATTCCGCGAGCGAATCAACAGTTGGCTCAAGCTAGTCCGGCTTTATTGGCCTGAGTGTCCAGCGCGCGTTTCGTCAAACGGAGCGTTTCTGGAGTTAAGCAACGCCCTCGCTGTCTTGCCGAGAGCCGCTCAGGATGCGCTCACAGCAAAGCTCACCGCAGTGGCCTTCCAGTCCTGAAGAGCCTTTACACCGCTAACGCGGACTATCTCTTACCAAGGATTCAACTATGAGACACAACTATCTTCGTTTTTCCCGAAACACCTTCGTCTGGGGGAATCATCTGCAATGACATCCACGCTTGCGTTTTCTCAGACGAGTGGCGATCTAGCTTGGCTTGAGCATTCTCGACGAACGAGATGCATTCGCGATTCATTACCGCCAATGCAGTCGCTTCCTACAAGAAGCAGGCCGAAGAAGCTAACGCCGCAACTGGTTGCCTAGTCAGCAATACGTGTAGGTGGACGAATGAGCGTTACATCTCTCGACATCATTGGGCAATACGCCGGGCGAATTCCGTCGTTACTGGCAGAAGAGAACGTTCTCGATATTTGTGTGAATCCCGATGGCGTGATGTGGGTCAACCGGTTAGGGCGCGGTTTCAGCGATGAGGGAGTGATGTCACCTTCGGAGGCCATGTTGCTCCTTTCCGGTATAGCGACGGAATATGGGTGCGAGCTGAATGCATCGCACCCGATTCTTGAAACCACTTTCCCGCTAACGGGCGACCGGATCGAGGGCATGATCAGCCCCGTCGTGTCGGAGGCGGCATTCTCCATTCGGACACGGTCGAAGCAGATCTACACGTTAGACGATTTTGCGCAACAAGGCGTATTGAGTAGGACGGCTGATCCGCTCAACGCGAAATGCTATCGCGCGGGCTTCCTGGATCGGGTCTGCGGCGATCATCTGAGCGTTATTCGCCTGGCCAACAGGTATCGGCAAAACATGCTGCTGGTTGGTCCAGCTGGTTCGGGTAAGACGACGTTCGGTAATGCGTTAATCGCCGACTGGTTTGAGCAAACGCCTGGTGATCGGGTCGTGATGATCGAGGATACGCCGGAACTGCAATGCGCGTTGCCGAACTATGTGGCTCTTCGCGCATCGCGCGTGGCGAATGAAGCAAGGTTACTCGAAACGGCCCTGCGCTTGATTCCAAAACGGATTGTCGTGGGCGAAGTCCGGTCGAGCGAACCCGCGCGAGTGCTCTTAGAGGCGTGGAGCACCGGGCACAGTGGCGGCCTCGCCACGATTCACGCGGATGACGCATTATCTGGGCTGCGGAAGCTCGAAAGTTTCTTGGGAAGTCACGATGGCGTGGTGCGCGAACGGATCGCCGCCGCTATTGGACTTGTGATCTTCATCGACGGGGACGAGCGCGTTCCCGCAGGAAGGAAAGTTCGTCGGTTGTTGGCTGTGCGTGGCTTCGACGCCCAACGCCAGGACTACGACCTTTCACATTTGTAAGTCAGTCAAGAAAGGAAGGAAGTGAAACAACTACGCAAGTTATTCAACGCAGTTCTTCTGGCAGCGGTGAGCTCACCTTTGTGGGCGCTCGGTGGTTGCCGCATGGCTGCGACTCAGGCCATCGGTGGTCTTTCCACTGAAGTTTCGGGCCCGCTTGCTTACGGATTGGCTTTGATCGCAACGGTCGGCGGCGCGGTGAGCTGGTATCGGAACCACCACGACGCGGGCGCTTTGCAGACAGGAGCCATGGGCATTCTATTTGTCGGTGGGGTCGCTCTTGGAGCCGCTTCGGTCTTAGGCTTTATTCCTGGTGTTGCCGGCGCAGTGATTTAGGAACCCCATGGAGCTCCAAATCCCCGCGCAATTCTGCGCACCGATTCGTCAATCGGCCAACCGTCCGCACTTGCTTGTCGGATGCGAGCCAACAGCTATCATGCTGGCCCTGGTGCTGTGCATTGTCATCGGTTACTCCTTGCCAACGCTCTATGGCATTGGGGGCGCCATCATTCTGTTTTTATTCTTGCGCCAGCTCTTACAGGAAATGGCGCAAAAAGATCCTCATCTCATTGCCGTTCACCACGAAAGCCAACGCTACCGCCAAGGTTTTTGGACTGCAAAGCCAAGGTGTGCGTATCGCTGGCGCACGAGGTAGCAACCAAACCAAAACAAGGAGGTATCTGATTCATGTTTCTTCAGGGGGAAGCGCGGCGAGATGCAAAAGGCCTGTCTGACTTGATCGACTATTTTGCTGTTGCGGCCGATGGCGTGGTTGAAACGTCCACCGGCATTTATCTGGCGGCGTGGGAATTTGCTGGCCGCGATATGGACGCGCTCCCGCTCGAAGAGTGCTTCGGGATTGCCGACCGCTTGGCAAACGTCTTTTCGCTGGGCAGAGGCTGGTCACTGCAATGCGACCTAATCAGGGAGGAGTACGCCGAATATATAGAGGACCGGTGTTCTTGGCCGGACCCGATGGCGGAGGTGGTCGAGGAAGAACGGCGGGCCTGGTTTACACGGACTGGTGTCGAGGGTGCTCCTCGGTTGAGCCGTTATTTCTTTTGCTTATCTTATGAGGCCAGAGAAAAGGGCTTGCGTTCAGTCGCGAAGAAACTGATCGGCGGCAAGGAAGAAAGCGAAGAATCGCCGGATCTCGCTTTAGCACGCTTCCAGCAGAAGGTCAGAGAGATTGACGCGGCACTCCGCACGAATCTGCGTAGCGTTCGTCGATTAAAAGGATACTCACGAATCGGCGGCGGCGTTCGGCAGCACCGCGATGGACTGCTCGAATACATCCGGCTGTGTGTCACGGGACAACGCTTCCCTTTTGCCGTTCCGCAGATCCCCGTGGATCTGAATCAATATATTGCCGGGGATGATTTCACCGGCGGCGCGGAATTGCAGTTGGGAGATCCGCTGAATGAAATTCTGCCCGGCTATTTCATTCGAGTGTTGGCAGTCGATTCCTTCCCCGATGTCAGCTTCGCTGGCATTCTGCGCGCGATGGATGCGGTGCCGCTCTCGTTCCGCTTTTCGCAGCAGGCGCAGATCCTCGGCGACATAGAAGCGGCTGACCTCTTCAAGGAACGGAAAAGTAATTGGAAATCAAAGGGTCAAGGCGGCATCAAGGCGAAGCTTCGCTCAATCGATGTCCATGATCTGGACGATGAATCGCTGAGGTTGGCTGCTGATGCACGTGAGGCGGCGGCCAAAGCCGAACACGGACGCGAAATCAATTGTCGATATTCCGGCAAGGTCATTTTGATGGAGCAGAGTATCGAGGGGTTACGAGACACAGCGCAAACGATCACGACTAGATTGCGGCGTTGCGGGTTCGGTTCGCGCATTGAAACGGTGAATGCGGTGGGAGCTTGGCTGGGCTCGTTCCCTGGCCATCAATACAAGGAACGCCGCCAACTCGTCATCAACACGATGAACCTCGCGCATATGATGCCGCTCTCGCAGCCGTGGCGCGGGCATGAGTTTAATCCTTCGAAGTATTTTCCGCCGCAATCGCCGCCAATGTTCTACGCTGCGACGGCGGGCGGAGCACCGTACCGGTTCCATTGCCATGTAGAGGATGTGGGACACCCACTTGTGGTCGGTCCCACAGGGGCGGGTAAGACTTCGTTAGTCGCACTCGGCATGATGTCGGCTCTGCGTTTCAAGAACGCGCAGGTCTACGCCTTCGACAAGAAACGTTCGCTCTACACACTTACCCGGTGCGCGGGTGGAACGTTCATCGAACTGAGCCCAGAGAGCCAAGAGGAAAGGCTTTGCCCG
>DATBEG010000129.1:0-13161 GCA_036276155.1 Bryobacteraceae bacterium | reverse complement strand
TCCTGGGTAGGCCGGTAATTGGGTACAAAGTGCGGTGCGCAGGCGACGATTGCAACGCCTGACGCTACACACGTCAGAAAAGCCAGGTACCGCATTTGGATTTCCTCCCCTATTGCCTCGTGTTGGGAGCAGCAGGGGTGTGGGGCACAGCGAGAGCTTTGAGGCTGATATGGGGGGCGAACTCGCCCGAGAGATAGGCGTCAAGCCTCGCTGCGGTCTGTGGGCCAAGAGCCGCGCGCAAGATTGAGACATGCGACTTGATGATGGTGTCGCGCTCCTGCTGAAGCTCACGAAGCTCGCCGGGAGCGACTGGAATGGGAAGCCCTCTGTTCAGTGCGTCTTTACCGACAGCCCGGAACTTAGCAACGATGCTGGACGCTCTGGCGTCCTGCGCCGTCAGATCTTTGTCGAGTGCCTGCGCCTCGTTCCGGATGACGTCCACATGCGGATGGTCGAGGCCAATTCGATCCGCGAACGGCTGCGCAAAGGCGTAGGGATCAGCCGATCCGGACGCGCTTGCTTCATTGTCGAGGGCGACCACCCAATTCAGAAGCTGACGGTACATCAGGTGCGCCGGTATGGACTTGGCCACTGGCGGTGCGTTTGCTTTCAGCATGCGTGGAGACGATTGCTGGGCCGTGGCGAGCCGGAGGGCCGCAAGACCGAGGAGGACGATGATTCTTCTCATGGAGCTACCTTAACGGCAAATTGGATTCGGTGGGTTAGCTGGCGGCCAGAGTCCCCGTTAATGCTGGGGGATTGGCGCCTAATCTGGTCAAGTAGTTCGTGCAGCATTGCTCGATGCGAACTGCCGAGTAAGCGTCATTGCGCGACCGTCTGACGTAATCGCTGTCGCGGTCACCGCGTGCGGGCCGTCCCGCAACTGCGTGGTATCTACTATTGCCCACCAACCCACATAGCGACAACCCCGCATACTGCCAACCGAAAGCATTGCAGACGTCGTCCCGCTCGCTGCCATACTGGGCGGTGATATTGTCGCCGTCGTCGATTGTAGTGTTACAGAAGCAATGGTATAGCCAGGTTGGTTTTCGCGTTCAACGTGAACGTTAGCGGATTCCGGTTTCACCGATTGCGGTAAATCATCGCGCGGTTGATAGATTCTGCTATGTGAGGTTATCGTTCCTCGGCCCCCACCACTCCGCCAGCTTCAACCAATCGAGGACCACTCAACAGTGTGCGTCCAGCAACTCTCCACGGGAGTTAGCACGTCACAAAAACCTAGACGCCCGCAAAAAGAGGCTGAAAACCGATGGTAAAGTCCCGAGAGGTTGGCCGTATTTGCAACCACTTACGAGCGGTTAGTGTTGCCTGAAACCACGAGTAACACCTGCGATTCCTGTCGCCCCTACCACCGTCGCGCAGTTCCCATGTCACGCTAATAGCTGGTGTCCTTTCGTCCACTGCTGCTTCGTCACGGATACACCTTTCTCTTCGGCTACGTTTTCGCCGTGCAGGCCGGCATGCCAATCCCCGCCGATCCGCTGCTGCTCATTATGGGAACGCTTGCCGGAGACAAGTATTATTCATGGTGGCTTTCGTTTGCGACGGCAGTTATCGCGGCCTTGGCGGGCGATTGCCTGTGGTTTGAGTTAGGCCGCCAACGCGGACGCCGAGTGTTGTCGCTGCTCTGCAAGATGTCGCTCGAACCCGACACCTGTGTTCGCAAGACGGAAACAAATTTTCGCAAGCGCGGCGCCTGGTCCCTGGTGTTCGCGAAATTTATTCCCGGCGCGAGCCTGGTGTCGGTGCCCCTGGCCGGCGCGAGCGGGATGCACATTGCGCGCTTTCTTTTGGCGGACCTCAGCGGATGTTCGCTCTGGGTCGCCTCCTATCTGCTAGCGGGCAAATTGTTTCACCGCCAGATTGACGCACTTATCGAGATACTCGGCCTGTATGGACAGCGCGCAGGCGTCATCGCCATCACGCTCCTTGCCGCGTACGTCGCTTACAAGTACTTTCAGCGCTGGCGATGGCGACGCGAACTGCGCGTCAACCGCATTACTCCACAAGAGGTCAGTGAGATGCTTGCTCGCGGCTGTGATCTCACGGTTGTGGATCTGCGGCACGAAACCGAGATCGCCGAAGTCGGCCTGAAGATTCCCGGCGCTCTTGTCTTGCGCCCTGAAGATCTCCGCTCCCGCTCGCACGAAATCCCCGACGCGCAGGAAGTCATCCTGTACTGCAGTTGACCAAACGAAGCCACGAGTGCCCGGGTGGCGCTGCAACTCAAGCGAGCCGGTGTGAAGCGCGTTCGTCCGCTTGCAGGCGGGTTTGACGCCTGGCGGAAGCTTAGCTTACCTGTGGAACCATGGTCCGCTGAAATCGCCGACCGGCAGCGAGTCTAGCTCGCGTAACGCCGCACGTAAGCGTACGCGTGCTCGCGCTGTTCGACTGGCTCCAGCGCCGTCGAGAGCACTGTCGCCTCCATCCCCGCTGGTAGTTCCTGCAGCAAAACACATTTCCCATTCGGGAGAAACAGCGCATCGCGATAGGCATAGCTCTGCGTTGTGATTTCCGTCACGGTCACCGTGTCGCCCGCACGGAGTGAGTGCTCTGCTTGTATGCGTACCGGTACGTCGCCTAACATGAGCCGGGTGCCCGGGGGCATGCAGACGGCTGGAACGCACGCGGTACTACGCGGCAGAAGTAACGCTTTCAAATCAGCGCAAAATTCGTCCCACCGGCTGCAAGTCACTGTTTTCTGCGATGCCGCATCCAGCGTGGAAGCGAAGCCAATCGATCCCGTGCCGAATTTATACAGCACCACCTGTTCTCCGTCTTCTGCAAGACGGTTGGGAAGCGCGTAAAGCGAGTAGTCGCACATGTTGTCCTCCTTTTCTGGGTTGGGCTAATCAAGTGACTACTTACACCGGTGGCGCATTACCTGCACTGAGTTACAGTTCCTCACGCGCTGAGTAACACGTGGACTCTCAACGCATCCCCCAGTAGGGAGAAGTGAATTGAATCAGACTGAACAGTCCACAACCGGCGGCGAAGTGGTAATGGTCACCGGAGCATCCGCCGGCGTGGGCCGCGCCATCGTGCGGGAGTTTGCGAAACGCAAGGCCTCAATCGGGCTGATTGCCCGCGGAACCGGCCGGCTCGAAGCAGCTAAGGCGGAAGTGGAAGCGCAAGGCGGCCGCGCCATGATCTTCCCGGTCGATGTCGCCGATGCGCAAGCGGTCGAAAGCGCGGCGGAGTCGCTCGCAAATGAGTTTGGCCGCATTGATACATGGATCAATGACGCCATGACGACCGTATTCGCGCCTATCACCGAGATCACTCCGGAAGAGTTCAAGCGAGCGACCGAAGTCACATATTTGGGCTGCGTGTACGGCACCATGGCGGCGCTCAAACGCATGCTGCCGCGCAACAAGGGATCAATCGTGCAGATCGGCTCCGCCCTGGCCTACCGATCCATTCCGTTGCAAGCGCCTTATTGCGGAGCCAAGCACGCCATTGTTGGATTCACCGACAGCCTGCGCTGCGAACTCATCCACAACAACAGCAAGGTGCATGTAACGATAGTTCACTTGCCGGCGATCAACACGCCGCAATTCAACTGGTGCCGCACGAAACTGCCGCGCCATCCGCAACCGGTGCCGCCCATCTACGATCCCGAAGTTCCTGCGCGGGCAGTCTACTGGGCGGCACATCACAAGCGCCGTGAGGTCTTTGTCGGATGGCCCACCATGAAGGCCATCTACGGCCAGGACATCGCTCCCGGTTTCGCCGATCGGTATCTGGGCAGAACGGGCTACGACTCGCAGCAAACATCGCAACCGGTTGATCCAAACCGGCCCGACAATCTATTCGGGCCGGTCGAAGCCGATTACGCCGCTCGCGGCATCTTTACCGATCGCGCGCAGCGGTACAGCACCCAGAACTGGGTGAACCTCCATCGCCTCCCGATTTCGTTGATCGCGGCCGGCGTCGCAGGCGCGGGAGCGCTACTTTGGAGCGCTCGGAAGTAGGCTACTTCCGATAGTCGAGCGGCGGCTTCTGTCCCTCGGGAATCATTGAACGGTACGTCTTGCCCTGCATTTGTCGCGCAAACTCCACCTTGGCGTCCGCCACCAGTTTGGGATCTGCGAACAGATCAGCCGCCGTCAAGGCCATCGCTTTAGCCGACACAACCATGCCTTTCTGGCCAATGGTAGTTCCTGCGCAAGCCGCTGCCTGCCACGTGTGCGCCGCTACGCCGGGCACGAACGTCGCTGCACTGAAGCCAATCGTGGGCAGGTTCCAGCTAATATCACCCACATCCGTCGAAGCCGATGGCTGATTCGGGTCATACGGCTTCAACGGCATCACATTCTCTGTGGAATGCAGGTCGCGTCTCCCCTCTTGGGGCAAACTCTTCTGCAACTCCTCTGCGAAATGCGTTTCTTCCGGCGTGTAGCGGAATCCGCCTACTTCCTCCAGATCCTTCTGCGCCACCTTCGCCAGCACATCATTGCCGATGATGTTCGCGTCGCCGTCAAGGCTGTTGACCTCGAGCGTCGTTTCCGTCATCATGGCCGCGCCCTCCGCGATCTTGTTTATGCGCGCCCAGATGTTATTCAGCGTCGCGAGATTCGGGCTGCGCGCGAACAGGTACATCTCCGCCGTTTCGGGCACGATGTTTGGTGCTTGGCCGCCGTTGCTAATGATGTAGTGGATGCGCGTAGTAGACGGTACATGCTCCCGCATGAACTCGATTCCATTGCCCATAAGCATCACGGCATCCAGAGCTGACCGTCCGCGATCAGGCGCGGCCGCCGCATGCGCCGCTATACCGTGAAACTTGAAGCGCGCAGTTGTGATCGCCAGCATTCCGCCATTGTTCACGGCGTTTCGGTCCCCGGGGTGCCAATGCAGCACGACATCCACATCGCGAAATAACCCCGCGCGCAGCATATATACCTTTCCGGAGCCGCCTTCTTCCGCCGGCGTTCCGTAGTAGCGCAGCGTGCCTTGTACGTGATTCGCCTCCATGTACTCTTTCACAGCAACTGCTGCCAAGGCCGCGCCCGATCCAAGCAGGTTGTGGCCGCAACCATGCCCCGGCGCATTCTCTGTAACGGGACTCCGGTCCGGCACAGAAGCTTGCGACAGCCCGGGCAGCGCGTCGAATTCGCCCAGCATCGCAATCACTGGCTTGCCGGAGCCATAGCTAGCCACGAAGCCTGTTGGCTCATCGGCCACACCGGCCTTCACTTCAAAGCCGGCTTTCTTCAATTCGCTCTGAAGCAACGTGGAGCTTTTCTCTTCGTGATAGCCCAACTCCGCATAGCCCCAGATCTCCTTTGAGACTTTGCTGTATTCTGCGCTGTTGCTGTCAACCAGCTTTTCCAGTTGTTGATGCGCGCCTGGCGTTTCGCACAAGCACAGGCACGGCAACAAAAGAATCCAGAAAGCACGAAAACTTTTCATCGAGTTCTTAGTTTAGAACTCGCGCCCGGATTGTTATCCTGAAAGTTCCACACGAAGCCGTGAAACCGCGCTGTTTCGCGTCTTTCTCCTTACATGTACATCAAGAAGCAACGTCTTTTAACTCCTGGTCCGACGCCTCTTTTGCCTGCCGCTTTGCACGCGATGATGGGTTCGGATATTCATCACCGCACTGACGATTTTCGGAAGCTGTACAAGCAGGTTCTGGCAGATCTGAAATCCGTTCTGGGCACGGCAAATGACGTTCTGGTTCTGGTTGCGTCCGGAACCGGCGGTCTTGAAGCCGCCGCACAAAACTTTTTTTCTCCTGGTGACGAGGTCATCGTCTGCTCCGCCGGAAAGTTCGGTGAGCGCTGGGTGGAACTCGCCAAGGCATTCGGCATGCACGCGACCGTCCTGACGGTACCCTATGGAGACGCTGTTTCGCCACAAGCTGTCGAGAATGCGCTCGCCCAAAACAAGAAAATCAAGGGCGTCTTCGTTCAGGCTTCCGAAACATCCACCGGTACACAGCACGATGTGAAATCGATGGGTCTGGCTGTGAAGAAGACGGATGCCATCTTTATCGTCGATGCCATCACCGGTCTTGGCACAATGCCGCTGGACATCGACGGCTGGGGGCTCGACATCGTCATCGGCGGATCACAGAAAGCATTCATGATCCCTCCCGGCCTCGCGTTTCTCTCTATCAGTCCGAAGGCCTGGGCACTCGGCGAATCTGCTACCGCACCGCGCTTCTACTTCGATCTCAAAAAAGAAAAGAAGAACGCAGCCGGGGGCGAGTCTTCCTGGACGCCGAATACTTCGCTCCTGCTCGCGTTGGCAGAAGCGCTCAAATACATTCAGTCCATCGGCATGGACAAGCTCGTAGAAAACGCGCGGATGCTGGCCCACGCCACCCGTGAAGCAATGAAGACGCTCGGGCTGGAATTGTTCTCCAGCGCTCCCGGTTCTTCCGTCACGGCGGTGCGCCCGCCCGCCGGCATTGACTCCGGTGTGATCGTGAAGGAGTACCGCGACCGTTTCAACGCGATTATCACGAACGGGCAAGGATCCATGAAAGGCCAGATTTTCCGCCTTGCCCACCTCGGCTACTTCGATTTTCACGACCTGTTCGCCATCATCGCGGAACTCGAGATCATTCTCGCTGCGCGGGGTTACCCGATTCGTTTCGGCTCAGGCGTCGCGACCGTCCAGGACGTCTACGCCGAAGCCGCATTGCCGAAGGAAGCGGCGCTGACCGTTTAAATAGCCCCGATGAAAATTCTTGTTGCTGAGCCGCTCGCGCCGGCGGCTTTGGAAATGCTTCGTGCGCAGTCGGATTGGACCGTTATTGACGCCGATCCGAAGACCTATGAACGGCATCTTGGCGATTGCGAGGCTCTCATTGTTCGCAGCGCTGTGAAAGTGACGCGTGACGTCCTCGCGAAGGCTCCGAATCTGAAGGTGGTCGGCCGCGCGGGTGTAGGCGTCGACAACGTGGATCTGCCCGCCGCAACGGAAGCCGGTGTGCTGGTGATGAACACACCCGGAGGCAATGCCGTATCCGTCGCGGAACACACTCTCGCGCTCATGCTGTCCATGGCGCGTTCGGTGCCGCAAGCCAGTTCGTCCACCAAAAGCGGTAAGTGGGAAAAGAAGAAGTTTCTGGGCAATGAACTCAGGGGCAAGACTCTCGGCGTGGTCGGACTCGGCAGTATCGGACGCGAAGTAGTGAAACGCGCCCGCGCATTCGAAATGCAGATCGTCGGCCACGATCCCTACGTCAGTTCGCAGGCCGCCCACGACCTTGGAATCGATCTGATGTCGTTGCCGGAACTGTACAAGAACAGCGATTACATCACGCTCCACGTATCGCTTACGCCCGAGACAGATCACATGCTGAACGTCGAGGCATTCACGCAGATGAGGCCCGGCGTCCGCATCGTCAATTGTGCGCGTGGTGAACTCATCGACGCAGCCGCACTCGAATCCGCCATTGAAGCAGGCGCCGTCGCCGGCGCCGCACTCGATGTCTTTGAAAAAGAGCCCCCGGGCGAATCTTCGCTGCTGCATCTCGACCCGGTAGTCGCCACTCCGCACATTGCGGGCTCTACGGAAGAAGCGCAGGAGATCGTCGGCATTCGCATCGTCGAGCAGCTTATTGAATATTTGAAGAGCGGGGTCGCGCTTAACGCGGTCAACATGCCCGCGCTCACGGCGGAGCAGTATCGCGCACTCGGCCCCTTCGTCAATCTGGCCGAACGCTTGGGCCTCTTCCTCAGCCACATCACAGTTGGCAACGCCCACACCATCCGGCTGATTTATTTCGGCAGGCTTGCCGACGAGAACACGCAGATTCTGCGCAATGCCGGTCTCGCCGGCGTACTGAGCCGCTCGCTCGAGTACCGCGCAAACCTCGTGAACGCGATGCAGATTGCGGGTCAGCGAGGATTTCGCGTGGTGGAACAGCGTGAGCACGGCCTGGCGCACATGGACTCCATTCGCATTGAACTCGAATCGGAAGCGGGCACATTTTCGGCCGTCGGTGCTATCGTGCTGAACAAACCGCGCCTGCTTCAGGTGGAGGAGATCTCTTGCGAAGCCACTCTCGATGGCAATCTGCTCTATTCGAAAAACGAAGACGTGCCCGGCGTCATTGGCTACATCGGCACGGTGCTCGGCAGGAACGGGATCAACATTGCGAATTTCGCTCTCGGCCGTGAAGACGCTGCCGTGAACTCGCACCCCTTAACGGCGATCTCTATCATCGAGTCCGACCAGCCAGTTCCCGACAAAGTCATTGCTCAGCTTTTCGAGAACCCGGCGATCCGATTTGTGCGTCGCGTGCCGCTAAACCGCGATTAGAGTCCGCAGCGGCGCCGAAACCGCCGCCGCCCGGCGTTGCAATGCGCAGTATTGTTCCTGCGCTCGCGTACACATTGCACTTGCCCGGAAGGGTCTTCTCGGTTCCGTCCTGGACCAGGGTGTTTCGCCCGGGCAAGCCCGGCTCTCCGCCCGCCAAACCGTAAGGCGCGAATTTGCGCCGATCCGTGAGTAAGGTAATCTGAGCTTCTCCGAGCAGTTCGATTTCGCGCACGAGCCCGTCGCCTCCGCGATGCTGACCCGCCCCGCCCGAGCCGTCCCGGTACTCATAACGGCGCACGCGAAACGGATACGCATATTCGAGCGCTTCTACCGGTGTATTCATCGTGTTCGTCATGTTGGTGTGAACGCCCGAAATTCCATCGCCATTCGGCCGCGCTCCCGAGCCGCCGGCAATTGTCTCGTAATACGCGAAAGGCTCGCCAGTGCGTGGATCAATACCGCCGATGGTGACGTTGTTCATCGTCCCGGAACTGGCGGCAGGGATGCGCAGTGGAACGATCTGCGAAAAAGCACGCAGCAATGTATCGACAATGCGTTGCGAGGTCTCCACATTCCCTCCTGCCACCGCGGCAGGCGCAACTGCATCCACCACTGTGCCCGGACGCGTGATCATCGATACTCGCCGCATCAATCCCGCGGTCGGTGCCGCTTCATCCGGCAACAGACATCGCAACACATAAAACGCAGCCGAATAAGTAATCGCCGCGACCGCGTTCAAGCTTCCGCTCACCTGCGCCGCCGAACGCGTGAAATCGATCTCCAGCTTTCCTTCACGCGGATTCGTCCTCACGGCGACGGCGATCTTCACCGGCAGGTCTGTAATTCCATCGCTGTCGAGAAAATCTTCTGCGCTGAACTCACCTTCGGGAAAACTTTCCAGTTCCGCCTTCATGAACGCTTCCGAGTGATCCAGCAGTCCGTTCACGTTGCCCTGCACGCGAGCAAAACCGTATTTTCCGATCAGTTCCAGAACTCGCTGCGCTCCAATCCGGCATGCGCCTATCTGCGCCGTGAGATCTCCTTCGCGTTCGCGCGCTGTTCGTACATTATTGAGGATCAATCGGAGAAGCGGCCCGTTCAACTCACCGCGCGAGTACAGCTTTAAAGGCGGAATGCGTACGCCTTCCTGATAGATCTCGCGGCACAACCCCATCGACCCCGGATACATTCCGCCCACATCGGCGTGGTGTGCGCGGTTGGCAACGAAGAATGACGCACGCTCCTCGCCGTCGACGAACACTGGAACCACCAGCGTGATGTCCGGCAAATGAGTGCCGCCATCGTACGGATCGTTCAAGATCGCGATATCGCCGTCATGTAGCGTCAATTGATCCAGCGCCGCCCGCACTGACATCGGCATGGAGCCCAAATGTACGGGCATGTCGTCGCCCATCGCAATCACTTGGCCCGCGCCATCGAATACAGCGCTCGAATAATCCCGCCGCTCCTTGATATTGGGCGAGAACGACGTCCGCCGGAGCGCCGCCCCCATCTCTTCCGCAATGGAATGGAAGGCGCTCTTGAAAATCGAGAGTTCGATGGGATCGCTCATTTCGCAAACTCGATTACGAGATTCCTGTATGCATCGACTTCGGCCACACAATCGGGGGGCAGGAATGTTGTCGCGCTGTATTCCGTGATAACCGCCGGCCCGGCCAACTTGTCGCCCGCACGTAACTTGTCCCGATCGTAGAGTCCGCCGTTCAGCCATTCGCCTGCGAAGAACATCCGCTTCGTTCGCAACCGCGCCTGCGAACCGTCGCCGCCTGTGATCTCATTGCGCGTAAACTCAACAGGCTCGGTCAACGCGATCATGCGGACCCGCGCATTCACCACTTCCACCTGCCGTTTTTCATCCGAGTATCCGTAGCGTTTCGCGTGCAGGCGGTGGAATTCGTTCACGTAATCCGCCGACCATGGCACCTGCAATTCGTATCCTTGCCCGGCGTAGCGCAGATCCAGCGAACGGACAGCGACCGCATTCAAGCCCGCTGCCGCCATCTCGCCGCGCCCCTGTTTCTCCAACTCGGGGAGCGCTCGCGAAATCGATTCGTCATTCGGCTTCACCATCAACGTTCGTGAGTAATCACGAATTACGTCGGAAACGAGAATTCCATAGGCCGAAAGCGCGCCCGGCATGTTCGGCACCAGCACCTTCGGAATGTTGAGCGCTCGCGCCAGCGCGCAGGCATGCAGTGGACCGGCTCCGCCGAACGATACCAGGGTGAAGTCTCGCGGATCGTGTCCCTGCTCCACCGAGATCTTTCGCAGCGCGCGTTCCATATGCAGATCGGCAAGCTGCACAATACCTTCCGCAAATGTCTCCAGCCCCGCGATCTTTCCTTTTGCCCGCTGCGTGTACTCTCGTGCGCGCTCCTCATCCAGCTTCATCGCGCCGCCAAGAAAATAGTCAGCATCCAGTCTGCCCAGCAGCAGATTCGCGTCGCTCACCGTCGGCTGTTCGCCTGCGCGGCCATAACAGATGGGTCCCGGCGTTGCTCCCGCGGATTCCGGGCCCACCTTCAGCGCGCCGCCTCGATCGAAACTCGCTAGCGATCCGCCGCCTGCCCCCACGGTGTGGATGTCCAGCATGGGCACCGCCACAGGCATGCCAAGAATCTGGAATTCCGTCGACGTATGCAGACCCGCCGCCGCATCCACCAGCGCCACATCAGTCGATGTCCCGCCCATGTCGAACGTCAGAATTCGATCGAATCCCGATGCCTTCGCAACTGCCAGCGCTCCTACAACGCCGCCCGCAGGTCCCGATAAGATCGTCCGCACCGGTTCACACGCGGCCGTTCTCGCCGGAATGATTCCCCCCGACGACTGCAT
Source organism: Bryobacteraceae bacterium (assembly GCA_036276155.1). Classification (GTDB taxonomy): domain Bacteria; phylum Acidobacteriota; class Terriglobia; order Bryobacterales; family Bryobacteraceae; genus Bog-105. Next base: position 2,004 of record DATBEG010000129.1, on the reverse strand, counting down.
CACGTGCAACTGCGATCCGTATTCTTCGAGAGCCGTATCCAGCTTCTGCAGATAACGCTGCATCACCGGCGCGAGGTACGCGTTGATCAAAACTGTAGATCCACGTTCATATTCGCGAAACTCCGGCAGAATCTCGTGCGATACGGAAACCGGCACACCAGTCTTTCGCAGAATCTGTGCCGCTGCGCGCTCATTCTGCGGATTTGCAAACGCAAAGATCAGCGATACTGCAATCGATTCCGGCCGCGCCGCTGCCACCTCTTGCGCCAGTCGCTGCAGTTCTTCAGTACTCGCGGCCAGCAGCACGCTTCCATCGCTCGCCACTCGCTCTGCCAAGCCGAAACGCATTTCTTCGGACGCCAGGGGTGGCTCTTTTGTGAAGAACAGGTCGTACAGTTTTGGCCTCGACTGCCTGCCAATCGCGATCGTGTCCTCAAAACCCCGCGTAGTCACGAACGCAACTCGCGCGCCTTTGCGCTCCAGCAGAGAATTTGTTCCGACCGTGGTACCGTGAAGCACTTCGGCCCGTTCGCCCGGTGCGATCTGCGTCACTCCGCGCAACACAGCTTCTCCCGGATCAGCGGGCGTTGACGGAACCTTCAACACTCGCAATTCGCCGCCCGAAACGAACACGCAATCCGTAAATGTTCCGCCTGTATCGATCGCTATTCGCATGCGCGCCTATCCTATTCTCTATGGCGGATCATGCGGCAGTAGTCGAGACTGTGCTTCAGCCGTTTCGCTGGCGCAATACCACCGTGGCACAGCGCCGCACCGTACTTGCCGCCGGCCTCGGATGGATGCTCGACGCCTTCGATGTCATGCTCTACTCCATCGTCCTGACCACGCTGATGCGCGCGTTCGGCATGACGAAAACCACCGCCGGGCTGCTCAACACCCTGACATTGATCGCCTCCGCCATCGGCAGCGTCGTCTTCGGTCTCCTCGCCGACCGCATGGGTCGCCGCCGGATGCTGAGCCTCAGCATCCTCACCTATTCGCTGTTCACATTTGCGTGCGGATTCTCGACGAGCATCGCCATGCTGGCGGTATTTCGTTTCCTGCTGGGTCTCGGCATGGGCGGTGAGTGGAACTCAGGCGCCACCTTGGTCGCCGAAACCTGGCCCGGTCATTGGCGCGGGCGCGCTTTGGGCGTGGTGCAAAGCAGTTGGGCTATCGGCTATGCACTGGCTGCTCTCGTCGCGGGAGTTGTGCTGGCTCATGCCACCTGGCGCTGGGTCTTCTTCGTCGGCGTTATTCCCGCAGTGGTCGTGTTTTGGATCCAGCACAATGTGCCTGAACCCGAGATTTGGCGGCGCCATATGGCGCGTCACACAGAGCATCCCACCCGATCATCCGACGCCGAAGCATGGCGCGCGACTTCAGGGAGGCTCGCCGTGCTTCTCGCCATGAACACGTTCGGAATGTTCGCCTGGTGGGGACTGTTCACCTGGATTCCCGCGTACCTGGCGTTGCCCGCTTCCAAAGGCGGTCGCGATTTCAGTGAGCTCGGGTTTACCGCGTTCCTGACGGTACTCAATCTCTGCGGCATGTTCCCGGGATACTTGCTCTTCGGAGTGCTCGCGGACAAATTCGGCCGCAAGCGCACGCTGATTACATACCTGATATTTGCGGCACTCTCCGTGCCTGCATTCGCCTACGCTCGAAATCCCGCACTGATTCTCCTCACCGCCTGCATCGCCGCATTCTTCGGCACAGGTTTCTTCACCGGTTCCGGCATCCTCGGTAGTGAACTTTTCCCCACCAGCATCCGCGCCACCGCACTGGGCGTCTCCTACAACGCCGCGCGCGGCCTCAGCGCGTTCGCACCGTTTCTGATCGGATCCATCGGCGAGACGCACGGACTCTCGGCCGCATTCACGCTATGCGGCGTCGCCTTCGGGCTCGCAGCCGCCAGCGCATTCTGGTTGCCCGAAACCCGCGGGCTGGAATTAACGTGATGTGCGATTGACCTGAGCGTGTCTAAAATTATCTCCGCGATAT
>DATBEG010000128.1:0-3578 GCA_036276155.1 Bryobacteraceae bacterium | reverse complement strand
CTCCATCTCATAAGCCCGCGCCAGATTCGTAATGAAGTCCACCGGATGGTAGAAGCTGATGTTCTGCAGCGCATCCGCTACACTACGTATAAAGTCGTCCTGATTGATCGTCGCCATAGAACAACCATTCTAATAGCTATGATCTGCCTCCTACCCAAAGTGAAAGGATGCACGTCGCTCTGGCCGCGAGAGAACCCCCTCACCGAAGCTCAGATCGCCGCGATCCTCGACCCAAGAAATATGACGGAACCCCATGCCAGAAAATCCCGACACCAGAGGTTCCGTTGTGTTTCAACTCCGTGCGGAGCCGAAGATCCTTACTTGATCTTTCCAAACCGATAAACCAGCCCAATGTTGAATCCCAGGTTGCTCTGGAACGACCCATGCGGGTTAGGCGCCGGATCCAGCGGGCTTAGCTGGTAGAAAGTCCCAACATACGTCGGCGAGAGCCGCATCGCAAGGTTCGGATAAAAGTTGTAGTCGACATTGACTCCTACGCTGAAGGCCGGCCTGATCGCCGACTGCCACAAGCCAAGCGCACTCGACGGAAGCCCTTTCGTATCGCCGTCAAACTTGCCCAGCGCCGCTCCTCCTTCGCCCGTTACTGCCACCGCGACCTTCTCCTTCGCATAGACGCGGTAAGCGACGCCGCCCATAAACGGATACTCAGAGATCTGCGGCTTGAACGGTAAAAAGTTAGGCGTGCTGTTGCCGATCTTTGCATTCCCATACATCCCACGAACATCGGCAATGATGCCCAGCTTTGGATTCAGAAAGTAAGTCCCCGTCATAAAGAACGTGACCTCGTCGTTCTTCTGCAGGTACTCCCCCGACCGAAACCGCAGAAACCCGCCGCCACCGGCCACTTCATACCGATGGCTATACGTCGCTTCGATCGTCCTCGCAATGCGCGCCTGGCGGTTTGCGTTGGATTCCCGGCGCGTCCGGTGCGTCGTCTGGGCCTCTAGGGCACCTGCTCCACTGGCCACTATCGCCAGCAACACTCCTGCGATACACTTCACCTTCATGCTGAAACCGAACATCAAAGATTACTCCTGCCCAAGCTGCGCTTTGTTATGGTGGAACTCAAGGCCGCTTGTTGGAAAGGCCAGCGTCCCATCCTTATTAGAACATCCATAGCCGCTCTCAGCCGCGGTTCAACCGTCAATAACTTGTTTAGACTTATTCCAAATTTATTCAGGAGTCACTCCCGATGGCGAAGAACGGCAGCAACACCGCGAAGCGAAGTAGCGGCAGCGGCGGGTTCGGCAAACTATTCCTCGGCTTTCTACTCGGCGTCGTCGTCGTTGCCGCTGGCCTCGTCCTCTACCTGAAGTTCGGCCCTCTGCCCGTTGCCGTCGCCGACCAGCCATTCCCCTTCGAAAAGCAGGTCGTCAAGCTGCCACTGGGCGCCCGCATCGACCGCGAAACCAAAACCGCCCCCTTCGGCATCAGCGAAGACGTCTTCGAGGTCGGCGCGCACATCTATCGGACCCAGTGCGCCGATTGCCATGGCATCCCAGGCCACGACGTCCCCTACGCAAAATATATGTACCCCGCCGCCCCGCAACTCTGGAAGAAGCACGGCAAAGGCAACCTCGTCGTCGGCGTCAGCGACGACGAGGCCGGCGAGACCTATTGGAAGGTAGCCAACGGCATCCGACTCACCGGCATGCCCGCCTTCAATCACGTCCTCTCCGACACCCAGATGTGGCAAGTCAGCCTTCTACTCAAAAACGCCGACAAGGATCTACCCAACCCGGTCACCCAGATCCTCGATGCCCCCACGCCATAGCCCTAAGCGGACTCTTTAGTGAAAGCGGAAGACAAGCCCAGTGCTGAACGTGACAAGTTGAGAGTTCGAGACCGTGCCCACCTGGTCGATAGCGCTCGTGCTGATGGTCTGGACGGACCCGTACCCAACCTCGACCACACGGAAGTCCACGTGCGTAGCGAAGCTGTAATCGACGCCGGCAGCGACGTTGTATTCAAGCTTGCTGAGGTGAACTGGATTCGTCGCCGCCTTGGAGGAGCCGAGGCCGATGCCCACCTGTAAGTAGGGTTTGAGGTTGGGCCGCTGAGGTGATTTGTACGCGACCCGCCCTCCAAACAGAATCGAATTCAGCTGTGCGCCGTTCCCCCGCAGAATATTTCCCCGGAGATCAAGACCCGCCTCCAGATTCCCGGAGTGATAAAGATCGGCGTAGGCTCCGACACCAAATCCCGCGAAGACCCGCGACGTCGTATTCGGTCCAAGAAACGCAAAAACTCCAGAGTCCGGGGTTGAGTTGCTGATGCGAGAAAAGATCGGGGTGGTATAAATGCCAATCTGAGCCTGGGCCACACCGGTTGCCATAACGAAACCGGCGATTGCTGCGAGAAAACGCAATTTCATGTGTGAATTCCTAAATGGATGAAAGCTGCCGTGTCGGTTGAAGAACCATATGCTCCGTTTAGTCTACTGGAACAGGAGATAACGTCCCTCGATATTCAAGACAGGCACCATCGACTACACGGCGGACAGCAACGCCGCCCGTTGTGATCAACTTTCAAAAACATGGAACGCACAGGCGCCGCGGTGGCGAACAATGACGCCACCGGCCCGGACCCCTCAGCGCTCCAGCCTACGGCAGGCTATATGTAACGCCCGTCACAAACTGGAAGCTGTTCTTGTTGTATCCAGACGCAGGATTGTTGAGATAGTTATCCTGCAGATTGACGTTCAAGCCGAAGCGCTTGTACACCGGCAGTTGCAGCCCAGCCGCGGCAATCGCGGAATAATCGCTGAAGATATTCCACGCTGCAATATAACTTCCGCTCTCCGTGAAGACGATCTTCGCCGGAAGATTTCGGTGATAAAGCTCGGCAAACGTCGATCCGATCAGGTTATCGCTCACCGTAGGCGGCTGAAAGTTCTGCCTCTCATAATGCAGATCCGCCTTTACGTCTAACTCCTGTTTCGCACTCGTGATCGCAGTAAAGCCAATACCGGCGCCGTAGATCTGCTGTAAATTCAGCCCCTGAGAAAAGTTGTGATCGAACGATGTCCCCACCAGCGCATACAAACGGGAGGAGAAGTACCGATCATGCTCGGCGTCCGTATGAAAGATGTTGGTCTTCGCCACCGCTGTCGGAGTCGGTGGCGTCGTCTGCGGAATCGTCGGTTCCGTCAACTTCCCGTACGTCTCCAGCAGATTGAAAGTGGTTTTGGTCCGCGCCGGCAGAAAGGCCACTGTCGGAATCGCCCGTATCAGAGCTACTCCCGCAGTCAGATTGGTACTGTCCTGCGTCGAGCGAACGACCGTAGCGCCCCCCGTAATCGTTCCTTGCCATCCGGTCAGAAAACCTGGATTGCTCGTGACCTCCTTGTCATAGTCCGCCTGAGTCACGATGTAAGTCAGATCCTTTGTCGGAATGGTGTCCGCCGAACCCGACGATGTAGTCACCGTCACCGCGTTGTCCGCATAGGTGATCTTTCCCGGCTGCTTCGACGTCCGTGTGATCTTCTCGTCCTTTTTCAGCACGACAAAGCTGCCGTTCGACCGCAACTCTTTGATCTTGTCCATCGACACGGTGAC
>DATBEG010000127.1:0-89421 GCA_036276155.1 Bryobacteraceae bacterium | reverse complement strand
GCACAGCGGCACCGGTGGGATCAGTGGCCTGGCCAGTGATGGTACTGGTCGATGTGGCCTGTGCGTAAAGTTGGTTACTCGACAGGGAGAAAAACAGCGCGACCGCGCTGAGGAAAAGGAAGCTACGAATAAACGTAGCTGTGCGCCCTCGCAGAGGCGCAACGCCTGCGAACATTTTGGAGACACTCCTTCTGACGTCGGTATAGTGCAGAGACCCTAGAGACGGTATAGGTGTGATACTAGAACCGATGACGGCAAGTGTCAAGAACTTTCCGCATTTGAGGGGTACCGAAGTACTGATGGAACCCATAGGCGCGACCTATGGAATGGATAATACAAAAAGAAAACGGGCCGACGAATCGGCCCGCTGGAGTCACTGGAGAAAGCTGTGCGATTTCGCTTAGAAGTGAATTCGCAGACCGAACTCGATCTGACGCGGTGTGTTGGATTGCGACGTGACAACGCCCCACGTTGAGGGACTGCTGATATTAAGGCTCGGGGTCGTGGCCTGGAAGTGGTTCAGCACGTTCGAGAACTGCGCGATGAATGTCGCGCCTATGCGCTCAGTCACCAGGAAGTCCTTGTTCACTGCCAGATCCAAGTTCCAGGTTGGGAAGCCGCGGAGAACGCCGGTGCCGTTGGTGTTAGTGTCGTAACCGAGAATCAGAGGCCGGAAACCTGAAAGAGCGTCCGAAGGATTCGCGAACATATTGAGGCCCGAGCCGCCGCTTGCGGGATTGCCCGAGGAACCAACACCGTTGAAGTACAGGACATTGCTGTGGACCGAGTTACCGGAATAGTAAGCGTTGCTTGGCACGGCATTCTCATAAGCGCTGGCAGAACCGTTGCAGAACACCTCGCCGAACGATTGGCAATCTGAGTTATTACCCGTTCCGATATTGACTTCGAGAGGCGCGCCGCTCTGCGCGGTGAACAGCGGAGCAATGGACCATCCTCCAAGGAGGCGTCCCTCAATACCCTTCTGCGTGCGCATGAAGGGGATCTGGTAGAGCATGTTCAGGTTGTAGACAAAACGATAGTCGAACGGTTGAGGACCGTAGGATTGAGCGATGTTGAACGGGTTCGGCACTGACAGCTCACTGGTAGCCTGACCCACATCGCCTGTTCCCAGAGAGCGGCTCCAGGTGAAGTTGGACGTTGCTGTGAAGCCGTGGAAGTCGCGCGCGGTCACCGACAAGAACGCGGCGTTGTAGTTCGCGTATCCGAGGCTGGTCTCCATAAAGACATTTGTGAGCTGGTTGGGAGAGTTGCTGAGAAGCGTGCGGCCAAGCGTCCAAGAGCTAGCGCTCGCCATATTGTTCCAAAGGCTGAACACCTGGTTTGAGGTGATGTTCGTCTTGTAGTTCCCAACTACGGCGGCTGTACAACTGCTGTACTTCGCGCAGAAGGCTGAGCTGGGACCGCCGAGCGCACCTTCAAAGAACGGCTGAACTTGAGGGTTTTGGCCCATGGAGAGCTGCAGATACGTATTCGCAAAAGCGTTGGCGAACTGTTGACCATTGACCGTGTACATGGTGGGCACGGCGTTCAATTCGATGCCCTGATATTCATCTCGAATCCGGCGCCCGATGTAGCCAACTTCAAAGAGGAGCTTCTGGCTGATGGCGCGCTGCATTGTGAAATCAAACTGATCAGAGTGATTCGGCTTGAAGCTGGGATCGAGAACCGAGCCGTCGCCGGCGGGCACGTTAGCGCCCACGCCCGGAACGTAAGGCTGGGGCAGGGTCGCAGCCGCTGCGGGAATTGGAGCGGATAAACCATCCGGCCCAATCCGGAAGACATTAGCGGGCGTTGCGCCAGTAGAACCAAGGCAGGTTCCATTCGACTGTGTTGCGGTGCAGGTGACAGCTTGTGCCAGGCCGGTTCCCAGAAGAGGAACGAGCACAAGATCGACGCCGTTCAGGCGGCCGTAGATGCGACCGTAGCCGCCCCGCATGACGGTCTTGTTCTCACCGAAGATCTTGCCGAGAAAAGTGTCGCCCGAGAAATTGGGATTGTACGCCACGGAAACCCGCGGGCTGAAGGATTTGTAGAACGGATTGTATGGATACTTCGTACTGGCGCCCTTTACGTTCTTGATCAAAGTAAACGCCAGATCAGGAACTGCGTTAGGAGTTCCGGCGAGAGCGGCCGTCTGCACACCGTTCAAGAATCCCTGCGCGGTGACCGGGTGGCCGGAGGCATCGGTTAGCTCAACCTGTTTGCCGCTCGTTTCGTAAGGCGGCATTTCGAGATTCCAGCTAAGCCCGTAGGTTAACGTCAGGTCTTTCCTGATGTGCCATGTGTCGCTGAAGTAGAGGTCGTAGCTGGGAATGATGTCCTGATCAAAAAGGGGCGTGCCAAACGGCTGCAACGCCAAACTGGATCCGGTGCGGCTGTACAGAGTCTGCGATTGAGAGACGATGCCGAGCACTTCCGAGTAGTAAGTCTCGAAGTTGCTCTGCTGGCTCGTAGGAACGATGGACGTAGGCGGGAGGATGCTGTTGTAATTGACTCCGGCAGACGTAGCGACCTGATAGACAGTGCACTCGCAAATACCGGCGCCGTTATCATTGCGCTGGTGGTAGTCGAAGTTGCGCTGATATTGACCACCGAACTGAACCAGGTGATTGCCTTTCAGCCAGCTCAAGTCATCACGTACTGTCTTGTCCTTGCCGTCCCAGAACCGCTGGCGGATGTCTTGTGAGTCGACGTTCATTGGGACGAGCGATTGGGCCGTTTCGCCACCGATTTCAACTGCACCGCCCAAACCCGGGAGTTGCGCCAATTGCGAGGGCGAGGCATCGGAGTACCACTGCCAATAATTGCGAAGATAGCTGAGCCGCAAGTCATTGGTCATGGTTGGCGTGATGGTCGTGGTCAGACCAGTGACGAACGACCAGGGCTTTTGAGGTCTCACGGTGTGCGCCGTAGCAGTGCCGAAGGTATCGCCGGCCACAATGCCTCCGATATCTACCTGGCTTGTGGTCTCTTGCGTGAAATCGTACAAGCGATAGGCGTTCATCCAGTGCCACTTGGAACCGAAGTCGTGATCCATACGAACTACACCGAAATCGGAAGTCTGCGGCAGCTTGATGGCCGACAGATAGCCCTGGGTGTTATAGGTATCGCCAAACTGAGGATCGTTTGCCGCCGGTATTTGCTGGTTCCAGATCTGCCGGACGACCGGGCTCATGCCTAATCCGCGGGGATCACAGGGCTGATTTCCGGCTGTGCCGCAAATAGAAGCGGGCGCCAGCACTTGGCCGTTGAAGGTAACGGGCGTGTTGTTGAGATTGTAGGGAACGTACACACCCGCAGAATTCTGGATCTGAATGACACCCTGACGTAAAGCGGCGGAAGGCACGGTTTTTTCGATAGTTGTGCTTTGCGGGAAACGGCGACCCTCGTAATTGCCGAAGAGATACCATTTGCCACCGAGCCAGTCAGGCAGCACGGGGCCGCCAAGCGCCATGCCGAAGCGGTTCTGGTGGCTGGAAGGCAGAGGCGTGTAGGGTGTTCCAGTTTGCTTGTCGGGCGTGTGATTGTTCTTCCACAAATTCGCGCCAAAATTGCTCCCCAAGTAGTACTCATAGAGCGCGCCGTGAAGCTGATTAGTGCCACGCTTGGTTACCATCTGAATCTGCCCGCCTGCGGAACCATTGAAGTCGGCAGTGTTATTCGTGGTGCCGACTCGGAATTCTTCAATGCTTTCGGCGGGGGTAGGCATGACACCGGAGGGCGTCCCCCCGGTGGATGAAGTCCCGATATAGCCGCTCGCTGGTGTGTAGGTGCTCTGGTTGCCGTCCATATCGCTGGTGTTCGGCGCGCCATCCAACTGGTAAGCGTTTTGATCGTTTACCGCACCTCCCACGCTTCCGTTCGGCGCGACGCCCGGCTGCAGCAAGACAAACGCGTTGGCGTCACGACCAAGGTTGGGAAGAAGCGTAATCGATTGCCCCGTGACCGTGGAACCCACGGTGGCATTTGTAGTCTGCAGATCGGCACCAGCCTGCGCCTGCACTTCCACCGTTGTGGTGGTGGCGCCGACCTCGAGCGTAGCGTTGATGGTCAAAACGGCTCCCACGTCAACCGTCGCTTTCGGAATCTTGGCCGAGGAGAATCCTGCCTTTTTGACTTCGATGTTGTAATCGCCTGGATTTGCGTTGACGAATGTGTATCGACCGTCTGAGTTCGAGATGGTGACGCGGGGGGTATTCGTTGCAACATCACGAAGTGTGACTTCGGCACCGGCGACGGCTGCCCCTTGTTGGTCAACTACTTGGCCCTGAACGGTTCCGGCAGATGTGGCCTGAGACCAGAGCAAAGAACTCGAAAGAAGAAACAAGAGCGCAACAGCGCTGACGGACAGAGTTCGGACAGAGACAGCGATGCGTCCTCGCAGAGGCGCAATGCCCGCGATCATAGTGAGACACTCCTTATATTTGTGGGTTAGCTAAGAGACCCAAGAGACTAATATAGGTGTGATACTAGTATCCTGGTTATGGATTGTCAATAAGCTCTTGACACTAGGTTGAAACCTAAAGACGTACGCGTACGTATTCAGATCGAATGGGTACAGATAGCACGTATCCGCAATAAAATCGGTTGCGCGCATACAATGGGGGGCGTGAAAGTAATTATCGCGCTGCTGTTGTTTCTAGGCGTCACAGGGACATCCGTAGCCCAGGAATTGCGACCTGCGAACTTTGACATTAGCGTTGAGCCGACGGCCGTTTTGCAGTCCGGAGCAGAAATCCGATTCGATATTCACGTGAACGATGCGCTTCACAAGCCCGTTCATGGGGCGCGTGTCACGCTGCAGATTGAGACGCCGGAACACCAGAAGGTAAAAGTATTCAAGGCCACAGAATTGGAAGATGGCCTCTACATGGCGAAGCCGTTGTTTCCAGTGAAAGGGCGCTGGAACGTGAATGTCGAGGCTAGGCGTGACGAGGAGATGAGCGCCCGGACCATGGAATACGATGTGGCGCGCTAGAAAAGGCGAGGAGCTTAAACCCCTCGCCTCAGTAATTGTCAGTTCTTAGAACATGTACAGCGGCATTCCCGCCGAAAGCGGGAGTACTTCGTCGCCCCCGCCGACCGTAACCGGTTCAAGCGCCTCTCCAAGCTGGCGGCAGTAGATGCCGTTTTCGCCGAGATAGATCTCGAGTTCGGCCGGACGCGGCAGTGATCCCTGGATGAGCGCTTCCGAGAGCGGATCCTCGATGTACTTCTGCAGCGCGCGTCGCAACGGACGAGCTCCGTAACTGCGATCGCCGCAGGTCTTGTCGAGAATGTACTTGGCAGCGTCAGGCTGCAGCCGGATCTTGATCTGCTTTGAGACCAGGTTGATGTTGACCTGTTCCACCAACAGGTCGATGATCTTGATCAGATCGTCGTCCGTCAGAGAAGTAAACAGAATTACCTCGTCCAGGCGGTTCAGAAACTCAGGATTGAAGGCGCGCTTGACTTCGCCCATCACCATGTCTTCGACCTTCTGCGGGATACCTGTGGTGGACGGCGCCGAGAATCCGATCTGGCCGCGCTTGTCGAGGAAACGAGCGCCCAGGTTCGAGGTCATGATGATAATGGTGTTCTTGAAATCGACCGTGTTGCCGAGGCCGTCGGTCAACTGGCCGTCTTCGAACACCTGCAGGAGGATGTTGTAAATGTCCGGATGCGCCTTTTCGATTTCGTCGAGAAGAATGATCGAATACGGCGCACGCTTCACGCGCTCCGTTAACTGACCGCCCTCCTCATAGCCGACGTATCCCGGAGGCGAACCGATCAGCTTGGAGATGGAATGCTTCTCCATGAACTCCGACATGTCGAAGCGGATGAGCGACTTCTCACTGCCGAACAGGAATCCGGCGAGTGCGCGGGCGACTTCGGTCTTGCCGACCCCCGTAGGTCCAAGGAACAGGAACGAACCGGAGGGGCGCTTGGGCGATTTGAGACCGGCACGCGAGCGGCGGATCGCACGGGAAAGAGCGTTAATAGCTTTCTCCTGGCTGATGACCCGCTTGTGCAGCTCTTCTTCAATTCGGAGGAGCTTGTTAATTTCCTCTTCCTTGATTGAGGTCATCGGGACGCCGGTCCAGCGTGCGACGACCTCTTCGATGTCGTCCTTCGAGACTACGCCGGTTGAGGTGTCGTCGAGATTATATTTCTCGCGAAGCTGGCGCAGGTTCTCGCGCTCCTTGCGCTCTTCGTCGGAGTAGAAGCGCGCTTTTTCAAATTCGTGGTTCGCGATGGCGTTTTCCATACGATGCACGATGAATTTGATGCGCTTCTGGATATCGGCCACTTCGGCTGGAAGCGTGGTTTGGCGCAGCTTAACGCGCGCGCCGGCTTCATCAATCAGGTCGATGGCCTTATCCGGCAGGAAGCGGTCCGGAATGAAGCGCGTGGAGGTGTAGACGGCGGATTCAATCGCTTCGTCTGTGTACGCCACAGCGTGGAACTTTTCATAGCGTTCCTTAATGCCGAACAGGATGCGAATGGCATCGCTTTCGGTCGGCGGGGGGACCTTGACGGCCTGAAAACGGCGTTCAAGCGAGCGATCCTTTTCAATCGATTTGCGGTATTCGGCGGGGGTGGTGGCGCCAATACACTGGATTTCGCCGCGCGAAAGAGCCGGCTTCAGAATGTTCGCTGCATCGAGCGAACCCTCGGCCGAACCCGCGCCAACCAGGGTATGGAGCTCGTCAATGAAAATGATGGCGTTCTGATTCTCCATCAATTCCTTCATGATGGTTTTCAAACGCTCTTCAAACTGGCCCCGGTACTTGGTTCCGGCGACGATCAGCGAAAGATCAAGAGCTAGAATGCGCTTGTCGGACAGAAAAGAAGGCACATCGCCATCAGCGATGCGCTGTGCGAGGCCTTCCACAATAGCGGTTTTGCCGACGCCGGGCTCACCGATTAGAACAGGATTGTTCTTGGTGCGGCGGCAAAGGATCTGGACCACGCGGTCCACCTCGGAATCGCGCCCGATCAGCGGATCGAGCATTCCGTCGACGGCAGCCTGCGTCAGATCGCGACTGAATTCAGCCAGCAGGCTGCTCTCTTTGGGTCGGCTGGCCGAGGTCTTCTCGGACGCCGAGCGCGCAATTTCTTCACGAACGGCAGACAATCGTAGCCCGCGCTCGTGCAGGATTTCCGCTGCAAAGCTCTTTTCTTCCCGCAACAAACCCAGCAGAAGATGTTCAGTTCCAATGTGCTTGTGGCTAAGACGTTCCGCTTCTTCAGCACCATAGGCAAGGACACGCTTGCATTCGTGGCTGAGCGGAAGGTCGACCGACGTCGAGACTTTCTCGCGTACGGTCGTATGAGCTTCAATCTGCTTGCGGATCGATTCGATTGCGGCGTGAGAGCGCAGAAATCGATTCGCAAGCGCCTTGTCCTCACGCAACAGACCTAACAAAAGATGTTCTGTTTCGATGTAAGGACTTCCGAACTGGCTCGCTTCGTACCTTGCGAAGAAGATAACGCGGCGAGCTTTCTCGGTATAACGTTCAAACATAAGTGCCACCGTCAAGACGGGTTGCGTCTTCTTGGTTGCGGCCTGGCAACACCTGCGCGGAAGCTTGGGCATCCATTTCTGTTGACCAAGCACCGCTCGGCTGCCGAGCCGGTATGACCCCGGTTACCTGCCAGTCCTCTGCAGGAACAGACAAGTACCCCTTTCTTAACTCTAAGACTCGATCGCACCGATCGGCGAAAGAAAGATTGTGCGTAACGAATACTGACGTCAGATTGTGTGACGCGTGTAACTCGGCAAGAAGATTCATTATGCTCTCGCCCGTGCGGAAATCGAGATTGCCCGTCGGCTCATCTGCCAAAAGCACTTTCGGCATGCCAACCAGAGCGCGGGCTAAAACAATTCTTTGCTGTTCGCCACCACTGAGTTCGCCGCTCAGGTGACGCGCGCGCGCCGCCAGCCCTACTTCGTCCAGAATTTGGGCGGCCCGCTGCGAAGCATGCTCGCGATCGATGCCACGTATCAGCAGCGGCATCGCTATATTTTCAAGCGCGGTGAACTCGGGCAAAAGGGACGGATTCTGCCAAACAAAGCCAATGGATCTGTTCCTGAAAGCCGCCAGTTCGTGATCGCGGAACTGGGTGACGTCCTGGTTACCGTAGAGGATGGAACCACTCGTGGGTCTATCCAGGCCCCCGAGCAGGTGGAGCAACGTGGACTTCCCTGCTCCCGATTCGCCGATTATCGCGACTTGCTCGCCTTGGCGCACCGACAGCGAAAGATTCTTGAATACAACGACTTCCGTGCCCCCAGAGCGGTAGACCTTCGTGAGAGATGCCGCCTGGATCGCATATTCTGCGTCCAAACTTCCGCCTTTACTTACAGATTAGAACAGTGCCAGGACACCAGGCGCTTTTACCAGCAGGCTCCGACACTCTTTTACCATTTAGACGTCAACCCTTAGTACTTCGATTCCGAGGCTTACCGCCCATTAAGCACTTGGCAACTCAGGGCTTAAAAGGCTTATCGGGGAAAAGCATCAGCCCACGACCTCTTTCGTCAAGCGCCTCATAGCGCAGTTCAGTTGGGCCCCGCTGTCTGCTATTTCACGACCAGATTGATGAGCTTGTCGGGAACGACGATCACTTTGACGATCTGCTTGCCATCAACGAATGCTTTGACCTTGTCGAGCGATAGCGCGAGTGATTGCAGGTCTTCATTCGGGGTGCCGAACGGGGCTTGCAAATGGGCTCGCAGCTTGCCGTTGACTTGAACGGGAATTTCGGCCAGGTCTTCCTTGGCGAGTTCGGGGTCGATTGCCGGCCATGGCTGCCGAAAAACCGGACCGTTATTGCCTGACGCGATCCAAAGCTCCTGCGCGGTGTAGGGCGCAAACGGCGCCAGCATGAGGATCAGATTCGTACAGACTTCGCGCGCAACAACGCAGGACAGACCCGCTTCGTACTGGTACAGCGTGTTGGTCAACTCCATCAGGGAAGCGATAGAGGTATTGAAGTGCCAGCGGCTATCGAAATCGTTCGTGACCTTGCGAATCGTCTGGTGAAGTTTTCGCAGCGCCTTGCGGCCGGCATCCGCGTCTCCTTCGCCCGCGCGGTCCAGGTTGCGAGTGACAAACGTGTAGACGCGCTTCAGGAATCGAAACTGGCCATCCACGCTCGATTCGTTCCAGTCCATGTCCTTTTCAGGAGGTGCGGCGAAGAGCGTGTAAAGGCGGCACGTGTCGGCTCCGTAACGCGCGACCATGACGTCGGGATCGACCACGTTGCCTTTCGATTTCGACATGGCCGTACCCCCCATCAGGACCATGCCCTGCGTGAACAGATTTTTTGCGGGCTCGTTGTTGGAGACCAGACCCAAGTCGCGCATGACCTTCGTCCAGAAACGCGAATAGATCAGGTGAAGAATGGCGTGCGTGATGCCGCCGATGTACTGGTCAATGGGGAACCAGTAAGCGATGACGTTCGAATCGAACGGCGCAGTATTATTGTGCGGATCGCAGTAGCGATAGAAGTACCAGGACGAATCGATGAAGGTGTCCATAGTGTCGCTCTCGCGTTTGGCCGCGGTTCCACACTGCGGGCATGAGACGTTCATGAACTCCGGCACAGCTTCCAGGGGCGAACGCCCTTTCCCAGTGATCTTGACGTTCTGTGGTAGCAAGACAGGCAGATCCTGCTCGGGCACGGGAACCGCGCCGCACTTGGGGCAATAAATGATGGGGATCGGCGTGCCCCAGTAGCGCTGCCGGGAGATGCCCCAGTCTTTGATGCGATAGGTAATGGACGGCTCGCCGAAGCCTTGGGCTTTCGCATAGGCGCTCATTTTCCGGCGCGCTTCTGCGCTAGGCAAACCAGACCACTCGCCGGAGTTTTCAACGATGCCGTACTCCAGGAACGGTTCGGCCATCGTGGCGCCATCCCCCAATTCGCCATCTTGGGGACGAATAACGGCTACGACTGGGATCCCATAAGCCCGGCAGAACTCGAAGTCCCGTTCGTCGTGTGCGGGCACGGCCATAATTGCGCCGGTTCCGTAGCCGAGCAGCACGAAGTTGCCGACCCAGATGGGAATTTGGCCGCCATGAAACGGATGAGTGGCATGCTTACCGGTGAACAAGCCGACCTTCTCGACGCTGCCGGGATCCTGGCGAGCGCTCGCGTCGATCATCTCTTTCACTCTCAGACGCGATTCGTCATCGGTGATCAGTTGCGCCACCAGCGGATGTTCGGGCGCGAGAATCAGCGCCGTTGCGCCGTATATGGTGTCGATGCGCGTCGTAAAGACACGGATCTTTTCGTCCGAGTTGGTAGCGGGGAAATCAACTTCAGCGCCTTCCGAGCGCCCGATCCAGTTCCGCTGCATGGCGACGACACGCTCCGGCCAGCCGTTTTCGAGATCGTTTAAAGCATCGAGCAGTTCGCCGGCGTAGTCCGTGATCTTCAGGAACCACTGCTGCATGGCGCGCTGTTCGACCGGCGTGGTTTCGTGACGCCAGCAGCAACCGTTTACCACCTGTTCGTTGGCCAGCACGGTGCCGCATTCGGGACACCAGTTCAACAGAGCTTCCTTGCGATAGGCGAGGCCGCGCTCGAACATTTTGACGAAGAACCACTGGTTCCAGCGATAGTATTCGGGGTCGCAGGTGGCGATCTCACGATTCCAGTCGATGGCGAACCCGAGACGCTGCATCTGGGCCTTCATGTGGGCGATGTTGGTCAGCGTCCACTCGCGCGGCTCACGGCCCGCTTTCAGCGCGGCATTCTCGGCGGGCAAGCCAAACGCGTCCCAACCCATGGGATGGAGCACGTTGAACCCGCGCATCCACATGTAGCGGGCAAGTGCGTCGCCGATGGCGTAGTTACGCACATGTCCCATGTGCAGCTTGCCGCTGGGATACGGCAGCATTTCAAGAACGTAATACTTGGGCTTACTTGGCGCGTCCGCTATGTAGAGCGTCGCGTCGTTCGCCCATTCTTGATGCCACTTCGGCTCGATTTCCTGGGGGTCGAAACTTTTTTCGGGGATACCAGCTCCTTCAATGCCTGAACGTTTCGAAGATCGTCACCCGGTTTGTCGACGGGAGTTTCGAGGATGAAGGCTTTGTCGCGCAGCTTCGGGTGTTTCAGAATGCGCCGAAAGCCTTCAAAACCAATATAACCAGCGCCTATGTTGGCGTGCCGATCGAGATGGGAGCCGAGCCTGGTTTTGGCGTCGTTTGTGTGAATGACGGGAACGTTCTCAATGCCGAGATGCTCTTCGGTAGTGGCGAGCAGATGGGCAAGGCCGGCCTCGGCGGCGATGTCGAATCCGTTGACGTAGCAGTGACACGTGTCCAGACAATAGGCGATCCCTACATCCAGATACGGTTGCGCGAGTTGGCGGATAATGGCGAGTTCCGCGAAGTCTCCGCCGAGTTGGGCACCAGCGCCGGCGGTGTTCTCGAGCAGAATAGCGAGTTTGGTTCCCCGCTTCAGTTCCGGGTCGACGGCGTTCCAGGCGAGCGCCAGTGCTTCGGCCACATTCAACAAGCCCTGCTCCACCGTCTGGCCCTTGTAGTTGCCGGGGTGGGTGACCAGATAATCTGCACCGATAACGAGCGCCCGTTCGATTTCGTGGGCGAAAGCCTCGATGGATTTTTCTCTGACGACAGATGGCGGAGCAGCCAGGTTGATCAGATAGCTATCGTGAATGACGAGAGGAGTGAGGTCGTGGCGCGCACGCAGATTTTTCAGTTCCGCGACGCATTGCGCGTCTGGTGATTTGCAGCGCCACATGCGCGGGCTGGAGGAGAAGATCTGAAAGGTGTTCGCGCCGAGTTCAATTGCTTTGGTCGCGGCGCGGTCGAGCCCGCCAGCCGTTGAACAATGAATGCCGATTCGCAAGTTTCAGGATAGAGGCTTCACTGCTATACTCAGGCTCTTCTGTGCCGCGATACTTCAATTTGCTCGAGGCTGAATCGTTTCTGCCCAGGGTGGAACGTGCCCTTCGGGAGGTGAAAGAGCACAAGCTCTCTTACGACAAGTGCGATCAGGAACTCGGAGCGATTGCTCAACGCGTGACTTTGACCGGAGGGATGGTACCGCCGCGCGAACGAATTGCCGAGCTGCGGGCGCACAAAGATGCTTCCGCGCGAGGTGTGAAACGCGCAGTGGAACAGCTTCAAGAGATCGGATGCCTGCTGAAGGACCTCGGAATCGGCCTGGTCGACTTTCCGACGCTCTATCGCGGGGAAGAAGTTTATTTGTGCTGGAAATCGGGAGAACCGGGCATCACCTTCTGGCATCGCATCGAGGACGGTTTCGCGGGACGCAAGCCGATTGACAGCGAGTTTCTCTCCAATCACAAAGGCGAGCAGTAATAAAGGCGCTCCAGATTCGGCTTTTCGCCCGCAAAAATAAGCCAAATTGTTAAACTAACGCTCGAATGCTATTGGCGCGGGAATTTATTGGTTACCTCTCACGGCAACTGGTTCAGCGTCTCAGTCCCACGTTGTTTGAGACATCGAATCCGGCGCTTGCGGCAGAGGCGATCGCCCAAATTATCGACGAAGATCTGTCGGCAGAAGACAGATTGAACGACGAAGTTCGGGATTTGCTGGAAGACTACAGCGATTACATGCGGCGCGAAAACATCTCCTACCAGGAAATGTTCCGCAAAATCAAAAATCAGCTATTGGCGCAGCGGAAGATGACGCGAGCTTCCGGACGCGACACTGGCGATGCGATGAAGCTGTCGCGCGACCGCGTGAACGAGATCTCGCACAAGCTGGTTAGCGGCATGCGCAAATCGCGAGACTTTCGGGTACGTAAAGATCCGAATGAGCTGCGGCTTGCTCTCGTGCGGGAAATGACCGACTTACTGCAGTTGGAAGAGCGCATTGATAAGGCGGCGCGGCAAAAGATTCGAACCCAAAAGCGGGAAATTGCCGAAGGCGGGGACGAATACGATCTGCTGCACAGACGGTACTACGCGGAAGAGCTGAAGAAGTTGGGAATCAATCTGAACAGTTAACGGGCTACAGCCGTCTGCAAAGGCCCGTCGGCGTTGCGGAGGTCGTTCGCGTCATAGACCAGGAACTCTGCATTGCTGAACACGGGCTTGATTCCTGCCAGCCGGTGCGAGCGCGTCAGCACGTAATAGTCTATGGGTAGCGCCAGATCGGATTGCAGGCGTTGCGGCGCGTAGCCGGACTGCATCGTTTGCTGCCAGCGTTCCCACCACACGGATGCAAAGGACGGAAATAGCGGCACAAGTCCGCCACTATTCCAATCGACCCAAAGCGCGCGTTGCGAGCGGGCCCGAAACTCTCCGGGTGCACGGCTTCGTCCAAGGTCGGGGAAGAGAAACATCGAACTGCCCCAGGTATTTTGTTTTACCCAGTCGGCAAGATCCACTGTTGGGGGCACGCCTGATGGTTTCGATCTACCGAGCAGAAAAATAGCAGCGAGTGGAATGACCAGCAGGACGATGGTTGCGCGGCGGTAGCTGAATAAGGTCAGGCAAAGTGCCGAGACGGCCGCGAAGGCTATTACGATTGCCAATTGTTCGGGCCGCAGATTCAGCAGTTCCGCGTGTACGGGCATCGAAAAGGGCACGAGGAACCAGAGAGAAGCCTCGATGAACTTTTTCCTTTTGGCAGCTTTCACAGCAGCGGCGAGGCAGGCGAGTGACGAAAACGCAACCGTGAACACCAGCCACTGGGCCGGCTGAAGATGCGGCACGAAGGCCCATTTCAAGCGATCGAGCAGAATGTACGAGGCTGTCAAGCCAAGCACCCCGGTGAGTGGCAGCGCAAGCAGCAGCCATCGGCACTGCCGATTCAGCGCCGGCCAGATGCGCGCCACGGCCCATAATCCTGAGACCCAGATCATAAGGTAGCTAAATACTGCGGCTCGCGGCCAAGCCGTGACCCAAATGTGCGGCGTACGAAAGCGTTGAATGGCGCCGAAGGAAGTGGAAATGGTTGAGAAGACCGGTTGGTGCTCTACGATTCCCGGCTGTAGTTGCGCGAGATTGGCGAGGAGTAGTGCAAAAACGCAGATGACCGTGAAGGCGGGGCGCAGAAGGCGTCGCAGGCGGCGATCGGTTATCAGCGCAATCAGCACCCAAATGCAGAGAGGCGCTGTGAGAGCCGGGTCGTACAGCAGAGCGGTTCCGGCGCACACGCCGGCAAGCAGCGGCTTCTCGCGAGCGAGCAGACCAGCGACCAGGACGAGCGGCCCCCAGGCCAGAGCGCGAGGAATGGCTTCGGCATCGACGACGGCAACGCCTGGTCCGGCGAGAAGCGCGCCAAGATTGACGATGGCTGAGATAAATAACGCCAACACTTCGCCCATGCCGAGCGACAGAGCCAATAACGCAATTCCGAGCACTGCGGCCGCGCGTGAAGCAATCTGCTGAAACTCAAGCGTTTGCTGAAAACCGGAGCGAGTGGCCTCGGCGAGAGAGAGCGTGATCTCGTCATACGCCGTGTACTCCAGATCGCTATGCGTGGCGACAAGGTCACGCGACAGGAAGCCGGGGTTCGCCAGGCGTTCCAGCATGGGAACGCTGAGTTGCGTTCCAGCCTGCAGGAATGTATGTCCGGGGAAAACGGAGAATTCGAGCCAGGTACAAACTGCTACGCCCACAAAACGTAGCAGAAGGCGACGCATTTATTTGGCCGGCGGCATCTATTTAGCCGGGGTCTTGGCGAGTTGTTCTTTGGCCCAGATACGGTTCGGATCTATCTGCACAGCCCGCGACAGCGCCTGATGCGCCTCCTCGTCCTTATTCAGCTTGCGTAGCGCGATCCCTTTCCACATATACGCGTCAGCCAGATTGGGGTCAAGCTGAATGGCTTTGTCGAAATCTGCAATAGCGAGCTGCGGACCACCGCCCATCTGAGGTGGTAAATAGTAATTCCCCACGCCACGGCTTACATAGGCGATTGCTAATTTCGGATCGAGCTGAATAGCCGTGTTGATTTCTTCGCGCGCACACTTACCGTACTTGATGGTGCCCATCAGGACATTGGCCGGAATCACCTGCCCGCATAATTCGCCGAGAAGCTGATGATAGGAGGCATTCTTTCCATTGGCGTCCACCATCTTCTGGGCCACAGCTAAACCGGTCTCAGCGTAAGTTTCGGATTTGGGCTTATCGTGTTTCTCGAAGGCGACTTCGGCTGCATACGAATAAGCAAGCGCAAGGCGATACTGCATTTCGGCCGAGTTGCTGTTCTGCTGCAAGACTCTGATGAAAGAATCGAGCTTGTCCAGATCCTGGGTATCTCTCGAGTAGGAGAGATCGTTGCTGGTCGGGATGCCGGCGGCTGCGCAGTAGAGGAATGCGACTAAGAGGCTGGCGGAAAGGGCAAGAATACGCTTCAAATCTGATTCTCCGGCACTTGCTTCATTTTAGAAGTGACGTCCGTGCCGAGTCAGAGTTTCGCAACCTTGCGTTCCACGAATAGAAAATAAGCGCCTAAAAAGATAACCAGCACGCCGTTGGCGGCCATGATCGCAGGAGCGGAAATGCTCCTGATCAGGAAACCCGAGATGAGGCTTCCAAGAGGCATGCCGCCGCGAAACGCGACGTTATAAACGCTCATTACACGGCCGCGCATCTTGTCATCTACGTACAACTGCACCAACGAGGAGTTCAGTGCAAAGACAACCATGAGACACGCGCCTGCGCCAAACACCAGAGCTGTGCTCAGCGGAAGCAGTCTGGAGAGGCCGAAGCCGAACATCAGCAATCCGAGCAGTAACATGACCAGCAGCGAGCGCCTCGCCTGTCCGGGATGAGCCTGCATTCCGGCGATCACCAAAGCCCCAGTGATGGAGCCAACGCCCGAGAAACACAGGAAGAGCGTGAACGTGTTTGCGCCTCCGTGGAACACCGTGGTGGCCATGACGGGCAGAAACGTGATTAGCGGGTAAGAGAGCAGCGTCATTAGAAAGGCGAGAAACACGAGCCCAACCATGCCCTGGCGGCTGCGCAGGAAATTAATGCCCTCCTTCATGCTGTCCATGATCGACTCTGAAGTGCCTTGCGGAACGAACTTGGGCTTAATCATCAGAAGCGTGATGATGACGGCGATGTAAGAGATCCCATTGAGCGAGAAGCACCAGGCTGCCCCGAGTTTGGCTAAAGCGATTCCGCCTAATGCGGGGCCTACAACGCGAGCCAGATTGAACTGAATGGAATTCAAGGCGATCGCGTTCTGTAGATCCTTTTTTTCGACAAGCGACGGGATCAGCGCGGAATAGGCCGGTCCACCAAAGGATTGCGCGATGCCGACCGTGAAAGAGAGACACCAGATGTGCCAAACCTGTACCAGCCCGGTGATAACGAGCGCGGTGAGGATGAACGCGCAGGCCATCTGAATGAACTGCGACATCAACAGCAACTTCTGGCGGCTGCTGCGGTCGGCAAAAACTCCGCCGAACAGCGAAAACATGAAGATAGGAATCTGACCGAAGAACGCGTCAAGTCCGAGATAGACGGCAGATTTCGAAAGGCTGTACACAAGCCAGCTTTGCGCCAGGATCTGCATCCAGGTTCCGACTGTGGATATGCAGGCACCGATCCACATCACACGAAAATCTGGATATTCGAAAGCTTTGAAGAGCCGCTGCCGCAATGCTCTTTGTAGCACGGTAACGGCTATGAAGGATTACGAGGCCTACTTTAGCGGCTTACTTCTGTGGATCAGGTGTAAGAGATTATTGTCAATATCGCGGAAGAATGCGAGGCGGTTTCCCTGCGTCCCGTATGGTTCGCCTTCGAACGTCACACCTTGCTGGCGGAGCTGCTCGAGGCCACGGTCGAAATCGTCGACAGATATAGCGATGTGGCGCATGCCGGGCGTGCGAATGCCAGTTGCGGGCGCGTCACCTTCGGCGGGGATGATTTCGATCAGCGCGCCGTTCTTTGCTTCGACGAAGTAATTTCCGGCGTACTCGAACGTGATTTCGAAATCGAGATTCGCGACGTACCAATCCGCAAGACGTTTCGGATTGGCAGAGGCGATAGCGAAGTGTTCAATGCCTGTAAACATCAGAATGCCTAGAACACAGTAAAGCAGAACGCGGTATTCTGACCGCGGGCGATGATGGCGTATTCGCCGGCAGCGAGCATGGGACTCGCTTCGATACGGTACAGTTTTTCGCCCTTGGGGCTCAGCGTTAGTCGTAACGGCTCATCGGGTTCGTCGCCCTGCTGAATCGGTTGGCCCTTCTTCCAGTGGCGGCCGCCATCGGAAACCTGAAAACGGATGAGTTCGAACTGTTGTGGATCAATCTGCCCGGATGAAAAGAGGAAGATCGGTTCGGGAAGCGGCGTTCGCACCTTGGAGGTGACGCCGGCAACGGTGATGGTCACGTCGTCTTTGGCGGTCGACCGCGTAGCCGGTTGTGCATCGGTGGGAATGAGCCTGTTCGCTTCCAGCAAGTAAGGAAGATCTTTCTGCGGCGGCTTGGGCCCTTTTTCCTGCGCCGTTGCTACTGCAGCGCATGCAAGCAATGCAAAAAAGAGAAGATGGCGACGAGTCATAGTCACTGCGACGTCAAGTGCGGCTGGATTGTTGCGCTGCCAGCCAGGGTTCGAGTTGGGGATCGAGAAAATCCCTGATGAGCAGGTGAATGCCGTGAAACTCGGTTGGAGTGGTTTCTACGCCAACCACGCGCATACCTGCCGCAAGGCCCGCCTCTGCGCCGGTAGGCGAATCTTCGAAGACGATGCACCTTTCGGGCGACACACCCAATTGCTGCGCGGCATTCAAGTAGATGTCCGGAAACGGTTTCGGACGTTGTACCTGCATGCCATTGACGATAACGCGAAAAAAGGGGCGCAACTGGTAGCGGTCAAGGACGAAATCGATGTTCGCAAGTTCCGCGTTCGATCCTACGGCCATAGGCCAGTCTCGATGGCGCTGGAGGAATTGCTGTACACCGGGTACCTGGTAGGTGGAAAGCTCGGCCTGGAGCAGCATTTCGCGGAACATCCGCTCTTTGGCGGCGCCGTGCTCGAAGATGACGTCGTCCGCAAGGTCGGGATTGATCAGATCGCGCACGAGTTCGGAGTTGCGCTTCCCGTGCATGCGGCGCTCCAGATCCTCGATATGAATGCCCATGCTCTCGAGATACAGCTCCCAGGCAAGCGTGTGAAGCGGCATAGAGTGCACCAGCACGCCATCCAGATCGAAAACGAGGGCCAGATTCTGGTCCTTTCCTTCATTCACGGGGTCGAGAATAGCACGGCATCCCTCTCAAGACTGCGCGTCCGCGAAGGCGAAAAATGGCCTTCCGACGCTATAATCGGGGCACGCGGCATCATCTCCGCTGCTGATCTCTTGAACAATTTGACAGAGCCACGAGAGCGAACTTCGGCGGCCCGGTACGCCTGGGGTTTTCTGCTGACGCTTGTCGCTGTCGTTGTCGCCATAGGCCTCATCGCGCCCTGGATTGACGCTACTCGCTTCAGCGGCCCCATTCAGCGCAGTGTCGAAGATTCGCTAGGGCGGAAAATCCAGTTCAGCGGCGCGCATCTTACGTTGTTTTCCGGTCCGGGATTTGTGCTCGACAATGTCAGCATTGCTGAGGATCCACGCTACGGGGTTGAGCCTTTCGCCTGGGTGCCTTATCTCGACGCGCGGTTACGACCCGATAAATTGTTGCGCGGTGAAATTCGCCTGGCGAGTCTGCGGTTGGAAGACCCGGCACTCAACCTGGTACAGGGCAGCGACGGTACCTGGAACATTGTCGAGTTGGTGCAACGATTGACCGCACCGCGGCGGATGCCGTTGAATCTGTTTCCGACGTTCGAAGTCTCCGACGGCAGAATCGATTTCAAATTCGGCGAACGGAAGACGACCTTTTACCTACTGGGCTCGGATTTGAGCATCTACCCTGAGCGCTCCGGCAAACTCTTAGTGCAATTTTCAGGATCGCCGGCTCGTACCGATCGCGCAGGTAATGGCTTCGGACATTTCCGCGGCAGTGCCACGTGGACTCGCAACGCACCCGGACAAGACGCGAACCAGTTTCAGGCCGATTTGACTCTTGATCCGAGCAACCTCAGTGAGTTGACAACGCTGGTCGAGGGACAGGACGCGGGCGTCCACGGCTCAATCAGCGGTCATGCACGCGTGAGCGGTCCCATCGCGGCATTGAAAATCACCGGCGATGTTCGATTGGGTGACGTTCACCGGTGGGATCTGATGCCCGCCAGCGGTGAAGATTGGCGCGTGGCGTACGACGGTACGATGGACTGGGCGGCGCATCATATCGGCGTCCATACGACAACGCATTCGGGCGATGCATCACCTATTGTGCTGGAACTGGATGTGCGGAATTACCTGACGCGACCGGACTGGTCGCTGGTTGCGAAACTCGATCACGCCCCGGCAGACAAGCTTCTGCCCCTCAGCCGCCGGATGGGTCTGTCGCTGCCGGAAGGCCTCAAGCTGACAGGTGAAGCTAACGGCAACATAGGATATTCGAGCGGCTCAGGACTCAATGGGACTGTGTCCATCAGCAATGCGACGGCGACGCTTCCCGATCTGGCGCCGCTGCGCACGAATCTGGTGACTGCCACAATTTTTCCAGATCGCATTCGCTTCGATCGGACATCAATCGACACCACGGAAGGAAGCTTGCAAGCCGGTGGCGAGTACTTCTTTTCCGGCTTGCAGTCGGTAGCAAAACTCAACGCAATGGGATTTTCGGTTCCCGCTCTGAAGAGCGCCGTAAGCGCGTGGTTCGGGGCTCCGGGCTGTCTGGATGTTTTAAAGGATGGTCGGATTGGGGGCAGTTTGACCTACGTTCATCAACCGCCCGCAACGCCCGCCTGGTCCGGCGAGCTTGCATTCAACGATGCGACTCTGCAGCTTCAGGGCATGTCAATGCCGCTAACGGCCGCAAACGGGCAGGTAGCATTCGACAACACGGATTTAGAAATCAGCCGTTTCTCGTCGAAGTTGGGCCATAGCGACATCCACGGAAGTTATCGATACACGGAGAACGCGAAGCGCACCGAACGGCTGCGCGTCGATATCGGGTCGGCGGATCTTTCCGATCTCGAAAAAGCGTTGGAGCCGGCGCTAACTCCGCAAAATTTGTTGGCTCGTTTGCGTGTGACGAATCGCCAAATCCCGAAATGGCTGGCCGCGCGCAACATGGAAGGCGATGTTGCCGTTGACTCGTTCTCGATCGCGGGCACTCAACTCGGCGCCATGAATACGCATTTTGTATGGCAAGGCGCGAAGCTGCAGTTGTCACCAGTACAAATCGCGCTTCCCGAAGGGTTCATACGCGGCCGCGGCTCTGTCAATCTCGCATCGTATGTTCCGCGGTCACGTTTTACGGCGCAGGTCTCAGGCTTTCCATGGCGGGGCGGCAACATCAGCGCAGACGGTTCCTTTGCGACGGCCGGACTGGGATCGGACACCTTGCAGAATCTGCGTGCGACCGGAACCTTCAGCGGCAGCGATGTCAGCCTTTCGCCCGACGACGATTTCAGCAAGATATCGGGTGAGTTCGATATCTCGTTCGACAATGGTTGGCCCTTTCTGAAGCTGTCGAGTATCCAAGCGTCCGACGGGCTGGAAGCCTGGAGCGGTACTGCGATTACTCAGAGCGACGGCAAGCTGATCATCGATCTGGAACACGCTGGGCATCAGCGCCACGTCGTGAGTACACTACTGCCGGAAACAACGGCTTCCGTATCTTCGATTGCGCCTCCAAATAGGCGCGAGCCCATTCAGGGGCTGGTTGCAACCGTCCGCTAAAATCAGAAACAAGTGCATGCGCTCGACCAGGCTTGGGAAAATCTTCGGCGAGAATTTGACACCGCATGTACGCAAGCTGCGCGTGTGGGGCGCCATCAACTCACAGACGAGCTGAATCAACTTTTTCGCAGGCTGCGCCATTACGAAAACGAGTCGGAATGGGTTTCAGCGCTTCTTGACGGCGCCGCCCCTTTCATCGAACACTTGGCTGTATTTTCTATTCGCGGCGAGTCAGTCCAGCTTCTGGGCCAAAATGGTCTCGACCTGCCTGACCATCTTTCGTTTCCGCTTGCATCAGCCGCAGCGTTCGCAAGTGCAGCCGAAACGCGTGACCCCGTTATCGCGCTGCGAACGGCATCTGAAGTGACTGCACACCTGGCAAGCGCCGAAGCAGGCGATCGCTGTCGCCTGTTCCCGATCATGAATGGGAAGCGCGTGGTAGCGATTCTTTTCGCAGCCGATCAGGAACACATGGACGTGAATGCTCTGGAGTTGATCGCCGGCCTGGGTTCGGCTGTGCTCGAGAGACAAGCGAATAGGGCGTTGCACGCCCACATTGCTACCGCGCCGGCGCCGGAACCGCCCGTGCCTGTACCAGAACGTGAAGAAGCAGCCGCGCAGCAGCCAGCACCCGCTGTACCGGTGAAAGAGAAATCCGGATTGCCGGCATGGGCTGATTTGAGTGAAAACCAGCGCACCCTACATATCCGGGCACAGCGCTTCTCCCGCGTTGCTGTGGCCGAAATACAGCTTGCCAAACCACAGGGTTGCCGCGCGGGTCGTGAACAAAACAACTTGTACCTATTTCTGAAGCCTGAAATCGATACAGCACGTGAGACTTATCGCAAGCAATTCATGACTATTCCTTCGATGGTGGATTATTTGCATCTCGAATTGGTCAATAGCGCGGCTGAAGGTGACGAAATGAAGCTAGGAGCGGAGTATCCAGGGCAGTTGGTTTAGCTTTCTGAGGCTGCGCAACATTCGTCTCATTGCACTGAGACGCTTTTGCCTGCTCTGCGTCGCATGCGCCATTCTCGCGACAGCTTCCGTCGTCGGCACACCAAAAAAGAAGGCTCCGCAGACGCCGCCGAAACCTCCGGCCCCAAAGGTGGTGGGCGCCGCCGGACTTATCGCCGTAGCGCAGCACCAACTCGACACCGCTCACTACCCCGAAGCAGCTCTGTACGCAAACTCAGCGGCAGGAAATGCTCCCGTGCTGAAGGACTACGCCTTTTACATCCGGGAACAGGCTGAGTACGCGCTGAGAAACTACTCAGACGTGAATCAGGCGGCTGTGCAGGTGTTTGATCACGATCCTGAGTCGCCGTTCGTCGGCGCGGCGGCAGCGCTCGCGGTAAATGCCGACCTGGATGGAGATCAGCCCAAGCAAGCGCTCGAGTTGATGCAGAAGTACGAGGACGTAATACCTCAGCCCCAATCCGATTTGCTGCTGGCGAAATCGTACACTGCGACGGGCGACCTGCAGAAAGCTGTCGATTATTACCAGCGCGTTTACTACGAGTATCCGACCTCGCAAAAAGAAGCCACCGATGCCGCGAACGCACTGGTCGAGCTGAAAGATAAATTGAGCACGCAGTACAAAGTGCCGACTGCAACGATGATTATCGGCCGCGCCCAGAAATTGCTGGACGCGAAGAATCCCGCGGCCGCACGCATCGAGCTTGCCGCCGCGATCCCGCAGCTTACCGGCCCGCAGCAGGATCTCGCGAAAGTTCGCCTGGGCGAAACGGATTTCCTGAGCAATCACGCGCAGGCGGCGTTCGAGTATCTACTGGCTCTGAAAGTGGACGATTCGGAAGCGGACGCAGAACGGCTGGACTACATTATTCGCTGCGCCCGTAAACCGGACAGGCACGCAGACGTCAAGCCATATCTGACGCAGCTGGAGACACAACACCCGAAATCGCCGTGGCGGCTGGAAGCACTAATCGATGTTGCGGATCAGGCGCGCCGCGATAACGACGTCTCGACATACCTGCCGCTTTATCGCGCTTGCGCCACGACTTTCCCAGATGATTCTCGCGCGGCCTGGTGCCATTGGCGACTGGCTTTTGAGAGCTACCGCGGCAACAAGGACGATGCTGGTGATCTGCTGCGCGCCCACATCGAGAAATATCCCGATTCGAACGACGCCGACAACGCCCTATATTTCCTCGGCCGTCTTCTAGAAGAGAAGAATGATCTTGCTTCCGCGCGTTCCTGCTATCAGGAACTGGTCGAACATTTCCCCAACACGTATTGCGCAATCCAGGGACGCGCGCGCCTGGCAGATCCCACGGTACAGAAGGCGACGGCGGAGCCGAAGCTGGTGGAGTTTCTACACGCGCTGAAGTGGCCGGCGAAGCCGGAATTCCCGAGCTTCGAGCCTGGTCCAGCGGTGCAGACGCGGTTGGAACGCGCGAATCTGCTGCGATTAACAGGTCTCGATGACTGGGCCGAACGCGAATTAAAATTCGGCGCGAAAAACGACGGAGAGCAGGAAAACGTGTACGCGATGCAACTGGCAAAATATGCCGCTGAGCGCGGAGCGCCAGACCAAGCCGTCCGGTACATCAAGGCATACACGCCCGGCTATCTCCACATGCCGCTCGATGAGGCGCCGCTCGAGTATTGGGAACTCGCCTTTCCGATTCCCTACCGCGATTCAATTGTCCACTACAGTCAGGATCAGAATCTGGACCCGTACCTGGTGGCGGCTCTGATCAGGCAGGAATCCGAATTCAATGTGCGAGTTATTTCACGCGCGAATGCATATGGACTAATGCAGGTTGTGCCCGCGACCGGACGCATACTTGCGCGCCATTTCGGCATCAAGCGGCTGGATGCAGGCCAGTTGCTGAACGCCGATCGCAACGTCCAATTGGGCACTTTTTACTTCCGCAACCTTCTGAACTCTTACAACGGACAGCCGGAAGTCGCTTTGGCCTCGTACAACGCCGGTCCGGGACGCGCGAATCTTTGGGAACAGTGGGGACCGTTTCGCGAGCCCGCGGAATTTGTCGAAGCAGTTCCCTTCCATGAGACGCGCGGCTATATCCAGATCGTCATGCGCAACGCCGACGTATACAAGCGCCTGTATGGCAGCACGGTTCCGGATCTGCCGACCTATCATGCCAAGCCCGCGCCCAAAACGAAACCGAAGAAGCGCGTGCGTAAGCACCGCTGATCAGGTGCGCGTTCGCAGGGAATAATTCTCGTCGTTGCGTGTCAGATTCGGACTGTAGAACGGATCTTGCGCGATAACGTTCGGCCACTTCAGCCGCATGGCCGCAACCTCTTCCGGGTGCGGCACCAGATCCTTCGACGTTTTCGAAAAGGCCTCGTGATGATAGAGCGTCGCGTGCGGCGTATAGAGCACGCGATACCCGAGTTCGCCGATCTTCAGGCACAGGTCGATGTCATTGAAGGCGACCGCAAACTCCTGCTCATCGAATCCGCCTGCGCGCCAGAACACTTCTGCCCTGCTCATCAGGCATGCGCCGGTTACAGCGCTGACATTGCGGATAATGTCTGAAAAATCGAAATAGTGCCGCGCGGTGCCCTCGAGGCCCTTGAAGGCATGACCGCAGTTGTCGTACAGGCCCATAACTACTCCGCCATGCTGGATACGCCCGTCAGGATAGAGCAGCTTCGCGCCCACAACACCCACCTCCGAACGCATGGCGAGTTCCACCATCGCTTCCAGCCAGTCGCCTGAAATGACGGAAGTGTCGTCATTCAAAAACAAAAGCACCGGCGAGTCACAGTGGCGAGCGGCGGCGTTGTTGATGACCGAGTAGTTGAACGGCTTGTTGCGCCAATCGATGTATCGCACGCGACCGGCGGGCTGCTGAAAATCGCCCACGAGTTTCTGAATGCGATCGGCTTTCGAGTTATCGATAACGACAATCTCGTAATCCTTGTAAGTGGTCTTTTGGGTCAGAGTCCGCAGACTACTACGGAGAATCGGTTCCTTGCCGCCTGAAGCGATGATGATGCTTACCCGAGTCTGGGGCGGAATCTCGTACCGCATGCGCCATCTGCCGACGATATTGGATGGCACCACGGACGCCGGCTTTCCGCTGCGTACACAGAAACGGCGAATCGCTTCCTGTGCCGCAGTCAACGCGTACTGTTTGTTCTCGATCGTTGTCGCCGTGGATCCGACACTCGCGCGCCAATGATAGAGGATCTTGGGAATATGCTGAATCGATTTCGCGGCTTCCGCAGCTCTCAGGATGAGGTCGTAATCCTGGCTGCCGTCGCAGGCGGGATCGAATCGTCCGATTTTGTCCGCCAGATCCTTCCGCAGCACGAGAAGATGACAGATGTAATTCTCCGAAAGAATCAGGTCAGGGGACCAGTCGGGCTTAAAAAAAGGATCGTAACGCTTGCCTTTGCGATCGATCTTGTCTTCATCGCTGTAGAGAAAGTCGGCTCCCGGATCGCGTTCCAGCGCCTCACAGATATACGCGAGCGCATGCGGCGACAGCGCGTCATCGTGATCCAAAAAGGCAACAAAATCACCCGTCGCAAGCTGCCACGCGGCATTGCAGGTGTTCGATATGCCGCCGCGACCTGTGTTGAAGACCAGGTGTATGCGGTCGTCCTGCCTGGCTGCATTCTCGAGAATTTCGCGAATTTCGGGGCGCGTTGATGCATCGTCCGCAATACAAAGCTGCCAGTTCGAATAGGACTGCACCTGAACGGAGCGGATGGCCGCATCCAGTTCGGCGGGCTCGGTGTTATGCACAGCCATGATGATGCTGAAGGAAGGCCGCTGCGTCAGGACACCCACTTTCAGCTCGATCAGTTTGTCGTCAGGGCGTTCGAACTCGCTAATCCAGCGATCGTATGCGGATGCGAAGCCGCGTTCGTGATCGATCACGATATCGCGTTTGGTTTCGCGAATCGCAACGCCTCGCGATATGAGACGAAGCGTCATGGTACAGGGGCCGGGCGGCAATTGACTTGAATCGAACTCTATTGTGAAGCCGGATCTGCCGGTGTGATCCAATTTCGGGTACATCTTTTTGACGTCAGGTCGCAGCTCGACCGGCGCGACTTCCAACTCAGGCAATCCGGGCACCTGAAGATTCACCAGATCTGCTCCGCCCTCCGCAAGGCACCAGCCGCGAACCGTAATGGAACCCGTTCTTGGCGTTCGATCGCCCGGCTTCGGTTCATCGCACTTCAGAAATGAGACTTCCGCAGTGAGCGCAAGCGAGTCGGCGGAACTGCCGCTGCCGGGCATGAAGCGTTTTGCAACTTCACCGGCTGCGCGCAGCGTTCGCCAGATGCGGCCTGTGAGCAATTCCATGAGAATGCGGTCAAGCCTTGCGATGGAGGACTCATGTTCGCCCAGCCGCGATTCGTGCTTCTGCAAAATCTGCAGAATCTCCGCGGTCTGCTGGTACGAGAGTTCGAGCTGTCTTTCGAGAACCGCGAGCTTTTGGCGCGCGCTTTCCAGTTCGGCTTTTGTTACATCTTCCGCCGTCATTCCTTTAAGCAAGATAACAGCCGGAACAGACGCATTCTAAACTTGGGGTTGCCGCGGAAACTAGGCCAGCATTTCCTTATCGGGCAATCGATACTCGAGCAGATCGCGGAGGCCGCTTGCGGGCAGCATGCTTCGAGAGTCATCGAAATCGGCCCCGGGCGCGGCGCGCTAACCGCTCACCTTCTACCACGCACCGACGAGCTTCATGCGATAGAGCTTGACCATTCGTTAGGGGTGTACCTGCAGCAGAGGTTCGCTTTGGAACCGAAATTTGTTGCGCACGAAGCGGACGTGCTCGAGACCGATCTGTCGCAATGGGGCAAAGCCGTGATCTGCGGCAACCTGCCGTACTACATCACGTCGCCAATCATTCGGAAATTCCTGGAGCTTGATGCACGATTCGGCGTCGGAGTTTTCCTCCTGCAGCGCGAAGTTGCGGACAGGCTTACGGCGAAACCGAAGACGCGCGATTATGGCCTGTTAACTGTGATGACGCAACTCGTTTGTGAAGTGGAACTGGTCTGCCATGTGCCCCCGTCGGCGTTTTCTCCTCCGCCCAAAGTGGAATCCGCGGCCGTGCGGCTGTTGCGGCGTTCCACGCAGATTGAGAATCTGGCAGAACTGATTACGTTTGCATCGCGCTGCTTCGCGCAGAAGCGAAAGATGTTACGTAACAACCTGCGGCCATTTTATGGAACCGCAATAGACGCGGCGCCTGAAGCAAATCTGCGGGCAGAGCAGCTTGACGTACAAGCATTTTCAAACCTGCTGACCTGGCTTAAGAGTGAGCGAAGCAGCAAGCTCCAGTAAACTGAAACTTCATGACTCGGGCTCGCTTTGCGCCCTCGCCGACAGGTTATTTGCATATCGGCAGCGCGCGAACTTTCATCTTCAACTGGTTGTACGTCAGGAAGCATCAAGGGACGATGGTGCTGCGCATCGACGACACGGACGTCGATCGCAACACGGAAGCATCGCTGAATTCTATCTACGACGGGCTAGATTGGCTCGGTCTTTCGTGGGATGAGTTCTACCGGCAATCAGAACGCCTGGAATTGCACCGCAAGGTTGCGTTCGATCTGCTGGACAAGGGATTAGCCTATCGCGATTTCAGGCCTGCCTCGGCAGATATAGAAGACAAGCCGCATGGCGATGGGCCGTGGCTGTGCAACCCGGACATGCGCGCACTTTCGAAAGAAGAGAGCGAGCGTCGTGCGGCGGCCGGTGAGCCGTTTGTGATTCGTTACCGCGTTCGCCGCGAACCTGCCTACGAAATCAATTTCGCCGATGAGGTTTACGGTCCGCAGACAAAGCTCACCGCGGATATCGAAGATTTTGCGCTGCTGCGCAGCAACGGCATGCCGACGTATCACCTGGCCTCCTGCGCAGACGATATCGATCTGCACATCAGCCACGTGATTCGCGGGCAGGATCATCTTTCGAATACGTTCAAACACATTCTGATATTCGAAGGCGCCGGCGCGCCGCTGCCGCGGTTTGCGCACCTGCCGCTGTTGATTGCCCCGGACGGATCGAAGTTGTCAAAGCGCAAGCACGGTCCTGTGGTCAGCGTTACTACTTACCGCGACAACGGCTTTCTCGCGCTCGCATACATCAACTTTCTGTGCCTTCTCGGTTGGTCGCCGAAAGACAATCGCGAGCAGATGAGTCTCTATGAGCTGACTCATGCATTCAGTTTCGAAAGTGTGCATCGCAGCAACGCTGTCGTGAATTTCAGCGACGAAGACCCCATAGACCCCAAAGCGTTGTGGCTAAACTCGCAGCACCTACGCACGCTGCCCGTGAGCACACTGGCTCCGGTGGTGCGCAAATCGCTTGCAGAGCACGGGCTTACCCCATACGGCGATGAGGCGTTCTTCGAGCACGTTGTCGACACCATACGCACACGCTTTTCCACCCTGATCGACTTCTCGACAAAAGGGCGAGCGTACTTCTCCGACGACTATCCGATTGAGCCACAAGCGCTCGAAAAATTGAACGCCTCCGGCGCACGCGAACTGCTTCACGAACTGGCTGATCGTATTGCTTCGCATCCCGATTTCACAGAAACGTCCGTAGAAGCGGACCTGCGTAAGCTCGCGGAACAACGCGGCGTAAAAGCGGGAGTGTTAATCAATGCCAGCCGCGCCGCGCTGACAGGACAGCCGGTGGGCCCGAGCGCATTCGCGGTTTTCACCTGTATCGGACGCGAGCGCGTTATACAGCGCCTCCGAATGGTATAGCGGATGGCGCGCGTTATTCTCGGGCTCGGCGGCCTACTTGGTGATCCGGCCTGCTGCGTCCTCAAGGACGGCGAGATTTCAAGCGCCGTCGAACAAACGAAAGTCTCTCGCCAGGACCGCCCGGGGTCCTTCCCCAATGAGGCTTTTCAGATTGCACTGCAAATAGCCGCAGTGAAGCAGGATCAGATCGATTGTGTTGCCATCGCGCGTCCTTTTTCGGTCGGCCCGGAGAGCGCGGTGCAACTCAGCCTGCGCGCAAAGTTTCCAACGAGCGAAATCGTGGTGGTGGAGCATCACGTCGCCCACGCCGCATCCAGTTATTACGCCTCCGGATTCCAAAGCGCGTCCGTGCTTAGCATTGATCGTGCCGGTGATTTCCGGTCCGCTGTTGCGTTTCGGGGCGAAGGCAACCGCCTCACTCCCGTCCGAGAGCTCTACTTTCCGGACTCGCTGGGAGATCTCTACAATCGCGTCACCGCATTGCTTGGCTTTGAACCGCGTGCGGACGAGCACAAAGTGCAGTGGCTGTCCGCGTCAGGAGAACCGAAGTACGTCGACGTCTTCCGGAGGCTGCTTCACGGGGGCGGCTCAGAGTGGCCGCGCTTCGACCGCACGTACATTGATGAGGATGGCGGATATGCCGGCTTATTCTCTGCAAAATTCTTCGCAGAGCTGCAGCTTTCGCCGCAGGGCGCGATCCCGCAGCCAGTCAAGAATGACATCGCTGCCAGCCTGCAGGCGGCTCTTATAGAAGAAGTCATCCGAATGGCCGGCGACGCGCAGAATGTTTGTATCGCGGGCGGTGTGGCGTTCAACGCCATGCTGGTACGCGCGCTGGAGCAACGATTCCAGCAGGTATTCGTGCAGCCGGTAGCGGGAAATGCCGGGACCGCACTCGGTGCAGCACTGTACGCTTGGCATCACTTCAATGTCGAGGAGCGGCGAATTCCGTTCCAGACGCTGTGCCTGGGCCCGGCGTACTCAGCCGCGGAGATCAAGAGCATTCTCGAAAATTGCAAGCTGCGCTTTCGATTCCTTCTGACGGAACAGGAGATGATCGATCAAGCGGTTGGGGCGTTGAACGACAACAAGATTGTCGCCTGGATGCAGGGACGCATGGAGTTTGGCCCCCGTGCGCTGGGAAATCGCAGTATTCTGGCTTCTCCGCTAAATCCTTATTCGACGGAGAATCTAAACGTCTACATCAAGCACCGTGAGGCGTTCCGAAAATTCGCAGCTTCCGTTCCGGAGGAACTCGCTTCCGAATACTTCGATGTGGGACCAAATGCGCGCTTCCTTGCCAGCATAGGAACCGTCAAGGAGAAGTATCGAGAGACTTTCGGGGCGGCAATCCTGGGAAGCGATCTCATCCGCGTCCACACGGTGCGCCGATATGAAAACCCGCTATACCACGCGCTGCTGACGGCAATGGGCCATTCAACTGGTTTGCCCGTTGTCTATAACACGAGCTTCAATCTGTTCGGCGATCCGCTGGTGTGTACGCCGCGCGATGCGGTCAGAAGCTTCTTCTCATCGGGGATCGATACGCTGTTCGCGGGCAGCTTCCTGCTCGAGAAGTAATGGTTAAGGATTGTGCGCGAAGTATTTCCGAATGCCCTCTTCGGCAATGCCTAGAGCACGCGCAAGCGACACCTTCGCCAGGTTGTACTGGTACTGAGCCGATATCAAGTTTTCGTTCGCATCCGCCACTGCCTGCTGCGCCTGGACTACCTCAACCGTGTTCGTGATGCCCGCCGCAAAGCGGTCCTGCGACTGCTTCAGAGATTGATTGGCGAGATCCATATTGCTGCGCGCCACGTCCACCTGATCGCTTGCCGACTTCAGATCAAGCAGCGCGCTGCGCACTTCGTAATCGATTTGCCCGCGCAGATTCTCCATTTCATTGCGGCGGTTCTTCAACTCGGCATTCTCAGTCTCGACATCGGCCTTGATCCGTCCCCCATCGAAGATGTTGAACTGAATAGTTCCGGCGGCCTGAAATACTCCGTGCGAGTTGCTTAGAAGCCGCAGGCCTTCATCGCCGTAGAATCCTGACGCCGTAAGCGACGGGTAGCGCTCAGCTCTGGCCGCTCGGAACGAAAACTGCGCCGCCAGAACTCGCGCCCGGGCAGCCTGAAAGTCCGGCCGATGCTCGTAGGCCGTCGCAAGCGCATCCTTAAGCGGCATGGCTTCCAGCGGCACCGACGGCGATGGGTCGGCAACCACGAAGTCCTGTCCAATCGGCAGCCCGACGATGCGCCCGAGCGTGAGCTTGTCCTTTTCGAATTGATTCGATACCGCAACCAGCGCCTGTTGGCGCTGCTTAAGCTCCACTTGAGAACGAAGCACGTCGATACCAATCGCCGTGCCCGCTTCATGCCTCCGCTGGGCGTTCACATACACTGCGTTGTCCGCATCGATCTCGGCCTGAGTGGCGGTAATCCGAGCCGTATCTGCAATGATCTGCAGATAGGCATTGCCCACCGCCTGCACGACAAGATCCCGGGCATTCTTGATGGTGAGAACCGAGGCCTTATCGCTCTCGCGAGACGCGCGGAACTCGTAGATCGAGTTGAAATTGACCAGCGGAACGGTGGCATTCGCTAAAGCCGCCTGATATGAATACGGCCCTACGATGTGAGGAATCGAAAACCCAAGTCCCGGCGGAAAGTTAAACAGAAACCCCAGCGCCTGCAGGTTCAACTGCTGTTCTGTCATGCTGAGCTGCCCGTTGATGTTCGGCAGCAAGGCCGCTAAAGCGCGCAATCTGTCGGCTCGCACTTCGCGGCTGCTCTGTTCACTCGTCAGCAGGCCCAGGTTCGCCTTGAGCCCCCGATCGATCGCGTCGCCTAAACTGAGCGAAATGGGCGTGGCGGAGGCTGTGCCTTGCGGGACACTCCCCTGGAACGTCTGGTCGGTTATCGGCGCGGAGCTCACCGTGTTTGAAGAAACGGGCGGCGACTGGCCGCCTCCCGCATAAGAATTCGATCCGGGCGGCGCGCCGGTCTGGGCATTCGTCAGAGAGATCCCCAAACTCAACCACCCCGCAATAATGCCGATTCGCCAACTGTGTCTAGCCATTCAATAAACTCAACAAGTTAGAGTTCATCAACTGTTTCACAAGCGTAGGATGCACTTGATCGTGGTTTTGCACCACCTCCGAGCAAAATATTTAAGGTCTTAACTGTTTGTGGCACGTTCGAGATGTCACAAATGCCGCTTCAGGAAGGAGCAGATCTCGTAACCTGTGATGAATTTGAACGGAAATTCGCCCATCGTGTAATGGCCGCAGGGCAAGACAGCGACTTCGTGCCGCCAGTCGTGAGCGCGCGCTCCTTCGATTACCTGGCGCGACAAATGCACCGGGAAAGTGGTGTCGTAGCTTGTGTAGATGAACTTCGACTCCTTGTGGCGGCCGGCATAGAGATCCCAATAGCTGGGCGGACTGATGCAGGCCCAAAGGTCGCGTAACGTGCTGAGATCGATGACCGACTCGAGGCTATCGCGTATGTGCCGGGTGGAAAGACCTTCCCACACGACATCGGCGAAGTAGGTGGAGCAGTGATTGAACACATTCACGCGAATGCGTTCATCATGCGCGCTGGCAAGGAACGCATAACAGGACCCGAGGCTGGTACCGACAACTCCGAGACTTTCGTACCCCTGTTGCTGCAGCCAATCAATACAACAGCGCGTATCGATGACGGATTGGCGCGTCGCGTCGATGGTCCGGCAAATATTTGAGGAGACCGCATAATCGGCGCGGTTCAACTCCGCCGGCATGCGCGTATCGTGATACGGAAGGCTTAGCCGTAGTGTGCTGATACCGAGCCGCTGCAATCCCGCGCACAGTGCATTGTGTTGAGGCAGCTTCGCATTCCAGTGCGGCAGGACGACGACGGCCTTGCGATTGCCGTTACGCGCGGGGAACCATCGCGCGCGCACAACGTTGTTCTCCGGATACGGCGTCGCCACGGGCGAAGTGAACTCGACCCACTCATCGGATAAGCGGAAGTCGGTGGGCGTGGCGTAACCGAAAAACTCGGTGCTGCTAGCAATGCAGCAACGATTCAGCCGAAGAAGATATTCGACCGGATCGTCGCCATCCTGGTAATCACCCGCTTGCTCCACACAGGGCCAGTTTCTTGACCATTCAAGGCCATATTCAAACGGCCTGATGATGCGATCTGTCGCTCGAAAGCAAAGCTCGTTTTCCCAGCGATCCATCCAACTCCGGTACTGGTGCGCAACCGGGCGTAGAAGCGACTTCATACCCGATGAACGGAACCCGCGGGATGACGCATAAAGGCGCGGTTTGAAAAATCGCGGCCGATGATCTTCTTCCTCAACTAAATAGCTTCGCAAACGGGGGGTGTGACTGAGAACTGGCACCGTGGGCGGGGCCGTTTTCGGCACTTGAAAATTCGAACCAGGCGAACGCCGCCGGGCAGCCGATCCGTACGAGTGCCGGTGCAACGGACCTGTCCGCATTTCGTGCGGTTGATATAAAACGGATATGCCGCGCTACGCAGCCGTCGATATCGGAAGCAACTCGGTCCGCATGATGGCCGCGGAAGTGAGTCACGGAGAAACGCACATCCTTGCGCAGGATCGGCAGGTAACACGCCTGGGGGAAAGTGTGTTCCGGTCCGGTGCGATCAGCAAAGAGGCGCTTGACTTCCTGACCGCCAACCTGGCTCGGATGTCTGCCGTTTACAGCAAGCTGGACATTGTGGGCGTTCGCGCGGTGGCTACCAGCGCGGTCAGAGACGCCAGTAACCAGCAGGAGTTCCTCAGGCGCACGAGCGACGCCCTAGGGACGAATGTCGAAATCATCTCCGGGCCGGAAGAGGCTCGTCTCATCCACCTCGGCGTTGAGTCGCGGTGGCCCCGGCCGAAAGAACGGACGCTGATCGTAGACGTCGGCGGCGGAAGCGCGGAGTTGATCATCAGCCATAGCGGGCAACTGATTGACGCCGTGTCCAAACCGCTCGGGGCCGTGCGGTTGACGGAATTCTTTCTGAAGAGCGACCCTGCGAAACCGGAAGAACTGCACCGGTTGATGCAATACATCGATGAAAAGCTCGCGCCGTTTCGGCAACAGCACGGCCAGGAAAAGTTTGACCGAGCCGTCGCCACCTCTGCGACAGCCGCCGCTATCGTTTCCGCTACAAACCAGATCTCGCGAGCCAAGCGCGACGAGGCGGACCGGATGCGCGCCTCTGCCGCCCAAGTACGCGAGCTGTTTAACAGTCTTGCCCAGACCGATCTGGCGACGCGGCGCAAAACGACCGGCATCGGTCCGAAGCGCGCGGAGATCGTCGTTGCGGGAGCGGCCGTGTTCCTTCGCGTCATGGAACTGTTCGAACACCGCTCGCTCTACTACTGCGCGGCGGGAGTGCGAGACGGCATCATCGCGGATCTTGCCGCTCGCGGCGTAGGTCGCGAATTGTCGCAGCTATCGCGCGAACAGCGAGGCGTGGTTGAAGCCATGGCACGAAAATACGGCAACTCGGTCAAGCATGTCCGGCAGGTGGCGTATCTGGCGCACCGGCTTTTTGAGATTCTGCAAAATTTCCATCAATTGCCTCCGACTGCAGGCAAACTCCTGGAGGCGGCCGGCTATCTTCATGACGTCGGCCATTTCGTTAGCAATACGGGCCATCACAAGCACTCGGCCTATCTTGTCGCCAATTCCGACATGCCCGGTTTCACAGACAAGGAGCGGCTGACCATCGCATCTCTCTGTCGTTTCCATCGCAAGTCTATGCCCGAACTGCGGCATTTTCACTATCAGACTCTGGAGCCGGAAGCGCGTCGTCAGGTGCTTCTGTTGACCCCGCTGCTGCGCATGGCGGATTCGCTCGATCGAGCGCATGAGCAGAAAGTCCGCGATGTGACAAGCGCTATTCGCGACGGCAACGTGAACATCATCGTGCAGTCGGATAACGACATCGATCTGGAACTGTGGTCAACGACGGAAGCCGCCAATACGTTCCGCAGCGTCTACAACAAACCGCTGGCTCTACAACGAGCCAAGGCGAGCCGGGTTTAACAATAACCTCAGTTCAGTCGCCGGCGTTCCGGTTCGCGCTAAGCCGGGCGCGCAGTTCCGAGGTTCTCGCGCGGTGGCACTTCAGGCAGAGCGTCCGCATATTTGAGAGATCGCATTCGCCGCCGCCCTCGGCAACGGGCGTGACGTGGTCGGCATCCCACAGCGTTTTTCGCCCGCGCAGTCCCCATTCGGCGTTGGCCTTGGCACGCGCCGGACCGCGCAGACGCTTGATATGCCTCAACTGCGCCAGGCAATCCAGACCACATAAAGCGCAGATGCCGCGGTCGCGATCCAGCACGCGTTCACGCACGTGTCCGGGATCACTGCGCAGGCGCCACTCTTCCACGCACCAATCGGAACAGAACGTGAGTCGCCCCTTGGGAACTTCCAGGTTGCACCAGCGGCACAGGCAGCGGCCTTGGGGACCCTTCGGCAGTTCGTCTCGATCGGCGCGTCCGCCCGCCATCGCGCGATGCGTGCTCACGGAAACAAAATAGCAGGAAATTGATTTATGTCGCCAGTGCAGGTTCCGCTTCTATGGCACGAGCTTTCCGGCCGCGCCGATAAATCCAGAGCGCCAGCAGATTACTTGCCGCAATGGTCGCGATGATCTTTGCGGCATAGCTCCAGCGGTTCGATACTTCGATGATGGGGTAAACAGCAATCAAAACGGCAACCAAACTGGAGACGAAGCCCAGGAACGACGCTGCCCTCACCCAGAGCGGCAAACCTCGCCGAACCCGAACCGCTCCCCAAATCGGTAACGCGAATAAGGCAACGTAGGTCATGCCGTATTGCGTGATAGACCCGTTCTGCAGGAGTTGCATGGCTTCCTGCTCATGCACGCCAAGCATGCTGAGCACAACCAGCAGCAGCACCACGATGGCCACAAAGACGATGGAATTCACGGGCGTTCTCCAGCGCGGATGCAAACGCGTAAACCAGCTTGGCAGAAGGTGGTCCCAACCGGCTGCCATGGGCAAGCGAGTCAGGCCCGTGAAAAGCAGGCTGGCCGCCGCGACAGCGCGAGTGAGCAGTAGCAGAATCGCAAACGGCGCAACGCGGCCACCTATGCCCGTCGCGCCAAGCGCGAGCCGGAACGTCTGCGGAATGGGGCCGATTAGGTTGATAGGTTGATTGCCCACAAACGCCAGCACGGAACTTGTGCCGAGGATGAACATCAACGCGATAATCGGCGCGGAAATTGATACCGATCGCCCGATGCTGCGCACAGGATTGCGGCATTCTCCCGCCATAATCGCGACGTATTCGAAGCCGCTCAGCGCCCCGATTGTCATTTGACCGAACACTGCAAGACTGAACCAATTCGGCGCGGGCGTCTGCCAGGGGAACGCGACGTAACTTCCGGGCGAGTGCCGCGCGAAGAGCGGAAGCCCCAATAAGATGACGTAAGCAACCAATATTAAAATGGCGCCCACGTTGTGCAGCCACTTGCCGATAGCAAGACCGCGCACCGCGACAAGGGCAATCGCGAGAACAATAGCGCCGATGATCGCGACAGTTGCTGGAGCATTACCCGGCAGCCATTCCGCGCCGGGCCCAATCATGTAAGAAAGATCGGTGGGAACGACGAATAGCACTGACGCTACGCACACAACTGCATAAGCCCAGAGGTTCCACGCCGTCAGGAACCCGAGAAACTCGCCGAATCCCGCCTTGGCCCACTGATAGAGTCCACCTTCGAGCGGCATCTCGCGGTTGAGATAAATGACCACCGCCGCGAGCGGCAGGTAATACAGCAACATCGCGCCGAGCCAGAAGGCGAGATGGGCCTTCCCAAGCTTGGCCGCCACTCCAACCCACGCCGACCCGACCACGCAGAGCACCTGCGCGAGAATCAGGTCCGGCAGGCCAAGCTCTTTCTTCAGTTTGGGAACCGGCTCGGTGTGGAGCGCCGGCGACAGCCCGGAAACGGCCATTCCCAAGGATATGGCATAGGTGCAGCGAAGAATCTATTCGAAACCTTCGAACGCTTCCACACGAACAAAGACGTTACTGATGGTGGACGAACCGCCTCGAATACCCTGCTCCACGCGTTCGGCGATGCTCCTGCCTTCGCTAACCGTCATGGACGAACTGACGGCGATGCTCAGGCCGATGACGAAGCGTCCGCCAGCGCGGGCAACCACACATTCGCCAACGTTCCGCACCTGCGGTTCGCTTTGAGCCACTTTTCGCGACCGGTCCTCAATCTCCCCAGGTGTGAGAGCTTCTTCAGCGGCCTGTGCCGCTCGAAGCTGAAACAAATGCACCGCAAGCTTGCGGATGGGAACACTCTTGCCCGGCAACATGTTGTACCAGAGGAACGGAGCATTAAAGCCGCGTGTTTGGGTAATTGACTGGACGCCGTACCGGGCCAGTATCTCGCGCGTGTGTTCCAGCGGATCGGTGCGATTCAGAACGTCTTCGGGCGTCCCGGAAAGCTGATGCACCACTTTCAGCGCAGCCTCCGACTGCGAATCCGCCACTTCGAAGACCTTCACTTCATCAAAGCCCGGATGTTCTGTGCCGCCGCCCGACATCGCTTTAACCAGTTCGGGCAAGGTCCCGCGTTTTTCGCTCCAAAATACGCGTCGGGGACCCTGGGGCCCGATGCCTGCATAATCGGTTGATCCGCAATAGAAGGATTGAAAACGGCCTGGACGATCGTTGTATTCAAACGCCCAGCCAATTTGTCCAAGCAGGCCGGGAACAGGATGGACCCCGCCCCAGCGCATGAATGCATACGCTCTTCCGCTCGTGCGTGCCATTTGAGAACGCCTCATTCTTCCACACCGGGCGTTTTACCCGCAGCCCGGAGTGAAGGCGCTAAGAACTCCTGAACTGTTCGTCCACTTCGACGCGGTAACCGGCGGCCAGGGCGTTTGTTTCATTGGCCATGCCGACAACGGCCATCAGCTCGCCGAACATTTCCGGCGTCATTCCCTGCTTCCGCGCAGAGGCAGTATGCGACGCCATGCAGTACCCGCATTGATTGGTTGCGCTGACCGCGAGATAAATCATTTCT
This sequence comes from Bryobacteraceae bacterium, assembly GCA_036276155.1. Taxonomy (GTDB): domain Bacteria; phylum Acidobacteriota; class Terriglobia; order Bryobacterales; family Bryobacteraceae; genus Bog-105. The sequence continues at coordinate 51,812 of DATBEG010000127.1, read as the reverse complement.
TTCGTCAGGGCATCCAATGCGCCAGGCACCATAATCCGCTTGATGCTCTCCCACGTTCTGCGCAGTGTGGCCGGATCATGCGCCAGCGACTTCCAGAAATTGTTGATCCAATCTGTCTTGCGTGTCGCCATAATATCGTCGTAGACAGCTTTTACTTCCGCGCTCGCGTCAGTGTACTCGATCATAAACTTAAGATTTCCCAATCAAAATACCGGCAACAAACACCAGCACGCCGCCCAGCACCACTTGCAGAGCAGCGCGAACCAACGGTGTGTCCATATAGTGCTGGCGAATCCAGCTAATCACTCCGAGTTCAATAATCACAACGCCGAACGCGAAGTATGTAGCAACGTGGAAATCCGAGATAAGAAAAGGCAGGGTGTGCCCGATTCCGCCTGCTGTCGTCATCATTCCGGTGACGATACCGCGCACAACCGGACTGCCGCGCCCGGTGAGTTCTCCGGTATCGGAAAGCGCCTCGGCGAAGGCCATCGAGATGCCTGCGCCAATGGATGCGGCCAATCCAACCACAAATGCGTCGTGACTTGTCTTGGTGGCGAAAGCTGCAGCGAACAACGGGGCCAACGTCGATACGGAGCCATCCATCAGTCCGGCCAATCCAGGCTGCACGAACTGCAGTACGAAGGCGCGGCGCTGCGCTTCGGACTCGCTCTTACGAACCCCCTGAGTGATCTCGCGTTTTTCAAACGCCTCGGCGGCCTCACTGTGCTTTTCTTCTGCCGCGGCGAGTTGCCCCAGCAACTGGCGAGTAGAGGCATCGGTTGTCTTGTCCGCAGCCAGGTGATAGAACCTGCGAGTCTCCGACTCCATGCTCTCCACGGCGCGCCGTACAGCGTTCGGACCGATGTTTGGCAACAGCCACACAGGCGGGCGCGAAACAAAGCCCTTCACGTCGGAACGGCGAATCATGGGAATGTGATCCCCGAAACGCGACCGGAATAATTCGATCAAGCTATTCCTATGGCCTGCTTCTTCGGCCTGCATCTCGCCCAACATCTTGGCCGTAGAAGGATAATCGGTTCGCAGCTTTTGCGCGAACTCGCCATAGATCCGTCCGTCTTCTTCTTCCAAGCTGATCGCTAATGCGAGGATCTCGCGTTCGGTCAGATCTCTAAAGCTTTTCGCCATGATGGGAATCCGGCTGTGGCCGTAATGGACAGTTTACGAGAGATTGGATGCCCAACCCTTGGGTGTGGCGTCAAATCGCCACTAGCGGACAATAGTACTGACCCCTCTCGCGAATGTTAGAACGTATTTCTGTGCATGGCGCCCGCCAGCACAACCTGAAAAATATAAGTGTCGAGATCCCTCGCAACACCTTTACCGTCATCACGGGCTTGAGCGGGTCGGGCAAGAGCTCGCTCGCATTCGACACGATTTACGCGGAGGGTCAACGACGCTATGTGGAAACTCTTTCTCCTTATGCGCGCCAGTTCCTCGATCAGATGGAACGGCCGGAAGTGGATTCGATAGACGGACTCAGCCCGGCAATCTCCATAGAACAGAGGACTACTTCGCGCAGTCCGCGTTCGACGGTTGGAACCGTCACCGAGATCTACGACTATCTGCGCCTGCTTTACGCATCTGTTGGCGTACCGCATTGCCCGGTATGCGGCTCTGAAATTGCGCGCCAATCGCCCAACCAGATTCTGGAGCAGGTGTTTGCGCAGCATCAGGGCGAACGCATTATGGTTCTTGCGCCGATTGCGCGCGGCCGCAAAGGCGAATACAAAAAAGAACTGGAAGCGATTGCAAAATCCGGTTTCCGGGCGCGCATTGATGGCGAGCTTCGCTCGATTGATGAGCCCATGAAGCTCGAAAAGCGAAAGAACCACACGATCGAGGTTGTGATCGACCGGCTGGTAGTGAAACCGGGCATTGAGCAGCGCCTGGAAAATTCGGTTCAAACCGCCCTCAGATGGGCCGAAGGGCTGGTGGTTATCGCGGTAGTGGACGGACCGGAGCGGCTTTATTCTGAAAAGCTCGCATGTCCAAATGACGGCACCAGCATTCCGCAATTGGAGCCGCGTTCATTTTCGTTCAACAGTCCATATGGCGCTTGCGAAACGTGCCGCGGCGTTGGCAGCACCTGGTCTTTCGATCCGGTCAAAGTGATCGCCGATCCGTCGAAGCCTTTGCTTGAAGGTGGTCTTGGACCCGGCTCCACTTCTTCATACATGATCTCCGCTATCACTGAAGGCGCTGACCGAATGGGCATTGATGTGACGATTCCATTTGACACGCTGCCCAAGAAGACGCGGAATGTCCTGCTGCACGGGAATGCACAGTTCGCAGGTATTCTCAAAACTCTGGACGAGAGTTATATGCGTGCTAGCGAGGGTTATCGCGACTGGCTGATGGATTTTATGTCGCCGACCGTTTGCCCGGATTGTGGCGGCAAGCGTCTCAGACCGTCCAGCCTTGCCGTCCGAGTGAAAGGCATTTCCATCGCGGAGTTCACAGTGATGCCCATCATGCGCGCACTGCCTCTCGCGAAGAGTTGGACTTTCAACGACCGCGAACTGCAATTAGTGGGACGTGTATCGGAAGAGATCCAGAACAGGCTGGAGTTCCTATGCGCCGTCGGTCTCGATTATCTGAGCCTGGACAGATCTTCCGCTACGCTCTCAGGCGGCGAGGCGCAGCGTATCCGGCTAGCAACGCAAATCGGGTCGAAGCTGCGTGGAGTTTTGTACGTCCTCGACGAACCATCCATCGGTTTACATCCCCGTGACAACGGACGCCTCCTTGACACGCTGCATCACCTGCGCGATTTAGGCAACACCGTTCTGGTCGTCGAACATGATGCCGAGACAATCGAGCGCGCCGATTACGTCATTGATCTTGGACCGCGCGCCGGCAGATTAGGCGGAAATTTGATCGCGCAAGGCACTCCGGCGCAGATCATGCGCGTGCCCGAGTCACTCACGGGCGAGTATCTGAGCGGAAAACTGGCCATTCCTTTGCCGGCGGTGCGACGCCGCGGTAATGGACTAAGAATCACGGTGAAGGGTGCTCGTGAGCACAATCTCAAAAACATCACGGTCGATTTCCCGCTGGGGACACTCACCGTCGTCACCGGTGTTTCGGGCAGCGGCAAGTCGACGCTGATCCACGACATCCTGTATCGCGCGCTCGCTAAGGAAGTCTACGGATCAAGCGAATCGCCCGGCGCTCATGACGCGATTGTCGGCCTGGAGAATATTGACAAGGTGATTGAGATTGATCAGTCGCCGATCGGCCGCACTCCGCGATCGAATCCAGCCACCTATACGGGTGTGTTCACGGCCATTCGCGAATTGTATGCCATGCTGCCCGAATCGCGGGAACGCGGCTACAAGGCGGGACGGTTCAGCTTCAACGTGAAGGGCGGACGTTGCGAAGCGTGCCAGGGCGACGGGCTAAAGCGCATTGAAATGAACTTTCTGCCGGACGTGTATGTTACGTGCGACGTGTGCCGCGGCCGGCGCTACAACCAGGAAACGCTGCAAGTGAAGTACAAGGGCAAGAGCATTGCCGATCTGCTGGAATCGAGCATCGAAGAAGCAGTGGACCTGCTGGAGAACCTGCCGCAAATCCAGCAAAAGTTGCGGACGCTTGCCGACGTCGGATTAGGGTACATCCACCTGGGGCAGTCTTCGACCACGCTCTCAGGCGGCGAAGCGCAACGTATCAAGCTGGCCAAAGAATTGAGCAAGCGGCAAACGGGCAAGACGTTTTACTTGCTCGACGAACCCACTACCGGTCTACACTTCGACGATGTCCGCGCGCTGCTCGCGGTGCTGCAGCGCCTGGTTGATTTAGGAAACACGGTGGTCATTATTGAACATCAAATTGATGTGATCAAGAGCGCGGATTATCTGATCGACCTTGGTCCGGAAGGGGGCGAGAACGGAGGCACTTTGGTGGCTGCAGGCACACCGGAAGAAGTGATGCCAATTCGCCACAGCCATACAGCGGAAGCCCTTCGAAAGATACTAAGACCAGCACATGTCGCCTGACGAGACGCCCACGCGCCCCGAATATCTTCCACTGCTCGAGCCGATAGAGCCTGTCCCGCCGCTCGAGCCGCTACGGCGCCGACGAGAGCCGTTTTGGGGTTATCCGGACCTGTTCATGGTTCTGGGCCTGCTCTTCGCCGCGATTGTCGTGATGGGCCTCGGGGCAATCGCAATCACCCTGATATGGCGTAGCGTGAGCCTGACTTCGCCGGCCATGGCGTTCGGCAGCAATCTAGTGATTTATCTCGCGCTGTTGCTGATTTTTAAGTTCGTGTTTCAGCTTCGGTACGGACAGCCGTTTCTGAGACCCCTTGGCTGGAGGATGACCGATGCGGCCAAAGTTGGCTATGCCGCCGTCTGCGGTCTTGCGCTTCCGTTTGTCATCTCGGGAATCGGCTACGTCCTGCGTATGCCCAAAGTCGAGACGCAGATGGACGAAATGATGAAGTCCATGCCGATTGCGGTACTGGTGCCGATGGCCGTTATCCTGGCGCCCTTTTTCGAAGAACTGTTCTTTCGCGGATTCCTGCAGCCGCTGTTAACACGCACCTTTGGCCTTGTCCTGGGAATCGTCATTACCGGCGCGCTCTTCGGCGCCTTACATGCGGCGGAATATTCGTTCATCTGGCAGTACATTGTAGCGATCGGACTAGTGGGCGTGGCGCTCGGCGCGATGCGTGCCTGGACGAACTCTATCGTCACAAGCACGGTCATGCACGCCTGCTTCAACGGCTTGCAAGTCGTGGCACTTGTAGTTTCAAAACATCCAAAATGACTTCATCCGCAGTTCTTACCGAGAGATCGGTCGAAACGATCGCGTGGACGTCCGAAGGCGTCGTGATGATCGACCAGACTCGTCTTCCCAACGAAATAACTTTCGTCACATGCCGCACTTACGCTGAGGTCGCTGACGCCATACGGAACATGATTATCCGCGGTGCGCCGGCGATTGGCGTCGCGGCCGCCATGGGCGTTGCGTTAGGTGCGCTCGAATCACAGGATTTGGAATCGGACATGCCGGTCATTTGTGAGACGCTCGCGAAGACACGGCCGACCGCTGTCAATCTCTTTTGGGCTATCGACCGTATGCGAGGTGTCTACGAGACGGTGAAACATTTGGGCCTGGATGCGGTTCGCACACGCCTCGTGGAAGAGGCGCAGCGTGTGCGTGAAGAAGACATAGCTATCAATCAAGCGATCGGGCGAAATGGCGCGGATCTCGTGCCGGATGGCAAGACGGTTCTGACACACTGTAATGCCGGAGCTTTGGCGACGGCGGGATTCGGAACCGCGTTGGGCGTGATACGAGCGGCGGTGCAAGCAGGAAAGAAGATCGATGTTTTCGCAGATGAAACGCGCCCGTTTCTGCAAGGCGCGCGTCTGACCGCCTGGGAGTTGCAGCGCGACGGCATCGAGACCACAGTGATCACCGACAACATGGCCGGGCACTTTCTGAAGAGTGGCAGAATCGGATGCGTTGTTGTGGGAGCGGATCGAATCGCCGCCAATGGGGACGTTGCCAATAAAGTGGGCACCTACGGTGTGGCGGTTCTGGCGAAGGAAAATAACGTTCCGTTCTACGTGGCTGCGCCCATTTCCACACTGGATCTTACGTTGAAATCGGGAGACCAGATTCCGATCGAAGAACGAGCGGCGAAGGAGGTCACGCACATAGGGGGTGTGCAGATGGCGCCTACCGGAATCAAGGTGGCGAATCCGGCGTTCGACGTAACGCCGAATCGCTACGTGACGGCCATCATTACCGAGCGCGGCGTGGCGCGCGCCCCCTATGAAGAAAGTTTGCGTAAGCTTCAGCGAGAGGTAGTGCCCTAAATTGGGACACTACCCAGCAATAAAGAAGCTCCTCGCCTAAGTTATTCTGTAATTTGCTCCATAAATCCCTCTGGAGCACCCGGGTCCAGTCTCCGCAGCGGTGCGCCTTCTCGTATAAGAGTGTCTTCGTATTTGTGCTCATGGTGTTGTGCGCTGCCGGAGCGTGGTCGCGAGTACCGGCCACAACACAAGTTTCTCTCGTTGATATTCTCAACAGCGAGTTGAACCGCGAGTTCACGACACTAAAGGCGAAAGGCGATCCCGCTCCTTACTATATGGCGTATGAGGTCGCGGAAGAAGAAGCCGACTCGAGTTCGGCAAGAGACGGCGCGCTGATTGATGACGTGCACCGAAATGTGCGCGACGTGGACACCACAGTACGGGTAGGCACACCCAAGTTCGACAACTACCATCCATACAAAGGCAACCGCATTCGCTTCACCTCAGTTACTCCGTTGAGCGTAGATGATGGTGCCGACCAAATTCGGCGAGCGCTGTGGTCTGAGACCAATCGCGTGTACCGCTCGGCATCGCGCCGGCTGCTGCAATTGAAAACCGACCAGCAGTTGATGGCGCAGGAATCGGAACAGGACGCCGATTTTTCCGCAGAACCTCCACAGACGTTCTCGCAGTTACCGGAGCGGTATCACTATGATCTGAACGCGTGGGCGGCCAAGCTCCGATCCTGGTCGGCTGCGTTCCGTCAATATCCGAACGTACTTGGGTCGGAGGTCAGCTTTATGGCGCAGCGCGAGACCAAGACCTTCGTCAATACTGAAGGTTCTTCGATTGTGCAAGGCAGCAATTTCTTTCGCATCGAGATCAACGGTCTGGCACTTGCACCGGACGGCATGGACGTCCGAACTTTCGACACAATTGAGGCCTCGGACCCGGCTCATCTTCCCGACGATAAGGCTGTTGCATCCCGTGTAGAAGAGGTAGCTAAGAAGGTCGAGGCGCTTAGAAACGCTCCGCCCGCGGAACCAATTGTCTGCCCGGCGATTCTTTCGGGACGCGCGTCCGCGGTATTTTTTCACGAGATATTCGGTCACCGGGTGGAAGGACACCGCCAGAAGGATATTGCAGAAGGTCAAACCTTCACGAAAATGCTGGGTACGACAGTCCTCCCCGAATTCATCAGCGTGGATTTCGATCCAACAAGGCACGAGTACCACGGCACCGATTTGATTGGCTACTACGATTACGATGACGAGGGCGTGAAAGCTCGCCCGGTGAAGGTCGTAGAAGACGGCGTGCTCAAGACTTTCCTGCTTTCACGATCGCCGGTTGGACAATTCCAACAGTCGAACGGTCATGGCAGACGGCAACCCGGATACGAGGTGGTCTCAAGGCAATCAAACCTGATCGTCGAATCGTCAAAGAAGGTTTCCGATCAGGAACTGCGAGCGCAACTCATCGAGCAAATTAAGAAGCAGAACAAGCCATACGGCCTCTACTTCGAGGAAGTATCGAGCGGTTATACAACCACTGGACGCCAGGGACTTCAGGCCTTCACAGTTGTCCCGCTGGTGGTCTATCGCGTTTACCCTGACGGCAGACCGGACGAATTAATCCGCGGAGTGGATATCGTGGGCACACCGCTGGCGAGTTTTCAAAAGATTTTGGCTACTTCGGATCGCTCGGAAGTATTTAACGGGTTTTGTGGGGCTGAGTCGGGGAGCATTCCTGTTTCGGCTGTTTCGCCGGCCATTCTCGTGTCGGAAATTGAGACACAGAAGAAAAAGAACGCACAGGAGAAGCCGCCCATCCTGCCGCGTCCTGAGGCCAGCAAATCGTGAAACGCACTGCCATTGCGCTCTCAATTTCGGCCGCTGTCTTGTTTGGTGCGGCAGTGGACAACACGGGGGATGCGCGAAAGGATGTTCAACTTCGCGCCATGCTCGATGAGGTTGCGCGGGCGAAGACGCTCGAGATCAGCGGTCTGGAAAAACCATACTTTATCGCATTCGCGAGCAATGATAGCGAAAGCGCGAGTGCTACCGCCAGTCTAGGCGCACTGATCAACTCCGAGCACCTGCATGCCAGGAGGCCAGTGATTGTTTTGCGGGTTGGCGATTACAAATTCGACAACACGAATTCCGTTTACGCAAGCAGTTATCGGCTTGGACTTTGTCCGATCGATGACGATTATGAGGCCCTGCGCACCAACTTTTGGCTGTCAACGGACTCGGTCTTCAAGAATGCGGTCGGCCAAATGGCGCGCAAGCGTGCGGCGCTACGCGAATTGGCAGACCCGGACGATACGCCGGACTTTAGCCCTGCGAACCCGTCGCACATCCTGCAACCGGCGGCTAAGCTCAATGCCGACCTGCATGCTTTCGAAGAAACAGCACGCAGCCTGTCCGCACGTTTCCGCACGCATACGGACGTATTGCAATCAGTGGTATCGATAAAGGCGATTGCCTCCACTTATCGACTGGTGACTACCGAAGGCACGATCGTGCGTGTTCCACAGACGTACGGGGGAATAGAGGTGCGGGCCAGCAGTTTGGCGCCTGATGCCTCCAGAGTTTATGACCACGATCTAATCGCGCTTTTGGAACCCGGTCAATTTCCGTCGAGCGAAGCGCTGGCAGCGCGCGTGGATAAAGTCGCAGCAAACGTCGACGCACTTGCGAAAGCGCCAATTGGAGAAGATTACTCCGGTCCTGTGTTGTTCGAACAAGAAGCGGCCGCTCAACTTATGGCGCAAGCCCTGGCCGATGCTGTCCGATTACAACGCAAGCCCGTGGCCGCTCCCGGCGCGCAAGGGCGCAATTCGGAAGGGGTGGAAAGCGTCTGGGCCTCGCGCATTGGTTCAAAAGTTTTCCCTGAATGGATGTCTGCGGTCGACGATCCTCATCAAACCGCATTTCGCGGCGCCCCTCTTGCCGGGCACTATGAGGTTGACGATGAGGGCGTGGCCGCGGAACGCGTGGTGCTAGTGGACAAAGGCACGCTGAAGTCATTTCTCTTCAGCAGGCAACCGGTCCGGAAGTTCAACTCGTCCAACGGTCATGGACGTTTGCCGGGCAGCTATGGATCGGAAGCCGCAGCCATCGGTAATCTCTTCATTAATGCGGATGAGACTGTTCCGGAAGCGAAGATGAAGGCGAAACTGATGGAAGCCGTTAAAACGGCCGGCCTGAAATACGGCATTCTCATTCGCAAGATGGATTTCCCGTCCACGGCCAATTTCGGCGAATTGCAGAGCATGGCGCGCGATTTGCAGAAAAACGGCTATGCGCGTACGTTGAACGCACCGCTGCTCGCGTATCGCGTCTTCCCCGATGGCCGTGAAGAACTGGTGCGGGGGCTGCATTTCAAGGAGTTCAGTGCCAAAGACCTTCGAGACATCAGGGCCGCCTCCGATCGCCCTTACGTCCTGAATTACGTCAACAACGGGAGTTCGTTTGATCTCATCGATATATCGAGTGATGCAACCACGTCTTCCGTGATCTGTCCATCTCTGCTGCTCGAGAGTGTCGACCTCGGCCGGATTGAAGAGCAATCCGAGAAGCTGCCGCTCGTCCCGGCGCCGGCTTTGACGCCCCAGTAGTTCCATGCGCATTATCAGCCGCGCGATTTTTCGCGAAGTATTTACAAGTGCCGCGCTCGGCACTCTGCTCTTTGTTTTTGTCCTGTTCCTTCGAACGATCGAGCGGCTTTCGGTTCTGCTTGTGAAGATCTCGGCGCCCCCGGCCGTCGTCGCACGTCTGCTGCTCTATGCACTTCCGCAAACCATCCCGTTTGCGCTGCCTCTGGGCGTTCTTGTTGGAATTTTAATTGGGCTTAGCCGCATGTCCGCTGACAGCGAAATCATTGCGATGCGCGCGTCGGGAATTTCCAGCAAGTCGGTGGCGAAGCCGGTTCTGTTCTTTGCATTCATGGCTCTTGTCCTGACGGCGCTCGCTTCGTTGTGGCTTACGCCTCTATCGCTGCATCTGGAGTCGAAATTCGCGAAGAACTTTGCAGCGGCCCAGCTAACCGGCGCCACGGAATCGCGGATATTTGACGAAGATTTTCCCAACACGGTCATCTACGTCGACAATGTCGAGACAACGGCGAAACAATCGAAGTGGCACGGCGTATTCATCGCAGACGTAACGCCGCAATCCGAGTTAGAGCAGCGCGGCAAAGACCGCGGAGATTCGCCGCGCATAGTAGTCGCACAGGAAGCGATCCCTCATGCAGATCCGGTCAACAATCGCATCGTTCTCGATCTGAGGAACTTCAGTTCCTTCGAGCGGGACAAGGAAGGCAAGATCATCAAGACATCTGCCCGCACGCAGTTTGACAGTCTGCAGGCACAAAAGCCCGAGGACCTGCAGTTGAATAAAACCGTGCAGGAGATGGATACCGGCCCGCTTTACAAGCGCGTGTATCGCCGACACGATCTGTCGCATGAAGAGTACGTAGACGCCGCCATCGAACTCCATCAGCGATTCGCCCTGCCGCTCGCCTGCGTCTTGCTCGGGCTGGTAGGTATTCCACTCGGTGTCTCTTCCCGTAAGGGTGGGAAGTCAGCCGCGTTCATCACGACTGTGCTGCTGGCGTTCCTGTACTATCTAGGCTTCATCACACTGATCGGACTCGCTCGCAAGGGGAGCCTCCCTGTGCCTGTCGCGGTCTGGACTCCCGACGCCGTCTTTGCCGTCATCGGCATCTTTCTTCTGAGTCGACTGGAACGTCCCGGCGATCATGACATTACGGCGTTGATCCGCCGCGCGGGTGCAGATGTACTGGACAGGCTAAAGGTTATGCGACTCCGCCGCACTTCCGTCACAGCAGAAAGCACACCCAAAACCTTCGGCTTTTCCCCCATGATCATCGACGGCTACGTCCTGAATGGGTTTGTCTTCTACTTCGTGGTGCTGCTGGTTGCGCTGGTTGCGCTGATCGAAGTATTCACCTTCTTCGAACTACTGGGCGACATGATCAAAAACGACATCGGCATGCCAACGATGATCGATTATCTCTGGAATCTGGCTCCCAGCCTTTTGTATCAGCTCACTCCCATCGGCACGCTCGTCGCCTCCCTAATCTGCTTTGGCATTCTCACCAAGTACAACGAGGTTACTGCGTTCAAAGCGGCCGGGGTCAGCGTGCACCGGCTTGCCGCGCCCGTCTTGATCATGAGTTTGCTGATTAGCGGGGCGCTATTCGCGTTCGATCACTTCTACATTCCGGAAGCAAACCGCCGGCAGGAGCGTCTGCGCGCCGAAATCAAGAAAAAGCCACCGGCCACTTACCTGCGCCTCAACCGGCAGTGGATTTATGGCGAGGGTTCCCGGATCTACAATTACCAGGCGCTCGATCCGAAGCAAGGCGTCATGTCGAAGGTGAACGTGTACGAGCTGGATCCGAAAACGTTCTCCATTACGCGGCACATTTCCGGTGAACGTGCGCATTGGGATAAGGCAGATAACACCTGGATCTTCGAGAACGGTTTCAGCGATGACTCTGGCGAAAAGGTCGACTCTTATAAGTGGTTCAGGGGCCGCACCGCCTCGTTCCCTGAGTTGACCGAATCGCCCTCCTGGTTCGTCAAAGAGGAAAAAGAGTACAAGGAGATGAACTTCGAGGAGTTGCAGAGCTACATTCGTGAGCTGCAATCGAGCGGCATGAACACGACCCCGCTGCGCGTCCAATACTACAAGAAATTCGCCGTACCGCTGTTTGCATTAATCATGGCGGTGCTCAGCATCCCGTTCGCGTTTGTCGCAGGGAACCGCGGTGCGATGACCGGAGTTGGTATCAGCTTCGGAATCGCAATCGCCTATTGGACCGTGGGAACGATTTTCGATCAGATCGGTGATCTGAACCAGTTACCTGCGGCCATGGCGGCGTGGTCTCCGGACATCATCTTTTCGCTGGCCGGCTTCTACTTTATGGCCCGGATGAAGACGTAAGATGAAGATCTTACGATGACTACTCGCACGTTACTTTCGTTATTCGCATTTGCGCTTGGTATCTTCGCCCGGACGGCTGATGACTCGGACGTTGTCTCCATTGCAAAAAAGGTCTTTGATGGAATGGCCGCGCGCGACACTGGGATGATTCGCTCGACCCTAATGCCGGAGGCGCGCTTTTACTCCATGCGCGGGGACGCACCACCTGTAAGCACGTCCGCGGAAGATTTCATCGCTCATCTCGCAAGCGTTCAAGGAACGCTACTCGAGCGATTCACGGGCCAGCCGAAGGTGCTCGTTCACGGCCGAATTGCACAGGTATGGGGCGAGTATGAGTTCCTTCGCGACGGCAAGTTCGTCCACTGCGGCCTCGATTCATTCAGCCTGTTTAAGACCAGCGAAGGCTGGAAGATTGCAGCGATCGCCTATACCGCCGACACAACGGGCTGTCCGGGGCACTGAAATGCTCTACTGCTGGGCGTATTCGGGTTCGCCGGCAGCCGGCTCCGCATCCTGTAAGGCGTACTGCGGTTCTGAGGTCCAGCGGTCGACGACAACACGAAGGGATTCCGCGTCGATAGGCTTCGTCAGGTAGTCGTTCATTCCGGCGCGAAGGCAAGCCTCGCGATCCATGGCGGTTGCTGAAGCGGTGAGCGCCACGATAGGCAGACGGGCGTGCGCGTCGGAAAGAGTGCGGATCCAGCGTGCCGCGAGTAGCCCGTCCGTGCCTGGCATGTTGATGTCAGTCAGCAGAAGGTCGTATTCGTTTTGCTGTACTAGGCTGATGGCGGTGTCCCCGTCGGCGGCCACGTCCACTTTGTGGCCGAAGCGCTCCAGCATGCGCTTGATCACAATTTGATTGATGACATTGTCTTCTACAATCAGCACCCGCTTGGGTGTGCTTGCGACCGGCGGTTTGCGCGGCTGTTCTGGGTCGACCCCCGCCAACGAAAGCGGAAGCGTAAAGCTGAAAGTTGAGCCGACTCCGACTTCGCTGTGGACTGCCATTTGACCGTCCATCATCTCGACAAGACGCTTGCTGATCGCCAGGCCCAGTCCAGTGCCGCCAAATCGCCGATTTGTGGAGGCGTCCACCTGGCTGAAGGATCGGAACAAGCGGTCGATGCGGTCACTCGGGATGCCCACGCCAGTATCTGCCACGGTGACACAAAGGCGATACTTAACGTCTTTTGATTTAAGGTCCGGATTACAAGGCTGCTCCATAAAATCTGCCGCAACGCGCACGTGAATGGAGCCGTGCTCGGTGAATTTGATGCCATTGTTGATCAAATTCGTCAAAACCTGCCGCATGCGTGTCGCATCGCCAATGAATCTGGCCGGCACCCCCTCGGCCACAGTCAGTTTCAACTCAATCCGCTTGTCCAGCGCGGCCTTACGAAAAATTCCAAGACTCCACTCGAGCGATTCGCGCAGAGAGAATGGTTCGTGCTCCAGTTCCAGCTTTCCGGCCTCGATCTTGCTGAAATCGAGGACATCGTCCACAACGCGGCGCAACATCTCTCCTGAGGTCCGGATGAGCTTGCCCATCTCGCGGATGTCCTCCGGAAGTGTCTCCTCTTCGAGGAAACTGCTGATGCCGAGCACGCCATTTAGCGGAGTGCGAATCTCGTGACTCATGTTCGCGACAAACTCGCTCTTGGCGCGTGCGGCAGCTTCGGCATCCCTGCGAGCGCGGCGCAGTTCCTCTTCCATCTCCTTACGTTCAGTGATGTCCAGCACGAAGCAGAGCGTATGACGAGCATCCCCGATATCAACACTGCGCGCCCAAAGCAATCCGGTCTGCGCGCCCGGGCCGGGACGAGCCAGCATCAACTCGTGTTGATCTATTTCTCGCCTTTCCAACCCCAACACGGACTGGAATTGGCCTTCCGAATTGAACCAGCCCAATTCGAGAGGACTCTGGCCGATAATCGCGTCTGGCGTGACCCCGTGCAGATGCTGCAAAGCGCGGTTCGCGCTAACAACATGCAGATCGCGATCGAGCAGCGCAATGGCGATTGGACTCGCCTCGAAAACGATTTTGAACGCCTCCTGCGCTTTTGCGCGCTCGTTAATCTCGCGGAGGAGACTGTCGTTCGTTCTCTGCAGCTCAGCCGTGCGTCGCGACACCATAAGATCCAGGTCTTCCATTTTCGCCCGCGCCTGGTGAGTGGTCAACCATTTGCGAGTCAGCGCATGAGCGAGCTGAATCACTTCGATGTTGTCGAACGGCTTCTTGAGAATCAGCAGGCTGTCGGAATGTCCAAGCTTGGAGTAGATATCCGTCCAGGAGTAATCGGAGTACGCGGTGCAGATGACCACTTGCAGATTCGGGTCGACGTTCCAGAGATGCCTGATCGTCTCGACGCCATCCCAGCCGGGGGGCATGCGAACGTCTACGAAAGCAAGTGCATACGGTTGTCCTTGTTGCAGGCGTTCACGGACGCGCGCAAGGCCATCCTGACCTTGATAAGCCGATTCGATCTCAAATTGAGTAAAGGTAGTCTGCAACTGCGATTGCCCGAACAGCAGACTTTCGTCGGAAAGCAAATGTTCGTTTTCTTGCGAGCAGCCAGCAAGGATCTTGCGCAGATCTTCATGAATGGCGCGGTTGTCGTCTACGACGAGAATGCGATTGTACATTTCCGTGAAAGGCGGTTGCCTCATGCCGCGCTCGCTTCCGCAGGCGCCAGTTCGTGGGCTTCTGCCGCATTCTCGGCTACCGGCAACTCAAGAATGAATGTGGCTCCGCGACCGACGCCTTCGCTTTCAGCACGCAGTGAGCCGCCCATCAGTTTCGCCGCCAGCGCCCCGGAATGCAATCCAAAGCCATGCCCATCGCGTTTGGTCGTGAATCCATGGGCAAAAACCCTGGTGAGGTTTTCGGGAGAGAGGCCGCTACCGGAGTCGTTCACCACCACCTGCACTCGGCCTTCTCCGCTTCGCTTGACGGAGACGCAGACGTGCCGCTGCGGGCCGTTATGCTCTATGACTGCCTGCTGCGCGTTGCTAAATAGATTCACGAGGATATCCAGCACGCGATGACGTGCCGCGGAGGCGCTCGGGACATTCTCAAAATCTGTGAGGAACTTGACATGGTGACGCTTGAAATTCGGTTCCACCATGCGGAAAGCGTCTTCCACCAGTTTCGGAAGATGGACCATTTCTACAAGAACTGACACCTTGGCATAATCCTGCTGTGTTGAGACGATTTCCTTGATGTGGTCGATGTGAGTGCTAAGAGCTTCCACTTCCATCAGCACCTGATTGCGTTCGCTCTGAAGGAACGAAGCTAACTTCGCGAGGTATGGCATCAACCTCTGTCCTTTCGGATCACACTGGACAAATTCCGAGAAATCCTGCGCATGTTCCTCCAGGATCTTTATGGCGGCTACCAGCTTGTCGACACGGGAATTCCGCACTTTATCGCTGATGACCGAAGCTCCGACGTTTACGCTGTTAAGCACATTGCCGACGTTGTGAAGCACGCCCGTGGCAACTTCCGCCATGCCCGAACGGCGCGATAATTCCATCAAATGCTGCTGGGCCTTAGCCAATTCGGCGCGAGCCCGTTCCTTGGCCTCTACCTCTTCGCGCAGCGACTGCGTGCGCTCGTTGACAAGCCTCACCAGTTTCTTTTCGTTTGCTATCAGGTGATTGATACGCAGCCGGTAGGCAGCGAGCGACAGCGCGGCCAGGACACCCAGGCATACGGCAATGAAGATCGGTGTTTCATAAAAATGCGGCGCTAGTGTGAAAGGAACGGATGCTCCTGCGCTGTTCCATACTCCGTCGTTGTTGCACGCGATAACTGTGAAGCGGTAGTCGCCGGGTGCAATGTTTGTGTAGTACGCTGCGCGGCGCGTCCCTGCCTCTACCCAGTCCTTATCAAAACCTTCCAGCTTGTAGCGGAAACGGATCTTCTCGGGTGAGACGAAACTCAAGGCGGAGAATTCGAATTCGAGTTGCCCCTTGCCGGGCTTGGCGCGGAACGGGCGATTCGGATTGAACTCTACTCGGTCGACAGATACGCGCTCGACGGCCACTGGCGGCACTACTTGATTCGTCTTGAGCCGCCCGGGATCGACAATCGCGAGCCCTCCCTTCATGGTGGGGAACAGCAGGCGTCCATCTCGAGAAGCCCAACCCGCAGGCTGGAATCCGCCATTGCATTCCTTGCTCTTGAGCCCGTCCGATTGGCTATATACCGTCGCAGTCAAAGCCGTAAGCCGGCCCTGCGCATAAGCCTCGAGCTGCCACTTAGGCACCCGGATGATCCCCTTGTTCGAGCTCATCCAGAGGAATCCGTAACGGTCCGACAGTACCTGGTAGAGATCGTCATCGAAAAGCCCCACACGGGTCGTGTAGACAGTGACCCGGCCATCCTTCAGGCGATCGAGACCTCCGCCGTTAGTCGCTATCCAAAGACTTCCATCGGCATCTCCGTTCAGGCAACGGATACTGTCACTCGACAAACCCGTTTTCGTCGAGTAGACCGCAAAGTGGCCCGATTGCAGCTTGTTCAGTCCGCCTCCGCCCGTTCCAATCCAGAGCGCGCCGGAACCGTCCTCATAGATGGAAGTTACGTGATTGTTCGAAAGTCCGTCGGCCGTGGTGTAAGTCTTGAAACGCATCCCGTCGAAGCGGCTTAATCCGCCGCGGCTACCCGCCCAGATAACTCCAAGGCGATCTTCAAAGAGGCAGGAAACGATGTTGCTCGGCAGTCCGGAGCTTATTGTGAAGGCGCTGAAACGTCCCTTTTGCAAGCGGTTAACGCCGCGCGCCGTCGCCACCCATAGCGCGCCTTCACGATCCTGGGCAAGTGAAAAAATCACGTTGTCGAGAAGACCGTCTCGAGTGGTATAGACAGTGACCGCGCCATTTTTTAAGCGGTTCAAACCTCCTCCGTTTGTGCCAAGCCAGATCGCGCCCTCCCGATCCTCAAACACGGGCAGCACCACCTCATCGGAGAGTCCGTCGTGCTTTGTGATCGAAAAGAAAGCGCCACTCTTCAGCCGCACCAGTCCGGCACCGCCGGTGCCAATCCAAAAATCCCCTTCATGGTCCTCCAGAAACCCGAGCACCTTGTTGAACGGTAGACCGTCCTTTTCGGCGTACGTCGTGATTCTGCCGTGGGCTAGCCGACTGATGCCGCCGTCGCTCGTCGAAACCCAAATTGTTCCGACACTGTCTTGAAAGATGGACCAGATCGAATTGCTTGCCAGCCCGTCCGCAGTGGTGTAGGTTACGAAGTGACCGTTGACCAAGTGACTTAGGCCGCCGCCATTCGTCCCCACCCACACACCTCCTGAAGCGTCGAGATGCACTGCCTTGATATAAGGATCCGGAAGTCCATCACGCCTTGTGAAACGCTGTGCGTTGCCTCGGGACAGGTGCACCAAACCCTCGTGCGTGCCCAACCATAGACTGCCGTCTTGTGCGCCCGCGATAGAGAAAATTGCGCCGGCAGAAAGGGCTTTAGTTTGTCCGCAGCGCGAGATCGTTTCTCCGCGCAGGCAGTTCAGACCTCCTCCGTCAGTTCCGATCCAGAGGACCCCCTGTGTATCCTCATAGAGCGACAGAATAACGTCGTTCGAGAGCCCCTCGCGGCTGGTGAATGTCGTAAATTTTCCGCCTGTGTAGAGCGTGAGGCCGCCGCTCTCGGTCCCTATCCACAACCTCTTCTTGGAACCCACCAGCAAAGTTGTAATGCGATTGCTTTTGAGCGCGGGCGTATTATGCGTGTCGAAAGTGGTAAACCGAACGCCATCGAATCGCGCGAGCCCATCTTCGGTCCCAAGCCACAGATAGCCGTCGGACGTCTGAGCTAATGCTGTGACATTCGACTGAGGCAGCCCCGCGTCGGTGTTCCAGACGTCCTGGACGTAATGACTAAACGGCCGGGCAG
Source organism: Bryobacteraceae bacterium (assembly GCA_036276155.1). GTDB lineage: Bacteria > Acidobacteriota > Terriglobia > Bryobacterales > Bryobacteraceae > Bog-105. The sequence goes on along the minus strand of DATBEG010000127.1, from coordinate 34,137 downwards.
GATCAAGCGCCGGGAAAGCCGGTACAGCGACAACAAGAGAAAGGACAGCGGCCGGAAGCAGGTATCTTCCGCTGCTTAGCGCCCGAACCATCGAATGACGGAAATCCGCTGTCGAACCCGGTTCCTGCGTTAAGACAAGGAGTTCCTCCAGCACAATCCACTTATCGCCGCGCGATGAGCTTTTCGAGATTGGCGGCTCACCATAGGAAGTACCGACGGCAGCTATTTAAGGTGCCAGTACACCTTAGCTCCTCTTCTGCCAGATTTTGGTTCTTTATCGCAGGAACGGCGCACCGATAAGCGGGAATGAGAGTTGTCAAAAGACAAGAGAAGCTAGCGTACTGAATATCGCTGCCTGGTGACTTATATGAAAGCAACTGGATTTTTCGCCGTATTGTGCCTTATAAACTGCTTAGCGTACGGTCAATCACCACGCGAAAAGCTTGCCCCCGAATTACGGGAGTCGATCAACAGTTCCAATATAGACGTTATCGTGCAATTTACCGAGCCGCCTACGGAAGCAGACAACGAGAAGGTAATCAGCCGCGGTGGACAACTCAAAAGCAAGTTGGATTTAGTGAAGGCTAGGTCATACCGCATACCCGCCTCCTCCATTGCGGATTTAGCTGCCGATCCCTCGGTGGCCCATATCTCCATCGACCATAAACTCACTGCCAAGCTGGACTATACGACGGCGGCCATCAACGCGCCGGCTGTGTGGCAACTGGGCTGGACGGGCAAGGAGATTGGGGTGGCCGTTGTGGACAGCGGCATTGAGCCTAATCAGGATCTGAACGGTCGAATTGTTTACGCCCAATCCTTTGTGCGCGACGACATTCCGGATGGCTACGGACACGGAACTCATGTAGCAGGAATTATCGCCGGCGACGGACAGGCATCTAGTTGCACAAGCTGCAGGCATCTGGTCGGCATAGCCCCTCAGGCGAACATCGTGGATTTGCACGTTCTTGATCGAAATGGCGAAGGCAGCGACAGCCTTGTTATCGCAGCCGTGGAGGTGGCCATACAACTGAAATCGAAGTACAACATCGGCGTGATGAATCTCTCACTCGGTCGCGCAGTCACCGAAAGCTACAAGCAGGATCCTCTGTGCCAAGCCGTTGAGGCTGCCTGGAAGGCTGGAATCATCGTCGTGGTCGCGGCCGGAAATGACGGGCGGGACAATTCAATCGGAGAAAACGGCTACGGGACGATCACGGCGCCCGGTAACGACCCCTACGTGATCACGGTTGGGGCAATGAAAACGATGCAGACCTATGGCCGGACAGACGACCTGATTGCTAGCTATAGTTCGAAGGGCCCGAGCTTATACGACAACATCGTCAAGCCAGATATCGTCGCCCCGGGCAACCAAGTCGTTTCGGTAAAGGCGGGCGGTGTCAACACGCTCGCCCAGTTTCCCCCTACCCGCATCGAGACCAGCTATTATTCGAGCAATAACGACAACTCACTCTCAACGCGATACTTCATGCTGAACGGCACGAGCATGGCTGCGGCTGCAGTTAGCGGAGCCGTTGCCGACCTCCTGCAGGCTCAGCCGAATCTCTCGCCTGATCAAGTGAAAGCGCGTTTGATGAAGACGGCTTACAAGGATTTTCCAAAGTCGAGCATCTCAACCGATCCGACAACCGGCCTGAGCTATCTGAGCTACTACGACCTCTTTACCGTTGGTGCCGGGTATCTGGACATTTACGCAGCCATCCGTTCCAATTACCACCCCAGCGGCTCCGCGCTGTCCCCAAGCGCAACGTTTGACGACAATACGGGCCGCATCATGCTGGATTTGGATCCTTCGTCCGTTTGGGCTCAGGCCGTCTCCAGACATGGCGTGAATGGGGCGTCCGCGATATGGGGAACCGCGCTGCTTAATGGCGCCAATGGAATCACCGGCGCCAGCGCGATCTGGGGCACCAGCGCCATCTGGGGTACCAGCGCGGTCTGGGGCAGCAGTGCAATCTGGGGTACGAGCGGCGTCTGGGCCACCAGCGCAATCTGGGGTACGAGCGGTGTTTGGGGCACCAGCGCAATCTGGGGAACCAGCGGTACGGCCGCTACCAGCGCGTCGTCTGCCATGGACATCTTGATTGCTGGCGAAAAGAACTAAGCCGATCCATCGGTGGTTAGGGCGAGAGACAGCAGCAATCGCTTGCCTCTTTTTTTGACGCAGCCGAGCTTACATCATCGCCACAGGCGGAGCAGGTTCATCCGGACTCCCGGCGCTCGCGAGCGGCGCGCGAACGATAATGAACGCGAGTATTGCAAGAACGAAAAGCCCAATCCAGTATGAGGGATTCGGGAACAGTTGCAGGTGCTCTCGAATACTGGGCGGCGCGAACTGCAGTCCTGCCCATACGAGTCCCAGAACCGCTTCCCCCGCAATGAGCCCCGAAGCAGTCAGAATGCCCGAATTGTCCACCCTCGCGCGCTGTGCTTCGTTATATCCGCGGCGTAGCGCGATACGATCGGCAGTCCAGCGGATCAGTCCTCCGACAAACATCGCGGCCGTTGTTCCGAACGGAAGATACATGCCGATGGCGACCAGCATGGGACTCTTCACTTGCATCGCAATAAACGCGAAACCGAGCAGAATGCCTGTGATCACCAGCGGCCAGGGCATATCTCCCCCTACAATGCCCTGAGCGAGCAGCGCCATCAATCCGGCCTGCGGTGCAGGAAGTTGCGCATCGCCGAACCCGGTACCGCCGGCGCGAATATTCCCTTCGTGCAGCAGCACAAGCGGAAAATACATGACCAGGCTCGCCACAACGACCGCGATTAACTCCGCAATCTGAATGTTGCGTGGAGTTCCGCCGAGGATGTGTCCGACTTTGAAGTCCTGCAATAGCTCTCCCGCTACCGCCGAAGACACGCAAACAACAGCAGCTACTCCGAGCACTGCGGCTACACCTCCCGTACCCGCAACTCCGAGCGATACCATCAGCAGCGCCGCCACAATCAATGTGGAAAGAGTCAGGCCGGAAACAGGATTATTCGACGAACCGATCATGCCGCACAAACTTCCGGAGACCGTCGCGAAAAAGAATCCCAGGATCAGCATGACCACGGCAGCAACAACGCCGCCCACCACCTGTCCTGAGAAGTAGATATACAGCCCGATCATCACGGCGAACACGACAGCAATAAGTGAGAACACCAGCTTCGGACTCATATAGCGCTCTGTCCGGCTCACCGCACTCGTTTGCTCAGCCGACTGCCGCATGTCACCTATGGTTCGGCCCAGTCCGGCAACCAGGCTCGCGCGCATTCGGAATAGTGTGTAGCCGGCGCCGACCAACATGCTTCCTACGGCAATGGGCCGCACGATGTAGCGCCACACAGCGGCAGCCAGATCGGGCCAGCCAGTGTCATTCGCGTTCGCAGGCAGAAAGTTTCGTAGCTGCGGACCGAGGAAATAGATGAGCAGCGGCACCATCAATCCCCAGGCAAGAATCCCGCCCGCAAACTGGAGGCCGGCTAGCCGGGGCCCGATGATATACCCGACGCCGATGAAAGCTGGGCTGATGCTGGGTGCGTCGAAGGTCGATAGCCCACCGGTCGCAAGGACTCGCGTTGTTTCCGCGCTGCCGAGCCGTACGCGGCTTGCACCCAGATTCCCCACGGGTAACGAAAAGGTCGCGTCGGAGGCGAAGAGTCCGAAGCGGCTCAGCAGGAACACAAGTCCGCCTAGTCCCATGTTCCAGAACAGAAACTTTGCCGCGTCCGCGCCTCGTTGCCCGGCTTTGTGAATCTCCGAAGCGGCGACCGACTCAGGGAAAGGCAACTCGGGATCTTCTACCATCACGCGTCGCACGAGCGAGATGAACAGGACACCGAAAACGCTCCCGACCAGAATCAGCATCGACGTCTTCCAATAAGCGTCGGCAAAGCTGAAGGACGGCCATGTGCGGGCGATCAGGAATGCAGGAATTGTGAAGATTGCTCCTGACGCGACGCCTTCACCGATGCTTCCACTCGTTCGTGCGATGTTTTCTTCCAGCAGCGAACCCTTGACCGCACGCAGAATCGCCATGCTGATGACGGCGGCTGGATACGTCGCCGCTACCGTCATACCGGCGCGCAAGCCGAGGTAGGCATTCGCAGCACCAAGAACGACCGTCATGGTCAACCCGAGGACCAGCGCGCGAACCGTAAGTTCGCGCATCTCCAGATGCTCGGGAACGAATGGCCGAAATGACTTTGTTTGTGTACTCATCAGGACGCCGATGCTATTGTACGTGGCGTCCCGACTCGCAGTTAGCGGCTACTGCGCGGCCGACAGCGTCGCGTCCGCGTTCTTCACATAGCGATCGAACCAGCTCATCATTTCATAGAGCGTGTGTTCAATCGATTCCAGACCGCGGTAACCGTGCGCTTCGTAGGGCAAGGTCACGAGCCGCACCGTACCGCCGTTACCGCGCACTGCCGCGTACATTCGCTCCGATTGGATGGGGAACGTGCCGGTGTTGTCGTCAGCTTCTCCGTGAATCATGAGTAGCGCACCTTTGATTTTGTCGGCGGACAGAAACGGCGACATCTTCAGGTACACATCCGGCGCTTGCCATAGCGTTCGTTCCTCGGTTTGGAAACCGAACGGGGTCAGCGTTCGATTGTATGCGCCGCTCCTCGCGATACCCGCCTTGAACAGGTTCGAATGCGAAAGCAGATTGGCTGTCATAAAAGCGCCGTAGCTGTGGCCCGCTACCCCTACCCGGTTCGGGTCTGTGACGCCCATTTCAGCCGCTTTATCGATAGCCGCTTTTGCATCCATCACGATTTGTTCCAGATACGTGTTGTTGACCGTGTCCGGGTCGTTGCCGATGACCGGCATGCCCGCGTTGTCCAGAACGGCATAGCCGTGCAAAGCGTAGAAGATCTCCGAGGCGCCTGTGATCGTGGTGAACCGGTTTGTCGAACCGGTGACCTGGCTTGCGGTATCGGCGTCGTTGTATTCGAACGGATAAGCCCAAAGCACAGTCGGCAGGCGCGTTCCCGGTTTGTAGTCCGGCGGCAAGTAGAGGGTGAATGACAACGGCACTCCGTCGCTGCGTTTGTAAGTGACAAGCTGCTTGGTCATCTTGCGCAGCTCCGGCGTCGGGTCGGAAAAATGCGTCACAATTTTCGGCTCGCCAGCGCCGTCGCGAATAAAGAAGTTGGGCGGCTCTGTTTGCGATTCCCGGCGCGTCAGCAGTTTTTGGCCGCTCGGGTCAAGAATGGCTTCCACAGTTTCATAATGTTTGTCATCGCAGCGAAATAGCTGTTTCGTCTCACCGGTCTTGACATCAAAGCGGCTCAGGAACGGACGATCCCCCTGAGTTGTGGCTCCCAGACTCCGGAGGAAGATCGCGTCGCCATCCTGGCGGATAGTCAGCTTGCCGTTTGCCAGCCGCTTCATCTCGGGCGTTCCAGGGTCCTTGTAGCGATCTTGCATGTTGCGCGACCAGATCAGTTTCGGTTCAGCGCCTGGCTGCTCCGGGTTGATACTGAACGTTCGCACCCAGCGCTTCTTCCGGTCGTAGTCGGTGACCAGAGAGAATGTGCCTGACTCTCCGAATTCGATGCGGCTGAAACGCTGCTCTACCTTCATCAGCTCCTGTGGTTGCGCGCCTGACGCCGAGACTTTTGCGATCATGATGCGATCGCGATGAGGCACGGTCTCCTTCGGATTTCCGCCGTCCATCGCCTCCACCCAGTAGAGCGATGCCGCCTGCGCAGGCAGCCAGTGATAATCGCGCGGCCCCGTGGGCACACCACCGATGGGAACGCGTTCTGCAAGCGGCAGGCTCGCCACCTTGTAGACCGGCTTCCCGGAGCGGTCCCAAACCTCGACATCCTTTGCAAACGAGTTGTAGGGATGAAAGTACGAATACGGCTTATGAAGGCGAGCTACCAGCAGGCTCTGCCCGTTCGGCGAAACCTCCAGAGCCGTGAAGATCCCGGGCTTGCCGTACGCAGTCGGCTTGCCGGTCGAGGCGTCTACGAACACTAGTTGTGCCGTCGCATAGTAGTCGAATAACTGTTCATCGCGCGCATTCTTCAAAAGATCTTCGTAGGTAGGTGCGGGGCCAGCTTTGCCCTGGCTCTCCTGAGTGTGCGGTCCCGGTAGCACAACGGGTTCCTGCGGAGGTGCGCCCCGATCCACCGGCACAGTTTCGACAAGCAGCGTGCGATTATCCGGCATCCACTGCACCGGGGTGCGTTGCCCTGCCCCGAAGCCGGCGCCACCCACGCCTAACGCTTCGTTGACATGGAGCCCTTTCACTTGCTGAATCCGGCCCGACCCGGCGTCGCCGATGTACAGATCTACCGAATCAGGCGTGACATTTGTGAACGCGAAATGTTTGCTGTCGAAGCTCCATTCCGGCGCAGTAATCTCGGCGCCCGCAGGAAGGTCCACTTTGATTTGCTCCGGCCCGTTCAGGCTTTGCACTGTTAGCGACTTCCACAGCACTGTGCTGTGCGGACCATTGTTCTTCGGGTTGATACGCACTCCGGCCAATCTGAGCATCGGTTGCGCAAGCTCCGCGACGGGCGGGTAAAGAATTCGCTCCGCGAGCAGCATGCGCGTTCCATCCGGACTGACAGTGGCATCCGGAGGCGTCGGCGCCGAGAGAACCCGCATGATCTCCGCCGGTGGCTTTTGATAGGGCTCATCAGCCATCGCCAACAGTGTTGCGATTGCGAGAGGAACCGCGCCGCGAACCAGAACTCTAAACATGCTTGCCATCATGACTTATTCGGGCGCAGATGGGAAGGCGAACGTTACAGAATATAAGTGTGACTACGACTGAAACGAGCCAGGCCGCTCAGAAACGTACCGAATCCGACAGCATGGGTCCCATGGAAGTCCCGGCGGACCGGTATTGGGGCGCACAGACGCAGCGCTCGCTCCACCACTTCGACATTGGCGAAGACCTCATGCCGCCGGAGCTGATTCGAGCTTTCGGCATCCTCAAGAAAGCTGCCGCGCTGGTTAATCACGACCTCAACAGGCTTGATGACCAGAAGACGAAGCTCATCGTTCGGGCAGCCGAGGAAGTAATCGAGGGCCGCTTGAACGACCATTTTCCGTTGCGCATCTGGCAGACCGGCAGCGGCACGCAGACCAACATGAATGCGAACGAGGTCATCTCGAATCGCGCCATCGAGTTGGCCGGCGGCGCCATGGGCAGCAAGAAGCCGGTCCATCCAAACGACCACGTCAACATGTCGCAGTCGTCGAACGACACCTTCCCTACTGCCATGCACATCGCAGCCGCGGAGCGCATGGTTCACAAGCTCATTCCCAGCGTGCGCGAATTGCGCGACGTGCTCGAGGAGAAAGCAAAGGCGTTCGCGGATGTCGTAAAGATCGGCCGGACGCACCTGCAAGATGCAACGCCCCTCACAGTCGGGCAAGAGATGTCCGGCTGGGTTTCACTCCTCGACCGCGACATGATGCGGCTCAAGGAGGCGGTCGACGGCCTCTATGATCTCGCCATCGGTGGGACGGCCGTCGGCACTGGTCTGAATGCTCCGCCGGATTTCGGCGAGCGCGCCTCCGCTAAAATCGCCGAACTCAGCGGACTGCCCTTCCGCTCTCATCCCAACAAATTTGCTGCACTCTCGGCGCACGATGAACTGGTATTTGCAAGCGGTGCGCTGAAAACGCTTGCCGCCTCCCTGATGAAAATAGCCAATGATGTCAGGTGGCTTGCCTCTGGCCCACGCTGCGGACTGGGAGAGTTGACCATCCCCGAGAATGAACCCGGTTCGTCTATTATGCCCGGCAAAGTCAATCCGACACAGTGTGAAGCGATGACGATGGTCGCCGTGCAAGTGATCGGAAACGACGTCGCAATCGGCCTCGCGGGATCGCAGGGCAACTTTGAGCTGAATGTCTACAAACCGATCATCATCTTTAACTTCCTGCATTCGGTGCGCCTGCTGGCAGACACCTGCCGCAGCTTCCGCGAGCACTGTGCCACCGGCATCGAAGTCAATCGCCAGCAACTCGAACAAGATGTCCAGAACTCACTTATGCTGGTGACGGCCTTGAGCCCCATAGTCGGTTACGACAAAGCAGCGAAGATCGCGCACACGGCGCATCACGATCATTCAACATTACGGGAAGCCGCTCTCAAGCTGGGCTATATTTCCGCCGAAGATTTTGACAAATCGGTAAATCCGGAAGCGATGACGCATCCAGGTTGAACAACCGCGTCTAAGAGGACTTCGAACGTAACCCGCTGCGTAGTCATCGTCCGAAATGTTCGCGTCGAGAGCGAGGGCCTGACAGGAACTTCCGCTAGGAAGACAGAGAAATCCGTATCCGCTTGCGCCTGTTTTGCTCTCAAGAAATTCCTATCCGCGTCCGATGAAATCAGAGGAGAATGCCGTTCGTTCTGAAGTGCGTCCTGGTTGCGCTCGTAGGATTCGCAGCAGCATATGATTTCCGCTTCCGGCGTATCCCGAATTGGCTGAATCTGAGTGGAATTGTTTTGGGCGCAGGCGCGAACACGTTGCTGTTCGCACGGCATGGACTCGAAGCGGCGCTGATGGGTTTTGGTCTGGCGCTGGCGCTTTATCTTCCTCTTTATATGTTGCGAGCCATGGGTGCGGGCGACGCGAAGTTAATGTCGGCCGTCGGCTCAGTGGTCGGCCCGCAGAATTGGGTCGTTATCTTCCTGTTCACTGCGATCGCGGGCGGTATTTTGGCCGTTGCCGTAGCACTCAGCAAGAAGGATCTGAAACGTACCTTCCTGAATGTGGCCGTTCTGATGAACGAGCTTACGCACTTCCGGGCACCAGCAGTAAGGCACGAATCACTCGACGTTAAGAGTCAACGCTCGATGCGGTTGCCGCACGGCGTCTCGATTGCAGCCGGCTCCGTAGCTTTTCTTATCCTGAATTCCTATCTGCACCTCTAAGGTATCCGGCAGTAGGTTCGGCAGGAACAGAGTTAATGAAACCATTCCGCCCTGTCGATTAGTTAGCGTAGGCAATCCCTGCCGGGATACATGGAAACGACCCTTACTCAGCCTTGGAAAGAAGTTGGCTCTCAGCCCGCCGCCACAGACTGGTATCTGCGTCTGTTGCCATGCTTAACAGATTTTTCCTTTCTTCTGCCTCTGTTTCTCGTGTTCGGGATGCTCAGCGGCGTCCCGCAACTGCTCTCCGACGGTGACACCGGTTGGCACATTCGCACCGGTGAGTGGATTCTCGACAACCATCGGGTGCCCAGAGTCGACTTGTTCTCGTTCACCATGCCCGGTCATAGCTGGTTTGCATGGGAGTGGGCATGGGATGCACTTTTCGGCGCAATCAGCCGCTCCACCGGGTTGGCGGGCGTTGCGTTCATCAACATTCTTCTGATTTGTTTTGCTTCCGCGCTCGCATTCCGGTTGGTCCGGCGGTATACAGGCAACGACATCCTGGCGTTCGGCTTCACCATGCTGGCCATGTGCGGATCCATGATTCATTGGCTTGCCCGTCCGCATCTTGTGTCCTGGGTTTTTGCGCTCATTTTTGCGCATCTGATCCTTTCGGCTCGACAAGGCAACCGCAAAGCGCTCCTCTGGACACCGCCATTAATGCTGTTGTGGACCAATTTGCACGGCGGCTTTTTCGTCGGCCTGCTGCTTCTTTTTGCGGCCGTAATTGGTGAAGCGATCGAGGTCACATTCAGCAGTGTTAGGCCCACGTGGACTGCTTACAAGCAGGCTGTCGAGTATCTCGGATGTACGCTCGGGTGCGCAGCGGCAACACTGGTGAATCCATATGGCTGGAGATTGCACGAGCACGTCATTGCCTATCTTCATGACTCGACCTTGCTCGATAATATTTCCGAGTTCCAGACGATCAGCTTTCATCACCCGGGCTCAGTATTCTTTGAATGTCTGCTGATCCTGGGGATCGCCGCAGCGTTCTGGTGTTTTGCGCACCGGCTGGTTGGGCTGGGCGTTTCGACCTTGTTGTTCGCGCATGCGGCGCTATTCTCAGCCCGGAATATCCCGCTGTTCATGCTGCTTTCCGCGGCGCCGGCGGCGTTGCTGATACAGGATCTGTTGGCGCGCGCGAGTTCGCTGCCGATATTCGCGAAATTGGCCGACGCCGTGGCCGAGATCGCGAATGATCTGCGCTCGATGGAACGGGTTGGCCGCTCCTATCTGCTGTCCGGAGTCGCGGTTCTGTTGCTCGCCCTGTGTCTCGCCTCCGGTAAGGGCGTTTTCCAGGCTGAGTTCAATCCCAAGAATTTCCCATCACGCGCCATCTCCGTATTGCATGCGGCTCATGTGGAGCGCGTGTTTACGGTCGACCAGTGGGCCGACTATCTGATCTACACCTATTACCCGTCGCAAAAGGTCTTCTTCGACGGGCGGAGCGACTTTTATGGCGCCGGGCTGCTCAAGAAATACCAGCGGATTATGGATGCGCAGTTCGACTGTGAAGGCCTGCTGAACAAGTTTGGCATCGACGGAGTGATGGTGAAAACGGACGCCCCTCTCGCGACGGTTCTGAAGAAATCTCCCGGTTGGAAGCTGCTCTTCGACGATGGGGCAACTATTATTTTCCGGAGAGGCATACAACCTGGAGATTGACCGAAAAGATTCTTACATGCTTCCAAAACTGGTGAAAGGAGGAACTATGAATACATCGGCTTTAAAGGCATTTTGGCAAGAGGAGGACGGACAAGACTTAGTCGAATACGCTCTGCTTATGGCCTTCATCGCGCTGGCTGCTGTTGCCGTGCTGACAACAATCCAGACGAACATTACAAAGCTCTGGAACAGCGTTAGCAACGCTCTGTCGGACGCTGTTACCGTTGCTGGTTGAAAACCAGCCACAAACAATTCAAGACGGGCCGCGGCGCTGTTCCCACTTCCACCGCGGCTCGATATTTGGGCTGTTCCTAGAAGGGCATGCGCTTTTGCGCAACGAATGCCCGTAAATGTTTGGACAGCCGTAATCCTTAATTAAACAGAAAGCAATTTGAGATGAATCGACGTTTACTGGGTGTTTTTGTGTTCGCGCTTGTCGTCGCCGGGCTGGCAAGCTTCGCGGTCTACAAACTTCTGATTTCACAAGTCAGAACGTCCGCTCCTGCTGCCCCGGTAGTCACAAACAAGCTCATTGTTGCTACTCGTGATCTGCAGGTTGGGGCTTTGATCCACGACAGCGATATTGCTGCAGTTTCCTGGAGCGGATCTATTGCGGAGAAAGCAATCAAAACGCGGCAAGACGTGCTTAATCGCGGCGTGGTCGCTCCTATATATGCGGGAGAGCCGATTGTCGAGAAGCGGCTCGCGGCGAAAGGCGCGGGTGCGGGCCTTGCATCGACTATTCCAGTGGGCATGCGCGCTGTGGCGCTGCGCGTGAACGAAGTCATCGGCCTCGCCGGTTTTGTTCTTCCCGGCATGCGGGTGGATGTACTGGTCATGGGCAATGCCCCCTCCGCCGGCCCGAATCAGAACGGGGTCCTTTGCCGGACCATTCTTCAGGCCATTGAGGTGCTCTCGGCTGGACAGAAGATTGAGAAGAATGTCGAAGGTAAACCGGAATCCGTTCAGGTTGTGAACCTGCTGGTCAGTCCCGATCAGGCTGAGGTTCTCAGTTTGGCGAGTGATCAGACCAGGGTACAGTTGGTGCTGCGAAATCCGCTCGACAACAACGAACAGCCGACCCAAGGCATTTCGCTGGCAAGCCTGTTTGGACAATCCGTCAAGGCGGCTACCTCCCCGGCGCCGGCTGTTGCCAAACCTGTCCTCCCCATTCACGCGGTTACGCCTGAGGCGACCACGATCGAGGTCTACAGCGGCGCCAAGCGTAGCGAACAAAAAATCGAGGGTTCAGGGAAATAGCCGTGAAACTCTTACTACTAGTTACCATCCCATGCGCGCTGGCTTTGGCGGATGACACTCATTCCGCCCTCACGAAGCCGGACCAGCAAACACCTGTTTCCGCGGCCGCTCAGGCCGCCCCTGCGTCTATGCTCACCGTGCCGGTGAACAAGTCGATGGTGCTCGAGCGTCCGGATGGAGTTCGCCGCATCTCGATCTCCAACCCCGAAATCGCCGAAGCAGTCGCCGTGAATTCTAATGAAATTCTCATCAACGGCAAGACCGCTGGTGACACGAACCTGATTCTTTGGGACCCGAAGGGCAATCGGTCGACGTTCGATATTTCGGTCCTCAACGATTCAAAGAGCGTTGAATCCGTTCAAAGTGAGTTAAACAGCGAGTTGGGACCCGGAATTACGGTCAGCGTGGAAGGGAAAACCGTGTTTCTGCGCGGCACTGCGAGCGACGTCATTGCCGCCGACCGTGCCTTGAATATCGCGTCTTCGCTCGGCAAGGTAGTGAATCTTCTCCATGTCACTGTGCCGCCGGGTTCAACCCAGATTCTTCTCAAAGTTCGTTTCGCCACCGTCAGCCGGTCTGCAGCCGAGCAATACGGCTTCAATTTCTTCAGCGCCAACGCCAAAGGCGTTGCGAATTCCTCAACTACACAGTTCGGTCCCTATACGGCGCTGACCGGCAGTCCCGGCGGTCAGTCGCTTTCTTTTCAGGATCTGCTGAACCTCTTCTATTACCGCCCGGATCTCAATATCGGCGCATATATACAGGCCCTCGAAGAGAAAAACATCCTGCAAATCCTGGCCGAACCCAATCTTCTGACCGTCAGTGGCCAGCCGGCGAGTTTTCTTGCGGGAGGCGAATTCCCGTTCCCGACCATTCAGGGAGGCGCGTCCGGCGTCGGTCAGATCACGATTCAATTCAAGGAGTTCGGTATCCGCCTGAACTTCCTGCCTGTGGTGACACCACGCGGCTCCATTCTGCTTCAGGTTGTGCCGGAAGTGAGTTCCCTTGACTATTCGAATGGGCTCACAGTAAGTGGTTACTCAGTGCCTGGGCTGGCCACACGGCGGGTCCAGACAGAAGTCGAACTCGAAAACGAGCAGAGCTTCGTGATTGCCGGGCTGCTAGACAAACAAATCACCGAGCAGCTCAACAAGATCCCGGGCCTGGCGAGTCTGCCTGTGCTGGGCAAGCTGTTTCAGTCAAAGTCCTTCCAAACAAACGATACCGAGCTGCTTGTGGTGGTGACCCCGGAGTTGGTGCGTCCCATCCCGGCGAATGCACAAGTACCGGGGCTGAGCATGCCGCTGAAGTGGACCAAAGACATGCCGCAGACCGCACCCCGGACGCCGGGTGCCGACGTCACCGGACCAACTGGCCCTATACAGAGAATCGACACAGTGCCGATAGAACAACTGAAGAGCTTACCGCTGCCACCGAACGGGCGGGGGGCACAGGACAGTAACGGCACGCAAGCGCCATCATCCATGTCTCCAACACCGGCCGGCTTATCTGGTGGGCAGCAGCCAGGCTCCGGAACTTTCAAATAGGCGCGTGTCATGCCATTCGCGAATTTGTTGATTCAGATCAAGGACGAAGAACTCGAGCGGGACGTCCTCCACAGTCTAAAATCCTTTCGAACGCCACTGCTGTTTGAGCAGCACAAGGGAGACTGGAACAGCCTGCTCGATCACATATCTAAGAGCAAGCCGGAAATCCTCCTCCTTGATCTCTCGGCAGTTCCGTCCGAACTTAACATCGCCATCCGGCAGCTCCGGTACCACGCCCCGCGACTGCGCGTCGTCGCACTGCACACTATCGCAGATCCGCAGATTATTCTGTCGGCTATGCGTGCGGGCGCGAGTGAGTTTCTCCACATGCCGTTAGGGGAGATGCTCGAACCCGCGCTAGAGCACATGGTGGCCGAGCCCAATACGGAAGGCACAGTGCCAATCCGAGGCAAAGTCATTGGATTTCTATCGGCAAAGGGCGGATGCGGCGCGACCACTCTTGCCTGTCACGTGGCTTCCGAGCTTCAGCAGGTGACGCAAAAGAACGTACTTCTCGCCGATTTCGACCTGACATCCGGAATGCTGGGTTTTCTCATGAAGACCCCGAGTTCTTATTCCGTTCTGGATGCGATCAAGAATTTGTCGCGTCTCGATCACAGCCTTTGGAAGGCGCTGATTGTGGAGCGCCGGCCCGGCCTCGCGGTTATGCCCGCCCCGGCTAGTTACACGCACAGGGACCATCCCGATGAAAACAGGCTGCAACAGGTTCTTCAGTTTATGCGTACCCAGCACGACTGGGTTGTTCTTGATCTTGGTCGCAGCTTGAATTCGATCGCAACTGCCTTACTGGAAGAAATCGACCAACTGTTTCTCGTTTCGACGCTCGAGGTGGTCGCCTTGCATGGCCTCAAGGCGATCGTCCACGGGTTATTTGAGCACGGAGAGAAGCTGCAATTACTGCTGAATCGAACGCCCAAGATGATGGACATCAGCGTTCAGGAGCTGGAAAAGATCCTGGGCCGTTCGCTGTATGCCGCTCTGCCAAACGACTATATGGGCCTGTATCAGTCGTACTCGAGCGGCAATCTGCTCGAATCGAATTCGCGCTTGGGCCAGGAGTTTACAACTTTGGCTTCCAAAATCTCCGGCGTTACTCCGGTCAAGAACAAGAAGAAGTTTGGGTTGTTTGGTTAGGACTCGTTAGGAACGAAGAAATGTTAACCGCAGAGACAACACGCCCCGACACGCGCCAGGAATCACCCCGACCGGGCGCTTCCACTCGCGATCCTTCAGCTTTCCAGTATCAGGAGCTAAAGTTTTCGATCCACCGCAAGCTGCTCGATCGCATCAACCTCGAAGCTGTTTACGCTATGCCGGGTGACAAAGTCCGGCAGGAAATTCGCCCTTCGATTGCCAAGCTCGTCAATGAAGAGAAGACTCCTCTCAGCATGGCCGAAAAAGACCGGCTCATTGAGGAAGTTCTCGATGAAGTGTTTGGTTTGGGGCCGATTGAACCGCTGCTGCGTGATAATACGGTCTCCGACATTTTAGTGACAACGCCGCGTCTGATCTATGTCGAGCGTCACGGCAAGCTGGAACAAACCAATATTGAGTTTAAGGATGACGCGCACCTGATGCGCATCATCGAACGGGTCGTCTCCCGGGTGGGACGCCGTATCGATGAATCATCGCCGATGGTCGACGCTCGGCTTCCGGACGGCTCCCGTGTGAATGCAGTCATTCCGCCGCTCGCGGTCGACGGCCCACTTCTTTCCATTCGCCGTTTCAGCAAAGATCCGCTGCAACCAGCCGACCTGCTTCGAAATCTGTCTCTGACCGAGGGCATGCTCGAGCTGGTGAAAGGCTGCGTGAAAGCGCGCCTGAACGTGATCATCTCAGGCGGCACCGGCGCCGGAAAAACGACATTTCTTAATATGCTGTCGGGATTCATCCCTTCCAATGAGCGCATCGTTACCATCGAGGACGCCGCGGAACTGCAACTTCGCCAGACGCACGTAGCGCGGCTTGAAACACGGCCGCCCAACGTCGAGGGGAAGGGCGCGGTGGTGCAGCGTCATCTGCTCATCAATGCGCTCCGTATGCGGCCCGATCGCATCATCGTTGGTGAGGTTCGCGGCGAAGAAGCGCTCGACATGCTGCAGGCGATGAACACGGGCCACGATGGTTCGCTCACAACCATCCACGCCAACAGCCCGCGCGACGCCATCAGCCGGCTCGAGGTCATGATCGGCATGGCCAGTTCGAACCTGAACGTCCGCTCCATCCGGCAGCAGGTCTCCTCCGCCATTGACCTTTTCATCCAGTGCACGCGCATGTCGGACGGAACGCGCAAGGTCACTTACGTCACCGAATGCCTCGGCATGGAAGGAGATCTGGTCACCACCCAGGACATCTTTTTATTCGAGCGGACCGGGATGAGCAGCGATGGACGCGTCCTTGGGCGCTTTCGTCCTACGGGAGTGCGTCCCAAAGCCAGCGAGCGCCTGAAAGCTGCCGGAATCGAACTGCCGCCGCAAGTATTCCAGAACGTCGTCGAGGTGCGCTGAGCGATGGTGGTTGTTGTCGTCCTCTTCCTCACCGTTTTCCTGGCGATCATGGTGTCGGTCGGTCTCGCCATGTCGTACTTCCGTTCGAAGCAGAAACAGCAGATCCGGTCCATGCTGCAGAAAGCGGAAGCAACGCCCGCCGAGCAGCGATCGGAATTGCTGCGTCCCGCCGCAGTCGAGGACAAGCTAAGCAAGCTGCTTAGCCGGTTTCATCTTATAGACGATCTAAACCTGATGTTGCAGCAAGCCGGCAACAACGGGGGTGCAAGCCGGCTGCTCACACTTTCAGCCGCGTTGTTCGTTGGCGGGTGCCTCGCCGGGTACAAGGTCGCACTGCTGGCGCCACTGTTTAGCGCGCTTCTGTTCGGTGTTGCCGCTGGCGCGTTGCCGTTCGTAATGATGAGGTGGAAGCGCAAACGGACGTTCAAGGCTTTTGAGGATCAGTTGCCGGAGGCCCTTGATTTCCTTTCGCGGTCGCTGCGCGCCGGCCATGGCTTCACTGTCGCGCTTGAAATACTCTCCACTGATTCACCGGATCCACTCGGCTCTGCGTTCCGAAAGGTCTCAAACGATCTGCAACTCGGATCTTCGCTCGATGTCGCTCTTAAGAAGATGGGCACCATGTTGCCGCTTCTCGACGTCCGTTTCTTCATCTCGGCCGTTCTTTTGCAGCAGGAGACAGGCGGCAATCTGGGCGAAATTCTGACCAAGCTTGCCCATATCATCCGCGAGCGTTTTCGCCTGAGGGGTCAGGTGAAAGCAGCGAGCGCGCACGGCCGGATCACAGCCCTGGTGCTGACGCTCATGCCACTCGGTGTCACCGGTTTCATGCTGGTTATTAACAAGGGTTATCTCGACAGCATGCTGGCAGTTGATATCGGCCGCTACATGGTCTATGGAGCTGCAGTGGGGCAAGTCATCGGCTGGCTCGTTATTCAGAAGATCGTGAATTTCAAGGTCTGAACTCGCATTTATGCTGATCGCAATATCGCTCTTTCTCGCCATCGCCCTTGTGGTTTTGGTCTTCGGCTATCGATATTATGTTCGCCCTTCGCGCATGCTCGATCAGCTTGCGCGCACGACCTCTGAAACGATCCCGAGATCGCTCGAATCCACAAAACCCAAACAGGATTTTTCCTTCGCGCGCCTGCTCGAGCCGGTCGGCAATCTGCTGCCGGTCTCGCCACAGGATGCCTCCGTTGCCAAGCGCGAATTGGCCAACGCCGGTTTCCGATCCAGTTCGGCAGTTCCCATCTACTACGCGATAAAGATCATTCTCGCAATCGTCTTCGTCATCTGTGCCCTGCTGCTTCGCGATCGTGTTGGCGACAACAGCATGCTGCGTCTTATTCTGCCGGTAGCCGCGGGCGGAATTGGCTTTTTCGCCCCGGCAAAGGGCGTCAGTCACTTCGTCAAGCGGCGACATGAACAGATCAGGCTCTCGCTGCCGGACGTCCTGGACTTGCTCGTCATCTGCTCGGAAGCAGGTTGCGGGTTAGATCAGGCGATGGTCAACGTTAGCCGCGAACTCGAAAGTGTTCATCCTGCGGTCTGCATTGAGCTCGCGCAGGTAAATATGGAGATCATGGCAGGAAAAAGCAGGGCGGAATCTCTGCGGAATTTCGGCCGCCGCACGGGGGAAGAGGAAATTAAGAAACTCGTGAGCATCCTGGTCCAAACTGACCGGTTCGGAACCAGTGTTTCCGAGGCCCTGCGTACTCAATCGGAGTTCATGCGCGTCCGCCGGCGTCAGATAGCGGAAGAGAAAGCGGGCAAAGTCGGCGTCAAGCTGGTTTTCCCGATCTTCTGCTTCAGCTTGCCGGCCCTCATGATTGTCACCGCCGGCCCCGGCCTAATCCAGATCTTCACCAAATTGCTGCCAGCCATGCGCGGGTTCTCGCAATAGGCTCACGCCCGGGGGCTCTGCTGACGATAAGTAGGTTGTAAGCGGGCATGACAAATGTCCCGCTTCGGAGTTGAGCGGAATGAAGGAAGGAAAGAATTAACGTTATGGGAAATATGTGGATACAGGGTTTCATCTGGGTTGGGTGCGCAGCGCTGCTGCTGGTGTATTTGAAGCGCCGCCGCAACCGCAAAATTCTGCCTTAAAAAAGGCGCAAACACGCCAGCTCAGACGTTCAAATGAACATTTCCTCGTCTGAGGTCGCGTGATCGACCGTCGACCGCCCCGATCGCCCCAGATGCGCGATCGCGGTGCGGATCCCGGCAAATATCCCATGCAATTCGCGAGCGGGACGAAGCACGCCGGATTGCACATAGGACACCGTCGATTGAACGCGCGTCATGGTGTCATCAATTACCATTTCCGCGCGTTCCATCTGAACTCTGGCTCGGGTCGTCGCATCTCCCAGCAACTCGTCCACTCTGGCGAGTTGCTGTTTCGTCATGTCTAGAATCGAGCTCGTGGTCGTCGCGATCTGCTCAATGTGCTTCTCAACACGCCCCGTCGTGCGTTTCACCGTCCCCAAAATAGCTTGTACTTCGGGGATTATCGGCATTAGCTTCTCTTGCAGACGACGCGCTACCACAAGCAGGCCAATCAGCATACAAGCCTGTATTAGCAGCGCCACCGACGCAACTGCCACAAAAATTGTGAGCACAATCAGAAGCAGGTGTTCGTCCATCGTAGAAACAGTCTTACGTAAACCTGGAACCTGAATCTAGACAGCCGAGCCCGTATTCGAACCGCTCGAAGAACCAGCCGCCGTACTCTTCACATCTGTGACAGCGTCGCGATATGCTTGCTTCCCCGCCTCCACTGCAGCGTTCAGCGTGTCGCGCTGCTTCGATACCGTGGTCCGGCCCTTGTCATACAGATCCGATGCCGATTGCTTCAGATCGTCAGTGCGCTGTCGCACGTACTCCGTACCTTCCTGAGCGCGCGCCTTCAGATAGTCCGCGCCCTCGCCCGCCTTGTCGGCGATGATTTGACGCGTCTCCTCCCCGGCTCTCGGAGCCCAAAGAATACCGGCTGCCACGCCGATACCGAGCCCCAGCAGAAAATATCCGAACCCGCTACGTTCCTCCATGTGCTTTCTCCTTTTTTAAGCTTTGCGCGTGAGAAATCGTCGATAAACGCTCATTCACCCGCAGTTTACAACTTGTAGAGCGTGCTAAAGTAGCAAAGGTTTCAGCAAGATGGAGAGGTCTCGACCGCCTAGGAAACTCGACCCCGACGGTCTCTGGGAATATGCCTTGCGCATCCTCGCACAACGCGCAAACTCATCTGCAGAACTTCGTCAAAAGCTCTCCAGGCGCGCCGATTCGCCCGAGTCTGTCACGAATGTACTTGACAAGCTGCGCGAGTACGGTTTTTCGGACGATTCGAAATTTTCCGAGGCGTTCGCAGCGGCACGACTGCAGAACCAGGGATTTGGACGCATGCGGGTTATGCGTGAGCTCCGCGCCAAGCGAGTCGCCGGTTCTGTTGCTCAAAAAGCCATCGAAAAAACGTTCGCCGGCACGGAAGAACGCGATCTCGCCCGCCAATACCTCGAACGCCGGTATCGCGGCAAGAACCTACCGGAGTTCCTGAGTGACGAAAAGCAGTTGGCCGCTGCCTACAGGCGGCTCAGAACTGCCGGATTCGGCGGCAGCACGTCCATGGACGTGCTTCGATCCTATTCTCGGCGCGCCCGCGAATTGCAGGATCCGCCAGAAGAAGAATAATCATCCCCCTCGCTCCTTGCTTCACGGCTGCCTCTAATTTGGCGGCGTTGGGTAATACGCATCATCTCGGCGGAAATGAAACAACGCCGCGATCACATTTCTCGGAAATAGCTGCAGATCTGTGTTGTATTTCTTGATCGCGTCATTGTAGTTTTCCCGGTCATTCCCCAGATTTTCTTCCACGTCTGCGAGTTCATCCTGCAAATTCTGATCCGACACGAGATTCTTCTCCAGAGCGCGGTCGATTGCAGCGGTCAGCCGAATGTCGGCTCGTATCTCGTCCTGTTTGTTCGAAGCTGCAAGCAACGCAGTCCTCGCTTCCTGTGCCGCGGCCGCCTCCGGCGTATTCGCGTGCCTGGCGACGAAACCGGGAACCAGTTTCGCTTGCTCCTTCATATCCCTGTCGAGTTGATTCCAGCGCGCTTGAATGTCGCTGCTTTCCACGCTCAACTGTTGGTGCGCAGCAATCAGCTTGCCTGAAACCGCAACGAGGCCGAACAGCAACAGAACACCGCTAATAATCAGCGCTGCTCTCATGCCAGTATCAGTTCTGTACGCGTCCGCATAGGCGATTGTGCGAATGCATCAGTATCGCATCGCAACACTTAGCTCGTGGTGGTTGAAAGAAGTTTATCCATCTTTCGCAGTTCGGGGAACAACAGCGACCACGCGAGCACAATCACGATAGTCCCGATGCCGCCCAGAACCACCGCCGGAACCGTCCCGAACCACTGAGCCGTAATTCCCGATTCAAACTGCCCAACTTCATTCGACGCACCAACGAAAACCGTGTTCACCGCGCTCACGCGTCCGCGCATCTCATCCGGAGTTCCAAGCTGAATCATCGTGCTCCGCACAATGACGCTGATCGAATCTGAAGCCCCAATCAGAAACAGCATGATCAGCGAGACCCAAAGATTGCGCGATAGTCCGAAAACCACCGTGAATACACCAAAGGCGAAGACACAGGAAAGCATGGCCAAGCCGGCTCGCCGCTTCAACGGCCAATGCGCGATGATGAGCCCCACCAGCACGGCCCCGACCCCGGGGGCACAGCGCAACACGCCCAGTCCCGTAGCGCCAACTTTCAGAATTTCCCGGGCATAAACCGGCAACAGCGCAACAGCGCCACCCAGCAGGACCGCGAACAGGTCGAGCGAAATGGCCCCAAGCACCACCTTCTTATGCCGGATAAAAGAGAGCCCTTCGAGAACAAGTTTGAGCGAAGCCGCACGCCCAATCACATTAGCGGCGACTCGAACTTGTCTCAATAGCAAAAACCCGAGGAGATACGAAACAGCTGAGCACGCGAAGACAAGCGTCGGTCGTCCTGTGAGCCCATAGATAAGGCCGCCGAGCATGGGCCCGGTAATCAAAGCCGTTTGAAAAACAGACGAACCCCACGCAACCGCATTCGGGAAATCCTCTTTGGGCACCAGCAACGGCAAAAGAGCTTGGCTCGAGGGCGCGTTGAACGCCCGCACAACCCCGTTTAGCAGAATCACGGAGTAGATCGGCATTGGAGACGAGATGCCATGCACAGTAAAGCCAAATAGCAGCAGTGAACACAACGCAAAAGACACCCAGCAAACCTGCAGGATGCGAATTCGCGGGAACCGGTCCGCCGTATGGCCAGCGACCAGGAACAGGCAGATACCCGGCAGAAACTGAGCCAATCCAACCAATCCTAAATCGAGCGGCCTGCGCGTGAGTTCGTAAATTTGCCATCCCACCGCGACGGCCTGCATCTCCGACGCAATTGTGACCAGAAACCGCGCCGGCATGTAATAACGGAACGGCTTGTGGCGAAACGCCGCCCGAGATGCCGTCGCCGTCGTCGCTGTCGACATTCCAGCGCTTACTGCTGCTGGATGAGCCGGATGCCCAAATCGCGAAGTTGCCGCTCGGGCACAACAGACGGCGCTTCACACATCAGATCTGTTCCTTTGGCCGTCTTCGGGAACGGAATGACTTCCCGAATGCTTTGCTCACCGGCAAGTAACATGACAAGCCGGTCCAGCCCCAGCGCCATTCCACCGTGCGGAGGCGCGCCGAACTCTAACGCTTCCAATAGAAATCCGAACCGGCGTTTGGCTTCCTCTTCGCTGAATCCCAGCGCCGCAAACACTTTGGACTGCACGTCGCGCCGGTGAATACGAATAGAGCCGGAGCCAAGCTCGATTCCGTTCAGAACCAAATCGTACGACCTCGCCCGGCAATGGGCGGGATCCGTCGTCAGCTTTTCGAGATCTTCGTCAAGCACCGACGTGAACGGATGGTGCGCCGCGTTCCAGCGATTGTCTTCCGCATCCCATTCGAACATGGGAAACTCCACTACCCAGAGAAAGCGCAGCACCTCGGGATCGAGCAGTTTGTGCCGGTCGTTATACTTTTGCGCAATGAACATGCGCAGTTGCCCGCACGCCTGCAGCATCGTGTTCTCCGGCAGTTCGCCCTTTTTCTCGCCCGCCCAGCCGGCCAGAATCAACAGATCGTCTTGTACCGGGTTGACACGGTTGCGTAGCTGAGCAAGTTGTTGCGGATAATCGCGCTCCACCCGCTTCACGTCGTCGAACACGCGCAGCCCTCGCTCCTGCCCGAACGCTTTGATCTCGTCGCGTTCCTTCCGGCTCAACGGTCCGATAGCAGGAATATGAATTGCCACCAGCGGCATTCCTTCCGCTGTCAAACCTGAGCCCGCGAAAAGATCTTCCACGCAATAGAACGGCGGAATGCGCAGATCCGGCTTATCGCTGCCGTAAGACCGCATCGCCGCCGCGTAGCTCATACGCGGAATAGGCCCCGCAATCGGTTTGCCCGCAGCAGCGCACACGTCAAGGATCAAGCGTTCGATGACTTCGTAGACTTGCTCTTCCTGCGGGAACGACATCTCCAGATCTATCTGCGTGAACTCCGGTTGCCGGTCCGCGCGCAAATCTTCATCGCGGAAGCAGCGCACAATCTGGAAATAGCGTTCATAGCCGCTCACCATAAGCAATTGTTTGAAGATCTGCGGCGATTGTGGCAGCGCATAGAAATTGCCGGGCTGAACCCGGCTGGGAACCAGATAGTCCCGCGCTCCCTCGGGCGTCGAGCGTGTCATGAACGGCGTCTCTATTTCCAGAAAGCCTTGCGCGTACAGCGCCTGGCGAATGGCAAGCGTGGTCTTCGACCGCATGATGATGTTCCGCTGCATGCGCGGCCGTCGCAGATCCACGTAGCGGTATTTCAACCGCACGTCCTCTTTCACGTCGACGTTGTCTTCCAACGGAAACGGCGGCGTTCGCGATTCATTCAAAATCCAGAGCTGTTCCACCGCAACTTCTACTTCGCCAGTCGCGATGTTGGAATTCACGGTCTCGGATGATCGCAGCGTGACCACACCGCGTGCGGCAATAACAAACTCCGAGCTCAACTCTTGCGCGCGCCGGTGAGCCTGCGCATTCTTGCTCTCATCGAAGACCAGTTGCGTGATTCCGTCACGATCGCGCACGTGAATGAAGATCACGCCGCCCAGGTCGCGGCGGCGGTGCACCCAACCCATAAGGGTCACCTGCTCACCGGCGTTGACGGCGCGAAGTTCGCCGCAGCTATGTGTCCGGCGCAGATCTCCCAAAAAGTCGAGTTTCACTTCAGCCATTTCTCATCCCTGTTTGCTCAAATTCTCCTTTTAGGGCTTCCAGCCGGTCGAGCAACGCTGGGCGCGATAAAATCATCTGCTCGCCGCTGCCCATGTCCTTGAGAACGTACGATTGCGTTGCGATCTCGTTATCGCCGACAATCACCGAATAACGCGCCGACAGCCTGTTCGCAAGCTCCAGCATGCGCTTCAACTTTCGATCCGTCCCTACCTCGACCGAGAGATCCAGCCGGCGCACGTCCGCAGCAAGCACTGCGCAATGGCGCAAGGCCGTGTCTCCCATCGGCGCGATATACAGATCGAGTCTTCTCGGCTGAACTTTTTCTGTCTCCTCGACAATCAGCACCAGCCGGTCTTCGCCGATAGAGAACCCGATGCCGGGCGCGGGAACTTTCGAGCCGAGATTTTCTGCGAGCCCATCGTAACGGCCGCCCCCGAGAATCGCATTCTGCGCTCCCAACGCGCCGTGGGTGATCTCGAACGTGGTGCGGGCATAGTAATCAAGACCGCGCACCAGCCTGGGCTTTACCGTGTATTGAATCCGCCGGTCGTCCAGAAATTCCCGTACGCGTTGAAAGTGTTCGCGGTCGGCATCATCCAGCGAGTCGAGTATCGAGGGCAAGCTTTCAATTATGGGTTGATCTTCCGGCACCTTGCAGTCCAGCACGCGAAGCGGATTCGTCTGCGCCCGCCGCTGGCAATCGGAACACATCCCAGGCGCGATGTCCGCCAATGCCGCACGCAGAATCTCGTTATAGCGGGCACGCGATTCTTTCGTCCCTACGGAGTTGATCAGAAGCTCGAAACCTTCAATTCCTAGCTCGCGCAGAATAGTCACCACCATCTCGATGACTTCCGCGTCAATCGCCGGCGAGTCCGATCCGATTGCTTCTGCGCCGATCTGATAGAACTGCCGATAGCGCCCCTTCTGCGGACGTTCCCGGCGGAACATCGGTCCTATGTAGTACAGCTTTTGTATGCCTGGATGTTGATCCAGCCGGTGCTCGATATAGGAGCGCAGCACCGAAGCGGTGTTCTCCGGGCGCATCGCAAGGACACTGCCATCGCGATCCTCGAACGTGTACATCTCTTTGCTGACAATGTCGGTCTCTTCGCCGACTCCGCGCGCAAAAAGCGTCATGTCCTCCAGAATGGGCGTCCGGATCTCCTGATAATTGAAGCGCGAGAAGATTTTGCGCGCAGTCGACTCCACCTGGTTCCAGACCTGACTGGACGGAGGAAGGATGTCGCGCATCCCCCTGATGGTTTGAATCAACGCTGCTCTTCCTTGTAAATGCCGGTCAGGCGAATGTAGTTTTCGCAGTTCTTGCGGAAACGGGCCTGTTCTTCCGGGGTGACTTCGCGCTTCGCTTTGGCCGGAGCGCCCATCACCAGAGTGTTCGGAGGCACTTCCATTCGTTCAGGCACCAACGATCCCGCCGCCACAACCGCGCCTGCCCCGATCTTGGCCCCGTTCAGCACGATAGCCCCGATCCCGATCAGAACGCCGTCACCGATTACGCATCCGTGCAGGACCGCACCGTGTCCCACCGTCACGCGATTACCAATGATCAGAGGATATGTTTCATGCTCAACGTGCAGCACCGTATTGTCTTGGATACTCGTCTCATCACCGATGCGGATGTAGTTCACATCGCCTCGCGCCGAGACGTTCAGCCACACGCTCGAACGTTCGCCGACGACGATATCACCGATTAGCTGAGCACTCGCATCGATGTAAGCGGAGGCTGCGATGCGAGGCAACTGGCCGCCGTAAGGTCTGATCATGGACAGTTAGGACGCGTAAAGAGTGCGTCGTGGAAATACGGAAATGCGCTCGCTACAGCGCTTTTCTTGTCATCGTAGCAGGCGCGCCCACCTTTGCCAGGCGAAGGGCAAGCCGGACATCGCAACTAGAATGAGAGTCATGCGAATTGTCGCAGGCTTGATTTCGTTGCTGAGCGCGTTCAACGTGACTGGTTTGGGCGCGCAGGCGCCGTTCACGTTCGACGCCATGATGAAAATCGCGCGCATCGACGAGCCCGCACTTTCGCCAGACGGAAAGATGGTCGCCTTTCAGGTGCAAACGGTTGACATGGCCGCGAACACGACGCCCTTGCAGATCTTTGTGGTTTTGGTGGACGGAAGCGCGCCGCCAGTGCAGATAACCCGCGACGGCAACAACACTCGCCCGCGCTGGTCGTCCGATTCCAAACGCATCTTTTTCGTCTCGGACCGCAGCAACAGTTCGCAAGTCTGGTCCATGAATCTCGACGGCACTGATCCGAAGCCGGTCACAAACGTTCCGACGGAAGCCAAGGGCGAGATCGTCTCCCATGACGGCAAGTATCTTCTGTTCACTAGCGACGTCTACCCCGCGTGTTCACCAGTGAACTCCGTTCCTGGAGTCGATTACGACGCTGTTTGTAACAAAACGAACCTGGATCAGGACTCCGCAAGCAGAATGCACGCCCGCGTCTACACGAATCTGCTCTATCGTCACTGGACTACATATCAAGGACACCGCAGGCAGCACATCCTCATTCAGACTCTCGATGCAACCAACAAAGTTCGAGATCTCACGCCGGGCGATTTGATTACGCCGCCTTTCTCGCTCGGAGGTCCGGAGGGCTATGCATTCTCTCCCGACAGCACCCAGGTCACGTATACGAGCAATACCGACCCGGATCTTGCAACCAGCACAAACAGCGATCTATTCACAGTCCCCGTCGCCGGAGGTCAGCCGCAGAGAATCACCAGCAATCCTGGGGCGGATGAGGGGCCCGTCTATTCGCCCGACGGCCACTATCTGGCCTATCGGACGCAGTTGCGGGCCGGCTACGAAAGCGACAAGTGGCGGCTGGCTGTATTGGATCTGCAAACCGGCGCGATGAACACGCTGGCTGATTCGCTGGACGAGTGGATCGAGTCCTACACCTGGTCTTCCGATTCCAAGCGCGTCTTCTTCACCGTTGATGACCACGGCACGAATCCGCTACTGATGATTCCCGTTGCGGGCGGACCCATTCGCGCCATTGCCCAGGGCCCCACATCCGTTTCGTCGGTTCAGTTCACACCCGAGGATCGTGCCATGATCTACATCGAGCAGAGCGGCTCAAAGCCGCCGGAGATCAACAAGGCGGTGTCGAAAGGCGGCGCAGGGGTTCCTCTCACTCACCTGAACGATGCGCTGCTGGCGCAGTATCAACTCACGCCCCTCGAAAAAATCACCGTCGATGGAGCCGAGGGCGCAAAGGTCGACAGCTACGTCGTGAAGCCGCCGAACTTCAATGCGTCGACTAAGAATCCGGTTCTATTCGCCATTCACGGCGGCCCTGAAGGCGACTGGGGCGAATCCTGGAGCTATCGCTGGAACGCGCAGGTGTTCGCCGCAGCCGGCTTTGTGGTCGTCATGCCGAATCCGAGAGGATCCGTCGGCTACGGCCAGGCGTTCACTGACGGAGTCAATGGCGACTGGGGCGGCCGCGCTTATGACGACATCATGGCGACAGTCGATTACGTGAGCAACCTGCCCTATGTCGACAAGGATCTAATGCTCGCGGCGGGCGCCTCCTACGGCGGCTACATGATTGACTGGATCCTTGGCCATACAGACCGCTTCAAGGCGCTGGTCACACACGCGGGTGTCTACGACCTCGTCAGCGAGGCAGAAACAACGGATGAATTGTGGTTCGTGAAATGGGAATTTCAGGGCTTTCCATGGGAGAATCCGGACCTCTACCAGAAGTGGTCGCCAAATTCTTACGTGAAAAACTTCCGAACGCCCACACTAGTCACTCAGGGCGAGATCGACTACCGTGTGCCGATCGGACAAAGTCAGGAACTGTTCACAGCGCTGCAGGAGCTGAAAATTCCTTCCAAGCTGATACTCTTCCCCGAAGAAGGTCACTGGATTGTGAAACCGCAGGACAGCCAGTTCTGGTACGCAACAGTTATTGACTGGCTGACTCAATACTCGAAGAAGCTCCCGTCCGACACAAAGCCCGGAACAGGGAACTGAAGCTCTGACTGAATGACAACAGCCACCGCGGTCCGTAGGAAACCTATGTTCGCGCTGATCGGCGCGCGACTATTTGCGTTTTTCGCCGTGTTGGGTCCAGGCTTCATCACCGCCAATGTCGATAACGATCCTGGCGGCATCCTTACCTATTCGCAGGCCGGAGCACAATTCGGTTACAAACTGCTGTGGACGCTCATCCCCACCACCATCGCGCTGATTGTCGTGCAGGAGATGGCGGCACGCATGGGCGCGGTCACAGGCAAAGGTCTCTCTGACCTCATCCGCGAAGAATTTGGGCTCCGCGCAACGTTCTTCACGCTGCTCGTTCTAGGCTTCGCCGATTTCGGCAACATCGTCGCAGAATTCGCCGGGCTCGCTTCCGGCATGGGCATATTCGGCATTAGCAAGTACATTGTTGTGCCAATCGGCGCGGGGCTCGTGGGGACGTTGATCGTCCGCGGCAGGTACAAGCCTGTCGAGAAAATTCTTATTCTCGCCTCATTGATCTACTTTGCCTACCCGGTCTCCGCGTTCCTGGCAAAGCCGGACTGGAACGATGCGTTGAAGCAGACATTCATCCCGACGATGAGCCACGATCCAGCCTATCTCGTGATGATCGTCGGTCTGATTGGCACCACTATTACTCCGTGGATGCAATTTTACTTGCAGGCAGCGGTGGTTGAAAAGGGAGTGGATACGCGACACTACGGCCTCTGCAGGCTCGACGTGATCACCGGCTGCATCGTGACCGACGTTATTGCCTTTTTCATCGTGGTCGCTTGCGGCGCGACCATTTACCACTCCAATCACCCTGAGATTACCGATGTCGCTCAAGCGGCATTGGCGCTTCGACCCTTTGCCGGAAAATTCGCTGCGCTTCTGTTTGCCATCGGCTTGGTGAATGCCTCCCTGCTTTCCGCCGCCATCCTGCCGCTTGCCACGTCCTACAACATCTGCGAAGGCCTCGGCTTTGAGTCAGGCGTAGATAAACACTTTTCAGAGGCGCCCGTCTTTTATTGGCTCTATACGTTGCTAGTCGGCGGCGGCGCCGCAGTCGTTCTGATTCCGCACCTGCCGTTGCTTAAACTGATTCTTTATTCACAGGTGGCGAACGGTATTCTCCTGCCGTTCGTGCTCGTCTATATGCTCTTGCTCGTGAACCGCCCCAGGCTGATGGGCTCGTTCAAGAACAAGAACTGGCAAAACTGGATCGCCTGGTCGACAGCAGCCGTGATGATCCTGTTGACGATCGCGTGGATCTACACCAGCATCGTCTGACGCCAGGTGAAGCCTATCGCGTGAAAAAGGAACGAGTGGGCGGCGGTAGATCGGTGTGCTTGATCGCGCGCCACAACACTTCGTTCAGTTCGTCGTCATCCACAAGATCGGCCTCGGAGAAATCCATCTTATTGGACTGCTGCACTCCAGGCGCATTCGCTGCGTTCCGGTCCGTGAGCGAAGTTTTCGGCGATACCAAGGCATAGGCCCGCGTATCAGCTTGATGCGCGAACGTCCCGAGCATGGACGTTCCCGCAGCATCGAAATGAGTCATAGGGCGAAGGCCCAGAATCAGCTCCATCGTGCGCAGCAACCCCGCCTGGTTGTACATGGTCGAATCGACGATGCCGCGATGCGTGTATGGGGAAATGACGAATGCCGGCGCACGGTGCGAATCCACATGATCGGGTCCATTCTGCGCGTCATCCTCAATGATGAAGATGGCTGTCGAGGTCCACAATTTACTGTGCGAAACGGTGTCCACGTACATGCCGACAGCTTGATCGTTCTGCGCCACGTAGGCGAATGGCGTAAGAGCGCCTGCGCGCGTTCCTTGCGTATGGTCGTTGCCCAGGCGAACGATCATGAACTGAGGCGCATCGCCTTTTGCGTCGAACTCTTTCCACTCGCGAGAGAACTCTCTTGCACGGTCCACATCTGAGTAGTCCAGATCCCACCCGCGGTAATTCATGTCGGTATTGTTCTGAAGAACCGGGTCATTCAACTTTTGAATTTGGCGGCCGCCGGGCGTGACAGATTTCAGCGGCACGTTCTCCGACCAGTAACCGTAGTCACGGATGGTCAATCCTTTCTGCAGCGCGTTGTCCCAAATGCGGCCCGCAGGTGCTTCGTTTGCCGTTTCTGTGCCTTCGAAGTCGTAGACCTTTTTTCGATGCCCGTACTCGCTGGGCCACATCTTCACTGTGTAGTCGGGCGCGATCGCTGCCGATGCCCAGTTGTGGCCGTCCGCACTGACGTCCGCATTCTCATAGAAGTTGTCGTACAGGATGAACTCATTTGCGATTTGATGCAGGTTGGGCGTAATCTGCTCGCCGAAAAGAACCAGCGACTTGTCTCCATTGCCCTTCGGCATGTCGCCCAGTACCTGATCGTAAGTTCGATTCTCTTTGATGATGTAGATCACGTGCTTGATGGGCGATGGGTGCTCTTCGGTCGATGCGAAATAGGTCTGATTTCCGTCCGTGACCGGCCCGTAAAGCATGTCGTCGTTGTATGGTGAGTTCTGCATCACTGTCTTTGTGAAGACGTTCAATTGTTGTTCGTCCGGCACTTTCAAGAACGCGACCGTACCGGTCTGAATGTGCGCCACATATTGGACGGCCGGCGGTGCGCTTGAACCTTCGTGCGTTATCGCAGCCCGCAGCGACGGATTCGGGCCTTGCGGGTTGGGGTAGCTGCCCAGCCCTTTCCCGTTCACGATCACGAGTTGGCCGCCTTCGAGCGACCGCACGGCCGTGGGATACCAGCCGGTGGGAATGAAGCCAGTAACACGGCTGTGCGCTCCGGAGATGTCCACAACAGCCACTGCATTCGCATCCGAACAGGCCACATAGAGATGATTCCCGGATTTGCCGATAGCCAGCGCCGACGGCGTCATCCCGAGCGGATGCAGCGGCGTTAACGCCACATTGATGGATTCAAGCATGCTGAGTGAGCCGTCCTGCGCGACCCCCAGCGCATACACGCTGTTCGTGTTTGCGGCAGCAATGAAAATGCGCGCCCTAAACGTCGCACCACCTTCGGCTTGTTCCGCCGCCGCGGGCTGGTTCAGCCAAACCATGTCGGTCGGATGCGGCGCAACGCGTATCTTCGCGGTCATTGTTCCCGAACTAGCGTCGTGCTGGTAAACCGCGGCATCGGCCCAGCTACTCACCACAAGCTGCCGGCCTCCAGGCGAGAGAATAATCCGATACGGCCGACGCCCCGTTTTCCAGTGGTCGATTACCTGGCCGGACTGCAGATTGATTACAGCAAGACTGTCGTTGAAGATATCTGCCGCATACAGCAAATGCGCATCCGGCGATACCGCAACATCGCCGATGAAAGATTCGTTCGCGCTCTTCGCTGCGACATTTGCGAATTCGCGCGATCTCGTCAGCGCCCCGGTTGCCTGATCCAACGTCAGCTCATACACCGAAGCTTTACTGCCGCCACCGACGTAAACTTTGTTGCTGTCGGGAGCAAACGTCAGCCCCAACCAGCAATCGGGCAACGGAGTGCGCCCTACTTCCTTGCGCGAAGCCACCTCGATAACGCTGATCGAAGGGGGATTGTATCCGCCGTTTAAAACCAGCAGGAACTTCCCGTTCGGCGAGAGCGCAGTGCTCATCGGCAAAGTGTCGACCGGAACCTGCTCGCCTGCCGGACGAATGGTCCATCCGCTATTCAGCAGAAACCCACCGTCGGGCAACTTGCCCACTCTTTGGGGTGAGGTCTGGCTTTCGGGACTCTGAAATACGAGCAGTCCACTCGCAGTCAGCAAAAACAGCAGGAAGGTTTTCATTCAGTGAACCTGTGGGCGATGGGGAAGCGGCGGCCGACGCCGAATGCTTTGGGGGTGATGCGCAGCCCTGGTGCAGCTTGCTGCCGTTTGTATTCGTTGCGGTCGACCTTGCGAACAATATCACGAACCAGCGCTTCCGGGATATGGCGGCTAGCCGCAATCTCGGGTACAGACTCGTAATGCTCGATGTAACCCTCTAAAACGGCATCCAGCACGTCGTATTCCGGCAGACTGTCAGTATCTTTCTGATCGGGACGCAGTTCGGCGGAGGGCGGTTTCGTGAGCGTATTTTGGGGAATGGGCGCAGTCAATCCGCGCTGCTCATATCTGGCGTTGGCGATGCGTGACAGTCGATAGACCATTGTTTTGGGAACATCGCTGATCACCGCCAGACCACCGCACATGTCGCCGTAAAGTGTGCAATATCCAACGGCAATTTCGCTCTTGTTGCCGGTTGTCAATACAAGTGAACCAAACTTATTTGAAAGCGCCATTAATACCAGGCCGCGCAGTCGTGATTGCAGATTTTCTTCGGTGGTGTCGGCGTTATATCCCGCAAAGAGCGGGCACAACGTTCCTCGCACCGCTTCATAGCTGGCGCGAATGGGAACAACTTCAAATCGGATGCCCAGCCGCTGCGCCAGTTCACGAGCGTCGGTCAGGCTGTGCTCGGACGAGTACGGCCCCGGCATGCCCACGCCAGTCACGTTCTCTTTTCCCACCGCATCCACCGCGATCGCCGCCACGAGCGCCGAATCGATGCCGCCGCTCAATCCAACCAGCACGCTGCGGAATCCGCATTTCCGGATGTAGTCTCGCGTGCCGAGGACGAGCGCCTCATACGCGGCATCTTCCGGGCTCAAATCAACGGCGTGATCGTCGCCCGTCCCGGTAGCCGTGTCGAAAACGACCAGGTCTTCTTCAAACGATTTCGCTTCTGCCGCAATCTTGCCGGCTGCCGTAATCGCGAAGCTCGAACCATCAAACACAAGCTGGTCGTTGCCGCCCACCATGTGGACATACACGATTGGCAGCTTAAATCGCTGCGCCGTTGCTTCGAAAATAGCCTTTCGTTGCCGCCGCTTCCCGATATTCCAGGGTGAAGCGTTGATAGTGACTACTAGGTCGACGCCTTTATTTACGAGCTCTTCGATCGGGTCGCGCGAGTACCGCCGCCGTTCCCAGAACTGCTTATCATTCCATGCGTCTTCGCAGATAGCAATCGCCATGCGCGTGCCGCGAATGGCGCAGATGTCCTGTGATGTAGCAGGCTGAAAATAACGCGCTTCGTCGAATACGTCGTAATTGGGCAGCAGCATTTTGCCTTGGCGGAAAACAATTTTTCCGTGCTCGATAACCGCCGCCGCGTTTTGCGCACGTATCGCCGAATGTTCAGGCGAACGTCCCACGTAACCAAGCAAAAGGGCTACATTCAGACCTGCTGATTCCTGGGCAACGTGGACGAGCGCTTCCTCTGTCCGCTCCAGAAAAGAATGCTTCTCGACCAGGTCCCGAGGCGGATAACCAGTCAAAGCCAGTTCCGGAAAGGCAACCAGATCGGCGCCGGCGCTCTCGGCCTTTTGCGCAAAATCGAGGATTCTTGCTGCGTTTCCCCCCAGATCCCCTACCGTGTTATTGATCTGGGCTAATGCGATTCGCATGCAAGACTCCCATTGTATCGGCGCTGGTTCCGAATCCCTCCGCCGGCTTTGCACGTCTTATAGATAGGTTCGTCATACTTTGAAAAGCGGCGTAATCTAAAGACAGGGTGAGTATGCAGCGTAATTCACGCATGTTGTTAGTCTTCGGACTGTTCGCAATGACCGCGGGAGTGGTATTCGCCCAGCGGGGTGGCTACGCCGGCGGCGCCGCTCGCGCTCCGCTACCCTCGAGCACCGCAATAGGTGCGGGTGCGCTAACTCACGGCCCCTCATCCACTGCGGCATCCAGCTCAGCCGCTTTTGCATTCACCCGTCCATACGGCGGCAACCGTGGCGGCGGCACCTATGGAGGCCGCGGGTACAACAGCTACAACCGCGGTTATAACAACTACCGTACACTTCCGCGTAATTATGTGATCGCGCCTTTCTATTACCCGTCCTTTGACTGGAGCGGTGGAACGGATACTTCGGCAGCACCCAACGACGGCGACCCCGGTTACGGCTACGGTCCTGATCCCGCCACCGATGCCATGATGCAGAACCAGGCGGCTTTAGGTCAGCAGGTGCAGCGACTGACCGCTGAGGTGAATAGCATGAAGTACGGCCAACCAGGCCCATACGACGTGACGCCCACTCAGCAGCAAGCAACGCCTCCGGCCCCGCCGATTACCCTCGTCTTACACAGCGGTGAACACGTGCAGTTGCAGAACTACGCGGTTGCCAGCAATATGTTCTGGGATTTCACGCAGCACGGCACGCGCAAGTTCCCCCTGTCCAGCATCGATCTCGCAGCTTCAGAAAAAGCAACCGAGGCCGCCGGTGGCGAGTTCCCGATGGTGAACGGCGCCACGCACTAAATACGCAGTAAATATCAGATTTATCTGCGACCTGATTCCTCGAGCATTCTGGAAGTGGTTGGGTGTTCGGCCAAATATCGGGCGATAGCGCCGTCCGACTCTTCAGGTAAAGAGGCAGATGAAAATTCGAAGCCATTTCCGCCGTTCGCGCGTTGCTGCCTGGCTAAATTCTCAGCGATGAAAGGCGGGATGTACCCGGCGTTGATTGCGGCGAAAAACTCGGCATCGGACTTGAACGGGTCGGAATCGGATGCAGCGGCGGGATCATCCGTTGTCTGGCGACCGGACTGGAGTTGCTTCAGTTCTTCGAGAGCCTTTCGGCGTTTACGATCAATGCGCGCTTCCTGAATATGGAGGTTGCGTAGCTCCTTCTGATAGGCGAGATGCGTTTCGAGCACGATCCTGCTGCGGCGAAGCGCCAACGGCATACCGGCGAACTGCTCTTCAAACTGCTCGTGACCGCGAGCGTAGAACGCTTCTTCGAGTTCCTGGATGCGGCGGAGCCGCCAATGGCAATCGACGACGATCTGGAC
>DATBEG010000126.1:0-4330 GCA_036276155.1 Bryobacteraceae bacterium | reverse complement strand
CCTGTGAAATGGATTCATCGGATCCTCTCGGCTGCTGGGCATTATAACGATTGTTTATTTGCGTCGGAAGCTACGCGCCGAGTAGCCGCGTGTCGGTGCCTGGTGCAAGGGCGCCGCCTTAGATAAACGGTTACTAGAGTTGGCTTAGTGGATCGTCAACAAGGAAGGTGGCGATCTTCACGCGCCAGTTGGGTAGTGCCCTAAACCTGAACTCCTTCGGCCCGCTGGTACTTTACCTGACCTCTCCTGTTTCGATACCAGCAGCTTTAAGACACTACCCGTGATTGAGTGTCTCTCCCCCGACGAGAGCGTCAGCTCGCCTCGCGGTCGGTGCTAAGATCCTGTCCAGAAGGCTTCTGCGGTAATGCGGCAGCCTGGATACTGCTGCTGCGATGAACGAAATAACGCTGAAGGTCAACGGCCGTCAGCACACAGTAAACGTAGACCCCGACACCCCGCTGCTGTTTGTGCTGAATGACGAGCTGGGATTGAAAGGGCCGCGGTTCGGCTGTGGAATGGCACAATGCGGCGCTTGTACGGTGATCATGCGCGGACAAGTGGTTCGGTCATGTGTGAAGCCGGTCAGTTTTGTGGGCGCTGACGAGATCACAACTCTGGAGGGTTTAGGCTCGCCTGAACACCCACACCCGCTTCAGAAAGCATTCATCGAAGAAGGCGCGGCGCAGTGCGGCTTTTGTCTGAGTGGCGTCATCCTGACTGCGAAGGCCGTTTTGGATGTGAAACCGGACGCATCAGACCAGGAGATTCGCGATGCGCTTGGCGGTGTCCTATGTCGCTGTTTCACGCACACGCGCATGTTCCGGGCGATTCGAAAGTACGCCGACGCGAAGAGGCTCCGTGCAGTCCCGTCGTGATTTCTTAAAAAGCTCCGGCGCTTTAATCGTCAGCTTTAGCGCGCTCTCTCCGGCCGCTTTGCTAAATGCGCAGGACGAGTTCGGAACGCATCCCTCGCACATCAATCCCCAGCAGCTTGATTCATGGTTGGCGGTGCAAGCGGACGGAATGATCACGGCCTACACGGGGAAGTGTGATTTCGGCCAGGGGATCTTTACGGCTCAAACGCAATTGGTAGCGGAAGAGTTATGCGTCAGCATCCATCACGTGAAGCTGATTCAGTGCGATACGGATCTGACGCCGGATCAGGGAACAACATCGGGAAGCCAGTCGACGCCGACAAACTTCAATGATGAGAACCTGGCGCTTGCTGCCGCGACCGCGCGCGAAGCTTTACTCAACATGGCTGCCGCGAAATGGGGTGTGCCGGTTGCAAGCCTCAAGGCGGCCAATGGGGTGATCACGGCTGCCTCCGGCGCTCGCGTTTCTTACCAGGAACTGGTGGGGAACAGCCACTTCAACATCCCGCTGAATAAGGCGGCGAAGCGACGGTCTCCTTCCCAGTGGACGGTGCTGGGCAAGCCGGTGCCCTCGCTGGACCACGTGTCGCTGATAACTGGGCAGTTCGAGTTTCTCCATCATGTTCGGGTTCCCGGTATGCTGCACGGTCGCGTTGTTCGTCCATCAGAGATGGGCGCGACGTTGAATGGAGTAGACGACGCTTCAGTACGCGACATCCCTGGATTCGTCAAACTTGTAGTTCGCAAAGATTTCGTTGGAGTGGTGGCGGAAACGCAATATGCGGCCGTGCTGGCGGCACGGAAATTGGTAGTTCGCTGGAATGCAGGGCCGCGGGTCCCGCCGAAAGATAAGTTCTACGAATATCTGCAGAGGCAACCTTCGCACGATTCTTTAAGTGTTGACTCCGGCGATGTGGAACGTAAGCTGGCCGCAGCGTCAAAAGTGATTGGCGCCACCTATACGTATCCCTACCAAATGCATGGCTCGTTGGGTACGTCATGCGCTGTCGCCGACATAACTCGCGAACACGCAACAGTTTGGTCTGCGACACAATCGGCGTATCCCACTCGAAGCGTTGTCGCCAAGTTACTCGGCATGCCGCTGGAAAGTGTACGCGTTATCTATGTACGCGGATCGGGATGTTACGGGCTAAACGGAGCCGATGCAGCCTCGTTCGATGCAGCCATCCTGTCGCAAGCGGTAGCCAGGCCGGTGCGTGTGCTGTTCTCACGTCAGGACGAAATGATGTGGGAGAACTTAGGGGCAGCGTGCGTCACAGAGCATCGTGCAGCTCTTGGACCTGACGGTCGCATTGCCGTGTGGGATCGCGAGAACTGGGTGGCCTCACTTGGGAATCGGCCCGGGCATGATCGGCCGGGCAACGTGATCACCGGCATGTTGCTGGGCTACGAGCCTGAGCCGCTAAACCCTGGCCCGGCGAAGCCGCCTTCCGGCAAACTTCGAAATCAGAGCAACACCGTTCCGCCGTACCTTGCCGGATGCATCGGCGGGACATGCGGCGGAAACGGAACCATTAACGGCGAACGAGTCCTTACGCATACCGTTCGATCACCGTTCTTTACGGGACCATTGCGTTCGCCGCTGCGCATCCAGAACACATTTGCAAACGAGTGCTTCATGGATGAGCTTTGCGCGTCCGCGAAAACGGATCCGCTCGCATTTAGATTGAAGCATCTTGAAGATACTCGACTTATTAATGTGCTGAAAGCCGCAGCCAAAACGGCTGGCTGGGACGCGCGGCCATCGCCGCTTACTCAGCATCAGGGTGCAGGCGAGGTCAGTGGTCGGGGCATTGCTTGCGTAGCGTATGAAGGCGGCAACGGTTATGCTGCGCTCGTTGCGCATGTGGTGGTGAATCTGGCGACGGGAGTGGTTCATCCGCGCCGGTTTGTCGCGGCGATCGATTGCGGGCCCATCTCGAATCCTGATGGTCTACGAAACCAAACCGAAGGCGGCATTCTTCAGGGAATGAGCCGGGCGTTGGTGGAAGAGGTCACCTGGGATGAGCGGCGTATCACATCGTTCGACTGGGAGACATACAAAAGCATTCATCTGGATTACGACATTCCCGTAATCGAATGCGTGTTCGTAACGCCGCCCAATGTACGTGCCACAGGTGCGGGAGAGACGGCGATCACAGTGGTGCCAAGCGCAATCGGTAACGCGATTTTCGATGCAACTGGTGCTCGCATACGGGAAGTGCCATTCACTCCGGAACGCCTGAAAGCGGCGTTGCTGCAATCCGGACATAACAGCGAAAAGGCATGAGGGGCGCACTTCGAAACTCTCTATTTGGATTTGCGACAGGCCTGCTGGTGACCGTTGCCTGTTTGGGGAGCGGGAACGGAGCGCGCGACAGCGGGGCTGCGGATTTCGAGGCGATCATTCCCGTACTGCACAATCCGCGGTGCATGAATTGCCATTCGAAGGGCGATTTCCCACGCCAGGGCGACGATAGTCATCCCCACACAATGGACGTGCGGCGCGGACCCCATGGCGACGGCATCAACGCGGTGAAATGTAGTACTTGCCATGAGCAACACAACGTTCCCGGATTACATACGCCACCGGGCGCACTGGGATGGGAACTTCCGTCTCCGGACATGCCGATGATCTGGCAGGGCTTGACCGACCGGCAGCTTTGCGAGTTGTTCAAGGATCCGAAGCAGAACGGGGGCCGCACAGTGCAGCAGATTGTAGAGCATATGTCGTCGCCGCTGGTGCTGTGGGGCTGGGACCCGGGCGAGGGTCGAACTGCTGTTTCAATGCCGCATTCTGAGTTCGCGGCCAGAATTCAGGCATGGGCGAATAAGGGCGCCGCCTGTCCGGCGCATTGACGCGTCGCAAGGGAGCGGGCGCTACGCACGGAAGAGCCGCGGGAGAAAATAAGCCGCGTCCGCAGTTCTCAGCCTTTCAGAACCCGCAAACCCGGCCGAAAATGAAAGAATGCTCTAGAGCAGCTTCCGGTCACAGATCTCGCGTTTTTTCTTCTTTGCCTTTTCAACCACTTACAAACTCGCTCGTCAAGGCCCACCCAAATCACTCCTCATAATCGTGCGCGAGGAGCACTTCGCTAACGAATCATGGCCACCGCCAAGCAAATCGCCGCCAATCGCCGCAATTCCGAGAAATCGTGCGGCCCGAAATCCGAAGAAACGAAGCAGAAGGTCGCGCAGAACCGTCTCAAGCACGGTCTCTCAGGCGGCAACTTTCGCGTCATCGAAGGCGAATCGCAGGAAATATTCGACGAATTCCTGCAAGGCTTCATTCGCGCCGAGCAGCCCGTCGACGAAGTCGAACTCGATCTGGTGGGCAAAATGGCGCGCAGCAGTTGGATGTCGGAACGTGCCATCCGCTGCCAGAACGGCTGCTTTCTTGTGCAGCCGCAAACTGACGAACAAAAAACTCGCGGCAAATGCGGTGTTGGCGTCCG
>DATBEG010000125.1:0-37882 GCA_036276155.1 Bryobacteraceae bacterium | reverse complement strand
ATTGGAATGTCATTCCTTTTGCTGTTCATTGCATTCATCGCGAGCTACTTGCCTTCGCGCCGTGCTGCCGCCGTTGATCCGGCCACCGCCTTACGTCTTGATTAAGGTAGCTGGCTCCAAGCAAATCGCGGCCAACCGCGCGGCCTGAGCGCCCGACAAGCGCGAACAGGCAATAGCTGGGTTTTCAATCTAGGTCTTTCGGAGTTTGCCCGGAAAGCGATGCCGCGCGTTTACATCCGTTTGGATCATACGAGATCTGCAACAACACGAATGGCCAGAGTCCGGAGAGATAAAGTTATTCCGTAAGGACAAGGAGAACACGATGGCGGAAACGACCAATCCCGCAATGAAGGATTTGATTCGAGGGTTACAGGAAGACCTATCGCGGGAATATCAGGCGATCATCGCTTACACCGTATACAGCAACGCGCTGAAAGGTGCTAAGTGGATGAGCATTGCGGGCGAGTTGAGGAAACACGCTAACGAAGAATTGCAGCATGCGCTGATTATTGCGGACCAGATCGACTACCTGGGAGAAATGCCGAACAGCACTCCCAAAGAAGTGAGGTTGTCGGAGAAGGCGGAGGAGATGCTTCGCTTCGATCTCGATAATGAGACCACAACCATCAAGAACTACCGCAGCCGCGTGAAACAGGCAGAAGCGCTAGGCCACTACGCACTGGCTGAGCAGATCCGGAAGATCATTTCCCAAGAGCAGGAGCACCAGCATGATTTGGCCACGGCGCTCGGAATCGATGTTCCCAACATTCTGGGCGAGGGTGCGTAAACCGCCGTTTATCTTTAGCACTGAGCGCTTCCCGTCACCGGCCATGTTCTCAACCCAGAATTGATCAGAGCCGGTTTTTCCCGGAATGGTTGAAAATCACCAGCGTCGGTGCATAGCAACCGTGTATGGGCGACCTAAACCACCGAATTTCAACCACTTAGCCGTGTTTCGAGATGGCGAAACGCGTGCATAGTAATGACCGTCGACATTTACGAGGCATGCGAACAATGTTTAATTCTCCAGTTCGAAAGGGATTGTCGTACCTTTCCGTTGGGCTGCTGGCAGCCTCCACTTTGGCTTTCGCCCAGGACGCGCCCCAGTACCCGACAAACACTAACAACGATCAACAAACGACAGCAGCTGCAGGTGGCGGATGGAAGCGCGTAGGCGATTCAGCAACCGATCCGAACGCCGTGCAAAATTATCCCGCTTATACGGCCGGTCAGAACCCGACGGCTCCACAAGGCAGCGGCGACATGCAACAGCCCCCTCCGCCGCCGACGCCTAGTCCCGGACAGAATGGCTACGGGCAGCAGGCGCAACAGCCGATGGGCCCATATCAGCAATCAGGCCAGTATCCCCAACAAGGCCAATACCCCCCGCAGGGTCAATTCCCGCAACAAGCCGGGCCATATACGCAGCAAGCTCCTTATAACGGATATCCGCAGTATGGACAACAGCCGATGAACGGTCCGCAGGGCGCATACGGGCAGCAGCAGAACTACCCCGCGCCGCCCCCGGTACCCGCCAGCCTGACTATTTCCCAAGGCACTTACATCACAGTTCGCGTGAATCAGCTTCTGTCATCGGACAAGAATCAGCCGGGCGATGCGTTCTCGGCGACGCTGGTTGATCCGATTGTCGTGAACGGAATTGTCGTGGCCGAGCCGGGCGAGACGGTAGGCGGACGTGTGGCTGTGGTTGAAAAGCATGGCGTGGGTCATCCGGCGAAACTGGGCGTTCAGATCACGACGCTCACGCTGGTGGATGGACAGCAAGTCAATGTGCTGACGCAGTTGACCAGCCGCAAGGGCGGCACCACGCCGGGCGGTGCTGAAGCTGGAACTATTATCGGGACGACAGGTCTTGGCGCTGCTATCGGCGCGGCTGCTGGCTGGGGGCGAGGTGCTGCGATTGGCGCAGGCGCAGGCGCGCTGGCCTCCATCGTCGGCGTAGTTGTCACTCATAATCACGCGAGCGTGATAGCTCCGGAGCAGGTATTAACGTTCCAGATCCAGCAACCAGTCACCATCAACACGTCTTCTTCACAGGCCGCGTTCCGCTACGTGGAACCGGGCGAGTATTCGCAGCAGACGTACGGCGGCGGACCTGGACCGTACGCTGGTGGACCCTATTCGGC
Organism: Bryobacteraceae bacterium; assembly: GCA_036276155.1. Classification (GTDB taxonomy): domain Bacteria; phylum Acidobacteriota; class Terriglobia; order Bryobacterales; family Bryobacteraceae; genus Bog-105. The sequence continues at coordinate 35,735 of DATBEG010000125.1, read as the reverse complement.
GGGTGGCATGCCATATGCTGCTGCTTATCCAGGGTATGCTTACTCCTATCCGTACTCCGCGTGGGGCTACCCCTACTATTGGGGTCCATCGTTCGCGTTCTACTATGGCCGCGGTTATTATCCGTATCGGGGCTATTATGGACGTGGTTTTGTCGGCTATCGCGGCGGGGGAGCAGTGCGCGGCGGTTACCGCCGTTAGATTTCAGGCAGCGATCTGTCCTTCAGGCCGGGAGATACTCTCCCGGCCTTTTCTTTATTTCGAGCTCTGTTTGCTGGGCTGGTTCGGGAACGCGCGCGCGTACTGCACGGGCAGGGGCGAGGCGGTTCCGAGAGCATGTGCGGCTTTGATGGGCCAATAGGGCTCGCGAAGAAATTCGCGCGCGAGAAAAACGAGATCGGCGGAACCGCAGCACAGAATTTCATCTGCCTGGGCAGGCTCGGTAATGAGGCCGACTGCGCCAGTCAGAATACCGGTCTCATTGCGAATGCGTTCGGAGAACGGGACCTGGTAACCCGGACGAAGTGGAATGGCGGCATCGGGCGAAGAGCCGCCTGACGAACAATCAATCAGATCGACGCCGAGCCCGCGAACGGTGCGCGCCAGTTCGACAGACTCGTCGGGGTTCCAGCCGCCGTCAACCCAATCTGTTACCGAAATGCGGAGGAACAGCGGCATACCGGGCGGCTGAACGTTACGCACGGCCTGGACGGTTTCGACGACGAAACGAATGCGGTTTTCGAAGCTGCCGCCGTACTGATCGGTACGCTTATTGGAGATGGGCGAGAGGAACTCATGCATGAGATAGCCGTGAGCTCCGTGCAGTTCAATCACATCGAAGCCGGCTTCGAGCGCACGGCGCGTCGCGTCGACGAACGATTGCGTGATCTGGTGAATCTCGCTAACGTTCAGCTCGGCCGGTTTGAGCGAAGCGTTATCGAAAGCGATGGCACTCGGGGCGACGGGCTCCCATCCGCCCTCGGATGGATTGACAGCGCGCCGGCCGCGCCAAGGTACTTCTGTACTTGCTTTGCGTCCCGCGTGTGCAAGCTGGATGCCCGCCACTGATCCATTCTGCTTGAGGAAGCGCACGATGCGGGCAAGCGGCTCAATGTGTTCGTGTTTCCAGATACCAAGATCGTAAGGCGAAATGCGGCCACGCGCTTCAACCGCAGCCGCTTCAGTGAAAATCAGACCCGCTCCCCCGATCGCACGGCTTCCGAGGTGCACCAGATGCCAGTCAGTCGCGTAACCCTCTTCGCTGGAATACTGGCACATCGGCGAAACGACGATGCGGTTCCCGAGCCGAACGTCGCGAATCTGAATCGGAAAGAAAAGATGCGCTTCCGCGCCTTCGGGCTGTGCTGCGTCGGTATGCGACGCCGCCGTAACAGTGCTCATATGGGTTTGATGCGATCAGAACTCAAATTGAAGCCGCACGTTTGCGCTTCTGGGAAAGCCAACGGCGGTGCCGGAGAAAAGTCCTGCGAAGTTGATGACGTTTAGCTTGTCTGTGAGATTGTCAAATTCGGCCTGGGCGCGCAAAATCGATTTCTCATGCTTCCACAGATCGGCGCCGATGCTGCAATCGAGCGAGAAGTTCGGCCGGACGCGGCCGGCACTGAAATTTACGCGACTGATAATTTGCGATCCGTATTGTTCAGTAAGCGCTTGAATATCTACGTCGCCGTTGATATCCACGGGTAGTCCGCTGCCGTATTCGGCCGAGAACGCAGTCCACAGACGTGGAAGGATTTGGTAGCGAGCCCGAGCGCGCGCGGTGTTGCGTTGATCTTGGCTGATGGGGAAGCTGCCAACTGCGCCGACATTGCCGGTAGCATCATTGCCAAGCAGGAAGCCCCCTGTGACGGGGAGTTGCGCGATGCCCAGCATGTTGGAGTAACTGAGAAATCCGGAGAGATTGTGCCAGCGCGGTAGTTCGAGTTTGGCGTCAACGCCCTGAACCTTGGCGCTTTGAAATGCAATAGGAAAGCTGATGCCGGTGTTCAGAAAGACATCGTCGTCAGCATATTGAGCGAAGGTGCGGCGATAGAAACTGACGTCCATGCGCGTTTTTCCGAAGATTCCCTGGGTGAAGCCCGCTTCGTAGTAATTGCCGCGCGAAGGCTCAACCGGAAACTGCTGGACGTTTTCGCTGAGCGATTCCACTTCAGGCGAACTGGTCAGCAGAATGTTTTCGACGGCCGGCGTGATGAAAACGCGGTCGTAGGAGAAGCGCACAACGGTGTCGGTTCTCTTCAGGTAATACGCCGCGCCCAAACGGGGGCTGAACCCGTGAGCATTCACGACCAACGAATAGTGATCCCAGCGTAAGCCGGCGCTCAACGTGAGATTGCCGAAGCGCACGGTGTCCTGAGCCCAGAGTGCTTGCTCGCGGTCGAGACGGTGATCGAAGAAGTTGAAGTTGAGCGGCGTATCGGGGTCGAAGTAGCTTGAATCGGTGATCTGGTACTGAAGGGCTTCGGTGACGGGCGCATAGATCGCGTCGCCGCCAAGTTCGATGTCGTGATGGCCGAAGTGGCCGGACAGATTTGTATTCACGTAGCTGCGACGGAAGCCACGCTGTTGGGCGACATAGATGGGAGCGGATTGTGGATTCGACCAGAGATTGGCCGACAGATCTTCGACGACGCCGCGGATGTTTAGGAGAAGCTGCGGAGAGAACTCGTGCGTCCATGCGACCTGTCCGAGATCTTCCGGCGCGTTGCGATTCTGCAACTGACCGGCGGCCTGTTGTAGGTTCTCATTGGGCACTTGAAACACAGCATCACGCCGATGGAACGTGAAGTGGAGACGATCACGATCGCCGAGTTCCTGATCGAACTCTCCCGAGATGGCGTCGCTGGTTCCGTTATTGGTGAAATTGCCGAGAGCGGGTGGATCGAGATAGCGCGCCGTGTGATCGCCCGAAGCGGCAAGGGTGAAGGCGCTCTGATTCCAGCGATAACTCAGGGCAAGAAACCCGTCTTCGGTATCGAAACTGCCGCCGCCGATTTCTGCCGAGCCATGCAGACCGTTCCGTGTATCCTGCGTGGTTGTAACGTCCACGATGCCGCCCAGTTTGCGACCATATTCGGCGGGGATATTGGCGGTGAGCACCGACATTTGGGAGACTTCGGACGTTTCGAGGCCGGGCGCGAAACCAGGCGAGCGATTCTCGTCCATGGGCACGCCATCCACCACGAATAGTGTTTGGTTCTCGGAACCGCGCGGATGCAGAACAGCGTTTGCTTCAAAGATCCATCCGGGCTGCTCGTTGACAAGGTCGAGGACGCCGCGGCCCGGAACGGGAGACTGCTCCTCCTGAACTTGTTGCCGACCGATGGAGTACATCACACCGGTGCGATGGGGGTCAACGAGCGTGGCGTTTTCGCTCACGACCACAGTGGTGGAAGGCGCCTGTACGTTGAGTTGTGTCTGGATATCGACCGGCACTTCGTTGTGGATCTGGATGAGCGTCGAATAAGCTTTGAACGAAGGGTGTTCGATGGTGACGCGATAAGGGCCGAACGGAAGTTGGGAGAATGTCACCACGCCGGATGGGTCCGTATCGGCTTCGCGCCGCGTTTCTGAAGAGTCGCTACTGAGCGTGACGGCCGACGGAAGCGGAAGGCCGGTGGCATCAGTGACTTTGACTTTCAGTTGGCCGCGCTGTAATTGGGCGAGCGCACTCGAAGCCAACAGGACGGCCAGCAGAATAGACTTGGAAGTTCTCTCCATCCTGGGGCTTTGACGTTTATTCTAAGCTCAGAGGATTTGGAAATCTTATAAGAACCATCGCGGTTGTCATTGGTTTGACATCCGCCCGAAAATTCCGGTCGCGCCTAGCGTGCGGAGTGATCAGAAGTAACCGCGGCTAGCGTACCGCGGAAACAGGTGCGGCCGTACCGGGCGGGCTGATGCCAAGCAGTTTGTAAAAGCGCAGCTTCTGATCGGGCTTAAGGATGGCAATGATGTGCTGCGTGCCCAATTGGGCGACATCCTCGCGCTGATCCTCAATGTTCTGGTAATACTTGGCATAGTCGTCGAGTTCCTTCGTGATTACCTGAACCTGGGCAGGCGTTAACGCAAGTTCCTGCTGGAGCCGCTGCAAGCCGAATCGGCTGGCCTGGTCGATGCCCTGACCGCCGGAAATTATGAACATGCGGTGGTGCATGAAAGCATTGGTGAAGGCGGAACCGCACGCGATGCCGCATACGAATACCACAGCGAGAATCCCAAGAACTCTCGGGTTCGACCAACCAGCATTGCTTTGCCGCAACATGGAACGGCGCTTTCCTTTGACGGCGGTAGCTATCGTGGCAATCCTTCGTGCGTGGCAAAATTCTCAAGAACTGCGTCGCGCTGCTGGCTTTCGCTGCCAGTGACTGGGGCATCATAGTGCGCGTTCTGGGCAATGACGGTCGGCCCACCTAACAGGTGGCCATCTCGGGTCTCCTGCGAAACAACATAAGCACCGAGCATGACCGCAACCGCAAGGGAAGAATAAGTCAGCCGCTTTGCGAACGGCGATATCAGGAAGGCCCCCCACATGGTTTCCTTGGCGCGCTCTTCAATACGTTGGAGTACACGCGCGTAGAATCCGGGAGCTGGTTCCAACTCCTCGGCGACGCGCAACGTGCTGAATAGCTTTGCTTGTACCTGCATGGACGAGAGTTCCATGGAGCACTCGCGACATTCTGCCAGATGAGCGCTCACTTCTTTATTTCTGGCTGCCAATCCCCTATTGGCGAGCAGATGTTCCAGACGATCCCGAATGGACCTATGCATGTTTCCCTCAAAATTCTTACAACTGCTTGCGAATCTTACGTTCGCTAGATCGAATCTACATCAAAACTGACAGCTTTCTACTACTTAATCGGATACGGGAGGCGCTAAAGGTCCCTTTTCCAACCGCTGCGCTGCCTTTACTAATTTCTGGCGCGCTCGAAACAGCTTTACTTTTATGGTGTTCTCGTTCATGCCCGTCATTTCCGACAATTCCTCGACCGAGTGCCCCTCTACCTCTTTCAAAAGGAGCAGCGAGCGGTCCTCTTCGGAAATCTTGGACAGAAGCTTCAAAATCAGATCGTGCTGGGCGAGCCGGTGATCGACGGACGGAGTATGGTCCGTGGCCGGCTCGGAATTATCCATACGCAAGGAATCTTCGGCTGAGAAATCACTCTCATAGACCAGCTTGCGAACACGCTTCTTGCGCAAGTAGTCGTAACATTCGTTCACCGTGATCTTGTAGATCCACGTCAGGAGCGAGCTTCGGAAATCAAAATTCTTGATTGAGAAATAGATCTTGGCGAAGACCTGCTGGGCAATATCTTCCGCGTCGTTCCGGTTGCGGAGAATGCCGTAAATGATGGAGAAGACCTTGGCTTGGTAGCGCTCAACGATCTCGCGGAACGCGATTTCATCTTGAGCCTGTACACGCCGGACGAGCGCCGCCTCTTCGGTGGTTCGGTGGTCCAATTTGGTCTTCGCTCGGGACGCCTCTCCCGCGCCGACTGCCGGGAAGGGAAGGGTAGCACTGAGCCCGCTCATAGTATATTGGCACCGACGTAAGCTCTTGTGTCCGGGTTTCAACGACTTGGACGCAAAAGCGAAGCGAAAGTGCCGCCGTCGGCATCCTAAAGAGGTCGAATCGGTTATAAGATAAATACATAGAGATTTGTAAGGAGATTTAGAATGATTCAGCTCAGCGAGACTGCCGTTACCAAAGTTAATGAAATCTTGAACATGCAGGAACCAAAGCCGGCCGGGCTGCGGATTGCGGTTGTGGGCGGCGGGTGTTCTGGGTTCAGCTACTCGATGGCTTTCGAGAACCAGCCGAACATGCTGGACAAGACCTATAAATTTGGCGATCTGCAGGTATTCGTCGATCAGGCCAGTATGTTGTACCTGGACGGCGCGGAAGTGGATTACGTGGAGACCCTGGAGGGTTCCGGCTTCAAGTTCAACAACCCGCAGGTGAAGTCCACCTGCGGCTGCGGCAGTTCGTTCAGCGCGTAAACGGCTTAAGTTTTTCCGGAGCATCTTTGATTTGGGGGCCGAAGGGGCATATAGCTCCTTTGGCCTTTTTCGTTATATATGAAGCACTTAGTCACGGAAACACAGAATCCCGCGTCGAGCGGCATCGATGCCCTCTCGACGGAGGAGATGCTACGCGTGATCAATGCGGCTGACCAGGAAGTTGCGGCCGCTGTCGCAAAGGAGATTCCGCAGATTGCGCACGCCGTGGATGAGATCGTGGAGCGGCTGGAGACCGGAGGGCGGCTATTTTATACGGGAGCGGGAACGTCAGGGCGATTGGGCGTGCTGGATGCCTCTGAATGCCCGCCAACGTTCAATACGCCTCCGGAGATGGTGGTAGGACTGATTGCCGGCGGTGACCGGGCACTCCGGACGTCGGTTGAGAAGGCAGAGGACGATCCGAAGCAGGGTGAACAGGATCTTCGGGATCGGGGATTCGGTTCGGGCGATGTGCTTGTGGGAATTGCGGCGAGCGGTCGAACGCCTTACGTGCTGGGAGGCTTTGCGTATGCGAAAGCGCTGGGTGCGCTGACGATTGGTATAAGCTGCACCACCGATTCGGAAGTTGCCGTGGCCGCGGAGATTGCGATCACTCCGGTGCCAGGACCGGAGGTGATTACGGGCTCGACCCGGATGCGCGCGGGGACGGCGACAAAGATGGTGCTGAACATGTTGAGTACGGGCGCGATGATCCGGCTGGGATACGTGTTCGGGAACCTCATGGTGAACGTGCAGCCGACGAACGAGAAGCTGACGGACAGGGCGCGGCGCATCGTCTCCGGGATTGCGGGCGTATCTTATGATGAAGCTTCCCGGCTGCTCGAGGAGGCAGGCTCGGTGCGAACCGCGGTGGTGATGAGCAAGCGGAAGCTGTCTCGCAGTGAGGCAGAAAACAAGCTGAGGTGTGCGCACGGACGGCTGCGAACGGCACTAAGAATTTAGAGATTCGATGGACAAGTTCAGGATTACGGGCGGTAGGCCGCTGACTGGGGAACTGCCTGTCAGCGGATCGAAGAACTCCGCACTACCGGCACTGGCTGCCTGTTTGTTGACGGAAGAACCAGTTACTCTGCGACGCATTCCGCAAGTGAAAGACATCGGGACTATGGAGCAACTGGTCGCGTACACCGGAGCGCAGATTGAAGATCAGGACGGAAAGGTGCGCGTGCACGCGAAGACGCTCGAGAATCCGGAAGCGCCGTACGACGTAGTGAAGACTATGCGGGCATCGAGTCTGGTGCTTGGTCCCCTGGTGGCACGCACGGGGCGAGCGCGGGTTTCAATGCCGGGTGGGTGCGCGATTGGGGCGAGACCGATCAATCTGCACGTTTCCGCGCTGGAACAGTTGGGCGCAACTATCGAGCAATCGCACGGTTATGTGGAGGCGCGGGCGCCGAACGGACTGCAGGGCGGCACCGTCCATTTCGACCGCATCACGGTGACGGGAACCGAAGACGTGCTGATGGCGGCGGTGCTAGCGAAGGGCGAAACGGTGATCCGCAACGCAGCGCGCGAGCCCGAGGTAAAAGACCTGGCAGAGTTGCTCTGCGCGATGGGTGCGAAGATTGAAGGCGCCGGCACGTCGATTATTCGGGTGAGAGGCGTTGAGAGGTTACACGGCGCGGAACACTCAATCATTTCCGACCGGATTGAGGCAGGGACGTTTCTGCTGGCGGGCGCGATCTCACAGGGCGACGTTACCGTGACGCAATGCAACCCGGAACACATTGCGGCGTTGATTGTGAAGATGCAGAAGGCGGGGGCGGAAATTGAAGAGCTGGGAACGGATGCGATTCGCGTGCGGTTCTCGGGAAGGCCGCACGCCGTGGACGTGATGACGGAAGAGTATCCGGGATTTGCGACCGATTTGCAGGCTCAGTACATGGCGTGGATGACGGTAGCGCAAGGCATCAGCTTCGTGACCGAGACGATCTTTGAAAACCGGTTCATGCATACGCAGGAACTGGCGCGCATGGGCGCGAACATCCGGATTGAAGGACGGCAGGCGATTATTGGCGGCGAAGAGCACCTGACCGGTGCGCAGGTGATCGCATCGGATCTGAGGGCGAGCGCATCGCTCGTGCTTGCGGCGTTAATTGCCCAGGGCGAGACGACCGTCGATCGCGTATATCACATGGATCGCGGTTACGAACGCATTGAGCAGAAACTGGCAGATGCGGGGGCGAAAATTGAGCGGATACAGTAGGTAGCGGACAGATGAACACGCCGATGAAGCATCACGACCCTGGGTTCCTCGCGCTTGTGCACAATGCGAAGACGCGTATTCGCGAAATCGACATCGAAGGATATAAGCGATGGGTTGCCGCGGGTGAAGCGGGGCAACTCGTGGATGTGCGCGAAGACCACGAGTGGGAAACAGCTCACGCGGAAGGCGCGATTCACTTGAGCAAAGGGATCATTGAGCGCGATATCGAGAAGACGTTTCCGGAGAAGGACACCAAGCTGGTTCTCTATTGCGGAGGCGGATACCGTTCTGCGCTGGCGACCGACAACCTGCAGAAGATGGGCTACACGAACGTGATCTCGCTGGACGGCGGTTGGCGCGCGATTGAAGCGTCGGGATTGCCGCTAAAGGTTAAGTCCTAATTCCGCTTCGAGAGTTTTTGCGATCCGCAGCAGGCGCGCGTCGGAATAAGGCGCGGCGACGAGTTGCAGACCGACCGGCAAGCCGAGCGAATCGGTTCCGCAGGGCATCGACAGCGCCGGATCGCCAGTGTAATTGAAGGCGCGCACGAGGCGAGTTGTGGCGAGACGTACGTCTTCTTCCGTGCCCGCAATGGTCAGCTTTTTTTCTTCCAGTCGAGGCGCGACGGTAGGGGTGGTCGGGAGAGCGAGAACATCTATAGTGTTCCAGAGATCGTCCCACTGACGGCGGAAGACCGTTCTCATGCGCTGCGCGTTCACGTAATCGTGACCGGCGATAAGGCGACCTTGCTGCAGCAGTTCCCACGTTTCGGGGCTGAATTCTTTTGAGTCGGTATTGTCCGCGTACAGAGCGGCTGTTTCAGAGAGCTGCACGATGCGAGCGGCGGCGTTTGCTTTCGGCGGATCAGGAACGGTCACCTCGTCGACCCCAGCACCAAGCTTTTGCATAGAGGAGATGGCGCAATTGACTGCAGTAGCGACTTCGTCGTTGAGGCGATCGAAATAGAAATTTTTTGGCACGCCGATGCGAATGCCGCGGAGATGAGGGAAAGCGGGTAAGTTGAATTCGCCCTCCGCGAGAGCATCCAGCGCCAGGGCGCAATCCTCGACACACGAACCGAGCGGGCCAACATGGTCGAGGCTGAAAGATAGCGGCAGAACACCCCGGCGGCTGACTAGATCGAAGGTTGGCTTGATGCCAGTGATACCGCAGAAAGCTGCCGGGACGCGAATGGACCCTCCGGTATCCGTTCCCGTCGCGAACGGGAGCAGGCCAGCAGCAACGAGCGTGGCTGAGCCGCCGGATGAACCGCCGGCGATGCGTGCTGGATCGCGCGGGTTCAGGACAAAGCCGTAATGCGGATTCTTCGAAGTGATGCCGTAAGCAAGTTCGTGCAGGTTTGTTTTTCCGAGACTGACGGCGCCTGCTTCGCGAAGAAGAGTGACGGCATCGGCATCGTCATCGGGCACGAAATCCCGGAAGACAAGCGAGCCTGCGGTGGTGCGGATGCCTTTCGTATAGAAGAGATCTTTGTGCGCGATCGGGATGCCATGCAGCGGACCGCGGTCGCGGCCCCGGGAAAGTTCTTTATCTCGTTCCGCAGCTTCCGCTAATGCGAGGTCGGGAGTTTTCGTAATGAAGCTCCGATACGAGTCACGAGCTTCAATTTCATGCAACGTCCTTTGGACGAGTTCGACACAATTTATTTCGCGAGCTCGAAGAGCCCGTGCTAGTTCGCTGATCTTCATTAGAATCCGAGCCGGCTATTGCGGTGCGGGACCGCGAACCACCTGGACGAAATTAGTCGGGCTGAGATATCTGGCAAACGCAGTACGGACCTGATCTGCAGTCATGTTGAAGTATGTGTCGGCTGCTTTCGCCGGCTCATCGAGTGGAAGTCCAATGCGAGCGCGGTTGATGAAACCGCCGGCAACCGCATCTTCGCTGGATTCGCCGAGCGGAATGGAACGGAGCAGGAGTGCTTTGGCCTGCTGCAACTCGGCGGGCGTGACGTTTGTTTTCTGCATGTCATAGTATTCCTGCTCGATCATGGTGCGGGCTTTACTTACGTTTTTCGGATCGGAGCCGAAGTCGATCGTGTAGATGGTGCGGGTTTGACCAGCGGTTATCGAATCATCGATGTTGTAGACGTAGCCGGCTTTTTGGCGGAGATCGCGGTAAAGGCGAGTGGCATAGAACCCCCCGCCGAGAACGTGGTTACCAAGCTGGAGAGCATAGTAATCGGGGCTGAAGCGATTCATCTCCAGTTGTTGAGCGAGTTCGACGGTGTCCTGAATCTGGCTGGAATCGGGAACGTTGATGGCACTCGGTTTGTTTTCGGGAACGGGAGGAAGAACGACTTCCGGCTTCGGGCCGGAGGCTTGCCACGACCCGAAATATTTTTCAATGACGGCGCGAGCCTGCTCAGCCGTGATGTCACCAATGACAACGATGGTGGTGAGGTCGGGCCGGAAGATTTTGGCGTAGAAAGAAGTGACCTCGTTGTAAGTAAGTGACGAGATCGTCTTGGGAGTTGCTTCGCGCGTGAGCGGATCATTTGCGGGAACGAGGGCTGTTTGCAATGCGCGCTCCATGCGATAGCCCGGACTGCTCAGTTCTCCTGCCTGATACTCGGCAGTCTGTTGCTGCACAATCTTGAATGCATCTGTGGGAAGTGCGGGATGAAGCTCGTTGTCGGCGAGCAGTTCGACACCACGAGCGAAATCCTGTTTGAGCACTTTGAGACTGAAGTTCGCGCCGGCGTTTTCAAATGCGGCAATGTCATCAAGCGCTTTCTGGAACGCGAGGCGATCGAGCGTTTTCGTTCCATAGGAAAAGAGCCCTGCGAGGACATCGGAGACGCCATCCTGCCCGGGCGGCGTTTCGATCTGATCCTGCGTCTTCACAGAGCCGATGACGGTGACTGTGGGGCTGGCGGCCTCCGTCTGCACAATTAAACGGATGCCGTTCGGCAGAATCATGTCGGCGGGATGCGTGGTGGATTTCGGGACGCGCAATGATTTGACCGCGGCCGCGGCCCATTCGGGAAGCGCAACCGGTTTGGTGGGCGCACTGGTGGTTTGCTCCGCTCCTCCGAAACCTTTTCCGGAAGCCGGCGCACCGGAGGGTAGGGGCTTTAGGATCGCTACGACGGCATGATCCAGATCCAGATATTTCTTGGCGACGCGGTTCACCTCATCTACAGTGACGCGCTTGATGTCTTCGAGATCCTGCTCAGGCGACTGACGGCCTTCGGCAGCGAGGGCCTGCGACCAAACGGTGGCGAGATTGGTGATGGAATTGCGCTGAAACTCGGCCGCCGCGACTTCCTGTTTTTTCGAAGCTTCGACCAGGTCGGCTGGAACGCCGTTAGCAACGTAGCCGGCGATGATCTTCTTCATTTCGTCGTTGATGTCGGCGGGATTCGCAGTCGGCGGGACAGCGCCGAGAGCCGCAGCGATGCTGGCTTTCGGATACGTCTCGATAGCACTGAATGCTGTGCCGAGTGCTTTGCCTTGGGTAACAAGGTCATAGAGGGGCGCACGTTGACTTCCGATGACGTCGGCCAGAATTTGCGCAGCCGCGTAATCCGGGCTGTCGCTGCCAGGGAAACGGAAAGAAATCAGCGACAGAACATACGGCAAGTTGCTGTCGAGAGTGAAGGAATCGGGCTTGACGGGCTGGAAATTTACTTCCGGCTTTGTGGGCAGGTTCTTGCGCGGAATTGATCCATAGAGTTGCCTGATTTTGGTTAGTGTCGCAGCGGGATCGACATCGCCAGCGATGACGAGGATGGCGTTATTCGGGGCGTACCAGGTGTCATAGAAAGTCTTGAGCGCGACGCCAGTGGTTTTGTCAAAGGACTCCTGCGTGCCAAGCGGGTCGTGTGCGTAAGGACTGCCGGCGAACATGGCATCGTTAAGACGTGTGACGGCTTTATAAGTGGGGTTGGAGAGATCGCGCGAGACTTCCTGCTCGATGGCGCCGCGTTCCTCGGCCCATTCGTCCTGGGAATCGACCACGTTCGACATGCAGGCCGCGTCGACGCGGAGCGCGACTTCGAGATCCTCGGCGGGAACCGTGACGTAGTATTGCGTGATGTTCTGCTGCGTGTCGGCGTCCATAGCACCGCCAAGCTGGGCGTATATCGCCGCGATTTGATCCGCAGTCAGGCCGGAGCAGCCACGAAAGGCCATGTGTTCCTGAGCGTGGGCCATGCCGGGGAAACCAGCAGGCGTCTCATTGCCGCCGACCAGGTAGTTATTTTCGACTGTTACGACTGGCGCGAGCGGATCGCGCACAATGACCACGCGCATACCATTATCGAGAGTGGTGCGCGTCACATTGGGCTCAGAAGGTGGGGATTGCGCTTGCCGGCCAGCGAATCCGAAGAGCGACATCACACCGAAGAAGATCAAAAACCGAGATTTCATGCAGCTTATCCCAGATTACGAGAGTGGATTCTGGGGGCTGAGACGATTTCTCGCCGTTTGTGTGTAACCATACCCGGCCGCCCGGGTATTTCAGACGGAACTTTTGAACGCTGGAAACGGTATGGGGGATTAGTGCAGGCGAATTTGCGAGAGGCGCTGCGGCAGCTGCGGAAAGCGCCAGGCTTCACCACCACAGCCATCATCACGTTGGCGTTAGGCATTGGAGCGACGACGGCGATCTTTACGCTGGTGCATCAAGTGATGCTGAAGTCGCTGCCAGTTACTAAGCCGGAAGAACTGTGGCGCATCGGCGACAAGCTTCGCTGCTGCAACTGGGGCGGCTACACCCAGGACAATGACGGGAATTTCTCGCTGTTCTCGTGGGAAGCATATAACATGTTCCGCGCGCATACGCCTGAGTTCGTTGACTTGGCGGCGCTGCAAGCAGGCAATGAAGCGCTCGGGGTGCGTAAGACGGGTTCGAAGGAACCTGCGGCTACGCGCAATGGTGAATTCGTCTCGGGCAACTTCTTCCGTACGCTGGGCATTCAGTCATGGATCGGGCGCATGTTGACCGACGCTGACGATAAGCCGAATGCTCCGCCGGCGGCGGTGATGAGCTATCGCGTGTGGCACGAAAAGTACGGCGCCGACCCGAACATCAGAGGCGCCATCTACGACATCAACGGCCATCCGTTCACGATCGTCGGAGTCGCGCCTCCGGGGTTCTACGGCGCGAAGCTCGCCGGCTGGGGGATGCCGGATTTCTGGATTCCGATCTCGAAGGACGTACTGCTTGACGGCGACACAGCTCGAACCAAGCGGGCGAACTCCAACTGGCTGGACATCGTCGGCCGGCTACGTCCGGATGTCAATCCGAAGTCGCTGGAAGCGAAGCTCAAGGTGGAGTTCCACGATTGGCTGGCCAGTCACGTGCCGGATATGGAGCCTGGCGAGAAGAAGACCTGGCAGCAGCAGTTCGTCCGTCTCGTTCCAGGAGACGCGGGCGTTTCCATGATGCGCGACAACTATCAAGACGGCCTGCGGCTGCTGTTGATTGCTGCCGGCTGCGTACTGCTGGTGGCGTGCAGCAATCTCGCAAACCTGATGCTCGCGCGCGGCTTGAAAGACCGTTCACAAACGTCCGTACGTGTGGCACTCGGCGCGTCGCGAGGACGTTTGGTGCGCAAAGCACTCGTGGAATCCGTCGTTCTGTCGATCATCGGCGGCACCGTCGGCATTGCCGTGGCGTATGCCGGAACCAGCCTGATCATTCACCTCGCATTCCGGACTGGCGGACCGAATAATTATGTCCCCATCAACGCTACGCCCTCTTGGGAAGTGCTGCTATTCACGTTTGCTGTGTCTGTCCTGACCGGCGTTGCGTTCGGAGTTGCTCCCGCCTGGATGACCTCGCATGTGGATCCAGTAGAGGCGCTGCGCGGAGCGAACCGTACGGTGGGCGGACGCGATTCCATCACACAGAAGTCACTCGTCATCGCACAGGCTGCCATGTCTCTGGTGCTCTTGTCTGCTGCGGCGCTGCTGGGACTAAGCTTGCGTAACCTGGAGCACCAGAACTTTGGCTTCGAGACCAAAGACCGATACATCGCCTGGATCAATCCACAGCTCAGCAGCTACAAGCCGGAAAAGATGGAGCCGCTGTTCCGCCGCATCGATGAACGCATCGCGCAGATGACCGGCGCGCGCATGATAGCCCCCGCGCTGTATGCGCCCATGACCGGTGATAGCTGGAACGAAGGCATTCGCATCGAGGGCAGGCCGGAGCCGCCACCGAAAGCAGAAAACGGCGCCGGGTGGGCGCGTGTGATGCCGGGCTTCTTTGAAACGATCGGAGCCAGGGTTGTGCAAGGCCGCGCCATCGAGGAACGGGACAACGAGCACACCCGCAACGTGGCGGTCATCAATGAGGCTTTCGCTCGAAGGTTCTTCAAAGGGGAAAACCCGATTGGCAAGCACTTCGGCATCGGACGGATCAAGTATGCGCGCTCGTACGAGATCGTCGGCGTCATCCGGGACATCCGCTATATGACCTATCAGTACAAGAAGCCCATTTACCCGATGTTCTGGGCGCCGGAAGCCCAGCAGGTGCAGTATGACGACCCCCAATTTCAGGCCTTCGAATCCAGCTCGCGCTATCTCTACAACATCGTGATCTGGGCGCCGGGCAATCAGCCGCGCATGGCAGAACTGGTACGCAAGGCTTTGGACAGCGTGGATCAGAGTCTGGTTCTTTATGACGTTGATCCCTACTCCAAAGTCGTGGAAGCCGATTTCCAGCAAGAGACCATGATCGCGACATTAACCATGCTTTTCGGCGGCCTGGGTCTGGTACTCGCGGCCGTTGGACTGTACGGCGTGCTGGCCTACAATGTAGAACAGCGGACCAGTGAGATCGGCGTACGCATGGCCTTGGGCGCGGACCGCGGCGGCGTCATCCGGATGGTCCTGCGCAGCGCGTTTTTGCAGGTTGCCATCGGCCTGGCTATTGGGGTTCCGTCGGCGATTGAAGCCGGAAACCTCATGAGCAAGCAGTTGTTCGGAGTTAAGCCGTGGGACCCGGTGATGCTGACGTCGGCGACATTATTACTCTGCTGCGCCGCATTATTGGCATCTATGATTCCCGCTTCACGAGCGGCCGGCGTGGAGCCGATGGTGGCGTTAAGAAACGAATGAGGGCCGCGGCGCTAGATTTTCGGAGCCCACCCTGGTTCGTATTTGCGGCCCCACAAGTTCATCGCCTCGGGGTCGTTCAGTATTTTGCCGTCGGCTGGATTTAGCTTGAGTTCTCGCTGCGTTTCCCAGGCGATGTTCGAGAGTTGAAGGGTGGTGACCGTGATATTACCCGACTCGATGGGCTGCGTGAGTTTCTTTCCGGTTTGGACGGCTGCTATGAAGTTGGCGAAGTGAGCGTCAGTCATGTTGTCCCTACCGACTAAGTCGGATGATGCCGCTGCGCTGGCTTCTTTGAATTCGCCGGTCTTATTGCCTTTCAGGTCGTAGACTTCGTAGCCGCCGCTGTCCAGCACAACGGTACCCGTGGTGCCGACGATCACGGAGCCTCGATCACGGCCGTAGTCCTTCATGCCACTGCAGCTTCTGCCCTCCCAGGAGATAAGCTTGTCGTCGTATTCGAAGCTCGTGACGAGTGTGTCGTAGAACTGCCAGTCATCCTTGAACGCATAGCGTCCACCGGACGCGGTGACCTTGTTCGGGTAGTCGACCCCGAGCACCCAGCGGCAGACATCGATTTCGTGAGTGCCGTTGTTGAGAGCTTCCCCGGTCCCCCAGATCCTGAACCAGTGCCAGTTATATGGCTGAACATTATCGCGGTATGCCTGGCGCGGAGCGGGGCCCTGCCAGAGGTCCCAATCGAGCACGGCAGGAACAGGCACCTCTTTGCCCACGCCGATGGACTTGCGCGTGTTGCTGTACCAAGCCTTGGCGAAGTAAGCGCGGCCGATGAGCCCGTCCTGAATCTTCGCGACAACGTCGATAAACAGCGAAGACGAGCGCCGCTGCGTGCCCATCTGGACGAGCTTGCCGTACTTGCGTTGGGCGGCGACGAGAAGAGCACCTTCGGCGGGATTATGGCTGCAGGGCTTCTCCACGTACACGTGTTTGCCGGCCTGGAGGCCATCGATAGCCATGGGCGCGTGCCAATGGTCGGGGGTGGCGATAGTGATCGCGTCTACGTCTTTGGCGGCGAGCAAATTGCGGAAATCTTTGTCGGTGGCCGGCATGGCCCCGAAGCTCTTCTGGACCGCGGCGGCGAACTTAGTAAGAGTGTTGGAATCGACGTCACAAACGTGGGTGATGTTTGCACACTTCTCGTTTGCCTTGAGCGAGGACAGGTGGGCATAGGCACGGCTGTGGAGTCCAATGACGGCAAAGTTGACGCGATCATTGGCGCCGACGATCCGGCCGTAGCTTTTTGCGGTTGGGGCTATGGCGAGTCCAGCGGCTCCGGCGACAACAGTGTTGACGAAGCCGCGACGGGAGATCACATTTCTTTCAGACAAAACAGGGCCGGTCTCTTCCATGTACGCAGCCTATCAAACAACGGTACTTGGCGGGCGAGGACAGGAGCAAAATGGAGTTGTCGGGGGACATGGAGGAAACTGTGAACTTTTCGGATTTGCAACGACGAGAATTCATTGCCGGCCTTGCTGGGTTGTCGATCACGGCGGCCTTGCAGGGGGAAACACGCGATGGGGTGATTTATCGGAATCTGGGCTCGACCGGGGAACGGGTCTCCGCGGTTGGCCTTGGCGGTTACCATATCGGCGTGCCAAGTGAACGTGAGGGCATTCAGATCATCCGCACGGGTTTGGACCGCGGCATCACCTTTCTCGACAATTCGTGGGATTATCACGACGGCGACAGCGAAGTGCGGATGGGGAAGGCTTTGCGCGATGGGTATCGTAACCGCGCGTTCCTGATGACGAAGTACAACGGACGGACACGCGCGGCAGCCGCGCAACAGATTGACGAGTCCCTACGGCGACTGCAAACTGATCACATCGACCTGATCCAGTTTCACGAGAACATTCGCATGACTGATCCAGACAAATACTTCGGGCCAGGAGGAGCACATGAAGCGGTAGTGGCGGCGAAGAAGGCGGGCAAGGTTCGCTATGTAGGGTTCACCGGCCACAAAGATCCGAGTATTCATCTGCACATGCTGGATGTCGCTGCCAGAAATGGTTTTCACTTCGATACCTGTCAGATGCCATTGAACGTGTTGGATTACAACTTCCGTAGTTTCGCTCATCAGGTAGTGCCGCGGCTGGTGACCGAAAAGATCGCGGTCCTGGGGATGAAGCCGCTGGCGTCAGGTCTGATATTCCAATTGAGCCAAGTGAACGCGATTGACTGCTTACACTATGCGCTGAATCTGCCGACTTCTGTCGTGATCAATGGTTGTGATTCTCTCGAGCGACTGGATCAGGCTTTTCAGGCGATGAAAACGTTCAAGCCGATGAGCGAAACTCAGGTGGAAGCATTGACCGCAAGGACGAAGGAAGCGGCGCTGAGCGGGCGCATCGAACGCTTCAAGACGTCGGAAGATTTCGACGGGACGACGCATGATCCGGCGTCGATGGGGTGAACTCCCCCTACCACTCCGCTCGCACACCCAGTTGAACAATTCGCCCTTCGAGCAAGGTCGAGACAGGCGCATAGGTCGGCTGCGTCAGAATCGCGCCGGTGGAGTTGACAACCGCGGTTGTGTTGATGGTGGTGATGTTGGGGTGGTTGAGGGCGTTGTTGGCTTCGGCGAAGAAGCGGGGTTGAAAGCGGTCCCAGAGCTTGAAGAAGGTCCTGGTGTAGCGCAGATCGAGTTGATACACGTTCGGTGTCCGGATGGTGTTGCGGCCGACGAACAAGGGCCGGGTCGCGTTGCCTGATCCGCTGCCCGCGAGAGCATCGTTGTTGAGGAGTTGATTGGCCGTGAGGTTCTGCTCGTCACCTGATTGCGCGACGAAGAAGAGCGTGATCTGGTTGTTGTTGGCTAGATAGCGCAAAATGCTGTTGTTGATCCCGTTGGCAGTAGGCGCCCAGACGGTGCTCAAAGAGAAAGCACTGGGACGATTGATGGATGAGTTGCCGCGATCGCGATTGCGGTTGGAGGGATCTTCAATAAGGAGCGAGCCCTGATCATAGGCATTGGCTTCGGGCGCATCGTCGAGCGAATGCGACCAGGTGTAAAAGCCGGCGACCTGGAGGCCTTGCGCGAATCGCCGCTGATACGTGACGGTGAGGGCGTTGTAGGAGCTATTGTCGCCGATGTCCTCGAGAGTGATGTTGTTGAACCCGGGGTAGAGACGCGTGGTGGCATTACGCGCTGTCGAATAGACGGGCCGCCCATCGGCGAGGAACGCGATCGGGTTGATGAGGTTGATATTGCGCAGGTACTCCAAATTGCGACCGCCGGTGTTGGCATAGGTGATGGAAATGGAATCGTTGGTGAAGAGCTGGCGCGTGATCTGCAGGCTCGAGTTGATGGCATAGCCGTTCTTGAAGTTCGGGGTGATGCCGGTGATGTTTTGCGACGAGCGCGGGAGCGTGCCGTTCACGACGGAGGATGGAAACGGGGGCGCGCCTGGTGCAGACGAGACGATCGAGGCCACGTACGAACTGCCTCCGCCATCGTTATAGAGCGCGTTGTACCAGAGATTCGTCGGCGGCGCTTCGTAAAAGATTCCGGAACTGACGCGCATGACCGTCTTCGGTGTGATGGACCAGGCGAGGCCGAGGCGCGGAGCGAAATTACCTTCGGGAATGCGGAAGCGCTGGGAGTAGGGAAACTGCGCATTCGGATCGCCTTGCGGGCCGCGGAACTGATCGTAGCGAAGGCCGTAGACCATGAGGAGATTCGGGCGGAGCTGCCAGCTATCTTGCGCGAACAAGTCATAGAAGAACGAGTGGTACCACGCACCGGGCTG
Source organism: Bryobacteraceae bacterium (assembly GCA_036276155.1). Classification (GTDB taxonomy): domain Bacteria; phylum Acidobacteriota; class Terriglobia; order Bryobacterales; family Bryobacteraceae; genus Bog-105. The sequence continues at coordinate 16,628 of DATBEG010000125.1, read as the reverse complement.
GCCGACGCTCGCGTTGAAGGTGTTGTACGCGTAGGGATTCGCGCCTGAGAGCGCGCTCAGATAAGCCGGGATACTCGCGAAGACGTATTGCGTGTAGATGTCATTGACCTGAGTGTCGAGGTTCTGCTGGAAACCGAAGCCGGCTTTAAAGGTGTGAGCGCCTTTGACGACTGTGAAGTTGTCGTTGAGGTTCGGAATTTTCTCCTGGAACCGATCGCCCACGGCAATGCTGCCGCCGAAATTAGCTATACCGCTGATAGTGATCTGCGGACCGGTTCCGGTGAGCGGGCCGGCGACATGCGCCTCATTGCGATAGGGCCAGCCAAAGCGAAGTTCGTTGAGTACATTGGGTGAGAACGTCGACAGCAACTGTGCGCCGAGCACATGGGCGCGGTCGCGGAAATCAGATGCCGAGCTGAGCGCATAAAGTCCGCCATTGTTGGTGTTGAACGGATACCGATTGCGGAAGTAGTTGTAGCGAACAAAGAACTGGTGCTTCTGGGTGATGATCCAGTCAAGTCGCGCATCGACCCACTGCGCGTGCTGAACGGTCGGGGCGGTTACCAGCAAACTGGCTGGAATGCCGATGGCCGCCGCATTCGCGGGACTAATGGTGACGGGCGTGGGAGTGGCGCGTTTAATGTGTTCGTAGGAAGCGAAGAAGAAGAGTTTGTCCTTGATGATGCGGCCGCCGGAGTTGGCCGAGAAATCGTTGGCTGCGGGCACCGGAGTGGTGGGTGTCGCCAGGATGGGACGGGCAACGAGATCGAGAGGACGGCCGATGAACTGCACTTCGCCATGCCAACCGTTTGTGCCCGAGGGGGTGATGACATTGAACACGTCGCCGGCGATGCGTCCAAATTCCGGCGCGAAGACGCCCGGAACGGCCTGCACTTCGCTTACATAGCTGTCGGCGATGGCGAACAGTCGGAGCCCATAGCGATCGGTTTCAGTGTCGACGGCGCCATCGAGCTGATAGTTAACGTGATCAACGAGCCCGTTGGTGTTCAACAGTCGCGGGATGCCGAGTTCGGGGTTGGGATGCCCGCTGACGCCCGGTTGCAGCAGGACGAAGTTATAGGGATTGCGAGAGGTGAGCGGAAGATTTTCGGTCTGTTGGTGGCTGATGATGAGGCTGGTATTCACGCGTGCGGGATCGACGACGGGCGCTCCGCCGGCGACTTCGATGGTCGTCGAGGTACTGCCGACTCTTAGTTCGGCATCAATGGTGGCCTGACTGCCCGCATCGAGCATAACCCCCGGGTGCTGTTCCGTGCTGAAGCCGCTCTTTTCAATGGATACCGTGTAGGAGCCGAGAGGAAGGTTAGGCAACGTGTAGTAACCGTCCGCATCCGTTTCGACGGAACGGGAAAAAGCCGTTTCAGTGTTGGTGACTGTGACTTTGGCGCCCGGAACGGGAGCGGCGGCCTGGTCTATGATGCGCCCGCGGACACTGCCGTTGATGGCCTCTGTCTGGGCGAGCGCAAGCCCGACGGAAAACACGAACAGCGCGAACAAAAGCGCGTAGCGCGACAGGCGAATAGCGAACGTCATGAGCAACCCCTCCTGAGGAATGACCCTTTATAGCATCAAATTGATGGAGATCGAGCACCCTTTGGGCAGTTGAGGCTGGAAAGCAAAGCCGGGCTTAGTGGAGCCCGGCTGGTCAAATTGTGGTATGAGTGAACGCTGCGCGTTCGTTTCCAAGGTTGATTCAACGATAAATGCGAATGCGCCACTGAGTCTTGGCCCGTGCGATGGACTGTGACATCAACCGAAAGATGGACGGAGCAGGTCCCAGATGTGGGCCAGGTGGTGATCGTCGCGTTCGGCGACGAAGAAGAGATGGTCTGCGAGGCCCATGGAGGGGATGTTGTATCGAACTTTAACGATTGTTTCGCTGAGCGCGGCGGCTGCGCTGGGTGCGCAAACCTCGAATGCACCGACCGCGAGAGCGGTGATTGAAAGCATCAAGCAGCACAGCGCTGTACCGTGGGACGAACCGACCGTCGACACGTTCAAGGCGGGAGATCCCGATACTCCGGTGACGGGCATTGCGACGACGATGATGGCGACGTTCGATGTGCTGAAGCGCGCGGCGGCGCAGCACGCGAACCTGATTATCACGCATGAGCCAACGTTCTACAGTCACGAAGACAAGACGGACTGGTTTGCCGCGGCTAATGATCGCGTTTGGCAGCAAAAAGAGGATTTCATCAAAGAGAACCACCTCGTGGTGTGGCGGTTTCATGACCACTGGCACACGCGGCACCCCGATGGCATTCTGAGCGGCATGACGGAAGCGTTGGGCTGGGAGGGCTATGCGCGAGCGGACATGCCGGACCTATTTGTCATGCCGGTGGTCAGTTTGCGCGCCCTGGCCAAGAGTGTGGAAGAGCGGATTGGAATCAAGGTGCTGCGCGTCGTGGGCAATCCGGATGTGGCGGTCACGAAAGTTGCTCTGATGCCGGGCGCGGCAGGGACACAGCGACAGATTCAGATGCTGCGAAGAGACGATGTGGAAGTGCTTGTCATCGGTGAGGTGCCGGAGTGGGAGACGATTGAGTACGTCGCCGATGCTTCAGCCGAAGGGCGGCACAAGGCGCTGATCCTGATGGGGCACATCCCGTCGGAGCAGGCGGGTATGAGAACGTGCGCAGAGTGGCTGCGCAAATTTATCACAGATGTACCGGTGACGTTTGTGGAGACGAAAGAGTTTTTCTGGCAGCCTTAGTGATTTGTCGTTGAGACGGGCCAGTGAAAGACGAGCAGGTAACCATCGGGATCGCGGAGAGCGATGTCCTTCATACCATACCGTTCCACCTTGGGAGCGCTGACTTCTACGCCGGCCGACCGTAACTCTGCGTAGGCAGCGTCGACGTCTGGGCAGCCGAAGTAGAGAACGATGCCCACATGTGCTCCGGAGTGCTTGGGATCGGACGGAACGGGGCGCTGTTCGTCGAACTCGTAATTGGTGTTAAGCATAATGTCGGTGTCGCCATGGCGGAGCCAGCACCAGTGGAAGCGATCAGGATCATCTCCGCCGCGATGGGGCGAGTGGCTTACGATCTCAAAGCCAAGCTTGTCGCGATAAAAGCGGACCGAAGTCGGCATGTCGTAGACACCTAGCAGAGGGCAGAGATCCTTCAGGTTTAGAGGCATATGACCGCTTTCTACAGAGCTATCATGGAGCCGTCATGTCCCAAGTAGCTGACGCGATTGAGAGCACGCCGCTGACCATTCTTCAGGAAGAAGAACGGTTGTTTCAGGACTCGGTTCGCCGCTTTGCGAAGGAACGGCTGGCGCCGAACGTACGCGCTATGGATGAGGAAGGCAAGTTCCGCAAAGACCTGCTGCAGGAGATGTTTGAGCTCGGGCTGATGGGCATCGACATCAAGGAGCAGTACGGCGGCCAAGGCGGATCGTTTTTTCAATCGGTACTGGCGATTGAGGAACTGGCAAAGGTTGACCCGGCGGCTTCGGTGATTGTGGATGTGCAGAACACGCTCGTCAGCAACGCGATTGAGCGCTGGGCCACGGCCTCCCAAAAACAGAAATACCTGTCTCGTTTGGCGACTCAGAGCGTGGGTGCGTATGCATTGTCGGAGCCGGAATCGGGATCGGATGCGTTTGCCTTGACCACACGTGCGACGGAGGAGGGCGATGGGTATCGAATCTCCGGGCGCAAGCTGTGGATCACGAATGCCGGCGAGGCGGACATCTTTCTGGTGTTCGCTACGGTAGATCCTTCGGCCGGATATCGCGGCATTACGTGTTTCGTGATTGAACGCGACGTGGGGGGATTTCAGGTCGGCAAGAAGGAAGACAAGCTGGGAATTCGGGCTTCATCGACGTGCGAGTTGATTCTGGACGGCGTTCAGGTGGGCCGCGAAAATGTGATGGGCGAAGTCGGGAAGGGATATAAAATTGCCATCGAGACGCTGAACGAAGGGCGCATCGGGATTGCCGCTCAAATGCTCGGGTTGGCCGAGGGCGCCTTCGAGCATGCGCTGCACTATGCACGCGAGCGGAAGCAGTTCGGCAAGCGGATCGGCGAGTTCCAAGGCGTGCAGTTCGAGCTGGCCGAGATGGCCACGCAGATCGAAGCAGCGAGGCTGATGGTGTACAACGCGGCGCGGCTGCGGGATGCCGGTGAAGCTTTCGTAACGCAGGCGGCCATGGCGAAATACTTCTGCTCGACTATAGCGGAGGAGGTGGCGTCAAAGGCAGTTGAGGTGCTGGGCGGCGTTGGATTTACCAAAGACTATCCCGTCGAGAAACTCTACCGGGACGCGAAGATCGGCCGGATCTATGAGGGGACGAGTAACATGCAGCGGGTCACCATCGCAAAGGCGCTGCTGGACGGGAAATAGACTTAGGCGCACCCTTTTCCAAGGGAGATCCGTCAAAATAGAAACAAGATGTTTGTGCGCAGTGCCCTGATTTCGATCTGCCTGCTGAGTTCAGCGTTCATGATGAGCGCGGCTACGGCCGCGAACGACCCGACGCCCGATGAGATCCAGAACATTATCAAGAAGTTCACTCAAAAGGAGACGGAGTTCGCCGCAGCCCGGGAAAATTACACGTATCGGCAGACGACCACGCTGAAAGAAACGGATCCGGCGGGCGGTGAGTTTCACGTGGTGGAGGAAGTGGGCTTTGACGAGCGCAGCCGCCGAACCTCCCACGTGACATATGCGCCCGTGGTGTCCCTGGAACACATCCTCATGACGGCCGAAGACGAGCAGGACTTCAAGAACGTGATGCCGTTCGTGATGACCAACGATACAGCGGACCAGTACATCGTGAACTACGTCGGGCGCGAGAAGGTGGATGAGATCTCCTGCTACGTTTTTTCGGTGCGGCCCAAGGTACTAGCCAAGGATCGCAGGCGCTACTTTGAAGGACAGATCTGGGTGGACGATCAGGACCTGCAAATTGTTAAGACCTACGGACGTTCGACAGGGCACCTGGGCAGGAACGAAGATCAGCAGTTTCCAAAATTTGAGACTTACCGCGAACAGATCGACGGCAAGTACTGGTTTCCGACCTACACGTATGCGGATGACGTGCTGAACTTCAAGGACGGGCCATCGCAGCGAATCAAAGAAGTGATCAAGTACGATCACTACAAGAAATTCGGCGCCGCTTCGACCATCACGTTCGGCAGCGTTGTGAACGATCAGCAACAACCGCCGGCAGCGACACCAAAGAAGCCGCCACAACAGTAGGGACAGTCTTGCGCGCATTCGTCATTTTCTTTGCTGCCGCTACCGCGATGGTCGCGGCTGATCTTCCGCCGGTTCACGTCAAGAACTTCGACAAGGTGAATGATCACATTTATCGCGGCGGCGCACCCACGGCAGTCGGGGTGCAGGAACTTGGGGCGATGGGAGTGAAAACTATCCTCGACCTGCGGACGGCCGCAGAGGGGACTGCCGAAGAGAAGGATATTACCGGGAAGTTGAAGATCAAGTACATCAACATTCCTCTGGGCGAGTTCGGCGCGCCGAACAGTGCACAGATCACGGAAATTTTGAAACTGCTGCAGGACAACTCGGACACGGTCTTTGTGCACTGCCGGCGAGGCAAAGACCGGACGGGCACCGTGGTTGCCTGTTACCGTATCGAACACGATGGATGGACGAACGAAAAGGCGCTTGCAGAAGCGAAAGAACACGGCATGAGCAGCCTTGAGCGCGCGATGCACTCCTACATCCTTCATTTCACGCCGCTGCAGATTCCCGGCTTCCCGGTAGCGCAAGTCGCTGCAAAATAGCGCTATCGGACGATTTAATCCAGCTTTTCCATGGATTTACACCCCGCTAGTGCGTTCGTGTGTCAGAATAAGGTGTACCCCCTGATGGCTGCATTCGACTTGCATCGGGAAAGGCGACGTCGCACTCGTGACCGACGCCTCCGAGAAGCCAAATTACTGTTCAAAGGCGCCCTCGATACGGAACATCCGATCATGGCGCATATCATCCCGATCCGTCGGTGTAATCTCTCGTGCACATACTGCAACGAGTACGACGATTTCTCAAAGCCTGTGCCTTTCAGCACAATGCAGCATCGGATTGAAGAGCTTGGCAGGCTGAAAACAGGGGTCATCACTCTGAGCGGCGGCGAACCGCTGCTTCACCCCGAACTCGACGACATCATTCGCAGCATTCGCAAGAACGCCACACTGGCGGGGCTGATTACGAACGGCTATCTGCTGACTGCGGATCGCGTGCAGCGCCTGAACGATGCCGGACTGGATTACCTGCAGATCAGCATTGACAACGTGATGCCGGATGATGTTTCGAAGAAGAGCCTGAAGGTTCTGGATAAGAAACTGCAGATTCTGGCGGAAAACGCGACTTTCCACGTAAATATCAACTCCGTGCTGGGCGGCGGTATTCACAATCCGGAAGACGCGCTGGTCGTGGGCAAACGAGCGATGGAACTCGGGTTTACATCGACGGTAGGAATTATCCACGACGGCGACGGGCAGTTGCGCCCGCTGGCGCCGCGTGAGCGGGAAGTATTTCTGGAGATGAAGAAGTTCGAGAAAAAGCACTTCTCGCGTATCAATTATTTTCAGAACGATATCGCGAATGGACGGCCGAGTGATTGGCGTTGCCGGGCCGGCTCGCGCTATTTGTACATCTGCGAAGACGGGCTGGTGCATTACTGCTCTCAACAGCGTGGATTTCCAGCGAAGCCACTCGACAATTACACGGTCGAGGACATTCGACGCGAGTACGTGACGCAGAAGTCATGCGCTCCGATGTGTACCATCTCCTGCGTGCACCAGATCTCTTATTTCGACTTCTTCCGCGGCGAACAGACACTCACCGTTGAGCCTGTGCCGCAGGATCAGTTAGTCACGATCAAAGCAGCGCGCCGGTAGCCAGATAGAGCGCTGCCCGCGCCAGGTGTTTCCGTTCAGGTAGAACCGTTTACTTATCTCACGACGCTCCTGAATTCCCTTCTCCGCGTCGCCTGATCCCGTACTCCCGTCCCGAGGCGCAAAGGTCGGTATGGAGCAGAGGGCCTGCGGACCCTGCAAAAAAGGTGTATCCTCTTTTGGATAGTACGTGTTCAATAAATCTTGTGTAGCGAAGGAGTCCACGATGACCCTTACCGATTTTGTACAGAAAGTGTGTCGAAGCTCCCGGTTTGCGGTGCTTGGATGCGCGCCGTTCGTAGCCGCAACGCTGTGGGCGCAGACGCCCAATATGACCGGGACATGGCAGATGGATCCGGCCAAGAGTACAGTTACCGACGGACGCTCCGTCACGTTGGTCGTGGAAACCACCGCAGGCAAGATCAAGCTCGGTGCAACGACCCACGACAAAGCCGGTCACGATATGACCGCGGATTTCACTTGCGCTCCGGATGGGAAAGAGTGCGAATTCCGGGAAGGTGAGCACAAATCAAAGATGAGCATGTGGTTCGCCGGGGATAGCCTGAATGTAGCTAAGACCGATGGACCGGTCGGTGACGTGGTGAACGAATGGAAACTGCAAATGTCATCAGGAGGAAAGGTGTTGACGTTAACCGTTACCCACATTGACCCGACCGCGTCGGACGAGACGCTCGTTTTTGGCAAGGCGGCTTCCTAGATCACGCTCCTCAGGAGAAGCGCTACCGCAACAGCTACGCCTCACCGAAATCCCCTTTATTTAAACGCGCACGGCAAAACTGGACGGTCTGCCTTAAGGTAAAGGCTATGAGGGTCCGGCTCGCAAATGCATAGCACTGGAATCTGTATCGATGCGCGGGTGAAGAAGCATGATCCAGGACCGGGGCATCCGGAGCAGCCGGCGCGGTTTTCTTCTGTTCTGCATCAACTCGAGTTATCGGGTCTGTTGCAGGATCTCATCCGATTGCCAGTTCGCAGCGCGAATGAAGACGAACTGGCACTCGCGCATACGCGTGAGTACATCGATTTAGTCGAGCGGGAGGTAGCGCAAGATCGCGGCCAACTCAGCACCGGTGACACAGCGATCAACCGGTATTCCGCAGAAGTGGCCCGGTTGTGCGCGGGGATGGCACTGTCCGCAGTAGACGCTGTGTTCGGCGGAGAAGCGGCCAATGCCTTTTGCGTAACCAGACCGCCGGGTCATCATGCGAACAGTGATCGAGGAATGGGCTTCTGCCTGTTCAACACGGTTGCGATCGCCGCGCGGTACGCCCAAAACCGATATGGAGCCGAGCGCGTGTTGATTGCCGATTGGGACGTGCATCACGGGAACGGCACGCAGGACATCTTCTACCAGGATAGTTCGGTGTTGTTCTTCAGCACGCATCAGTCGCCGTGGTATCCGGGAACGGGAGCGCGTTCGGAAGGCGGCGAAGGCGCAGGCGCGGGGCTAACGATTAACTGCCCGTTTCCGGCCGGAGCCGGATCTGAGGAGATTCTCGGCGCCTTTCGCGAAGTACTAATGCCGGCGGCAGAAAACTTCCGGCCCGATCTGGTGCTGATCTCGGCTGGATTTGACTCGCGCGTCAACGATCCACTCGGGCACTTTCGGTTACGCGATCAGGATTTTTCAGAGCTAACCACCGTGATGAGAGACATGGCGGATAGATTTTGCGAAGGGAGGCTCGTGTCTGTTTTGGAAGGTGGATACAACCTGGAGGGACTGGCAATTGCAAGCCAGTCCCACCTGGCAGCGTTGGCCGCTTAAGCGCAAAGGGCTCGGTTGCGCGCCACCGAGCAGCAAGGGAATACCGCTGCCCTTCGGGCGGCCCGCCCCGCACAGCCGGTTGCGGGGCGTTGTGCGCGCTTCAATGTTGTCCGCAACCGTTTTGCGCGTGTTTCTCAAAAGTCTAAGCGCAAACCGGCTTGCGCGCGACGTGCATTGGTTCCGTCGGGGAAGCCGCCGGACGCGTTACCAATACCGAGGCCCGCGACCGGGTAGAGAGTTCCGTGGCCGGTGCCGGCTGCGCCCGTGAAAGTTGCGTCGTAGGCAGTCGTGTTCACCCCAGTGTAAGTGACCGTGTTCGTGAGATTGAACACTTCGAAGAGCAACGTGGTTCGGAAGTGCTCAGTGAAATTGAAGACCTTCGAGAGCCGCGCGTCCACGCGTGTTGTGTCATTCGGCAGCCGGCCGGTGTCGATGCCCAGCCATGGCACCGTGGTGGTGCCATTAAAGCCCGATAGGTACCCTGTATTCGCGATTCCAGTTGGGTTCGAGAGAACCGTAACCGTTTCGGTATAGGGTAGCGGCGTCGCAATCGTCGTGATCGTGGACAGCTGCCAACCGTTAGCCGCGAGTTTGCCGAACTCGCCCGTGCCGTGATAAAGGGTCGGGCTCCAGACCCAGTTGATCACCAGACGCTGGCGCTGATCAAGGCTGCCAGTGCCCTTGATGCCTTGATAATCGCCATTCAGGATAGTGGCGCTGGTACCGCTGAAGAACTCGTTGCTGCTCACGCCGCCCAGATTTGTATCGATGTCGTGTGACCAGGTGTAAGCCAAGGAGGCCTGGAAGCCATGGCTCATCCGGTGCTGGACCTGCACGGAGAGACCGCTGTAGTAATTGTTATTGCCGTTCTCCACCTCATATACGTGCGTGAAAGCCGTGTTCAGCCGCTGTGTAAAGAGATAGACGGGCGTAGTAAACGCGCCGATCTGAGTGCCACCTTGCGCATTGAGAATTGCGTAAGTATCAGTGGTGGTAGGGATCGTGGGGTAGTTCGCGTCCCGCACAGAGAAAAATTCCGCCCCGCGTGACCACATGTAGCTGATGGTCATGCTTGTGTTCTTCGTAAGCTGCTGCTGAATGCCGAAATCGGCTTGCTCCGTGTACGGAGTGCGGAGACCCGGTCGAGCAAATTCGATGGTACCGGCGCCAGACGTCGCCAAGCTGCCGGGACTGCCGAGAACGGTCGGAAAACTCGGGTAAGTGACGCCCGGGATCGGCGAACTCGGAGTCAGGGTGATCGACTGCGTGTAGTTGTTGTTCGTGCTAAACAGCGTCTGGATCAGCGCCGTGTCATAGCGCGAGTAGTAGAGTCCAAAACCGGAGCGAATGACGGTTTTGTCTTTATTCAAGCTCCAGGCAAAACCGACGCGGGGCGCGAAATCTAGATTGTCTTGGTCTATTCTGCCCGTTTGCGGGTAAGTGGAATTCACGTATTGGCCCGGGGGCTGGGGAATCCAGTTCTTTTCGTAGCGGATTCCGTAGTAGAGAGTGAGGTTCGGGCGGACGCGATATTGATCCTGCGCGTAGACGCCGATCGTCGGCAGCGTGGTATCGATGATGCGGTTGCCGAAAGTTTGGGCGTAGCTCGAATAGTCCGTTCCACCATGGCCATAATCGAGCGCGAATGCATTAGCGTTTGCGAAGCTATAGGACCCGTTGCCGGTGTTCAGCTCGTTGTAGTAGTCTTCGGTGCTCATGAAATCGACGCCGAATTTAAAGCTGTGTTTGCCAACGGTATAGCTTAGATTGTCAGCGCCTTCGAACCGATTTTCACTGGGGTCAATGCGGGGAAGGTAGTTGGCAAATCCGATAGCCTGACCTGCGACGCTCAGCGAAATGGTCCCGATGTTCGGATGGATCAGGGAATTGTTGACTGAGTCCGCCTGACGATCCTTGAACCATCCGAAGCGCGCCTCATTCACCATGCTGCCGTTCGGCACGAACACCCAATCGGCGCGTCCGTTACGGACATTGACGTCGTCATTGCCGTTGCTGTTGAATGCGGCGCCGCTGGTGACCACGGCTCCGGTCTGAATACCATTGGGCGAATTAAAGTGCATGTAGTTGAAATCGAAGCTGAACGTGTTCTTGTCGTTCAAGTGCCAATCGATTTTGCCGAAGGCAGTCTGTTCATCGGCGGTCCGAGGCAGAGTGGTGAAGAACGACGGAAGCAGCTGGTTGATAGCGGCACATTGCGTAGCACTGGCTTGGTGTGGCGCGTATTGGGCAGCGCCGCAGCCTACCCACGTCGGAACGCCCGTAGCTGTAGAGATCACTGAAGGATTAATGATGCTGCTGACCAGCGGGAAAGTGCGCAGCTGCTCTTCGGTATTGAAGAAGAAGAAGACTTTGTCCTTGATGATCGGTCCGCTGATGTCGCCACCAAATTGGTTGCGAACCTCAGGAGGGTTAACGGCAGCAAAAGGATCGCGGGCATCCAGCGTGCGATTGCGGAAGAACCAGAATCCGGAACCGTGATAGGAGTTGGTTCCGCTGCGCGTGACAGTGTTCACCACGCCGCCCATGGCATTGCCGTATTCGGCAGAATAGGAATCCGTAAGCACCTGGAATTCCTGAACCGCATCTTGTGAAATTTGCGTGGCGATGCGTGTGCGGCCGGCATTCTCGTTGTAATACTGATCCGTGGTGTCGTTGCCGTCAATCAGGAACGCATTGCCGCCGGGGACTCCGCGGAAGCTTACATCGCCGAATGTGCCATCAGGCACGACCCCCGGCGTCAGCAGAACGAACTGGTCGACGCGACGGCCGTTAATCGGATTGTTGCTAATCTGCGTCTGATCGATCGTCTGCGAGACGTCAGTCTTGATGTTGTCAACAATGGGTGCCTCGTCTGCGACTTCAACCGTCGTTGCGGAAGTTTGCACTGCCAGCTTAGCCGGAATGCTGACGTTCTCGCCTACATGGACAGTGATGTCGCGATCTTCGAATGCTGCAAAACCGGGTGCGTGGATAGTGACCGAATAACCATCATGTGGCATCAGCGCAGGCGCGTTAAAAACGCCGCCACCTGTCGTTGTGACCTCTCGGCGCACGCCGATAGAGTTGTTTTCAATGACAACTCCTGCGCCTTGCACCAAAGCGCCGGAAGGATCGGTTACGACGCCGCTGATGGCGCCCACACCCGCGGAAGTTTGGGCCAACACCGAATAGGCGCCGGCGGCAAACAAAAATACAATCTTCAACAGACTTCTAGCCATTCAAAGCCCCTTCTGGACAGGCTAGCGCACCTCGGTTTCAGTTCGGTGACTGTTTGCGTCAAGTTTCACAAGCAAACGTTTATGAAGGACAGTTCAATGAAAGTTACAATTGCATGCCGGTTGCTATACTGCGACTTCGAAAGATTCAAGCGGGAATGAGACGAAAAGTAACGGTAGTGGGCGCCGGGAACGTTGGTGCAAACACAGCCCAGAAAATCGCGGCCAAGGAACTTGCGGATGTGGTCCTCGTGGACGTCGTGGAGGGAGTTCCGCAAGGCAAAGGCCTGGACATGCTGGAGTCGGCGCCCGTAGAGGGATATGACGTCCGGATCGTTGGGACCAATGGCTACGAGGAGACGGTGGCGTCTGACATCATCGTCATCACAGCGGGATTTCCGCGCAAGCCCGGCATGAGCCGCGACGACCTGCTGCTGGCTAACTACGAAGTAGTGAAGAGTGCGACGGAAAAGGCTGTGAAGCAGTCGCCGAACGCCATTCTTATTCTGGTGACGAATCCGCTGGACGCCATGTGCTGGACGGCGTTGAAGGTCTCCGGTTTTGCGCGCGAGCGCGTCATCGGCATGGCGGGCGTTCTGGATACGGCGCGTTTCCGCACCTTTATCGCGGAAGAGCTGAATGTTTCCTTCGAGAACGTGACCGCGATGGTGCTCGGCGGACATGGCGACACGATGGTGCCGCTGGTCCGGTTCACCAACGTGAGTGGAATTCCGCTGAGTGAGTTGACGGATCAGGCGACCATTGACCGCATGGTGCAGCGTACACGCGACGGCGGAGCGGAGATCGTCAAATATTTGAAGACTGGCAGCGCTTATTATGCGCCGGCAGCGTCGACGGTCGAGATGGTGGAATCCATTCTCAAGGACAAGAAGAAAGTACTTCCCTGTGCGATTCATCTCGAAGGCGAATACGGCATCGACGGTTTGTTCGTGGGCGTGCCTGTCAAGCTAGGCAAGAACGGCGTCGAGAAGATCTATGAGATCAAGCTCAACTCCGACGAAGAAGCCGCGCTAAAGAAAAGCGCAGACGCCGTGCGCGAACTGGTCGAAGTCATCAAAAGCAAAATTCAGTAGTTGTTGTGATAGCGCACGCGGAAGGACATTCGCTAATCTGTCGAAAGTGGCGAGCAAGGCGAGCAGCAACGGCGCCGGTTCCCGTAACGGGCAACCGCGCATCGACGAAAAAAAAGCGCGCTACGGGATGCGGCTTGCGAAATCAAGCATTCATCGCTGGGGTGTTTTTGCGACCGAATCCATTCCGGCCCGGCGCAAGGTGATTGAGTACACCGGCGAGAAGATCAGTCGGCGCGAGACGAAGCGCCGCGCTGACGAACGCGAATTCACCTACCTGTTTACGCTGGACCCGTACTGGACCATTGACGGGGCGGTCGGAGGATCGGGCGCCGAATATATCAACCACTCTTGCCAGCCAAATTTGACGTCGCGGATCGTCAAGGGCCACATTCTCTACGTGAGCCTGCGCGACATTCAGGTCGGCGAAGAGCTGACCATCGATTACCGCTTCGATAAGAAGGTGGAGCGCGTGGTCTGCAAATGTGGCGCAACCAATTGTAGAGGGACGATAAACATACTTTAAGAAGTCGGCTATTGACGCACAGTCAGATCGTCGACAACACGCGTGACGCCGGGAATCTGCATGGCCGCTTGCTCGGCGTGTTGTTTCTGAGCTTGGGAGTCCACGGTGCCGTGCAGGGTGACAACTTGCCCCGTAGTGTCGACATCGACGGAGGTGACAGTTGAGAGACCGACGTCTGTTGCCAGCTTGGCTTTGACACGCGCAATAACGGCCGCCCGGCTGAGTTTTACCCCCGCCTGATCTGCCTCTACCCGCAGATCCTCTGTCCCGTGTTTGACCTTTGCTTCCGCCTTCGAACTGCCGTTGCCGGCGGCCGCCGGGCTATTGATCGCGTTGCCCATTTTAGTGTTCAGGGCGCGTGCTTCCTGCTTCACCTCACTCCCAAGTTTTCTCGCGTCCCGGTTCAGCCGCACGGCGGCATCGTGCGCCTTCGCTTTGGCTTCTGCTTCACGCTGCTGCGCGGTTTCTTGACTGGATTGGCTGCATCCGCCGAGAAGTAGTAAGTAAGTCAGGAACAATGCGGTTGCGGCGTGCTTCACTCGTGCGATTCTCCTGCTGATTCGACACCGTATATGCACGGGAAGTTACGGGCCGCGCTGGGGCAGCACGAGCGCTGCCCCGAGAGCTTGCTCACACAAGCATCAGAAAACTCTTAGAGCAGAAAAGCCAATCTAGGGCCTAATCGAGAGGTTTTAGATTAGCCCCCCACTCAAGTCAATGAATACTCCACCGATAAGTAGAGTAGGCAGGGTAATGGAACCAAACTCAGGTAAGACAAAGAAAACAGTCTCGATTTGCGAGACGCAGCCACTCATGGTGAAAGGTCTATGTCACCTGCTCGATTCGACTGATGATCTCGAATTCGGAGCTTCCCATCCGAGCCCAGCTGAATGGATGCTCAGCGCGGGCGCGAATGCGACCGACGTATTGGTTATTGATAAAGGCTTAGGTGCGAAAACGGTTTTAGAGGCGCTCAGCCAGTTGCCCGCCGAGCACGGATCCGCGCGGTCGACGGTTCCAGCGGTGGTGGTTTGGGGCATGTCGATAACCGAGGCCGAGGCGCTCAAGTTTTTGCAAGCGGGAGCCAAGGGAATTCTTCGGAAATCGGCCGATACCGAGAAGATTCTGGCTTGCCTGAGAGCCGCCGCACAAGGCCGAAGCTGGATGCAGGATTCGGTTTTCCGCGATGCCACACCGGCGGATGCGCAAATCAGAACGGATCTGACCCCACGCGAGCACCAGGTTATGGAACTGGTGGAACAAGGTTTCAAAAACCGTGAGATCGCGCAGGAGCTGGGCATTCGTCCCGGCACGGTCAAAATCCATCTGAAGCATATTTTCGAGAAAACGGGCGTGCGCGGGCGGCACGGACTGGCGCTAAACGGACTCCGTCAAAAGGGCGTTATTTCACTGCTGGCTTCGTAGGCCGCACGAGGAATGCCTCTTGACAAGAGGCGAACAAAAGGAGAAACTGGCTGCTGAGAGGACACTCTCATGCAGCAGCCCCAACTCGTCGGCATCGCCAAGCTCGCCTCGCAAGGCACCGTTCTCACTGAGAAGCATCGAGTCGAGTATCGAACGCTTCCCACTCGGCACTGGCTGAATCGCTGTCAATCGGACCGAGTTCCCTTTCACTGGACAATTAACCCATATCGCGGCTGCGAGTACGGCTGCAAATACTGCTACGCCCGCTTCACGCACGAATTCATGGAGCGGCGCGAGCCCGAAGCGTTTGAGACCGAGATCTACGCGAAAGACTGGAATCTCGATTCGTTTCGCAACGAACTTCGTTCCGTTAAGCCGGGCCAGATCATCGGAATCGGAACGGGCACTGATCCTTATCAGCCGATCGAGAGACGGCTGCGATTGACGAAACAGGTTCTTTCAGCGCTAACTGGTGTAGAGGGGCTCTCGATTTTCGTCACGACGAAATCTGATCTCGTACCGCGGGATAAAGACCTATTTCGCAAGCTCGCCGAACGGAATGAAGTCGGCGTGACCGTGACGGTTACGACTATGGACCGCGAGTTGGCGCGTTTGACAGAGCCGTATGCGCCGCGACCCGACCTGCGGATGCGCGCAGTGGCGCAGCTTGCGGAAGCAGGGGTCAGCGTCGGTGTGATTGCGAACCCGGTTCTGCCGATGATTACGGATTCGGCAGACAACCTCGAAGAAATTGCGTTGGCGGCGAAAGCGGCCGGGGCACGAGAGTTCGGCGCCAATGTTGTGTTCCTGCAACCTTCCTCGCAGCGTGTCTTCTTCCCGTTTCTAGCCGAGAGATTTCCGCATCTGCTGAAGAAGTATGAGCGCGCCTTTTCGGCTGGGGCTTACTTGCGCGGCGGCTACCCGGAGAAGCTATCGAAACTGGTGAATGAGATCAGGATGAGGATCGGGATTCCGCGCAGAGATCGGGCGGCCTTTGTGCCGAATCCTCCCCAACAGTCCCAAATGGTCTTATTTTGAAGCCGTGATGACGGGTGCCGGTTTGCGCTTCAGTAGCTGCAACGCGATGGGCAGCAGTGACAGCGCAATGATCAGCAGGACCACCTTTTCGAAATTCGCGCGGATAAACGAGATGCCGCCGAGGTTATAACCCAATGTCACCATCAGGGTCACCCAGCCACACGCGCCAACGACATTGAACGCAATGAAGCGAGAATACTTCATCTTTCCGACCCCCGCGATAAAAGCGGCAAACGTTCGAATGATAGGAACGAACTTCGCATAGATGATCGTTTTGCCGCCGTGCCGCTCGTAGAACTCGTGCGTGCGGTCCAGATACTCACGTCGGAAGATCTTCGATTTCGGATTCTGGAACAGGCGATAGCCGAGCGTGGCGCCGAGCAAGAAGCCGATGCCGTCACCCGCAATGGAAGCAATGGCGAGCATCGCGATGATGGTTCCGATCTGCAGCTTCCCCGCCCCGGCAACGATACCGACCGTAAACAACAACGAGTCGCCGGGCAAGAAGAACCCGACCAGCAGCCCGCTCTCGGCGAACACGATCAGGAACAGCAGCAAATAGCCCGCCCAACCGGTCATGGTGGTCGAGAGTAAATAGATCAGCCTGTCCGGATTTGTCAGGCTGTGTAGTAAA
>DATBEG010000124.1:0-20611 GCA_036276155.1 Bryobacteraceae bacterium | reverse complement strand
AGGAGATTTGATGGGGCTTGCCCTTAGTACGAGAGGACCGGGGTGAACAGACCTCTTGTGATCCAGTTGTCATGCTAAATGGCACAGCTGGGTAGCGAAGTCTGGTCAGGATAAGTGCTGAATGCATATAAGTACGAAACCTTCCCAAAGATGAGATCTCCCTGAAGAGCCGTGAAAGACGATCACGTTGATAGGACGGATGTGTAAGCACAGTAATGTGTTGAGCTGACCGTTACTAATAGCTCGTTCGGCTTGACCATAAAATGAATTCTGCGGTTTGAGCAAACACTTGTAGTCAAACCCGTCAATAACTAATCAATCCCGATTTCGATTGGCCGTGAGCGCAACAGAACCGCGCGCGTAAGCAAGCGGAGGTTTTTGGCCAATCAACAACTTTCGGGTGATACCAGCGAGAGGGTTCCACCCGTTCCCATCCCGAACACGGAAGTTAAGCCTCCCAGCCCCGATGGTACTGCATGCGCAAGTGTGTGGGAGAGTAGGAAGTCGCCCGATTAATTCCGAAGCCCCGGTGAGTTTCATAGCTCACCGGGGTTTTGTGCTTTCCGGCTGCCTTACGGCCGCACAACCCACAGGTGTTCTAAACTGCTGGGATTTATTCTTAAAACTCCGCTAATTCCTGACCAACTCTAGTGACATCGCGCAGCCGCTAGCTATAATTACAAAGCTCATGAATCTGCAAAAAATGATCTCTGAGCTTCAGGCCGAGCGGGAGCGACTCGACCACGCTATTGAAGCTTTGGAACGGCTGACACGTAAACCGGCCGTGCGACGCGGGCGTCCGCCTGGCCGGCTGGAAAAAGAGCTCACTGAAGCCAGGAACGGAAAAGAGGACAACGACTCGACTGATACCTAGCTGATGCCGACGTATCGCAGACCCGCGCGAGCCAGCTTATCGTGGTCTAGAGCATGCCGGCCATCAAGCACCAATGGATTTCTCATCCGCTTGGCCACTGCTTCCCAGTTCAGCTCGCGGTAGTCGTTCCACTCAGTGATCAGTACAAGCGCGTCGCAGCCATCGGCAACTTCTTCCGGTGAATCACACACCGAAACGCCCATCCTCCCGTGCTCCTTCTGGAATCGCCCGGCGGCGATCGGATCATGCGCTTTGACGCGCACGCCTCGATCGATCAGCATCTGCGCTATCTCGATAGCCGGAGCTTCGCGTAGATCGTCCGTATTCGGCTTGAATGCCAGCCCCAGCAGGCCTATGGTGCGGCCTTTTAGGATCTTCAGTTCATGCAGGAGTTTCTCGACCACGCGGTCACGCTGGCGGTCATTGATCTTACGCGCGGCTTCCACAATAGGCATGTGAAGCCCATACTCGCCCGCCGTTGCAATCAGGGCAGCCGTATCCTTGCCGAAGCACGAACCACCCCACCCAATGCCCGCGTTCAGGAATCTTGGTCCAATGCGCGAATCGAGTCCAATGCCGCGGCCTACCTCCGTAATGTTCGCGCCCACTCGCTCGGCGACTAGACCAATCTCGTTGATGAAGCTGATCTTCAGCGCAAGAAAAGCATTCGCCGCGTATTTGATCAGCTCGGCGGATGCCAGATCCGTCGAGACCAGTGGTATGGCGCTTACATCCTCCGGGCGCGGCAGATAAGTCGGCGCCGGGAATGTCTGATCGAGAATCGGCCTGTAAAGTGTGTAAAGAACTTCCAGCGCCCGTGGTTCGTCTGCGCCGATGACAATCCGATCGGGATATAGGCTATCGTGCAGCGCTGAGCCTTCGCGCAGGAATTCGGGGTTCGATGCGACCGCGAATCCGGGAACCCCTCCCGGCCGCTGCTCACTAGCATCGCGCAGCAGTGAGCCCACCCAGTTGCCGCTTCCGATCGGCACGGTTGACTTGTTCACCACGACGGTGAACTCGCTGCCCATGTGTTCTCCAATACTGCGGGCTGCCTGGGACAGATATTCCAGGTTGGGTGCTCCCGACGGCGTGGGAGGTGTACCAACCGCGATGAAGACCACCTCGGCACAGGGAATTGCTTCCGAGTAATTCGATGTGAAATGCAGATTATGCAGAGAATCGCTCAGCAGTTCTTCAAGATTTGGCTCGTAGATCGGAATCTTTCCCGCCATCAACGCAGCGATTTTTGATTCGTCTGTGTCCAGGCACCAAACCGTGTGTCCGACGGATGCCAGACAGACACCCGTAGTCAGTCCGACGTAGCCGGTCCCAATGATTGCGACTCTCATAGAAGGAACGAAAGCTCTAATATTACCAATCGACTGCGAGGCGCTCTTACTCCACGCCCCCCTAACTTTGTTAAACTGATTACGGTGCTGGTAAATCCAACCGATACTAGGGAAAACCCCAGAGACGGCCAGTCACGTAATTTAGCTTATTTTGGTCTTAGAATTTAGAGAAGTTCATGTCGGAAAATCAGATCTCAATGCAACCCGTGACCCCGAGTCTCCCGAAAGTCTTGCTGGCGGACGACCATCACCTGATCCTGGACGCCCTGCGCGCCATGATGAAAGAGGAATTCGACATCCACACGGTGGATAATAGCCAGTCATTTTTGAAGGCAGTTGACGATTTTAAGCCCGACGTCGCGATTCTCGATGTCAGCATGCCCGGCGCTGATGGCTTCATCACCGCCCGGAAAGTTCACGAGAATGCTCCCAAGCTTCCGATCGTGTTTCTGTCCATGCACTCTGACCCGAAATACCTGGAGCAGGCTTCTTTGGTCCGGGCGAAAGCATATCTCTCGAAGCGTGCTCCTGCTCAGGAACTCGTCTCGGCCATCCATGCAGTTCTCGAAGGAGAGACACTTCTGGCGCCTGCGGAGCAGACGTCTGGGCAGAACGGCGGCCGCAACGAACTGACGGCGCGGCAGCGCGAAGTTCTCCGCCTGATTGCGCTCGGCTGCAGTGCGAAAGACATCGCGAACCAGCTGAACATTTCCGTCCGGACTGCAGAATTCCACCGCGCGGCCATCATGCAGCGGTTGGGCTTGCATTCTACAGCGCAGATGACACGCTATGCGCTCGCGAATGATTTGGGCTAATAATCCCTCGGTTACTACCGGAACATTACCTTAGTAACGCCGTCACGGACTGGTCGGTCCAACGTGCGGGGATTATGTCTCACAACAGAACGACTTCATTATTTCTGGGTGTTTGTGCCGCGAGCTTGATTGGTGTGCCCTCTGGCGCGCAAAATTCGAGCACGCAGATGGATTCGGGGACGATGAAGATGATGTCGTCTGCCGACACGACGTTCGCTATGAAAGCGGCCCAGGGCGGAATAGCGGAAGTGAAGCTCGGCCAATTAGTGGTTGATAAGGCCAGCAACCCGGATGTGAAAGCGTTCGGCCAAAGAATGGTCGATGATCACACCAAGCTCAACGACGAGATGAAGCAGGTCGCATCTAAGGAAAACATGAGCCTTCCCACTGACATGGATGCGAAAGACCAGTCGGAATACCAGAAGCTCTCGCAACTGTCGGGTTCGGCGTTCGACAAGGCCTACATGAAGGACATGGTCAAAGATCACGAAATGGACATCAAAGAGTTTCAGAAGGAAGCAAACAGCGGCAAGGATCCGCGGATTAAGCAACTGGCCTCTACCGCACTTCCCATCCTGCAGAGCCACTTGTCGATGGCGAAAGAAACTGAAGCCAAGGTCGGAAAGTGACGGCTGGTCGAAACCACTCATGAAATACCGGGTCGTTTTTCGCGAACGTTCTAATGAGGCAGGCGAGAAGGCCGAAGATCCCTCTGCCTTTTTGAATACACAGCTCGATGACGAAACGGTCATTGATGCTACCTTCGTCAGCCGTGCCGAGCCGGACGCGCTTCATAGCTCCGATCGGATTGAGGAAGACGACGGTTTCCTCGCACGCTCTACAACTGAGATTTGGGAGTACGACGTTGCCGAAGGCAAAGACGACGACTTTATCGCGGCGCTTCAGAACTCCGGCATGGTAATTGAGTTTGAGCCGCTGGAATCTGATGACGAGTTGGGTGTGTCCTGACTCGTCATCTCCTGCTCTCCGTGTCTGATACCTTGTAAGCGCAATATGCTTCGCCTGATTCTCATCATCGTGGTATTTTTGCTGCTCATTGGCAGCCTTCCAACTTGGCCCTATTCGACCGGCTGGGGCTACTATCCGACAGGAGGCCTGGGCCTGGTTCTCATCATTCTCGTGATCCTGCTGATTGTTGACCGCCGCGGCCTTCCCTAAGCTCGATCGCCCAGTTGTCCTACAGCCTGAACTTCAATCGGCACCGTGTCGTTTACGCGCAGCAATAGCGTGCTCGGGTTTTTCATTCCCCATCTGACATAGGGAACATCGAAGGCGGCGTTCGCTTTAAGAGAGTTCCCATCGATATCGCTCTTAACCTTCATAGTCACTTCATGCGCTGCGCCATGAATGGTCAAGAGACCGTGCAGTTTGAACTCCGAGTGCCCGGCTAGAGTCACCGCGCCGTCGATCCGGTCGGGCACAAACTCGATTTCCGGGTATATAGCGGCTTGCAGAATGTTTTTGGTCATCCGGCTGTCGCGAGCGTGACTGCCGCTATCGCCGCTCGCCCCATTGACGACAAGTTCGCCTCCGGCTTTGCCGGATGTTGGATCGAACCATAGGTTGCCCTTCGTTAGTTGGAACGTTCCGTGCACAGTATGCAGAACGTCTCCCACGCTGAAATTAACCTTTGTGACGTGCAAATCCAGCGAGACTTGAACGGGATGCGAGAACGCCAGCGAGGCCGTCGCAAACGCCAGCACAATCGTTCTCATGCGCTGACCATGTCCCACCCGAGCACCGCCGCTGTAGCGGCGAAGTGCACGGGGCTCAATTGCCCCACGTGCATGGCCAGCAGATTTGAAAACAGCCCTGGATCCTTTTCGAACGCTGCCATCGTTCGAGTCTGAATCACCGTCGAGCGGTCCATCAGGAGCATGAAACGAGCCATAAATCGTGCTTGGCGGCAAATCTGGTGATGGGCTTTCTCGTATTGACTGAGATCCTCTGCCTCGAGCGCGCTCGCTAATGAAGTTGCCTGCCTGAAGGCCAGGCAAAGCCCCTCACCCGTGATCGGATCGACGGTTCCGGACGCATCGCCGATTAGCGCCACATTGCCCCGGGTTACGCGCGCCATCCTGCGTGTATGAGCGGCTGCGCCCCGTTCGGAACTGATCGGTTCCGCGAGGCGCAAACGCCTCTGGAGCGCGCGAAACATCGGCAGGGCCTCGTCTATGCGCTGATTTTGTGTGCGAGTCATCAGCACGACACAGATTTCAGCGGGGCTCACCGGAGTGACGTAGAACTGGCAGCCCTTGTTCCAGTGGATCTCCATGAACTCAGACCACGGCGCTATACGATAGTGCCGACGATAGCTGAATCGGGAAGATCTCCGATTTGGAAAGCGAATTCCAGCCCAACGGCGCACCGAAGACTGCGAGCCATCGGCTCCGATGATCCAGCGCGCCTCGATAGCCTTCTTGCCGAACCGAATCCGATTCGCCTCGATGCCTGTGACCGGAGTTCTCCAGTGTAGATCTACACCCACGTTTGCGGCCGCATCAGCCAACAAGGGCTGCAGAACCGTTCTGCGAAGGCCCAACCCGCGCCCATAAGGAAACTGAGCGGCTGCGGCGTGCCGCGCGCCTTCAAAACGAATACCCTGAAATTCATAACCTGCGTCGCGGGGGATCTCTATGCCGAGACGTTTGGCGGCTCGTAGCGAATCCGGCATCAGGCCTTCTCCACAAGCTTTATCGATAGGCGGCTGTTCGGCATCGGCCAACATGACCGTCAGCCCAGCGCGACGCGCTGCTATGGCTGTTGCCAGCCCCGCCGGGCCGCCGCCAAGTACAAAAACGTCGAAATCAAACATGAATACTTAAATATTTGCCGCCCGCCGGGCGAGCCCCAACGCTTCTGTCCAGAATGCGCCCGGGGAATGTGCAAGCTCCACAACGGCCCCGATTGCTACTACGAACTCATCAATTTGTTCTCTGGTGACCAGAAGCGGGGGCGCGGCCTTCAACACGGAGAAGTTGTTTCCACAGATCTGCGCGAGAATGCCGTGATCCCGGAACATGCGCATGACGAGAACCTGCCCGAACATGGCTGGATGAATCTTCGTGAAGGCCTCATAGACTACTCGTAGCGCAAGCTTCCTCGGCGGACGGAACGCGATTCCTGAAAACAAACCTTCCCCGCGTATTTCATCGATCATGTCGAAGCCCGCCAGCACTTCGCGCAAGCGGTCTCGCAGATAGCTGCCCATCACGCTCGCATGGACGCCGGCATCTTCCTCTTCCAGCGTGTCCATAACGGCCAGTCCCACTCGCATGGCAAGTCCGTTTTCCGAGAACGTCGATGTGTGAATCAGCGACCGGCGCAGAGATCCATAAACGGAATCGTAAACGGCGTCCGTCATGAGGACAGCACCGCTCGGAACCAGGCCTCCGCTGAGTGCTTTGGCGAGGACGATAACGTCCGGGTCTGCGGCATAGTGCTGGCCAGCGAGGAAAGGGCCGGTTCTGTAGAAACCCGTCTGAACCTCATCCAGAACGAGCAAGGTCCCATATCGCCGGCACAGCGCGCCGGCTTCTTTCAGGTAATTGGGGCCTGGCAGCCGAATGCCGCCCTCACCCTGTATTGGCTCGAGGAAAAGGCCGGCGTACTTGCGCTTCTTCAATTCCCGTTCGAGTGCTTCCAGGTCGCCGAAAGCGATTTCCTGTGTTTCCGATAAGAGGCTGCCGAACCCTTGTTTCCAGAAAGTGTCGCCCATCAGCGAAAGAGCGCCACAGGTGAGCCCATGAAAAGCACCATGCGCGTACAGCAGTCCTTCGCGTTTTGTGTGAACCTTCACGAACTTAATCGCGGCTTCAACGCCTTCACTACCTGAACTGCAAAAAAAGGCTTTGCGAACGCGACCTCCGGCGGTGGAACAAAGCCTTTCGGCTAGTTCGCCTGCAAGCTCCGGCACATGGCTCTGCAGCATGGCGGGGCCGCGCCGATCCAGCTCATCTTTGATGGCGCCAATGATCGCCGGATGATTGTGCCCCAAGTTGTGAACGCAGTATCCGGAGAGGAAGTCAAGTATGCGCCGCCCGTCTGCAGTGAAAAGCTCTGTTCCGATGCAGCGCTCATATTTCGCGTCCATCTGCAGCAGCTTCAGAAGGCGTACCCAATACGGGTTCACCGCATTGGCATAACTGCGGCTGGACTGTTGTTTTGTAATCGTTTCTAAGTGCTCTGATATTTCTGGAATTGCAGACATAGCTTCCCCTGCCCCCTGAACTCGCTTACCATCAATGTCAGTGCTGTGTCTATTACGACGTGCGCCAGCGCGGGATGGGTTGCTAATTGCAGGATAAATAATGCGCCACTGTGGCGTTGTTTGGCCGAAAATGAATCATCGGCACTCTAAAGAAAATGTCTACTAGAGCGCAACTAAGCATCACCTTCGGTTGTCTCTTCGGCACGCTCATATTGGCTCTTGCTCTATTCTCCTATTTCGTTCGCAAAAACGATTTATATCGGCGCCTCGATACCGGTTTGCAGGTTGCATCCGGGGCGACCGCAATGTCTGCGGAGCACGAGCTGAATGAGCACGCCAACCGGGCATCAGGTGAAAGAGATCTTCAGGATGTACTCAACGAAACCAGAAGCGCTGCGTTAAACGATACCGAAATTCTGGTCTGTGATGGGCAGCGCACAGCAGCATATAAGCCCGGCCGACAGAACGTTGATTTCTGCAGAACAAGCAGATCGCTGGCGAACACGTCAACTACTACCGGAATGCGAGTGGCGGCTCTTGACCTTTATTCAGCTAAGTTCCGGTCGACGTATGCCGTGTATGCTGCTAAACCGATTGAACCCCTACTAGCTCACCTTGAGCGCATTCGTATCGCGCTGTTCGTGCTGCTGCCGCTGGGCCTGATTGCAGCCGGAATTGCGGGATATTATCTTGCGAGTCGAACGCTGCGTCCGCTGCAGCAACTTGCGCATACAGTGGATCGAGTCACGTCGTCCGACATGAGCGCTCGCGTTCACGTCAAGAGCGGCGGCGAAATCGCGCTACTGGTTCGTCGCTTCAATTCTTTGCTGGACAGATTGGAGCAGGCGTTCAAAGTACAGCGGACGTTTATGGCTGACGCATCGCACCAAATTCGAACGCCCGTCACCGCCGCTTTAGTGGCGGCCCAAGTTGCCCGCCGGGCTCTGAGCGCGACGCTGGAAGATTACAGGGAATCGCTTGCCGTGGTGGAGAATCAGATGTCGCTGTTGCGCAGAACCATTGAAGACATGTTCTTTCTGTCGCAAGCTGATACGGCGTCACTCGAAATCCAGCGTCAGGAGGTCTTTTTAGAGGACGCGGTCTCTGACGCAGTGCATTCAGCCCGGCCGCTTGCCGCAGCAAAACAGCAGACTTTGAAAGTCGAGGCGTTGCCGGAAGCAAGATGTTCGGGCGATCAGGATCTGCTGCGGCAAGTCGTGCTCATTCTCTTGGACAACGCGATTAAATACACGCCTGTCGGCGGTTGTATCGGAGTGAGCCTGGGGCGTCGTGACGATGATTGGGTCTGTTCCGTAACTGATAACGGACCGGGAATCTCGCCTTCCGCCGAGTCGCGTATTTTCGAAAGATTCTTCCGCGAGGAGCGGCCTGGCACGGAATCGCTGCCAGGCTCAGGTCTCGGTCTGGCTATTGGAAAGTCCATCATGGAAGCGCATTCTGGGTCGGTCACTCTGGTGAGCTCTCAACCGGGCTGCACAACGTTCGCTCTAGCTATTCCTGCGGACGAAGTAATACAACGCAACGCGCGCGCTCAGGCAAATTCTTTGGCGGTCAGAATGTAGCCCTCCCCACGGCGTGCGTGAATGAGCGGCTTATCGCTGTTCCGGTCAATTTTTCGGCGAAGGCGCTTGATGTACTCCTCGATCACGTTAGAAAACGGATCATAGGGTTCATTCCACACTCGCTCGGAAATCGCATCCCTCCCGAGGAGCGTATTGACGCTGCGCGCCAGGCATTCGAGTAACGCGTACTCCTTTGCCGTTACTGCAATGAAATCGCCTGCCCGCTTCACCGTGCGTGACCGTGTGTCTATCTCGAGCGTGTCGATTAGAATCAGCGGATTTTCAAGCAGCGGCTTGCGGCGAATTAACGCACGAATGCGCGCGGAGAGTTCGCCGAAGTCGAACGGCTTGACCAGATAATCGTCTGCGCCAATATCGAGTCCTCTAACGCGCTCCTGATAGCTGCTGCTTGCAGTTAGCATGAGAATCGGGAGATGGACGCCACATTCCCGCAGCTCCTTGCATACAGTCCAGCCATCCTTGCCCGGCAATCGAATGTCAAGCACCAGCAGATCGTATGCATTAGCGCGAGCTCGTTCCAGACCGATTTCGCCGTTCAATGCGATGTCGACAGCATGTGATTCCTGCTGTAGTCCGCGAGCGATCATGTGAGCCGTCTCCGCCTCGTCTTCGATCAGCAACACACGCATGGCATTTTCCTCAACGATGATCACATTTTCCATCTTTGTAGTTGGTCGTTTACGTAAACCCGGAATAAAACGTGGGCGTGGGTGGCTCCGGTTACGCGGTAACGATACTTTCCGCTTTTAGTCAAACAGAACGAGTATGCTGATGAGTCCACCGACTACCAAGCGGCCTCAATAGTGCAATTTTATGAGCGACACGTTAAGAAATAAGAAAATAGCCATCCTGGCGACCGACGGTGTGGAGCAAGTCGAGCTCCTCGAGCCAAGAAAAGCGCTGGCCGATGCCGGCGCAATGACGGAAGTAATCTCGCTAAAAGCAGGCGAGATCAAAGGCTGGAACCATACAGACTGGGGTCAAAAGATTCCGGTTGATCGCGAGCTCAAATCGGTGAACCCTGGCGACTATGACGCCCTACTTCTTCCCGGTGGCGCGATGAATCCCGATCACTTGCGACAAGATCCCGACGCAGTCAAGTTCGTCAAAGCATTCTTTGATGCACATAAACCTGTTGCTGCTATTTGCCATGCGCCGTGGATGCTGGTAGAGGCCGATGTCGTCCGTGGACGCAAACTAACCTCGTGGCCGTCACTTAAGACCGACATTCGGAATGCGGGCGGCGAATGGACGGACCAGCAGGTGGTTACGGACCAAGGGCTTGTGACGAGCCGCAAGCCCGACGATATCCCTGCCTTCAACAAGAAGATGATTGAGGAATTCGCGGAAGGCAAGCACCAGGCGCAACGCGCGTAGAAAAATTCTTTCAATGCGGGTGTGCATTATAGAAGGTTGCGCACCTCGCAGCGTGCGCATGACAACTCATGCGCACTTTGGCCATCGATATAGGCGGCACGAAATTTCAGCTCGCCGGCTTCCATAACGATGAAATTGTTCTGCGCGAGACTCGCGCCACTGATCGTGCGGGGGGCCCGGACGCGATGTTTGCCGAAATCGAGCGCATCTACGCGGGTTGGTTTAAACAGGGATTCGTGCCCAATCGCTGCGGGATCGGCTTCGGCGGCCCAGTCGACTTCCCCACGCAGACCATAACCCTCTCGACCCACGTTGAAGGCTGGGCACAGTACCCACTGGTGTCGAAGCTTGAGCGGCTTACCGGTGTCCCGACGGTAATAGACAATGATGCCAACGTTGGAGCGCTAGGCGAAGCGTTCTACGGGGCAGGGAAGGAATCGAATCCACTCTTCTACATGACTTTGTCGACAGGTATCGGCGGCGGAGTTGTCATTGACGGACGTGTGTACCGCGGGGCAGATTCTTTCGCCGGCGAGATTGGCCATATCAACGTGTTACCTGACGGTCCTGAGTGCCTATGTGGATCAAACGGCTGTCTGGAACGCATGTGTTGCGGGTTGTGGTTGGAGCGGGATTATGGGAAGCCTGCGAAGGATCTTCTTCAGGATCCAGAGTTTGTCAGAAACTACGTCGTCACTCTGGCGCGTGGACTGAAAGCGGCTCTTATGATCCTCAATCCGGCTCGCATCATCATCGGCGGTGGAATCGCGAAAGCCGGTGATTCGCTTTTTCTTCCCCTCAGGGCAGAACTGAACCGGCAAATGACAGCCTGGTCCCGCGCGAGGCGCGATGTTGTCGCCGCCGCCCTTGGGGACGATAGCGTTCTTTATGGCGCACTTGCGCTAGCTGTTCAGCTTCAGTTCAGCGAATTTTAATCTCCCATACTGCTTTTGGGACAAATTGTAAGTCTCGCGGATGCGTCTCATGTTCGGAGGAGGTACTAGAAAAGTGAGACTTACCAGAAATTTCCAAGCCATTGCGTTGGCAGTGGGTATGACCTTGGGGGGAACCCTTGCGTTGCAGGCGCAGAATGGAGGTTATCCGCCGCCCGGACCTCCCGGACAGGAATATCCCGCACCCTATGGTGGCGGTCTTCGATCGTTAGTCGATCGCACCCAGAGCGATCTGCGTGCGGCGATGGAGGTCCAACGCAACAAGGAAGACCAGCGCGAGCGTTATAACCACGCGCAAGGCCATCTGTCCACGTTTGACCGCAAGCTAACCCACGGCAAATTTGATAGGGGCGAGCTCGACAAATCTATCGACTCGCTGAAGGACATTCTGGACCACAACGTTCTTCAGGCCAGCAGCCGTGACGCCCTGCTCCACGACATGGAGGATCTGAAAGTCGCTCGCGATCGCCGGTACTAGTTGGCTGCAACTTCTGCAGGTTTAGCGGCGGTTCCCGCGAGTCCCAGTTCAGCGGCCCGCCGCCTCATTGCGTCTATACAGAACGCGACGTGCTCGTCAATCGGAACGCCCAATTCCTGTGCGCCGTTGATGATGTCGTCGCGATTTACGTTCCGGGCAAAGGCTTTGTCCTTGAGCTTCCTTTTGACCGACCCGACATCCACCTCTTCGATACTCCTGCCAGGCTTCACATAAGAGCACGCCGTGAGGAATCCGGCGAGTTCATCACACGCAAACAGCGCCTTTTCCATCAGGGAATCGCGAGATATACCGCTGTAAGTGGCATGTGAAAGGATTGCGCGCCGGATCGCTTCGTCTACGCCGCGTTCCGCGAGGATCGGCTCGCCTTTCATCGGATGATCGGGAGCGGCCGGATGGATCTCCCAATCAAAGTCATGCAACAGAGCCGTTACGCGCCACTGCTCCTTGTCTTCGCGAAATTTTTCCGCGTATGCCTCCATGCAAGTCTCCACGGCAAGCATGTGACGCCGCAAGCTCTCGCTCTTCACGAATTCGCAGACAATCTGCCAAGCCTGATCTCTATTCATCGCCCTTTTACGATTCGTCGATCTTGACGGATTTCAACTCGTCGCCTTGCTTGACGGCATTTACTACTTCCTGTCCCGTGCGAACTTGTCCGAAGACGGTGTGCTTGCCGTTCAGCCAATCTGTAGCCACGTGCGTGATGAAGAACTGACTGCCATTTGTGTTCGGGCCGGCGTTCGCCATGGACAGGGACCCAATCTTGTGGTTGTTCGGGTTGTTTTTGGTTTCATCTTCAAAGCGATAACCCGGACCGCCGCGGCCGCTTCCTTCCGGATCGCCACCCTGAATCATGAAATTCTCAATGACTCGATGGAATTTTGTTCCATCATAAAACCCGTCGCGGGCGAGAAAAACAAAATTGTTTACGGTTTTCGGTGCGTCCTGCGCGAACAGATCTACGACAATTGTGCCTTTCGATGTTTCGAACGTCGCAACGTACTTTTTCGATGGATCGATCGTCGTCGGCGGAGGAGCGGAATAGCTTTTTGGCATCTTCTTCAGTCTAGGGCAGGGAATAAAATGAGCGGCTATGGTAGACCCGTCACTTCTCGCCGCTGGTTTCCTCGCAAAATGTAGAGAGCGAATTTTGCCCCTGACACAATCCGCGGAACGCGACGACGAGGCCCTGATGGACCTCCAGGCGCACTCACCGGAGACCCTGTTTCCGGATGCGCGAAATGCCGAGGTGGCCTACAGTGCGCTTCTTCTTCGCCTCGGGGCCTGGCAAGCGAGCCATGATCTTACGAATGACGACGAGAGTCCCGAGGGATGTTTTTTACATGCGATCATCCACCGGATGGAGCCCAATCCTGCCAACTCGGCATATTGGTGGCGTCAACTCGGGCAGCACCCGGCCTTCCGACAACTTCATTCGCGTGCACAGGCGGTCCTGAGCGAGCATTCCGTGCCGGATTGGAAACTGAAAGCCACGTGGGATCCGCTGCTGTTCAATATGTGGTGCGAGCAGGCGCAGCGTTCTCCCGGGACGGAGAGGGAAAAAGCCGCGCTTGCGATACAACAGGCTGAATGGGAACTGTTGTTTAACTGGAGCGCAGAGCGCGCCAATTGACGATCTCGCACCAGACTCCAACAGGCAGAATGGGGGCCAATATCCTTCGATTAGCCAAAACCACTCATCCGCTACACTAAGGAGTTTGAGTTTACATTCCGGGGATGTCCTTGCGGGCGTGGCGTTATTTCCCTGCGCTGAAACCAGCACTGAGGCCGCAACGTCAGGGGTGTTTGCCCGCGGTTGGAAAGGATTTGCTAGGTAGATGATTCATCACAGGCTTCGCAGCCTGCGCATGCCTCCTTCGGCAGTCGTCTTTGTAACTTGTTCCGTGATGGCGTTTACAGCGGTTGACGCACGCGCTGCCGCAGGCAAGGTCGACGGTGCCCAGTCGACGACACAGCAGCAGCAGCAACAGCAGCAAACGCCGCCAACCCAGCCCCAGCAGAATCCTCCTGCAAAACCCGAACAGCAGAAACCTGCACAGCCTGAGCAGCAGAAACCTGCCAATCCGTTCGAAAACGTGCCAACCGCGCCTGAGCGGACGCAGCCTCAGCAGCCTTCAAATGTGCAGGAAGCCAAGACGGCGACCGTAGGGCCTAACATTATCGAAGCAGTCGATTTCCGGGGTCAACGCAAGGTGCCACAGGACACTCTGCGCGCGCTTATCTATACGAAGAAAGGTGATGTCTACGACGAAGAGGCAATTCACCGCGACTTCATCTCCCTCTGGAACACAGGCCGGTTCGACGACATTCGGGTAGAAAAGGAAACCGGACCGAACGGCGGCGTCATTATCCGGTTTGTTGTGACCGAGCGCCGTACGGTTCACACTATTGACTACACCGGCAATAAGTCCATCACGAAATCAGAGATTCTGGATCGCTTCAAAGATCGCAAGGTCAGCCTGAGCCCTGAATCGCAATACGATCCGGGTAAGGTGCAGCGGGCGAAGAACGTTCTTCAAGAGTATGAGGCCGAGCGCGGGCACCAGTACGCGACCGTGACGCCTCAAATCAGGCAGGTTCCTCCCGGTGGTGTGGATGTCACGTTCGCGATTGACGAAGGCCCGAAGGTCAAGGTCGGTCAAATCATCATCGACGGCAATCATGCCCTGAGCAGCCGCGATGTCATTCGGGCGATGAAGAATCTGAAACCTATCGGAATTCCGCATTCGCTGCTGTTCGAAAATCTGTTTGCCCGTACATACGACTCGACGAAACTCGAAGAGGACGGGGAACGAATTCGGCAGATGTATCAGTCGAAGGGCTACTTCGAGGCACGCGTCATTAATCACTCGGAGCAGATATCTGACGTGTACGGCCACGGTATCAAGATTCCTCTCATCAATCCGAAGAAGCCGGGTAAGCAAGTCACCGTCACCATGTTCGTGCGTGAGGGCGACAAGTTCTATCTGCGCAACTTCAACTTCGTCGGCATGAAGCTGTTCCGGACGCCGGACCTGATTGCCCGTTCCGTCTTCAAAATGGGGCCGGGGGATGTGTTCTCGACCGAGAAACTGCAGAAGGGCTTGGAAGACATTCGGAAATTGTATGGCAACTTCGGGTATATCGATTTCGTTCCGTCGCCCGACCCCGAGGTGGTGCCTGGAAAGGATCAGGTCGATCTCACAGTCGATGTCGATGAAGGACATCAGTTCTTTGTGCGCCGCATCGATTTTCAAGGCAACAACACGACGCGAGATCGTGTTATCCGCCGGGAATTGCAAGTTAACGAAGGCGACCTTTACAGCCAGCAGTTGCTGGATGCCAGTATCCTGCGTCTAAATCAGCTTGGCTATTTCGATCCGTTGAAGCCCGAAGACGCATGGACGATCACGCGCGACACGAAGACGAACACGGTTGACCTTCTTCTCAAGCTGCATGAGCGCGGTAAGAATTCCATTCAGCTCAACGGCGGTGTTTCGGGAATTTCGGGCAGCTTCATCGGGTTTTCGTATTCGACGAACAACTTCCTTGGTTTAGGCGAAACCCTCAGCCTGGGCGCGCAAATCGGAACGTTGCTGGACAACATTACCTTCGGCTTTACTGAGCCTTATGTTTTCGATAAACCTATCCAGGCTGGTTTCACGGTGTTCTATCAGCGTTATAGCTACAACCAGGGGCAACAGGCGTCCATCCTTGCCGGACAGAATCTGATCTCGTACTACAACGCATTGGGTTCGTATGGCTGCGCCAGCAGCAACCCGAATTGCAACCTGTTGAACTACGTCACCGATGGTCGTGGTTTCACCGCCTTCGCCAGTTACGCGCTGCGCCGCACGTTTGCGCGCGTCGGACTCAGCTACGGCTACAGCATCCAGACATTAAAGCCGTTAACCACCGCGGCAAGTAACTATTTCGATTACCTGGATTTCGAAGGTGTCGGAGGACCGAACTCGCTCAGCGGCACGTGCGCGATCAGCACCGGCACATCAAGCACAACGGGTTGCAATTCTCTAAACGGCATTCGCACCAGCACCATCACGCCGACGTATTCATACAACACCGTCAATCATCCTATTATTCCGACGCATGGTTTGCGTATTAGCGCGACCGCCGGATTTTCGGGTAGTGTCCTCGGCGGCAACGTGAACACGGTTCAACCGGCACTCGATATGGCGTACTTCCGTCGCGGCCTCTTCAAGAGCAACGTTATGGGGTTCCACCTCAACGCCCGGTTTATTGCTGGATACGGCGGCAAGGTGGCGCCTCCGTACAGCCGCTATTACATGGGCGGTGAAGATGACATCCGTGGCTTCGATATTCTGACCATCAGCCCAATTGCATTCATCCCGACGGAAACCACCGTCAACGTTCTAAACAACGATGGTTCGCCCAAACAGCAGCCCGTCATTAATGCTGACGGATCTCGCAGCTTCGTACCAGTGACGCAAACAATTCCCGTTTATCAGCTCATCCTGCCGGGCGGCGATACAGCCACCGTGTTCAATTACGAGTACCGAATTCCGATCGTCGGTCCCGTTACACTGGCGCCTTTCGTGGATGCCGGAATCGATCGCCTCACGCTGCCTAGCCAGCTCGGTTTGAACCCGCAGCGCGTCACCCAACTGAATGCTCTTTTCCCGCAGGCCGACTTCAATGCACGTGCTGTCCTGGCGCCAGGAACTCAGAAACCTCGCGTTTCCATCGGTCTGGAACTACAGGTACTAATGCCCGTGGTCAATGCGCCGTTCCGGCTTTATTGGGCGTATAATCTGAGTTACGTCAACACGAATCTCCAACCACCTGTGGTTGCCGACCGATCATTCTTCCCCAACGAGGCAACATATCAGAGCGCCTTGGCGGCATTTGGCCAGGCTATTCCCTACGACGAGCGTAGGTCAATATTCCGGTTTTCCATCGGCCGCACGTTCTAATTGACGCCGGTCTGCGGGGTAGCCAAGCGAGACAGTTTGTGACGATAATAGAAAGATCCACGGAAGGAATAAGGAAGTAGATGGTTAGAAGCAGTATCATTGCGCCCGTTGCGGCTGTGTTTTTCATGGCTGCTGGCGCATTCGCGCAGCAGGGGACGACCAAAGTCGGCGTGATCAGTATTCAGGGAGCGATCGTCGGCACAAAAGACGGCCAGAAGGCATCGCAGGAGCTGGATACCAAGTTCGTCCCGAAGAAGAAAGAATTTGACACCCGTCAGAACGAACTCTCTCAGTTGCAGGACCAATACAGCAAGGGTGGCAATCTGATGGCCGATGACAAGCGCAACCAGCTTGCGCGCGAAATCGACGAGAAGAAGAAGCGCCTCGAGCGCGACATGCAAGACGCCCAGGAAGAACTGCAAAGCGAGCAGCAGAAAGTGTTGCAGGGACTTGGCCAGCGCATGATGGTGGTCATTGAGAAGTATGCCAAGGACAACGGCTACACGATGATCCTCGATGTCAGTAATCCGAATACGCCCGTCCTGTACGCTTCGAGCGGCATCGATATCACGCAGGATATTGTTTCGCTATACGACAAGACGAGTTCCAATGGTGGCCCCGCAGGTCCAGCAGCTCCCGGAACCCCCAAGTCCCCAGCTCCTGGCGCGACCGGTGGGTCGGCTTCCACGAAGTCGCCCGTCGGAGCTCACTAACATCCTTTCGTTCGGGTCTTAGCAGCGGCAGCGGATCGTATAAGTCCACTGTCGCCCAACTATCATAGGAGACACTCCTCCTATGCGTACCCGCTGCGACTGCGCACGTCGACAGGCCTGCCTCGGAAATGATTCCGCGGCTTATGTCGGACGCAGACCATTTTGTGGATGGCGCTCCTCAGCACGACGACATGACTCTGGTCGTCGTCAAAATGCAAGCCTGAAATCTCTTACCTTTAGCCGAGATACTGCACTTCAACGTAGGTGCCGAGACGACTGTTGTAAGCGATATACCAGCCGGGATGATCAGGGTCGTCGTAAATCACGATCGGGTCCGCGCCCCAATCCCAGTCACTCACGTATCCAAACTCCCAAGGCGCCACGCTCCAGTACCAGCCGTTAAACCAGAATCTGCTCGGACCGCCGCCGGCGAGACGCCAAACGTGTCCGGGACCGAAGCCGCCATTGAAACGTCCGTGTGCAAACGGATGATCGAGGTGGAAACGCTGATCGTTCGGAGCCGCATGGCCTACCCAGTTATCAGTTCTGGCGTCAACGTGAGGGGCATTCGGATGGCCTGGCTGATCCCGAAAGTTCTCACGGCCACCCCCGCCGGGTGCGACTCCGCGCTCCGCAGGAGCCCCGCCGTGTGCCATTCCGCGCTCCGCAGGAGCCCCGCCGGGTGCGGCTCCGCGCGCCCCAGGAGCCCCGCCTCCATGTGCCGCCGGGCCATGGGCCGGTACGTGGCCGCCACCTACTTCCGCATGACCGCCGCCATGCTCGTTACCGCCGTGTTCGCCCCCATGCTGGGCGTAGGCATTGCACCATAAACATGCTGCTAAGATCGCGAAGACCGCCGGTAATTTTCTCATACATTTAAAAGACGTTGAGTCTGGAAACTACGTATCATAGCGACCCGCCCAGCTATCCTGGTTATGTAACGCAACTTATGTTGCGAGCGCGGCACGTCGTATATAGGTGTTAGTCCGCGATGGCTATCGCAAACGGGCCGTCGTCGTTTTTTCAACCACGCTGCGCGGCAACGCCCACGCAAAAAGAAGGCTGCCACTGCTGGTTACTACATATTGCCGGCCATCCAGTTCGTAGGTAATTGGAGAACTGGCCATCCCCCAACCGGCGCCCGCATGCCAAAGGGTCTTGCCCTCCGCTGTGTCAACCGCGAGCACGTTGCCCTCGGCATCGCCAGTGAACGCCAGTCCGGAGTCTGTGGTTAGCACGCCTGCGCCTGACCCGTGCGGGCCGAGTTCATGCGACCAGCGAAGCTTGCCCGTCTGATAGTCAATCGCCTCCAGCACGCCTTTGCTCCAGACACCGTAATCGGCGCCCGCCCAGCCGTAATCGCCATCCGCAGGCTTCGTGAAGTAAATGCCGTAGCTCGGGTGTGCGTCCACGATGAACAGCCCGCTCTTGGGATCGAAGCTGGGCGAACGGAAATTAGTCAATCCGCCCTCATCCGGTGCGAGAAGCCGTCCGTCCCGAGCCGGATCCTTTTGCGGATTCGGAATCGGACGCCCGTCTTTGTCTAAGCCTAACGACCAATTCACAGGTCCATACGTCGTCGTAAGCAGTGACTTTCCATTCGTCCTGTCGAGGACAAAGAAATAGCCGTTGCGTGACGTTTGCATCAACATCTTGCGTGGCGTGCCGTGAAAATCAGCATCCACCAGGACCGGAGTTTCTACCGCATCCCAATCATGCGTGTCGTGCGGCGAGGCCGAAAACGCCCATTCAAGCCTCCCGGTATCCGGATTCAAGGCCACAATCGCGCACGCGTACAGGTTGTCGCCGGGTCGCGGACCGCCCTGCAGCACCGGTGTCGGATTGCCAGTTCCCCAATAGAGCAGATTCAACTGCGGATCATATGTCCCGGTCATCCAGGTCATACCGCCGGTCGTTTTGCCAGGCGTATTCGGCGGAGGCGTGCTGTCCCACTGCCACTGCGTGTCGCCCGTTTCCGGATCAATGGAGCGCAGATATCCTTGAATGTTGTCCGAATCGCCGGAAACGCCAACAATGACATGGTTCTTTACGACAAGCGGCGCCATCGTCGTCCAGTAGCCCTTTTGGACATCAGCTACCACTTTGTTCCAGCGCACCGAACCGTCTTTGGCATTCAGCGAGATCAGGTGCGCATCTGGAGTAAGAAAGTAGAGCCAATCGCCGTACATGGCCACGCCTCGGTGTCCGATATGCAATCCCGGGTTCGGCGGGTACTGATAATGCCAAAGCTGATGCCCCGTACGCGCATCCACCGCCCACACGTTATCCGGAACCGTGAAGTAAAGGATGCCGTTCACCATCAGCGGTGAGCACTTCAGGTTCGCCGGCTGATTCGTCTGGAAGACCCATGCGAGTTGCAGTTGCTCGACATTCAGCGGGGTGATCTGTGCTAAATGGCTATGCCGTCGCCCTGAGTAGTCGCCGTGATATCCGGGCCAGCTATCGGCCGGCGGATTGAGCAACATATCCGGCGTCAGGGCTTGCGCACCGGCAACCCCGCTTATCGCCGCGCCCAGCAATGTCAGTTTCAGAGTGGCTCGTCTCATGGTTATCGTCATTACTTCAATGTCTGCAAGTACGCCATCAGGTTATGTACATCGTCGTCGGTGTACTTGCCCAGCAGTTCCGCATGCGCCTGCACAGGATCATCGATTTTGTACTTGATCGCGCTCACCGGCCACGAATGGTACCAGCCATCCTGATCCACCATTCCAATTGCAAACTCATCGCGATACTTCAGATCTCCTGTCAAAGTCTTCCCGGAGGGCAGGGTCACCGTTACTTTCGCCTTGGCATTGCTCGGGAAGAGCAACGCTTCTTCGAGCTTGAGGCCGACCAGGCGGCGACTCACTCCCTTCAAGTCGCCCGACGGTGAGTGACAAGACACGCATTTTCCCGCGCCGTCGAAATATTGCTTTCCGAGCGCGACATTCCCGGTCTGCAGATCTGCCACCTCTACTCTTCGCCGCCCCCCAGGATGCGCCTCCTCGTAATCGCGTCGCATATGAATGAATGCCACGATTGCGGTCATATCCGGGTCAGGGAGTTGAAATGCGGGCATACCTTTCTCGGGCCGCCCGTGCCTAACCACCTCGCTGATGTTATTGCCGTGTACATCGCTCGCAACCAAAGCCGAACCGGTCAAGTCGGGGCCGGTCTCACCGCCGCCGGCGTCCTTTCCATGGCAGAAAGCGCAGTTTTGTTGGAACAATGCCTGCCC
>DATBEG010000123.1:0-8928 GCA_036276155.1 Bryobacteraceae bacterium | reverse complement strand
GAGGCATGCACGACATCGGCACCGATGAAAGCGGAATCGCCCGGCCGGAGTATTCGCTTTTCATGATCAACCCACTGCTCGATCTCTCCTTCGATGACGTAGATCACCTCCTCCTGGTTGGGATGCTTGTGGAAGTTGTGTGCGCCTGCTGGGCTGAGGCGCACTTCAAGGACCACCAGGTCCTTCGAGTTTGAAGCCGCCGGACTGCTGAACCACGCCAGTGATCCCCACCTGGATTGTTCTCGTTTAACCTCACTTGAGCTGATGAATTTACCGGTCATTTCTCTCCTCTGGGTCGGTCATCAAAATTAAATTTTTGTGGGTACACCCGCGATCATCGGACGTTCGCCTACAAGGCTTGGACGGACTGTCGTTCTACCACGATCCATTGGAAGCGAGTGGCGCTTACTTGAGGCTTCAATTAAGCTTGCTTCCGACCAGCTGTACTGATGATGAAAACGGGCCATCCAGAAGTGATGCCAATCAAGACGAGACATAAGTTGGCTTCGAGGAAGCCGAGCAGAGTGCGACATCGGCTTAGGTCACTCCGAATAGCTTATTAGTGTCCAGGTGAATGACACGCGCACCACGCTCTTTGGCCAACCCGACCATATGTTCGGTACCGCCGGGGCCGTCGCCAAGCTCTCCATCCCAAAGAGCGATCACGGTTGAATTTCTTGGCGCGAGACACAGCGCCTCGCTGAGAAGCCAAAGATTGTTGCGCTGCCAAATATCATAGCCGCGTTTGAACTGCAACCATTTGGGCAGTTCCGGAGACTCGGCGAGTACGGGGACGTCCGGGTGCTTTTCCAGTTGCGCGTGAAAACGGCGCAGCCATCTCTTGTCTTCGTTGTCGACGCTAGCCTGAACGAATTGATTTTCGGGCAGAGCGAGCAGCATTTTCGTCTGTATGCCTAAATCCTCGCAGGCTTCAAGGAATAAGATGTCGCCGCCGTTTGCGCCGCCCGCAATGCCAATGAGCGAGCCGGTCGTGATTTCTTTTTCCTGGGCGATGGTCGAACGGATAGCTTCGCGCGCAACGCTTTCCATAGCGGCGGGGAAGCGCGGCTTTGGGCGATTGGCAGCATCGATACGGTGCCCGGTGAATAGCAAGACGCGATCGATGCGCTCGTTAGAGGCGGGCACGGATTCAGGCGGGAACACTTCGAGCGCTTTCTCAATTTGGTCTTTGAGGACGCCGATCTGTGTCAGCAGCATGAGCTGCTTGCGTGCGGAGTCGAGTACGAAATCGCCGCCCACGGCCGCAGCTTTCTTATAGAAATAGATCGCGTGACGTGGGGTCGTCTGCGTAAGCAGATTAAGATCTCCGGCGCTGCTGAGGAGCCATTGATCCTGGTTGACGCCGGCGGGCGGGGGTACATCGGCGTTATCGAAACGAAGCAGGAGCGCTTGCGCTATCTGGCCGCGCTTTTCTGCCATCTCGTCGAGCTTGTTCCTGGCTTCGGCATCTTTGGCGAATTGATTGTTCCATATATCCGGGTATTTGCCCGCGAGGTCGAGAATGATGACAGCAAGGAAGAGCGCGTTTAGGCCGGGATAGTAGGAATCAAGATCCTGTCGGTACGCCGCGAGGTACTGCTCATAAGCTTCCATGAGCAGCGGCGAGTCGAGTGCTTTTCGTGCCTTATCTTCGGGAGTGGCCGCATCGCGCCAGGAGCGTGTCCATCGATCCTTCTTATTGCGTCCGAGCTGGCCGTGGATTTCGGAGATGTCAGCTGGTGCGGCGGCGACTTTCAGCGCGCGCTCGAGCGCCTGATCGGAGCTCGTGAGGTCCTCGAGGCGTTGATATATGTTGGCGAGCGCGGTGTTCGCTTCGAGGTCGTAGTCGTCGAGTTTGCGCAGGCTCTCCCAGGCAGTCTTGGCCGCACCGTAACGTTTGATGAGAAGCAGAGCGCGACCGACGACGCGGAGTCCAGTGGATTCCCAAGGGAAGCCGCGCGCTTCGAGCCCGAGCAGAGTCAGCTTCCGCGCATCCTTATCCTGTTCAGCTCGCTGTACATCTTCGCCGAAGCTGAGCGGGACGGGGATGAAGCGCTCACGAGGCTGAGCCCTCAGATTCGGGAGAGAGAGGAAGACTGGGCTATCCTGACGATCGCTCGCGGCAGTGACGCGCAGGGCTTCGGTCAGCTCGTCGAGTGCGGAGGCGGGATCGGCAGGATCGTATTCGAAGTAGCGATCAGTCTTGAGGTCGAAGGGGACGTCGGCTTCCTTGGCTTCCGAAAGGGTCTGTGCTGGCGGAAGCTTCGCTCGGATGAGAAAGGTCCGCTTCTCCTGGAGCGCATGGCGGATGCCGAGTTCGTAGAACGCGTTCGGATTGTTGGTGGTGATGTCAGCGATGACGAGATCGGCGACGAGGAGCTGCTGAAACATGTCGATGCGGATATTGCCGGATTCGAGGATTTCGCCGGTAGTTCTGCCTTCGGCGCCGATATTCTGCAGCGCGGGCCCGACGAGCTTGTCCTCAACGGAGTTGAAATCGACGCCTTTACGAGTACCGAAGGGGCGGATGATGAAGGCTCTCATGCGGTGGCTGCCCTTTCTGCGAATGAACCAAAATGTTCGAGCTTGATCTTCTTGCCGGCGCTGAGGCCGATCTGGACTAAGTTGTCGATTTGCTCGACGGCATCGAGCTTTTGCACTTTGTCGGGGATCATTTTGCCACAACCGAGGGCGTCGAGACCCTCGGCGGAAAGATCAGCGTTGTAGCGGGCATAGAGAAACGCGCGACCGAGGTCGCGTTCGAGTGGGATGTGCGGCGCTTCCCGCCAGTCGTTGACTGAGACGTCAATTCCAGATTCGCGGCAGGTGAGGTCGTGAAGTTCGCGGTCAATGAAATCCCCGTAGGTACAGCGCCCGACTGTGCGGCAGTTGATGTCCTGTTCGATTTGAATACCGCGCATGAGCGCACTAGGGAGACCGGCAAGATTGGCTGCGATATTTATGTTCGTGTTGAAGCTGGGGTCGTCAGCCATTCCGGTTCCAACAGAGATGACCAGCAGATTCTTCTCCCCCGCCTGCCATTCCAGGCGGTAGAGCGGATGCGTGGCCATACGGTAGAGCAGGAAAGCCGGGTCGTTGTAGGGAGTCATGCCGCCGTCAACGAACGTGAACGTCTTCAGAGCATCGGTAGTATCCCATTTGAGAATTTCGAGCGGAAAGTAGATGGGAGCTGCGGTGCTGGCGCGCACGAGCTGCCACAGAGGGATCCGTAGGTTGCAATCGCGACGGTTTGGGTCGTTGTAGCGTGCGTCTGGATTGGAAGAAATGGGCCAGGGTGAGTCGGTGGTGACGTTTCGCGTCACCACGAGCAGCAGGCAGCGGAGATTGTCGGGCGAGAGATCCTTGTCAGGAGCGTTGGGATCGTAGGTGCCGTCTTCGTTAGCGTTGAAGACTCGCTGCAATTGTTTGCACAGCGGATCGGCGGTATAGAAGCTGACGATGCGCTTATCGAGCCGCGATTTCTCGAACATGTCGCGGCCGGATTCTTTGTAGAAGTCCATCAAATCACCGACTGACATGCCGCGGGCGAGACCGGCGGCAATGATGGCACCAGTGCTGGTTCCGGCGATGTAGTCGAAGAAATCGCAGAGGCGGAAAGCGCTGGCGTGGCCGCTTTGTGCGGCGAGGGACTCTTCCAAGCGTTTGAGAATTCCAAGAGAAATGAGACCACGAATCCCGCCACCATCGAGCGCAAGTAATTTCCGCGGCTTAAGTACTTCATAGCGGGACCGCAAGTGGCCCCACCTTTCGGGATGTACGAGGGCAGGCATTTGGTATCGGTTGAGGCATTCTGTCACAAGCGAACCCTGCGCGTCACTGAAATTCATCGCTTGGTCCCACAAGCCGACTTCGGGACCGTGAACATGTTCTTAGAGAGCTTCCATGCGGAGGGACTAAGTGTCCGCCGGTGATGAGTAGAAGTCGACTCAATTGGAGCTCCTTAGTTTGAAGTCTCGGCTGCGAGAGCACGCGACAAATGAGGTGGTACTATTGTGCCCAAGCCTTTGCGGCCCTGGGGAAATTTAGCATGCCGGTACTACCTTCCGCTGATGCCGAAATGGAGCGCCAAATAGTGGGAATCATCGGAACGAAATTGGCCGGCATATTAAAAGAGAAAACTCCCAGTCGCATCTGCGGCCTACTAACGGCGAAAGGTCGCAGTGGTGAATGGGAAGCCGCGTTAGAACACATCTCAAGCCACTTCCGGCCGATACCCGATAAGAGCCGACACAATATTTTTCGGAAGAAATTTCGAGATGCTGACACATTGAAGAAATATGTAAAGCAAGCTGCATCGGGGCCAAGTTTGGTTCGGCTCTCGCGGTTGCGCGACGGCTACGCTGAAGCGACGGGTACGCCCTGCCTGTTGATCATCCGGGAATTTCAAGAGCCGGTTGGCGAAGAACCTGAGCAGGTTTTCCTTGTCATCGTCGCTGATTTTCAAGGTAAGCTGGTTACGACATTTCCGGCGTCCAAAAAACAAGTATTCGGATAGCACCGCGCGGCCACCTCATTCCAGCGTCGCAAAAGGTCATGCTCATCGTCGTAGAAGCGCCTTTTTGCACGAGTCATACCTTGGGCTAGCGGAGAACCGTTCCCTCTAGCTGGCTTCTGCTTATCCGGTTGTTTCAGTAACCCCCAACAGGTAGTATTAGTGGGTGCCTCGGCCTGATTTTCCAAAGACGCTGCGGGAGTTTCAATCGAAGTTTGCCAGCGAAGCGGCCTGCCGACAGTATCTGGCCGCCTGCCGCTGGCCGGAGGTTTCGTGTGTCCAAGATGTGGGAATCGGCGCGCTTATGAATTGGCGAACCTCAGCCGATGGCAGTGTGCAGGCTGTCGGTACCAGGCGTCTCTGACGTCCGGGACGATTTTGCACAACACGAAAACGCCGCTGACGGTTTGGTTCTGGGCCGCGTACCTGATGACCACCGATAAGCGCGGGCTCTCCGCCTTACTTCTGCAGCGCCAACTGGCGCTGGCCCGTTACGAGACGGCCTGGATGATGCTGCACAAGTTCCGGCGGGCCATGATCAATCTTAAACGGGAACCGCTGCGGGGCGAAGTAGAAGTGGACGAAACCTTGGGTTGGTGGTACCCAAGCCGGCTTGCGGGGGAGCCGCCAACTCAAGGGGCGGAAAGAGGCGCTAGTTCTGGTTGCCGTAGAGAAGCGGGGGCGTAGCACCACTGGGCGCGTGCGCATGGCCGTGATCCCGGACTTCAGAAGCGAGACTTTGTTGGCCTTTCTTAAGGACAACGTGGCGCCAGGTTCCACCGTATACACCGACGGACTGAAAAGCTTCACTGGGTTGAAAGAGGCCGGTTTCCAGCACATGCCTCGCAACCAGCCGCCGCGAACGAACTTGCGAAAAGGTGCAAAATCCGTGGTGCCTCTGGCGGATCGGGCCATTGGGAATCTCCAGCAGTGGCTGCTCGGAACTTATCACGGTGTCAGCCGCGATCAACTCCGGTTTACCTGGACGAATTCGTATTTCGTCACAATCGGCGAAAAACACCGATGGCGGCGTTCCAAACGCTGCTCGGACTTGGAACTGGGCGGAAACCTACTAAATATGAGGAGATACGGGGCGCATCCGACATGGGTGAACCGCCCGCCGAGCGTTAACCACTACCTATTGGGGGTTACTGAAACAACCGGATAAGCAGGAGCTGGCTCGCTATTTGAGGGCAAACGATTGAATGTCCGTTAACTTACTTTGCTGCTGGGCCTGTTTGTCTTTGGTCCGCGATGCCGACCTTGTGGACCGCCATTCGATCTTTGCATTGACGATCCGGGCAATCGGGGCCTGACCGTCTGCCAACGAACCGACGAGGACCACAACGTGCTATGGGATATGAACGAGAGGAATCGACGACGCCTAACTGTTCTGAAGTACGCCACCTTTTCGTCGAGTATGGATCATCTTCGAGTATGGATCATCTTTAGGATGTCCAAGAAGCAGAGCCATGTGGCTTCTGTCCGGCTTATGCTTGCGTTCCAGCCAGATCGCCAGTTTTCGGCCAGATAACGAAAAGCCACAGCAGTTCCGTTCCGTCTA
Organism: Bryobacteraceae bacterium; assembly: GCA_036276155.1. Lineage (GTDB taxonomy): Bacteria > Acidobacteriota > Terriglobia > Bryobacterales > Bryobacteraceae > Bog-105. The sequence goes on along the minus strand of DATBEG010000123.1, from coordinate 2,851 downwards.
CTGTGTGCCCCGCGCATACGATGTAAGGAGTGGGTTTGTCAGAAGCGTCCTTTAACTTGAGAACACGAGCTGAGAGAGCGTACTCCGATCTCAATTGTGACAGAAGCTTGACTGGTTTGCTCTTGTCAGGGTGTATCTCAAAGTCGTCTGTTCCAGATGTTTATAACGGTCCGGAGTTCTTCCAAGCTGCTTCCTGGCTCGCGCGAGCGGGAGGAGTTGGGGAGGGAACGCTGTCCCTATAGCTGAAGGAGTGCTTCGAGTGCCGGCTTTTCGGATTTGCAGAGCTGAAAACTCCATTCCGCTGGAAGCGTTTTCGTTAGCTCTTTTTCGTAGGACCCGAAAACGGAGAGCGGGCAAACGCGAAACAGCAAAGATTTCTTGATTTTGGAGAATTACGAGAAAATGTCACGAAGCTCAGTTGAGATTCGCTATAGGATACAGGGGGGCGGCTATGCGTCCGTCCCGGAGAGAACTTTCTATGGCGAAACTCACAATTGGAGATATCACAGCCAGCGAGCAGATTGACATCACTGACGACAGTCTGCTGGCGGGCCAGAAGCTGAATGACATGCAGAGCGCCAAGGCTTTCCTGGCAGCGCTCGGCAAGCCGGTAACGGACAAGACGTTCAATGATGTGACGTTGGCGGCGACTTTCGAAACGCCGACGATTCCATTCGACAAGAACACTGTCGACTTCAAGGCGGGCGTCAACGCGACAATCAGCGTGGCGCGGGCCTCTGATACGCCGCTGTTCGGCAAGGACGATTACGACCCGGTGGACATCCTGGGCAACGACTGTTGGGTGGGCGTGGAGTTTGACACGTTGCTCGACGCGAAGGTGTCGGTGCCGCTGGCGCACGGGTTCGGAGTGAGTTTCGAGGCGAACACCACTTCAGCGTTTGCCACTTATCAACTGGTTCCGGACGCGGTCGCGCCGAACGAGAAGCTGGGCGATGCGCTGTCGGCCGCGCTGAGCGCGTACAGCGTTATGGCCATGACGGCACAGGTGATGAAGATTCCGGCCGGGGTGATTTATACGTCCGATGTGACGGGGTCATTCACAGTCGGCGGCTCGTGGATGCTGCCGACGTCGATCAACCAGATGAGTCTGGCAGACGCGAATCTGCCGTTCAATGCGAGCCTTTCCGTGGCGCCGGCTGCGACGGTGAGTGTGGCCGGTTCGGTGGCGATGTCGGGTGCTTTCGGGGTGCGATTCCGGCGGAGCGGAGCAAATGCCATCCGGCGGGGGATTTACAAAAAGAACGGGACAACGCTGTCGGCCTCGTTTACGGCGTCGGCGGGATTGGGCGCGAAGGCCGGCAATACGGACCTGATCACGGCGTTCTTCAAGGCGATGTCGGACCAGGCGGATTTGACAAAGTTGTCGAAGGACGATGTGGCGAAGTTCCAGAAGGTGTTGAACGACAGTATCGACCAGAGCCTAGCGATTTCGCTCAACGCGGCCTGTTCGGCGTCGGAGTCAGATGAGGCGGCACTGGTGTATGAGGTCAATACGGTGGCGAACGATGGCGGGGCAACCCACGGACGCGGTGGCAGCCGCGCTGAGCGGGGACTGGACGCAGTTGGCCGCGCTTGACGGACAGGGAAACGTCCGGAAGCTGCGGGACGTGGTAATCGACACGATCGAGAAGAAGTACTCGCTGAACGTGAACCTGCTGGGGCTGTACAACTACCGTTCGGTCGGCGTTTTTGTGCTGAACATGCGGGTGGTGAAGAACGCGGAGAACGGGTCAGTGGTGATCACGGACAAGGCGACCGCCTCGCGGACCACGACTGGGTCGATGCCGCTCGTGGCAGCTGCGGATATTTTGCGAGTGGTGTTGTATGAATCGTTCGTCGCGACGGCGGCGTATCAAGCACTGGGTGCGGGAGCGGGATTCGGGCTAACGCTTACGGCTCAGCAGGACGTTTTAATTTACAAAAACACGATGGACCACCGGGCGGCGCTGAAGCAATTAAACCCAGGCATCATTCTCGGCGTGATGCCAAAGTCCGTGAAGACGGCGATTCCAGCGACCGGACCGAACGTGCGGCATGCGCGGTTTGCGGCGTCGTGCAGCTACGGCAATGACGATGTGATGCGGTTGTTCTTCTCCGATCCGGTGAAGATGACGCCGTGGAAGCGCGAGCAATTGTGGCCAGTCGGGAAGACGGCACTGGTGAAGCTGCTCGACCCGCAGGATCCGACGGATCTGGCGAGGAGGATCCAGGTTCTGATGGATCCGCACGGGTGGGACGAGATGGAATTCAACAACAATTCTCTCCAGGGCGCCGAGCGGGTGGATTGGTTCGACATCACGGAGTGGGCGGGGTCGGTGGCGGATGCGGGTTCGTCGTTGGCGGATGCGATTTCGTACGCCAAGACAGTGGTGGGAGATCCGACGGCAGATCCGACCTTCATGAAGAAGCGGCGGAATCTGGCGTTGGCGATCGATGCGGCGACACATGATGCGCACGGGGCGTTCGATCCGGCGTATGGGATGTGCTTAACGTCGACGCTAGCGGGGCGGACCCCGGGGCATGATCCGGCACCGGTGTTCGAGGCGGAGTGGGGCAGCAAGGTCATTTTCAGCAACAAGGTGGCGGTGACGGCGACGCAGCAAAAGGGGCTTGGCGCGCGTCCGACGTAAGTATGAGGGCCGACCGCGCATGCTGGAGGGGTCCGCCCCATTGGTGGATTGAACGCGGCCCAGCGAGGAAGTGATCGCCAAGTCGCTGGTAGGCGACTACCGGCCTGAGCATCTGTTCACGCTACGGCAATCACTGGCGGCCTATCGCAGCTACCAGAAGCTGATCGACGATTGCGACCGGGAAATTCGCCAGCGACTGC
>DATBEG010000122.1:0-17199 GCA_036276155.1 Bryobacteraceae bacterium | reverse complement strand
GCCGATCGCGGCAAATTCTTCCCCCATCGCTGGGCCAAGGAACTGGTCGCGACCGTTCACCCCTCCGCCATCCTGCGAATGCCGGAACGGTTTGATGAGGAATACGAGCTTTTCCTGAAAGACCTGCGCAAAATCGCGACGCGAGTAAGAGAGCTGGATCGCGCGAGTTAGTTCAAACCCGCGTGCCACCGCCGGATCAGCACTAACTGCTTCTCCACCTGGTCGCGCTCCGGTGCGGCGGGCTCCAGGCGCAGGTACGTTTCGAAATCCTGCTTTGCCGCCCGGTGGTTCTGCTGCTTCATGTGGACGATGCCGCGATGCCGGTACTCCTCCGCGTACTCGGGCGTTGCGTGAATAAGCAGATCCAGCACCTGTCGGGCTTTCTCGAATGCTTCGCCACGCAGGTAGATCGCCTTCAAATTACTTAACATGCGCACCAGAATCTGGCGATTGTTCACCGGCGCCAGCACCGCCGGATTTGCGCGCAAATTGACTCCGGCCGTTTGCAGAGCTAGTGCGCTGCAGTCTTCAAAGCTCAGAATTTGCCCGTTGTGGAACGGATCCACCCAGTAGCGCGCATCCGCGTCCTCATAAGCAACCACGAAATGCCCCGGTAATCCGACCCCGTACACGGTTCGATTCAGTCTTCGAGCAACTTCGATGTAGACCACGGACAACGTAATAGGAATACCCAGCCGCCGCATCAGAACTGAATTCAGACAGCTATTTCGCGGATCGTAGTACTGATCTTCATTGCCGCGGAACTGCAAAACGTCGAACAAATACTCGTTCGCCGTCCGGATGTAATCCAACCCCGAAACGCTGCCCTTAATCTGGCAGCCGATCTGTTCCGCGTAACTATCCAGCCGGTTGAGGCTCGGTTCGATCTCCAGGCCCGGGAATTCGATGCTGGCCATTTCGAGAGCCGCAACGTCGAGAGGAATTTTCGAGCGTTCGTCGAACAGAGCATCGAGCAGGCGCTGCACGGGGATTAGGTTACCACCTGCCGCTACTGCGCTCCACGGCTCAGCAACATCACTTTTAGAGTGTGGAAAATGATATAGAAATCAAGCATTGGCGACACGTGCTTGATGTAGTACAAATCGTACTCCAACTTGATCATGGCGTCGAGCGCCGTGTCTCCATACTTGTGGTTGATCTGTGCCCAGCCTGTGATTCCCGGCTTCACAGCCAGGCGCTGACGATAATAAGGAATTTGCTGGGTGAGCAGATCGACAAATTCCGGCCGTTCCGGACGAGGCCCTACAATTGCCATCTCGCCGCTCACAACGTTCCATAACTGCGGCAATTCGTCCAGGCGTAGCCGGCGCAGCCATTTACCGATCGGCGTCACGCGTGGGTCGTCCACCTTTGCCCAGACGGCGCCCGTACGCGCTTCTGCATCGGCGTACATGGATCGAAATTTGTACAGCGTGAAGATCTCGGCATTCAGACCCACGCGCTGCTGGCGATAGAGGATCGGACCTTTGGAAGAAAATCGCACCAGCAAGGCGGTCAACAGCATCAGCGGCGAGGCAACAATCAAGCCGATAAAGCCAAGCAGAAAAGAATAGAAGTTCTGGATCGTAATGGCTTGCGGTCTCGGCCCCAGCATGGAGCTGAAGATGAGCTGCGAGGGCTGGATCTTTCGGCTGCAAACACGTCGCATCGCCATTTCATAGGTATCCGCTGCATCTTCGATGATGGTCCCTGCAAATCGGATTTCCAACAGATCCTGCACCGGCAGACGGTTCCTGCGTTCCGCCATTCCGACCACAATCCGGGTCGGCCGGTATTCGGCGCATACGCGCTGTACATCGCCCATGTTTCCCAGGCAGGGAATCGGGAAGTCGCACGGCTCCAGTTCGCACAAGTAACCGACCACTGCATAGCCGAACTCCGGTTTTTCAAATAGCCTCTCAATCACCTCACTCAGGATGCTTGAATTTCCCATCAGCAACACGCGCTCGGAGCGCAGAGCGCTGATGATGTAGCGCCAGAAAAATACCCGCCATAGGGGCAGCAGGATAATCGTCGCGATGCTGCCTAGGACCATCATCCAGCGGCCGAGAATATAGTCACGCTTGACGTATCCGAGAAAGGCCATGAACAGCAGCGCGCAGCCGACCGCGAGGCAAACCTGCTGCAGAAGCACCAGCCGCGAGGGAATGCGCAGCTCCGTGTAGAGGTCCTGAAAGTACAGGCCGCCCATGATGACGCCGACCACAATCAGAACCTTGACCCAGTTCCCTTCGGTTATCAGGTAGAACTGAAGGTCACCCCCTTCCACATAGGAAGCTAGGGTGAAACAACTCAGAATGAGCAAACATTCTGAAACGAGGAGTGCGAGAACGCTGGCGGGTATAAAAACCCGAAAAAGTCTAATCACGAGTGAAGTATTAGGACGCCGAACCCCGTCGGCTCAGAACCACAAAGTTCTTATCGGCTTGTGACATTAGGACACTAGTATCGGTTGGTCTAAACAAGATGACGGATGTTCGCAAGGCTCTCATTGCATTGTAGATAAAAGCCGTTAAAACACCCGCCAGACATGTTATAAATAAATAGGATACTTTTAGTCCCAGATCCCTCTCCGCCCAATCGTTTCAATGCTGAAGCTGACCAAGAAAGCCGATTACAGCCTGATAGCTCTCAAGCATTTTGCGCTCCGGCAGCGCGAAACGGGCGAAGCGGTCAGCGCGAAGGAAGTTTCGGAAGTCAGCGGAATTCCGCTGCCCGTGCTCTCAAAGCTGCTGCAAAAGCTGGGCAAATCGGGTTTTCTCATCTCGGAATATGGGACCAATGGCGGCTATCGCCTGGCGCGTGACCCTGGCCTGATTACGGCTTTGGAAGTGATTCGGGCGGTCGACGGGCCCATTGTTTTGGCTGACTGTTTCACCGAACATTCCACGTGCGGCCATACCGGTCGATGCACTGTCCGTAAACCGCTGAAACGCATTCACGAAGGAATCCTGCGCCTGCTCAGTAGCGTCAGCATCCAAGACATGTTGCAGGAAATGGATGATCCGGCGGACTTGGCGCCTCCATCGCTGGTGGCTCTGCACGGTATTAGCGGCACGAACCAGCAAAGTTCTTTAAGGAAATAAAACGTATGAAACTACCGATCTACATGGACAGTCACGCTACCACGCGGATGGATCCGCGCGTGTTCCAGGCCATGACTCCGTATTTCACGGAAATCTTCGGCAATGCCGCCTCGCGAAATCACAGTTTCGGGTGGGAAGCAGAAGAGGCAACAGAGAAGGCGCGCAAACAGATCGCGGAACTGATTGGCGCGACACCAAAGGAAATTGTTTTCACTAGCGGCGCTACCGAATCGAACAATCTCGCGTTGAAGGGCATCGCCGAGATGTACTCGGAGCGCGGCAACCACATCATCACTCAGGCAACAGAGCATAAGGCTGTTCTCGACACCTGTAAGCGTCTGGAAAAGGAAGGCGTGCGCGTCACCTACCTGCCGGTGCAGCAGAACGGCCTGATCGATCTCGATCAGCTTCGGGACGCCATCACCGGCAAGACCATCCTGATCTCGATCATGTACGCCAATAACGAGATCGGTGTCGTCCAGCCGATGAAGGAAATCGCAAAAATCGCGAAGGAAAAGGGCGTTCTTTTCCACAGTGATGCGGTCCAGGCAGTCGGCAAAATTCCGGTCAATGTGCAGGCGGATGGCGTTGACGTGCTCTCGCTGACCGGCCATAAGCTGTACGGACCGAAGGGCGTCGGGGCGCTATATGTTCGCCGCCGCAACCCGCGCGTTCAGATCACGGCGCAAATGGATGGCGGCGGTCACGAGCGCGGCATGCGTTCCGGAACCTTGAATGTGCCCGGAATAGTCGGCTTAGGCGCAGCGTGCGAGATTTGCCGTCAGGAAATGCCCGAAGAGTCGAAGCGCCTGCGGTTCTTGCGCGACAAGCTGAAGGACAAGCTGATGAGCGAACTCGACGAGGTCTACATTAACGGTTCCTGGGAGCACCGGCTCCCCCACAATCTGAACATCAGCTTCGCGTATGTTGAAGGCGAGAGCCTGCTGATGGGCATCAACGACATCGCGGTATCGAGCGGATCGGCATGTACTTCTGCAACGCTTGAACCCAGCTACGTGCTGAAAGCTTTGGGCGCCGGCGACGACCTGGCGCACTCGTCCATTCGCTTCGGCATCGGTCGTTTCAATACGGAAGAAGAAGTGGATTACGTCGCCAGGAAGGTTATCGACGTGGTTCAAAAGTTGCGCGAGCTATCGCCGCTTTATGAGATGGCAAAAGAGGGCGTGGATCTCACGAAGGTAGTTTGGACAGCACACTAGAATTCATCAGAGAATAGAAATAGGGAAAGAAAAATGGCTTATTCTGACAAAGTTATCGACCATTACGAACACCCCCGCAACGTCGGCTCGCTCGACAAGAGCAGCCCCGACGTGGGCACTGGCATGGTAGGCGCGCCGGAATGCGGTGACGTCATGAAGCTGCAGGTGAAGGTGAACCCGGCAACGGGCGTTATCGAGGATGCCAAGTTTAAGACGTTCGGCTGCGGCAGCGCAATCGCCAGTTCGTCGCTCGCCACCGAATGGCTGAAGGGCAAGACCGTGGATCAGGCTCTCGATATCAAGAACACCGATATTGTGAACGAACTCTCGCTGCCGCCTGTGAAGATCCACTGCTCCGTGCTTGCCGAAGATGCCATCAAGGCTGCCATCGGCGATTACAAAAAGAAGCAATCGGTACGCAAGCCCGAAGCCGTCGCGGTTAGCTGAGGTTTGTCGTGGCTGAGTTGACTCAGGTTGGCGCGTCTCAGGCCGCTCCGGAAGTGAAGTCTGCTGACGCGCCTAAGCAGATCTTCGTCACGCCGAAAGCAGTGCAGAAAATTCGCGAGGCATTTGCTCGCGAGAGCGTGACGGGGGGTTTGCGATTAGGCGTACTGGGCGGCGGCTGCTCGGGCTTGAGTTATCAATTCAAGTTCGCGCCACAGCCGCGTCCGCGCGATCAGGTCTTCGAATTTGAAGACGTGAAGGTGTTCGTCGATCCAAAAAGCATGCTGTTTCTCGACGGCATGACTTTGGATTGGAAAGATTCATTAATGCAGTCCGGCTTTGTGTTCAACAATCCGCACGCACAAAAGAGTTGCGGCTGCGGAACGTCTTTCTCCGCATAACACCTGCCGGGTTGCATGTCAGGCGCACTCGCGTGCTACTTCCATGTCTACATTGCCGAACAATTTCTATGATTTTTTTGGGCTCGACCGGAAGCTGAATGTCGATGAAACCGACCTGCAAAAGCGATTCTATGAGCTGAGCCGCCAATGGCATCCCGATCGCTTTAGTCGAAAGAGCGCGCAAGAACAGGCGCAGGCTCTAGAGGCCACGGCTATCCTCAACGATGGTTATCGCACTTTGCGTGATCCGGTGCGCCGTGCCGAATACCTGCTTAAAGAAAAAGGTTTTCCGATTGGCGAGCAGCGGTCGAAAGATGTGCCGCCGGAGTTGCTCGAGGAGGTTTTCGAGCTCAACATGATGCTCGAAGAGCTCAAAGGCGGCGACGACGATGCGCGACCGCAACTCGAATCCGCACGAGAAAACTTCGCCGGCCTCCTCCGTGGCGTAGACGGCGAGCTGGAAACTCTGTTCAGCAAATATGACGCCTCGGAAGAGCACAGCGAAACCGCCAAACAGGCATTGCATGAAATTCGCGGCGTGCTGAATCGCCGCCGCTACATCGAAAATCTGATCCGGGATGTAGACCGCGCGCTCAATCCTACAGCCGCTAGTGCCGAACCGGTCCAGGATCTGCTATAGGGAATCATCTCTAAGGACAACATGGGAACTTTTCAAATCGATTTTGGCGAAAATCGCACTTCCAAAATCGTCGGTATCGACCTCGGCACCACAAACAGCCTGGTCGCCGTCATGGGTCTGACTGGCCCCGAGATCATTGAAGATGCTGAGGGCCGGAAGATTGTCCCCAGCATCGTTTCGCTAACGGACGATAGCAAGCTGGTCGCGGGCGAGCCGGCGCGCGATCTCCTGCTCACCCGCCCCGAACGCACGGTCTACTCAGCCAAGCGTCTGATGGGCCGCGGCGTTCAGGATGTTCAGCAGGAACTCAAGCTGTTTCCGTTCCGGATCGCTGAAGACAGCGAGTCGGTGATCAAGCTGAAGCTGGGCAAGCGTACGTTCACGCCCCCGGAGATCTCGGCTGCTGTGTTGCGCCAGCTTAAGGACAACGCCGAAGCCGCTCTGGGAGTCCCAGTTTCCGAGGCCGTGATCACCGTTCCTGCCTATTTCAATGATGCGCAGCGGCAGGCGACTAAAGATGCCGGACGCCTGGCTGGTCTGGAAGTTCTGCGCCTTGTCAATGAACCAACGGCCGCCTCTCTCGCCTATGGTTTAGACAAGCGCAAGGACGGTATCATCGCCGTTTACGATTTTGGCGGCGGTACCTTCGATATCTCCATTCTCCGTTTGCACGAAGGCATCTTCGAAGTGCTTGCCACGAATGGTGACACCCATCTGGGCGGCGACGACATCGACAACTTGCTGCTTCGCATTGCACTCGAAGACATCGAGAACGAATGGAAGCTTGACCTCTCGACCGATTCTGAAGGCGTGCAGCGTTTGCGCCGCGCCGTCGTGCAAGCGAAAGAGCAGCTTTCGTTCGTACCCGAAACAACCATCGAACTCGCGTACAAGGGCAATACTTATCAGCGCGCCATAAATCGCGAATTGTTCGAGCGTCTGATGGTGCCTATCGTCGAGAGAACGCTGGAACCATGCCGCGCCTGCCTCGCGGACGCGAAACTCGCCCCGGAGCAGATCGACGAAGTAGTCATGGTCGGCGGATCGACGCGCATTCCGCTGGTCCGCGCTGCCGTCGAACGTCTTTTCAAAGCAAAACCGCATACGGAACTGAATCCCGACGAAGTTGTGGCGCTTGGTGCGGCCGTTCAGGCGGGCATTTTGGCCGGTGACGTGGAAGACAAACTGCTTCTCGACGTAACGCCGCTATCGCTTGGCATTGAAACCATGGGCGGCGTCGTTTCCAAGCTGATTCACCGCAACTCCACCATCCCTGCTTCGGCGACGGAGTCGTTCACGACGGCTGTTGACGGACAACGCAACGTTCTGATTCACGTTCTGCAGGGCGAACGCGAACTCGTGAAAGACTGCCGCAGCCTCGCTCGTTTCGATCTCAAGGACATAGACCCTTTACCCGCCGGTCTCGCGCGCATTGAAGTGCGATTCCTAATCGACGCAAACGGGATTCTCAACGTCACGGCTCGCGACGCGCGCACGGGCAAGGAGCACTCCGTGGAAGTAAAGCCATCCTATGGACTGACAGAAGATCAGGTTGAAGCGATGATCCGGGAGTCTTTCGATAAAGCCGAGGAAGACATGCGGGAACGCCAGGTTCGTGAGGCGCGCGTGGAAGCCGACAACATTCTGGCTGCAACCGCCAAGGCAAAGAAGAGCGAGGCCTACGCTGCGCTATCGCCCGAAGAGCGCCGGAGCATTGAATCAGCCATTCGCGACGTCGAATCCGTTTACAACGGGAGCGATCATCACGTGCTGAACGAGAAGATCGAAGCACTCAATCGCGCTACTCACACGTTGGCGGAAAACATGATGAACTCCGCCGTCCGCGGTGCACTCAGAGGCACGAAGATCGATTAGCGCGCAGCAATAAGAATCACGGTTCCGAAGCGGGTGCGGTAAATACCAGGGCACCCCTTTTCTCATTGTGAAACGTGCTCTCGGGCCTGTATACTAGCCTATCCCTTTCCCAACAAAGAGATAGCAGTTAACCGACTACAGACGAGGTGCACATTGAGTTTTCTCTCCAAGTGTTGTGTTCCAGGTATCGTGCCGTTAGCGATCTGGGCCAGCGCAATATTGGTTGTCCCCTCGGTCTCCACAGCAGCTACGGCGACCGCGTTTACAAATTTCGGCATCGGTATGAGCTACGACACCAGTGCCGGCAACGTAATAGGAAATATAGGCGATGGGAATGAGTATGCGCAGGCCGATCAGTTCCAGTCCGAATTGAGTGGTACGCTGACATCCCTGCAACTAGCACTGTCTTGCGCGACCGCGTGTCCCAACGTTTTCACTATTGCTTTGGCGCAAGATTCTGGCGGCCAACCGGGCACCGTCTTGGAGAGCTTCACCTATAAGGGTGTATCTCTCGGGCTGACCGGTAGCGATAATGCTCCTGTCCTTGTCATATCCTCCGCTAATCCCAACTTGTTCACCGGAAGGGAGTACTGGGTAGAGGTGCTGGGTGACTCGGGCGACCTCGATAATATTACCTGGAACTGGAACAACACTGGTGATACATCCAACACGGCAATCTCCGGTGATAACGGGAACGCGTGGTTCGCGCCAGCAGGTGAAACGCCGGGTGCTCTCGACGTCACAGTTACCACGCCTGAGCCCGGCAGTGGCGCTCTGCTGATTGGCGCCAGCCTTTTATTCGGCCTTTTCTCTTTGCGAACGGTGCTCCGTCAGCACGCTAGAGCGATAATGCTTGCTCTAGTGTTGGGCGGCTTGTGCATCATCGGTCCTGTTAAGTGTCTTGCGGCAAGTTGGACGCCGCTGACGAACGTTGCCCTGGGCGGCGGTGGTGTCATGATTCTGTTAACAGATGGCACAGTCATGGTTCAGAACGGCAGTTCCGCTAACTGGATGAGGCTCACACCGGATGCCAGCGGAGACTATACCGACGGCACTTGGTCTGCCTTAGCGCCCATGAGTCTGGATCGTCTTTACTTCGCTGCGCAAGTACTGCAGAGCGGCAAAGTGTGGGTACTTGGCGGCGAGTATAGCGGCCCAAACCTGGATGCAAACATCACGCCCTACGCTGAAATCTACGACCCGGTCGCGAATGCGTGGTCTCCGGCAGCACCTTACCCGACGGAGACTCTTGCCAACCACTGCGGCAACCGGACTGTAACGTCAACTACTTCAGAGACAACCGGCTCACAGACCCTGACGGGTATCTACTCGACAGGACGCATGCAGGTGGGTTGGACAGTTACGGGTACCGGGATTCCGACCAGCACGACCATCACCAGCATCGATTCAAACACGCAAATTGAGATCTCGAATGCAGCAACCGCAACTGGAACTCCCAGATTGACTTATACGGGCCAGGCCCTTGCGTGTTTCGGTGATGATCCGAGTATCTTGCTCCCGGATGGAAATATTCTCGCGGGCAACATATTCACAAATCAAACGTACACTTACAACGTGGCGGCCGATTATTGGACCTTCACCGCGAACAAGTTCTACAACGACCGCAGCGACGAAGAAGGCTGGGCAAAGCTGCCTGACAACAAAGTCATTACCTATGACCTTTTCCAAACCATCGGTCAGTCAAACGGGAACGGATACGCTGAACTCTACGATCCCGCTACGCAAACGTGGTCGAGCATCAGCCCGATAGACGGAAGCGCGAATGGAACACTCCCTGTTCTGAGCAGCGTTGCTCTCGGCTACGAACTCGGGCCGACATTACGGCTGCAAGACGGCCGCGTATTTCAGATAGGAGCTAATCAGCACACCGCGCTCTACACCGAATCGACGAACACCTGGGCCGCGGGACCCGACATCATCGGCAGTCTCACGAATAGCCAAGGCACTGTGCCAGGTAACTTCGGTGCGGACGATGCTCCCGCGGCTATTCTTCCGAATGGCCATATCATTCTGGCTGCCGATGCCGGTCCCGCAGCTTCCACCACCACGGGCAACGTGACTACCGGCTCGAACGTTATCACAAATATCCCTTCCACTGCAGGTTTTCAGGTGGGGTGGACCGTAACAGGAACCAGCGGAAATACGACCATTATCTCGGGCAGCATCTCCAGTGTGGATTCGGCCACGCAGATCACATTGAGTAGGGCCGCGACCGGTACAGCAACCCCCGCCACACTTGCGGTCGGCGCGGAGTTCAGCCGTCCCACTCAATTGTTCGATTTCAATCCAACGAACAACTCGCTATCGCCGGTATCTCCGGCAATTCCGGATGTATCCCTCAACTCCAGAGCCGCTTACGTTTCGCGAATGCTTGTGTTGCCGACGGGCCAATTGTTGTTCTCCGACTCGTCGAGCCAACTATACGTCTACGCGCCCGACGGATCAGCCAGCTTCGCGATTAAGCCGGTTATCAATAATGTTGTTTACAACGGCGGCGGCGTATTCACGTTGACCGGCAAACAGCTAAACGGCCAGAACGCCGGCTCGGCATATGGGGACGATGTGCAAATGGACGAAAACTACCCGATCGTACGTCTCTCCAACTCGGCCGGCCAAGTGTATTACTGCCGTACGACGAATTGGAGCTTGACCGGCGTGGGAACAGGCACGGTTCCGGAAACGGTGAACTTCACGTTGAATCCGGCTTTGGTAACACCGGGCAACTACAGCGTCACGGTAAGTGGAGCAGGCATTATTTCGTTCCCCGCGACTCTCAACATTACGCAAGCGGAGATTAGCGGCCAGTAATCGGAGGCGCCTTTTCTTAGTGTCGTTCCGGGTGCTCCGAGATGCTGAGCAGGTTGCCGTCCGGATCCTTGAACCACGCCACTTTCGCTCCGGTAGGCGTGGTCCAGATGTCGTTGTCATCCTGCTCGACAAAGCCGTAGCGTTCAAACACCACGCCGGCTTTCTTCAACGCTCGCACGGCTTCCACCGCGTCCGGCACATTCCAGCCGAGAATCGTTCCGAGAACGTTGGGGCGCTCCTTGACAGGCCCGAGCCTGAGCATGGTGCCGTTTGCCTCAAAGACCAACGCAAAGGGCAGTTCATCGCCCAGGTGCCGAAGGCCGAGGACATCGCGGTAGAAGGTCCGCGCCTTGTCCACGTCCACGATGGGAACAAATCCAACGATGTTACAACTGCTCAGCGCGAACGGCATTGGAACATCATACGCCTGCGACGCGTGGGTCGGGCTTCAGGGTTACCGGCTGCGTATAGGTCTGTCCATCGACAGTCAGGCGCACAGTGTAATTGCCCGGTTGCAAGCGATCCACAGCAGCACGGCCACCACGAGCGGGCCTGGCCGCAGCAGTGTTAGAAGCGCCGGCGCAGGCGCCCGTTGCCGCAGGAGCGGCACCGCGGCCGAAGCCGCCACCGCCGAATCCGCGGCCTGCCGGTACGTTCAAGGCAAACCGATGCATGCCCTCTGCCGCTGACGGAGGAGCGGCAGGTTGCTCCCAAATGGCCTGGACGTTGATCGCTTCGGTATCCACAGCGCGGACTTCCTGATCACTCGCCGCACAAACGCGGACACCGCCGTTGCTGTCCAGCAGTTCCAACTTGACGGGGCCGGATGGCGCGGACTTGAGCCAGTAATACGCCAGAACGCCGGCGGGTGGATTCGATAGCTGCGCATCTTCGTGCGGTATCGGCGTTCCGTTCATGCCGCCCTGAATAATGGCGAACGTCTCACCGGACTTAAACAGATAGGCCTTGGCGGAGATCGCTTCCCTGCCCTTCTCCGCGATTTCGCGCAGAGCCGCCATCTGATCCATCACCCAGAAGCCACGACCATGGGTTGCGATATCCAGATCATCGCCGTGCACCACAATGTCACGCACGGAGGTCACCGGCATGTTGGTCTGCAGAGGCTGCCAGTCATCGCCATCGTTGAACGACACGTAGACGCGCAACTCCGTCGCCGCATACAGAAGTCCTTTTGTGACCGGATCTTCCTTGACTGAATTCACGTACGCGCCCTCAGGAATTCCGCGTGTCAGGCACTCCCAGCTCTTGCCGCCATCGCGGGTGCGATAGATGTATGGCTTGCGATCAGCGAGCCGATGTCTATCTACCGAGGCATACGCGGTTTGTTCATCGAAGTGGCCGGCTTCGATCTGGGATACCTTGCTCCAGGCGGTCATGGCGGGGGGAGTAACATCCGCCCAGTTCTTCCCGTCGTCGCGCGTGACGTGAATGAGTCCGTCGTCTGTACCGACCCAAACCAGATCCGCTTTCAACGGCGAAGGGCTGATGCTGTAGACAACACCGAAGCGGCTGGTCATCGGCTGATCGATATCTTTCGCCGTGACCGGATCCAGGTTGGCCGGCACGGGCGGATTCACGCGCGACAGGTCGGGACTGATCTTCTCCCACGTTTTGCCGCGATCGCGCGAGCGCATGACGAACTGATTCGAATAGTAGAGAGCGTCGTCCGCAGGCGAGAACACGGTCGGCAGAGTCCAGGTCTTGCGATTCGGATCCTCAGGGTCGGCGGCAGGCAAAGCTCCGGCAGGCGTAGCGGTGTTCAGATACTGATCGCAACGGTTGCCGCCACCATAGAGAAAGCGGCCGTCCTTGGGGTCGGGCACAACCGTGTTGCTTTCGCCAGCGAGGCATGTCGGCTCCCAGTTTCGGAATGTCAGCACGCCTTCCGGCGACCATGTTGCAACGCCCACGCCACCGCTGTCCTGCTGCGCACCGTACAACCAATAGGGAAAACGATTGTCGGCCGCAACGTGGTAGACCTGCGCAGTCGGCTGGTTGTACCAGGTGCTCCAACTCTTCGCGCCGTCGACACTGACTACCGTGCCCTGGTCGCTGCTCAGCACCATGCGGTTGTGATCTTTCGGATTGATCCAGAGCTGGTGGTAGTCATCGCCACCCGGTGCGCCTTTCACGGGGACGAACGTCTGGCCGGAATCCAGACTCATGTAGGTTGCCGTGTTGATCACGTACAAGCGATTCAGATCAGACGGATCGGCCGTGACGCTTCCGAAATACCAGCCGCGTCCCCAAATGCGGTTCTCTTTGTTCACCAGCTTCCAGGTAGCTCCGGCGTCGTCGGACAGATACAGACCGCCTTTACCGGCCGGACCTTCCGCCTCGGGCCGCGGCGGAACACGACCTTGTCCCGGGGCTGGATTCGGCCGCGCAGCGGCGCCACCGATGGGCCGGGCGACGGCTGTTCCCGTGTCATCCACAACCGCCCAAACGCGGCGCGGGTTGGCCGGCGAAACGGAAACGCCTATGCGGCCGACGAAATCGTCGTCCGGCAATCCTCCGCCCAGCTTCTTCCACGTATCGCCGCCGTCGGTCGATTTGTACAAGCCGCCTCCGGGCAGATTGGTGGGAGCGTAGACAGACCACGGCGGACGCCGCGTCGACCACAGCGACGCGTACAGCACGCGCGGATTCCTTGAATCGATCGTTATGTCGGCCGCGCCGACTTCGTTCGGCTTGTCGGCACTAAACAAAACCTTTTTCCACGTTGCGCCACCATCAGTCGAACGATAGACACCGCGCTCCGGGTTCGCGTTGTAGACGTGACCAAGCGCGGCAACGTAGACCCGGTTCGCATTCGCCGGATCGACGGCAACGCGCGAGATCTGACTGGTTTCGTCGAGCCCGATATGCGTCCATGTCTTTCCGGCATCGGTCGATTTGAACATGCCGATGCCATACGAGCTCTGGCTTCGAATATCGCTCTCGCCGGTACCGACATAGATCACATCCGGGTTCGAGGGCGCGACCGCAATGGCACCGATCGATCCGATCGGTATGCCTTTGTCGGAAATCGGGAACCACGTTCGGCCGGCGTTTTCGGTCTTCCAGACTCCGCCGCCTACCGAGCCGAAGTAAAACGTATCGGGCTGATTCGCGTGACCAGCGACTCCGACGCTGCGGCCGCCGCGCAGTGGGCCGACCTCGCGCCATTGAAACGCGGTCAACAGAGACGTGGCATTTTGTTCACCGTCGTCAGCCTGCCGGGCCGAGATCGCCATTCCCAAAGAGGCGAGAGCAACTGTCGCAACTACAAACAAAGACCTGCGTTTTCGGCGGATGTCCATCCCATCAAGACTACAATGAGACCGTAGACAACATGCCGGGACTCACTTGGGATCACACCGAAGACATTGCGTTGAGCCTGTACGAAATGCATCCGGACGTCGATCCGACGCACATCCGCTTCACCGACCTACACAAGTGGATAACTGAGTTGCCTAACTTCACAGACGACCCGATGGCGTCGACAGAAGGCAAGCTGGAAGCCGTCCAGATGGCGTGGCTCGAAGAGTATCAGGACAACCAGTAGGTTTTTCGACCTACTGGCTGCTCGTTTTAGTGATTCCAGTGCTCGTGGTGTTCGCGGTAATCGCGTAGCCGGTTCAGATCGTCAGCCAAGACTTCCCGATCACGCGGCGAAAGGCGCTGATCATCGGCTGACTTCTGAAGCGAATCGATCACATCGTTCAGCTCGTCGCGATCAAAGCGGCCCTGCTCCAGCTTCACTTGCAGGTCCGTGAGCTCTTGCCGGGTGCGAGCCAGCCGGTGTTTCTCGCGCTCTGCCGCCCAGGCGGCGCTGTTGACGTGACTCAAATCTTCGCGAACCTGTGCGAACAGATGATGACGCCACTGTTCGTTATGAAATCGTTGTTCACGCTCGTGATACCAGTCCTGGGCGAACAAGCTGCCGGCCAGGCAACTCACTGCGACCGCCGTCCATAAAAACTTTCGCATAGTGCAACTTCCTCCGATAAAATGACGCATTCCGGGGCTCTCTGTTGTCACTGAACTCATTAATTCTAATTAGTGACTGGGCGGCGCGGCGGTGGTACACGCTCACCTACGCCGCCCCTTCGCGCGCGTTCTTCCAAAGGTCGAGACGACCTTCCTGCGCGTACTTGTCGATCTCGTTCAGTTCGTCCCGGGTGAAGTCGAGCTTCTTGACCGCGTCGAGCGAGTTGTCCAGTTGTTCGACGTGACGCGCTCCGATGAGCGCCGACGTGACTCGCTGATCGCGCAGCACCCAGGCGATCGCCATTTGGGCAAGAGTTTGCCCGCGATGCTTCGCAATCTCATTGAGCGCGCGCACACGCTGAAGGTTTTCTTCACTCAGGAGCGATTTCTTGAAGGAACCTTCCGAGGCGGCACGCGAATCCTTGGGTACACCTTTCAGATATTTGTCACTGAGCATTCCCTGCGCGAGCGGCGAGAAAGCGATGCACCCGACGCCGAGTTCGGCAAGCGTATCGAGGAGGCCATGCTCGACCCAACGGTTCAGCATTGAATAAGAGGGCTGATGGATGAGCAGCGGAACGCCTTCGCTACGCAGAATTTGTGCCGCTTGCCGCGTACGCTCCGGATCATAGGAAGAAATTCCCACGTACAGCGCCTTGCCCTGCCGGACCGCGTGCGCGAGAGCGCCCATCGTCTCTTCAAGCGGAACATCCATGCTGGGGCGATGGGAATAAAAGATGTCGACGTAGTCGAGGCCCATGCGGCTCAAGCTTTCGTCGAGAGACGCGAGCAGATACTTACGCGAGCCGCCGATACCGTACGGACCGGGCCACATGTCCCAACCGGCTTTGGAAGAAATGAGCAGTTCGTTGCGATAGGCTGCGAAATCTTTCTTCAGAATGATGCCGAAGTTCTCTTCCGCGGAGCCATAGGGCGGCCCGTAGTTATTCGCCAGATCAAAATGAGTGACACCACGGTCGAAGGCGCGGCGAATCATTGCGCGGCCAACTTCGAAACTGTCAACGCCGCCAAAGTTCTGCCAGAGGCCGAGTGATATGGGCGGCAGAACGATGCCAGAGCGGCCGCAGCGGCGAAACTGCGCGACTTGATAACGGTTCGGATCAGCGAGGTAGGTCATATTGTGGCGCTTTTCGAACAGGTTACCTGACAGGGCTTTCAGCGGTGAATGCAGAGCAGCAGGGCTTAGTAACCGGCTGGAATTCCATCAGCTCGATGCGAGTAGCGTCGGGATCATACAGGTTCGCCTGCCACTTGCCATCGAGACCCATCTGCGGTCCATTGTGCTTCGGACTCATGCGGTCTTCTCGAATGAGCGTGGTGACTGCGTCCTCCATATTGCGGACGCCGATGGAGAAATGATTGAGCACCCCGAGTTGATTCGCGTCCACTTTATCGAGCGGCACATCCGATCCGTCGCCCACCATCATGTACTCCAACCAGTCGTGCCCATCGGGAACCTGCTGCGAAACCCAGTCAATGTGGTCCGGGTTTCTGGCACCAAACCAATAAGGGCGAAAGCCGAGGAGTTCGCGATAGAAACGGTCTTCGGCGGCGCGGCTATGGACGAGGTATCCGACGTGAATGATGCGCGTGCCAATGGGCTTGGCGTCGGCGGGCATGGTGATGAGGCGGCCCTGCTGAATGAACTGGACCGCATTTCCTTCCGGATCTTTAACTGTGAACCAGCGGCTGGCGTCGTTGGCGGTTTCGAGCTCACCGACGTTGGGCACATCATGAGCGCGCAAGTATTCGCGCAACGTGCGTGCATCCGCAGTGCTGAAGGCGACGCATGCCATCCTGCTTATGCCGTGGCCGGCCGGCAGCGGAAGTACTTCGACGAACTGTGTGGGGCTGAAGTAGTAGCGGGCTCCGTTGGGATTCTGCGGATCTGCACCTTTGACGCCGCCGAGATCGTGCGCATAAAAGCGATCGCTCGCGTTTGCATCAGTCGCATAGACACACATATGAGATATGCCCGTGATGGCGGGCCGGGTTTGCGCAGCGCCGGTGGTGGTCACGATCAACGCGGCGATTAATATGCCGTACCCACGAAATTGCGCGAGATTCATCATTTCAGCGTAGATGATCGGTGTGTTCTCAGGCGTCGCCGGAGGGATTTGACGCGGACCGCGGGGCGGCCCCATGAAAGGCGGCGCACTTCGAGTCTGGTTATTCCGAGCATTGAATTGTTCGACGTGATTTAGGCGGCCATTTGGGCGTTTTCGGGCGGCGCGACGACGTTTTGCCGGCTGGGAATGCGTTCCATTTGACGTTCGACACGCATTTTGGCGCTCATGACCATGTAGGGATGGATCTCATCGCGCTGCGATTGCCGTTTTTCGCGGAGCACAACGACGCGCTGAGCACGTTCTCGCGATTCAAAGCCAATTTCTTCCAAGCGTCTTTCTTTTCTCAGCTTTAACAGATCGCTGAGGGCGCGCTGGAAAGCGCGATCGTAGTGAGCCTGATAGCGAGTGAATTTTTCGAGTTCGGGCGAGAAATGCAAATCGCCCGTGCCCTCTTCGATTTGCTCAGGGGTGCGCTCGGCGAGATAGAAGCAGCCGTTGAGTAAGCGAGAGGAGCGTCCGTGCAGCCAGGTGTACTCGGCCATTTTGCGGACGAGTTCCAGTTCGACCGGGCCGACGGGTTTTTGATTCTCGACGAATTCC
>DATBEG010000121.1:0-3915 GCA_036276155.1 Bryobacteraceae bacterium | reverse complement strand
AGATCGCCGAGCGCGTACTGAATCCCGGCGAGCATATGCGCCACGAATGGCCGCAAAGCGTAAATGCTCTCATCGTGGCCATGCCCTTCATAAAATACACGGCCATTGCCAACGTGCTGAATGTAGCTCAGCGCGTAGTCGGCGTCGGTGCGCCGCGTTGCGGGCGTTTCCTTAGCCTTATCTTCCGCGCTCATTTTTTGGTAATTGATGCTGGTCAATACGTGAACACGCTTGCGGCTGAACGAGTCTTGCGCGAAGGTGTACGTCTCGTCCACAATCACGTAGCCACGGGCCGGGTACATGGAAGTGAGCGGGCTGTTCGGATCGTCAACCTTGACGTGAATCAGCGTCGGGTAAGGCCAATGAAACTTGAAAAAACCGCCGATCATTTCGTTGAACTCCGGCCAGGTGCCCGTCGGGGCAGTTGTTGGTTCTTCACCGCGTGACGCCGGACGTGGACTTGTGTGGTACGAATCGGTCGCAGCGTGAATGCCGGCGAGCCCCTTTCCACCTTTCACGAAGTCCAGAAGCGCCTGCCTGCGCGCCTGCGTTGTCGCTTCGTCATGCGGATCATCCAGAAACGCGCCGGTAGTGCTGTCCAGGAAGATGGCATCGTATTCCTTCAGATTGTCGGCATTAATCGCGGCGGGGTCGTAAGTGATGGTCGTCATCCACGCACCCGTCTTGTCTCCCAAATACTCCACCATCTTCGCCGCTAACGGGATGGAAGTATGGACCCAGCCGACGGCCGTGCATAATACGAGTACACGACGAAGACTCTGTGGTGTTGCCAGTGGCTTATCCGGCAATGCCGCCATCATCGCCGAGATGTCAGCCGGGTTAGCGAACTGCTTTTGTGGACAGCCGCGGCTGAATCCTCCGCTAAATCCTTCCGGCGGACAAGGCTTTGCCGGCTGGGTCTGCTGCGCGGATAGGAGACTGCACAACAGTGCAATGCTGCTGCATCCGGCAACGCTGAATTTCTTCATGATGTAGGAACTCCGTTTCTGGAACGCCGTCACAAATTTCTGGTTTCAAACGCAAGTGTTAGTGTAGGCGATCGCCCGAACGCATGGCTGCCCAACTGAAAAGTGTTCGCCATATAGGGAATGGGAAGTGTGCTTGCGTCTCCTATCCCGATAAGGGCGGCAGCGAATATTCGCCTGTACTCGACGCCTGATAGATCTCGTGAGTAACGGCCATGTATAGATCAACCCTGGCTGACTACCCATGATCTTTTTTGGCGCGATTTCACTTTCGGAAATGCCGTTCCAGGTTACCTACCCTCCTGAAACTCGCCTGCACAACGTGAGCGGATCTGGATTGCCGCGTTCTCAGCCGCTGGTAATTTAGACGGGCAAGATTTATCTTTGAAGTATGAATCGCCATCTCACAACAAGGTCGTGCGCTATTGCATGGCTGTTGTGTGCGCTGTTAGCCTGCATGGCGATTCACTCGCCGCACTGCTATCTGTGCGATGGACCGTATTTTTCCGGCTCTTCTTCACAGCACACACTTGTCAATCACACGGTTCACGACACGCCAGAGTGCAATGGCATCTGCTCGTGCTGTGGGTTTCATGGGCTCCCGAATGTACGTCCTGTTCTGGATCCGGTGAATACGCAGACGACGGCTACTTGGTCTGAGCCGTCTGCACCTGTTCTGGCGTCGCGCTCCCCGATATTTCGACCGCCTCGAATATTCGTCTCCTCGTAGTTTGTTGGCTCGGTGCCTCTCCCGGCGCTGAAAACAAATAGCTCATTTCTAGGAGATATCTATGCGTCGATGTGTGTTCACGCTCGCCGTATCGAGCTTGTTTATATTTTTGTGTTTGCCTGCTCGTGGCCAGACTTCGCTTCAAAAGTCCTCCGCCCCTGTTCAATCGACGGATAACGATAAAGATTCTAAGGCGATCTTCGAGCTCGGCGCTGCGACCAGCTGGAACGTCAGCGGAGGCGCAGCCACCTTCGCCCCGAATTTTGCAGTGGAGATTACACCTATAGAAAACTGGTTGGAACTCGAAGCAGGTGTTTCGCCCTTCTACACCCGCAATGCG
This sequence comes from Bryobacteraceae bacterium, assembly GCA_036276155.1. Taxonomy (GTDB): domain Bacteria; phylum Acidobacteriota; class Terriglobia; order Bryobacterales; family Bryobacteraceae; genus Bog-105. Next base: position 1,859 of record DATBEG010000121.1, on the reverse strand, counting down.
AAGGAATGGGATACCGACCTGCTCTTCAAGAAACCGTGGACTATGTCGAGGAAGGCGGAATTTATGCTCGGAGTTGGCCCGCAATGGGTTCACCTCAAACAAAATGGAAGATGGAGTAACTCGATAGCTGGAGAAGTAGCGGCAGACTTTATGTTCTGGCCAACCGGCAAACATCGCTTCGGCTGGTACCTTGAACCGGCTTATGACTACAGCTTCGCAAGAGGCCATCAAAAGTCAATCGGTATGTGCGGCGGTCTCCTCATTGGGGTTCCTTGATCTGGGAATAGATCTATGCTGGGCGACCACACGCGACCTACCTTTGGTATTAGGACGCGGCCACTCACGTGTTCATTGGGTTTTCGATAGTGTTTTTCTTGACAATGGGACACTCAGATCCGCGTGTTACGCAGCTGAAAAACATTGCCATAGCCCAATCATAAGGCGCATTCTTCTCCGAGACAACGCCCCTATTGCGAGACGCGCCTCTAATCGACTCACGCGCAGCGTCCGTCGCGCGAGCGACTTACTTGTGACGGGCGATCCAGACAGAATCGATGAGATCTTTTGCTGCAAGAACGATCGATGTTGCATCCTGACAATTGCGAGGAGAAATACAAATGGCAAAGTATGCGCTTTATGCAGAGTTGAAAGCGAAACCTGGCAAAGAAACGGAAGTCGAGGCATTTCTGAAGCAAGGTGGTGCGATGGCCCAGTCTGAAACCGGAACCGTCGATTGGTACGGCTTCAAAGAGGACAAACCCGGCGTATTCGGCATCTTCGATACCTTCAATGACGAAGCCGGCCGCGAAACGCACCTCAATGGCGAGATTGCGAAAGCTCTCATGGCTAAGGCTGACGAGTATTTCGCGGAAAAGCCGATTATCCACAAGATCACACTGATTGCAGAAAAGTAAAACCAGAGCCGAAGTGCCTGCTAGTCCCGTCAATGCTCTTCGGGGCGGGTATCCGTTCAGAAGGCAAGGAACGCAGGATTGAGGTGCAGTGGTCTCAAGCCGTCGCGATTGGCAGATCGACGCCATGACTAACCTCGCCAGTTCCGTCCTCACTTCGCCGCAACATCATTGCTTACTGGGTGACCACTGCTCTGGTCGTCTTCGAAGTCGCTATTGGAGGCGTATGAGATGTCATGCGAGTGCCCCAGGTTCGCGGGCTCATCGCGCGTTTGGGCTATCCTCGTTATTTCCTGGTCATCCTGGGGATCTGGAAACTGCTCGGCGTTATGGCGTTGGTCATTCCGAGGTTTCCCCGACTGTAAGGAGTGGGCCTACGCCGGTGTGCTCTTCGACTTGACGGGCGCTGTTGCATCGCTATTCGCCTCGGGGTTGATTGATGTGGGTACGATGGCATACCCGATCCTAATGACGGGTGTTGCAGTTGCGTCCTGGGCGCTCCGCCCGTCATCCCGCCGTCTCGGTTCTCGTTGAGTTGCCCCTAAAAGGGACTAGCACTCCGAGACTGCAAAACCGGGCTTCCGGACAATGCCGCGCTATTGAGCTACTTGTCCGGAATCGCTATCTGAAGCACTCAGCCGCACGTTTTGCAACAATGCCAGAGGGATCAGCCTTGGGAATAAGCACGCAATGCGCACGTCAGATTTCGACCAGATTGTGGAAAGGGCGTTACGCAACATTCCTTCGCGATTCCGAAGCCGCATGAATAACGTGGCGGTAGTAGTCGAGGATGAGCCTACGTCCCCCCTGCTTAAGGCGAGAGGAGTCTCGCCGGGCGGCACGCTTCTCGGACTGTACGAAGGGCGGCCGCTGACACATCGGAGCGTTTTTGAACCCTTCCATTTGCCCGACCGAATCACCGTATTCCAAGGTCCCCACGAAAGGCTA
>DATBEG010000120.1:0-27019 GCA_036276155.1 Bryobacteraceae bacterium | reverse complement strand
GGGACAAGCTTTTCATTCGGGTGAAGCCGGCCGAGCCGAAGCGCTGACGCAGCCGGTATACGTTTACTACGATAAGAGTGCGAGTTTGTGCTCAAGCCCGGGTGGCGAAATCGGCAGACGCAAAGGACTTAAAATCCTTTTTCGCGCAAGCGGAGTGCGGGTTCAAGTCCCGCCCCGGGCACCAGTTACGCGACATTGTCCTCGGCCGTGGTGGTGTTCGGATGTGTTCTGCCCGTTCAGTTCCGTTTCGATTGATACAGATTTTTCCGGAACGCTTCGTGGGCGTGGTATGCTGAGTCCGCCAAGCTATGCAAAGCTCTGGAGGGAGGAAGTATGCCCGACGGACTTGACGGTCAAAGGACGCGGACCATTCTCTATCTTGAGGATGACGACACGGCTGCGTATCTGTTTGAACTGACTGTCGGCGAGTGTCCCGATGCGAAGGCAGCCGTTCAGGTGCACAGGGTAGTCAATGCCGACCAGGCCTTTGCCTTTCTTTTCCATGAGGTGCCCTACCGCCAAGCGCCTCGTCCGGACGTAGTCGTTCTTGACATCAATGTGCCTGGAGCGAACACCGGCCTAACGGTACTGAAGACAATTCGGAGCAATCCCGCTCTGGCTTGTTTGCCTGTCGTGATGTTTAGCGGTTCAAATGCATCGGCGGACCGAGAGCAAGCAAGCAAGCTCGGAGCCGATGAGTACGTGATCAAGTCCGACTTTGAGACGTTTGTCACGGCTGCCGAAACGGCAGTGCGGCTGGCGGGCTGATACGTGACATCAAAGCGCATTCTCATCGTCGAGGACGAACTGATCGTGGCGCGCGATCTGCAAAATATATTGCGGCGCCTTGGTCACCGCATGATCGGACAAGTGGCCAACGGGCCCGATGCAATCCGAATGGCGGCCGAGAGCAGGCCTGATTTGATTTTGATGGATCTCGTTCTGGATGGCAGTATGGACGGCCTGGAGACGGCGCTCGAAATTGCGCGACATAGACAGGTGCCGATCATCTATATAACTGCGAACAGTAACACCATTGTTTGCAGACCATCTAAAATGGTCTTCCCCTTTCTGTGCGTAGCGAAGCCTTTCTCGGCAACCATCGTCGAAAGCGCTATCGAGAGCGTATTCAGTCGCCCCCGTCCGTCTTAGTTAACTCCGGGGCTAACGCCCTTTGCCGGGAACGTAATGGTAAATCCTGTACCCGACGAGCGATCGATTTCCAGAGTTCCCTTAAGCTGCTGGACAAGAAGATTCAATAACTGGAAGCCCATGGAACTGGCGTTCGTGGGGTCAAGATTTGAGGGCAGCCCAATTCCGTTATCTGTCACCTCGAGTATGCACTCGTCTCCCGCGCACTGGAAGGAAATTTTCATAACACCCGGGTGGCCTTCCGGGAAGGCGTGCTTCACACCGTTGGTCAAAAGTTCGTTCACAATGAGACCGCACGGCACGGCCTGCGTAATGTCGAGCAGCACCTGTTCAGAATCGATCTCAAACCGAATTCCACCTCGGCGTTTGGAATAGAACGAGCTTACATCCTTAGCTAATGCATTCAGGTACGACGCAAACTGTATGTGTGCAAAATCGCTAGCGGAATAGAGCATCTCATGAATTGTCGCAATGGATCGCACTCGCGTATTCATTTCTTCAAGCACGGCTTGGGCTTGTTTGTCCGTGAGATATTCAGCCTGGAGATTGAGCAGACTGGAGATGATCTGGAGATTGTTTTTGACGCGATGGTGAATCTCCTTGAGCAGGACCTCTTGAAGGTCGGCCTGACGCCTGAGCTGCTCTTCGACCCGATTTCGCGCCGTGACATCACGAACATTGACTTGCACAACTTGTTGGCCGCCGATCAAATATCGGTTGGCCACTAAGTCAACCTGAATGGTCTGCCTGCCGCCGGTTAGCAGAGACACGGCATCATGACGAGCAATCTCGTTTGCTCCCGCTTCTTCAACAATATGGATGGCTTGCGCCGCTACTCCAAGAGCCTCCATTTCCGGCAAGCGGCGCCCGATTAGGTGTTCACGGCTGAGGCCAGTAAGTTCCAGGAAAAATGGATTTACATCAGTCAGCCTCAGGGTCTCCGCATCGAAGACCAGGATGCCGTCCTTTGCCGTCTCAAACAGGCGCTCGTATCGAATTTCCGCTTCCTGTCGTCGCTCGCTAATATCTTCAATTGAGAGAAGAACGCTTCGTCGTTGCTCTCCATCGGGCGAGATCCGCTTTCCGTTGAGCCGCATTCTGCGTCGTCCAATGTGAGGGAACGCATGCTCGAGCTCCATGTCCTGGAAGGATTCATTTCGAAACAGAGCTTCCCCAAGAGCTTCCCGCAATCGTGGAATGTTCCATTGCCCGTTGCCCAAATCGTAGAGAAGCCTGCCTTCAGTCTCCGCGCGCGAAACACGGAACGTCTCATAAAACGCAGAGGTCGCTCGCTGAACGCGCAAGTCAGAGTCCAATACGACGAGAGGTTGGCGAACTGTTTCAATGAGCCCCTCGGCATAGTCGCGGGCTTCTTCCGCCGCGCGCAAATTGCGCTTTAAGATATCAATATCGGCGAGAACAATGACCGCGCCGCCAATTCGGTTATCAACCGTCCGGTAAGGCCGAACTGTTGCGGAAAGCCAATGGCCGGTTTTGTCTAGTATCTCGTGCTGTTGAATCGCCAGGGTTTCCATCATTTCGTGAAGCAGCGGCTGCAAAGGGGACAAATCCATCCTGCCGTCAAGACGGGTTAAAGGATAGCCGATATCAATTGCTTTGATATCCAGGAACTTTTCTGCCGCTGTACTGAAGCGCCTTAACCGGAGGTCGTTATCGACAATCAGAAATGCAAAGTCAGCGGCGGTCAAAAGGTTACCCAAATCGCTGTTTGCTGTCGTCAACTCGCTGTTACGGGTCTGCAACTCCTCGTTAACTGTTGTTAGCTCTTCATTAGCGCTTTGCAATTCCTCTTTTGTGGTGCTCAGTTCCTCGTTCGTGCTCTGCAGTTCTTCGTTGGCGCTCCGAACTTCTTCGTTCGCGGCGCGTAGTTCCTCCGTATGAGCCTCGTAATCTTCTCTCGTATTTCTGAGTTGTTCCCGCAGTTCCGCAACTTGCTTTTGCAAGTCGCGATTCTGCAGTTCGAGGAACAGCGCCTGCTTGGTTTGATGGTCGGGCGCAGCCGCAGAAGCAGCCGCTGGAGGATTTGCGGCGGCGCCTACCTCCTGCTGGAACACGACTAGAAAATAGCGCTCGTTCTCCGAGGCGCCGGGAATGGGCGTGACCTCAATCGCGATTTCGCGCCGTTCGCCGAGATACTCAACCGTGACGCCACCTTCACGAACGGAAATGCCCTGCTTGGCCGCAGCTTCTACTGCATTACGCAAGGGCACAACAACGCCTTCGCGCGCCATCCGGAGCAGGTCGTACATCGCCTCGCCGGGAGTTGGTTCCAGATAGAAACCAGTCCGCCCGCGAAAATGCAGGATCCGAAGATCGGCATCGATGACTACAGCAGCAGGCGAGTACTTGCTCTGGATAACAAGATCGGCCTTCTTTTGCAGATCTATGCCAGCTAACGTTGTGGGAACCCTCACCGGATCGGAATCCCTGGGGCCGTTCATCTCCTTCGAGAGGTGCAGCGTGAGTCTCGATGGAACCGCTTTTCGAGCGTATATACGGTGTTCTTTGTCGACGATAGAAAACAGATCATTGGCTGCTGCAATCGATTCTGCGGATCCAAGGAGCAGCAGGCCGGTGGGATTCAAACTGTAGTGGAATACCGGCAACACTTTGTGTTGCAACGCATGATCCATATAGATCAGCAGATTGCGGCAACTGACCAGATCCATGTGCCCGAACGGGGGGTCGCGTGTGACATCCTGACGCGCGAAGACGCAGGTCTCTCGAATCGCTTTATTCACCTGATATCCACGATCCACACGAACAAAGAATCGGCGCAGCCGTTCCGAGGAGACATCCTGTGCAATCAACTCAGGATAAGTGGCGGCGCGAGCGCGATCGAGCGCCAGATCGCTAATATCGGTTCCAAAAAGCTGGACGGGAGTGTTTAGTTGCAGCTCGTCGATCAGTTCTTTAAGACAGATCGCGAGGGAATATGCTTCCTCGCCTGTTGCGCAGCCCGCAACCCATACTCGAAAGGTCTCATTCCCGTTCCGCGAGCCAAGCATATCTTTCAGCAAGGCGCGGAGCGCCTCGAACACTTCGGGATCGCGAAAAAAATTCGTGACGCAAATCAACAAGTCTCGATAGAGCTCGCTCGCCTCATCTGGTTGATGTTCCAAAAGCTCCGCATATTCGCCAACTGTTTTAACGCGATTCACGATCATTCGTCGACCAATACGGCGGCGAATCGTGTTCGGCTTGTAATGAGTGAAATCGACTTTCGTTTGCTGGTGCAGAAGACGGAAAATCCTTGCGATCTCGCGATCGCCATCCGGAAGAATTTCGGCTTCGGGACGCTCTGGCTTCGGAGGCCGGACAAAAGGATGACAGCTCAGACTCACCAACTCACGTGCAATCTCGGCGGGCGGGAGCACATAATCGATGGCTCCCGTAGCGATCGCATTACGCGGCATCCCGATATGCTGCGCACTCGCTTCGTCCTGCGCGAAGGTCAAACCGCACTGTTCTTTGATCGCCCTGACGCCCAGGCTGCCGTCGGAGGCATTTCCGGAAAGCACAACCGCAATCGCACGACTGCCCTGCACTTGTGCAAGTGATTGAAAAAAAGCATCAATCGGCAAATGCAGGCCCGGGGCACGATGCGCCAAACGCAACACGCCGTCTTCGAGCACCATCGTGACATTTGGCGGAATGACGTAGACCTTATTGGGACGGATTGACATGCCGTCTTCCACAATTCGCACCGGCATGGAAGTGTTTTTGGTCAGGATTTCAGGTAATTGACTAACATGATGGGGATCGAGGTGCTGTACAAAGACGAAGGCCATGTCGGTATCGTCCGGCAGAGCCTGCAATAGGCGAGTGAAGGCGTCTAACGCGCCGGCCGATCCGCCGATGCCAACTACCGGAAACGTGTGTCCGCGAGGCGGACTCGTGTCGTTTTCGTTGCCAAGTTCGTCGTTAACTAAACCAGGATCAACTCCGGGACCCGGTTCAACTTCGGAAGGCGGGTTTTGGCCTTCGCCAGACTGCGACATCCTATGTGACCTTTCTTTTTTCTTTGTGGCTTACGCACACCCGCCCGGCGTCCGGGCATTTTGAGTTTCCGATGTCGCATCGCCGATGCGAGAAAGGGCTGTGCGGCCGCTGTCTGCATATTTCGCGTTGCTGCTGACCGGTTTCAAGGGAACGCTCACATGGATAAGCGTTCCTTGTCCTGGATGAGAGTCGATTACTAGATTGCCGCCGACCATTTCGGCTCTTTGGGCCATGCTGATGAGCCCAAGCCCGTTCGCGCCTTCGAGACGCTTTGGGTCGATTCCGCGCCCAGTGTCGCGCACACTCAGGTGAAGCGCTTCTGTGCTGCCGACCAGCGCGACCGTGACCGTTGCTTCTTGTCCGGCATGTTTGGCAATGTTGTGCAAAGCTTCCTGTACTATGCGGTAAAGAGCCAGAGATATCTTTGGATTTAGGTTGTCGGGAACTCCGCGGGCCGAAAATTGAGTCGGCAAACCCGAACTCTCTTGGAAGGTTTCGGCTAGCGCCTGAAGCGCGGTAGCCAGTCCTAAATGCTCCAAGGCTGACGGATGCAAACGGTGCGAAATGTCTCGCAAATTGTTCGATAAGTCCTCGAGCAAGCGGATAATCTTAGCGTGTTCCGAACAGGTTGCATCCTGGACCGGCGCGGGAAAACCCGCCCACAGATTCTCCAGGGACATTTGTAAGACAGCCAAACGCTGGCCAATGTCATCGTGAAGATCTCTCGCTATGCTCTCCCGCTCCTGCTCTTGAATCTCAAGAAGTCGCTCTGTAACTGTTCGCAGTTCCTCTCGGGTGCGCAGCAAGATTCGCGCATTAGCCGAGATCTTCTGTTCCTGTGCCGTCCGCAAGGCGTTCTGCTGCAAGGCAATTTCAATGGTTGCCCGCAACTCCTGTTCGGCGAACGGCTTCACCAGGTAACCATACGGCTCTGAAGTTCTCGCTCGCCGCGTGGTCTCTGCGTCACTATACGCGGTCAAAAACACTACAGGTATGCCGTAACGTTGACGAGCTACCGCAGCTACTTCAACGCCGTCGATCTCACCTTCGAGTCCGATGTCAGCGAGAAGAAGATCAGGATTAGTCCGCTCTAACTGGTCCAGCGCGGAAACCGCGTCGGCGGCGATCCCAACGACTTCGTAACCGAGACGAATAAGGCTTCGTTGCACATGATAGCTGGTAATGGCCTCATCTTCGATGATGAAAATTCTTGGCTTCTGCGCCATCAGTTGACGAGTCTCCATAATAGGTGCAGTAGTTTGACACCCCACAGGCTTCATGCGCCAATCTTGTCCAGCCTATCTTTGAGGCGAAATAGCTTTGCGGCGAGCCGAGCCCGTTCCTCCGCGTCTCTTACTGAATTAATCCATGCTAGCGCTGTTTCGTAACCGCGCCGGGCTTCGGTTCTGGCACTGGTTGCTGCTTTCGGATTGTCAGCATCCACCAGAGCAACATTTAAGAACGTGTCGCAGAGATCCATCTCGTTGTCGAGAAACTGAATCCGAGTTTGCTCTCCGGTATCCGGCCCTTCGATGTTTTCCATGCAAGCCCCTCTCGGCTCAGAGCCGAAACGCGTCGACCTGGCGGGGTAACTTGACCCTTCTTATCCTCTGTATCATTATCTGCCAACAGACAGCAACTCCCTGTAACAGCTGCTTTAGCAAGCGCTGGGCTACTCGGTAAACGCGAATTTCTGCTGCTGCGCTGGCTTCGGCTGCCGTTCCTGCCACTGTCGCTGCTGGTTGCGCAGCATCCCAACGACAAATTGCCAAGTTGGGCCGGGTGTCTCGCGCCAAGGAGCAGGAACTGCCACCTTGCAATATAGTCTGTGTGCCGGATCGAAATGCGTTACCGGCTCCAAACGCGACAGTACAATTTCACCACCCGCTTCCAGCAGTCCCGCTTCAACGAGTCCGCACTCAATGGGCAGTTCGGAACTGTGTAGAAGCCTGGGCGGCGTCACGAAGTAGAACTCGTTTGAATAGCGGAGCCCAATACGGCGCTTCAGCGGCTGCTTCAGCTCCGAGAGGAAATCCGCGCGTGAGGTTTTCACCTCATAGCAGATGCGCTTCATCGAATTGTGCGCCCGGCAATTCAGCGCGAAGCCGTCGAGCCGCTGTGCTGCGCTGCCTTGAAAGCCGGTTCCCACGCGCAGTTCCCGGAGGAAGATCCATTCAGACGCTCTGGCGTGAAGGCAAGCTTCGATGACGTCCAGCAGCACGGATGCGTTCGGCAAACCCGCAGTTTCGAAAATGGATTCTGTCGCCGTCGCCGGAGCAGCCATGATCCAGTCTCACCCTTAAATCTCGGCGTTGTGCTGTTCGTACGGTTTGACCGAGTACTTGGCCGCTTCGGCTTGCGCGCCACCAGTGTTGTCGTGCGTGCGAATCGCCTGTTTGTACTCATTGAGAGCACGATCGCGCTGGCCATTCACATCGAAGATTTTCCCCAAATTGACATGGGACCAGACTTCGGTCCACTTGGGGTCGAGGTCTCCGTTAATCGCCGCGCGGAATTCGTTTGCTGCCTGTTGATAGTTATTCTGCTTAAAGAAAAGCTCGCCGACGCGATAATGGGCCAGCGAACTGTTCTTGTTTACCTGCAGCGCCTTTTCATACTCGCGCAGAGCGTTCTGGTAATCATTGATCTCGAAAAATTGCTCGCCACGGCGAATGGCTACCTGAATATTCATGCTGGAATCCAGACGCAGCAGAATGTGATTAGGATCGAGTGTCAGCTTCCGCGGCTTGCCGAAGGTGTCGACGCTGAACTCCGACGACGTGCCGGTGACCTCAATGGTCTTGTCTTCCGGATTGCCTTCCGTTTCGATTCTCAAGTCCACCGGCATGCGAAACGTGTCAAGGTCCTGATCGATTTTTCCAACGACGCGGAAACCTTTCTGCGTTCGAAAGACGGTGTAGTTCAGTTTGAACTCCGGCGACCCGCTCGACTCCAGCCACTGAATAAAGAAGTAGCGCAGATCCTGATTCGTCACTTGTTCCATGCATTTGCGGAAGTCTTCCGTCGTGGCTGATTGCCAGCTATAACGGTCCATGAAGAGCTTCATGCCCTTCGCGAAGTTCTGGTCACCCACAACATGGCGCAACATGTTCAGAATGGCCGCACCCTTCGCTGCTGTGACGGCCCAGTATTCGGGCGAGTAATCTTCCAGGCGCGAGGATTGAATAACAGGAGGATCTTTCACCGTGAGCGCTTCCACGTAGGTCAGCTTCATATCGGCTTCCATCGCGCCTGGCCCCGCCGTATGCTCTTCATACAGCATTTCCGAATAACGCGCGCCGCCATTTACTAACCAAAGGTGATTGCGATTCGCAGCGGAAATGAGCACACCGAACCACTGCCGCGAAAGCTGATTCGCCAATACACGCGTGTTCACCTGCTTGGTGATTGCGCTAGGAGCAAGAAAGATGATCCCCGGAGCAGAGTAGCCGTTCACTGCGCCCGCTTCCGTTTCGACAATCGCAACGTTCGCTTGCGGCGCAAGTCCGTACTCAGACGTGAATACGGTCATGATTTTGCCGGTTTCATCGCCATAGGCCTGTGCAACGGAAGCTTGTTGATCACGAAAGAAAACGTTGGACGTAATGCCCTGCGAGGAGACGCGCACGGGGTCACCTTTGACGATTGCAATGCTGCCCGGAAAACTTGCTTTGTCGTAGTGGAAGGAAAATGTCGTGCCGCCATTCGCAGCGCGGTCTGATTTGACATCACCGCTGGCAACCACGCGGTAATCGGGTGGTACCGTGATCCGCAGATCCGCCATGAATCGTTCCGTGGTGTACCCGCTGACAGGAAACCAGCGCGCCGGATAAAGAAGATAGCCGTAGTCAGGATGGAGGGCCGCGAACTTGATGCCGTTGATAGGTGAATCTTCGTCGCCCGTCAATTTGCCGCCGTAAGTGAGCGAGATCGATGTGGGCTGAGCTTTTGGGGCTGCGCGCGTCAAGGCGACTCTGACGGAGAAATCTTGTGCGTTGCGGTCGGTTCCCAAAGCTTGGTTCTGGGCGTCCACTGCCTTTGAGACCGTTAGCGCGTTGTTGAGCTCGAAAGTGAGGTCATTGACGCTGTCGAGAGGAGTGAAATCGATCTTGGCCGTCGCCATCAGCGACTGCGTGCGTGGGTTAATATCCGCATCGATCGTGTATTTCGTAACGTCAATGCGCGAGCGCTGTTGCTGCGCCCACGCCACCGTCCCCATGCACAGGACAATGGCCGCCTTTTTGTGCAACCGCAACATTTAATCTATTGTCTCCCGAACTAAATTGAGCTCACGTGAAGGAATTCCCCCAAAGCGTGCGACGCTGGCGACGATGTGCTGCGCGACATAACATAGTGGATCGTGCATGGGAGTCAGCATCTCTTTCACGCGCGCAAGCTCTCGTTGCATTTCGTGTACTTTGTCGCGGTCAATCAGTAGCTCCTGCGCTGCACTCGCGAGATTGCCGGGTGTCATATCGTGCTGGATTAGCTCCGGGACAATTCGTTGTTCGGCGATGAGATTCACCATGGAAAGAAACGGTACTTTCACCAGATGTCGACCGCCGTACCAGCTCAGCGGATTCACTTTATAAAAGGTCACCATCGGAGTGCCCAGGACGGCAGCTTCCATTGTGACGGTGCCGCTGGCCGCAAGGGCAAGGTTCGAGTGGGCGATACAGTCCCAGGTCTCGTTTTCTATTACTTGGATGGACGAGGCCACGATGCGTTCCCTAAATTTGAGTAGCACGGAGTGGCCGCCGTACCCTTTCGGTGTAGCCAAAATCACCGAAAGCTTTAGACGGGTTCGCAACAGATTGGTTGTTTCGAGAAGAACGGGAAGATGACGTTCGATCTCTCCGGCGCGGCTTCCGGGAAGCAGCACGACGAGCCGTGAATCGGGCGCGATTCCGTGCCGGGCCAGAAATTCGCGCCGCGAAAACGACGGGCGAACCATTCTCGCCAGCGGATGTCCTATATAGGTTGCGTCGACGCCGCGCTCCCGGAACCACCGTTCCTCAAAAGGAAACAGGCAAAAGAGCTTGTCTATCACTCGCCGGATTTTTTTCACGCGGCCCTGACGCCAGGCCCATACCTGCGGTGCTACCAGGTAGAACACGGGGATGCCGAGGCGCTTCATTTGGGCCGCAAGGCGAAGATTGAAATCCGGGTTATCCGTCAAGATTGCCGCAGTGGGCGGGTGCTGTCGCGCATAGTTCACCAGCCGCCGGTACTTGCCGTAGATGCGCGGCAGGTGGACAACAACTTCTGCCAGACCGATCACCGAGATGTCAGCCGCGTGAACGATCGGGTTGACTCCCGCAGATTCCAGCCTGGGTCCGGCGCAACCGTAGAATGTGGCGTCAGCCAGGAGCGTTTTTAGGTGATGAAGGACACCCGAAGCATAGAGGTCGCCAGATGCTTCCCCTGCGGAAACCAGGAACTGCACTGTATTTGCCTCAAGTTTAGCAACGGCAACAAATGTGCTAGGGAGTGCCGGACAATGCGGCGGCCGGCTAAAGCTGCTTTGCTAGAATCGTGGTCGAAATCAGCAGATGTCCAGCCAACGAGATCCGGCAACCGCGACTGCAGGTCAGCCAAGCCTTTCCAGAGTCAGCGTTGGTCAGTTTGCCGAACGCTTTCGCGGTGAAGTAATTCCGCTGAGCAATACTTTCGGATATTTTTGCGCCTCTGTTCCAATGAGCGAAGAAGCCGTCAAGGAGTATCTGGAAGAACCGATCGCCGCTTTGCCGGCGTCGCTCGCTTCCATTCTGCCGCGCATCTCCATTCTTCTGGTACCTTATCTGGAGCGTTGCGCCGAGCGCGGTACCGGCATGCGAAGAAAAACGCGGCCGAGCCTCGACAAAGTGGGAGATTTCGTGGTTGCCGAAAGACCCGCGGAAGGTAAACAGTCCTGGACCTCTCAGATCAAGTACGACAACGAAACCGTGCTTGTTTTTGCGCTGAAAGAGCAGGATGTCGCCGAGTATCACTATCGTCTGTATCGGCGCCTTGCGGCACTCGTTGCCGAGAGTTGGTCGCCCGAAGCGGCATCCGGATATAAGGCCATCGTGCGCGAAGAACTTACTTCCAGTGTTCATGGCGAAGTAGACGACGAGAGCTGGCAGGCGAAGCAAACCCTGTTGCGCCGTCAGACTAACGTGAAGCGCGAAAGTCCGTTGTTTGCCGATTATGTAAGGCAATCGTTCGTCGATACATTGACGCTCTACCTGCACGGGATCTGCTGTGATATCGACGTTGAGACGGGTCCGCGGCAGTTGCCCAGCCGGTATCTGCGCAAGCGGCTCAATTATCTGAAATCGCTTTATGCGCCGCCGGCCGGCTACTCTGTCTTCCCCGAAGAAAACGAGCAGCAGGAAAAAAAAGCTCTCGAGTCCGCTAAGTAGCAATTAAGGTGCGCAGGATGCGCACGGCCCCCTCTTTTCCGTGCTGTCCGATTTCATTGTGCGGGCCCACGCAGCTCGGGCAACCTGCTTCGCAGTTGCAACCGCTTGCGAGATCTAAAGCCGCAGTGAGCAATTGTTTCCGACGGCGGAACAGCGGTTCGCTTTGACCGATGCCGCCAGGGTAGTTGTCATACAGCACGACGTCGGGTTCGAATGCGGACTTCATTAGTTCGGAATCGTCGAGCACCGCAACAGCAATGTCACGAGGATCGCTTAACAACAGCACGGTCGCGACCGTGTGAAGAACGTTGGCAAGACCTCGTAATCCGTCCTGCAGATCTGAGGTCGAGAACCCTTCGAAACCATTGAAGAAGCCGGTTTTGAAATGCAGCCAAAATGCCGTGGTGTGCATTTCCTGTTCGGGAAGGGACAGCACACCCGCGCCGATGTTTTCGAGGGTGTAGAATTTGATCTTCTTGAAGCCGACGACTTGCCGCTTGACGCGCACTTCGCCGCACAACGCCTGCGAGCTTGTGCTTTCGGCTGCGTTCGCGTTGTCGAACTGACTGAGTTCGCTCACCTGCGTGTAAACAATCGCGTCCGTAAAGTAATCGGAGTCCACTCGGCGAACAAACGCCTTGCGGCCGTCGAAATCAAGCTTCTCAACTTGATACTGGCGTGCATCATGCAGGTAGATTGCCTTTTCGTGCAATGTCGTGAGCGCCGAAGGGAAATCGACTTCGCCAATGATGCGGTGATCGTCAGTGATGTCGACAACGAGGAAGTTGTCGCTCGTAACGGCGCGCAGATTGACACTGTCAGCGGGATAGCTATCGTGAACCCAATGCCAGCAATCGCCTGACCGATGCAGGACGCGCAGGTCTTGCGCCAGGAATTCGCAGAGCTTCCGCATGTTGTGCCTGCCGATCTGCTCGCCGTCTTTGATAGGCAGCTCAAAAGCCGCGCATTTCAGGTGACTCAGGAAGATCTCGAGATTGTCCGGATTGATGTGCGCTTCTTCGGGTGACTGGCCGAAGAAGTAATCGGGATGTTCGACAACATATTGATCGAGAGGCGCACTGGACGCGACCAGCACAGCGAGTGATGCCGACTGCCGCCGGCCGGCTCGGCCCGCGCGCTGCCACGTTGACGCGATGTTTCCGGGATAGCCCGCGAGGACGACAGTGTCGAGCGAGCCGATATCGACGCCCAGTTCCAACGCATTCGTCGCCACCACGGCGCGAACATCCCCGCTGCGCAATCCCGATTCGATGTGCCGGCGCTCTTTGGGTAAATAACCACCGCGATATCCGCGAACCGCCTCGTGCGAAAAGGGCACTTGTGCGCAGGCGTCTTTTAAATAGGTAGTCAAGATTTCGGTAGCAAGGCGATTGTTGGTGAAAACGAGCGTCTGCTGGTTTTGACGGATGAATTCCGTCGCAATGCGCCGCGTTTCGTGCAGGTAACTGCGGCGAATACCAAGCTGCCGGTTCACTATGGGCGGGTTATAGAAGATGAAATAGTTATCGCCTGATGGCGCGCCATTGTCGTCAACGAGTTGGAACGATTGTTCCGTGATGGCCTCGGCGAGATTTTTCGGATTCGCAATCGTCGCCGAGCAACAGATGAATTTTGGCTTTGAACCGTAAAATTCACAAATCCGCTTCAGGCGGCGAATGATATTGGCCAGATGGCTGCCGTAAACGCCGCGATAATAGTGCAGTTCGTCGATGATGAAGTATCGGAGATTCTCGAACAGCTTCACCCACTTTGTGTGGTGCGGAAGAATCCCGGTGTGCAGCATATCAGGATTTGTCAGCACGATGTTGGCGCGGTCGCGTATGGCTCGCCGCGCGTCAGATGGTGTGTCGCCGTCATAGGTATGACAGGAAAGCGGACCGCCGAGGCCGTCGTTCAGCCGTTGCAGTTCAAGCCGCTGATCTTCGGCGAGCGCCTTGGTCGGAAAAAGGTAAACGGCCCGCGCGCCCGGTTCGGCCAGGATAGAATGCACCACCGGAAGGTTGTAGCAGAGCGTTTTGCCGCTCGCTGTGGGCGTGACCACCACGGTATTCTTGCCTGTCAGTGCGTTTTCGACTGCAGCCGCTTGATGCGTATACAGGTTTTCAATACCTCGTTCGGCTAATGCGGAACGGAGCGCCGGATTCAGCGCGTCAGGGAACGGAGCGTAGCGGGCCTCCCGGGCGGGTTGATGTCGAACAGCGCGCACCGGTGAGCCATCTTGCTGCAGGGACTCTTCGAACCGGGCAGCCAGAGCCTGAACCGGTGACGGGAGTTCTAATGCGGTCTCGGGCTCATGGAAAAGTGCAGGGTTCACAAAAACAAGAATCCCACAAAATGTTTACTGCTGCGCAAGTGGCAAACCTGCCATCCTTTGGACCATCTGAAATGTGTCCGCTTCCGCCGGAGTCTTGTCCGTCCGGTAGCGCTTAACGCGGGCGAACCGAAGTGCGAGTCCACTGGGGTAGCGTGAGCTTATCTGAATTTCATTGAACGCGATCTCGGCTACGATCTTCGGTTCCAGGTACACCGTGTAGCGGTCGCGCGCGGTTTCAATCTTTTGAAATTCCTGCGTTTGCCAGACGAGCATCTCGTCGGTAAGGCCCTTGAAAGTCTTGCCGAGCATTTGGAATCCGCCTTTTTCGGTGTCACGCGCACCCAAATGCAGATTGCTCAGCCAGCCCTGTCGGCGCCCGTTGCCCCATTCGGCCGCGAGAATCACCAGATCGAGCGCGCGTGCCTTTTTGACCTTCAGCCAACTCTGGCCGCGAGCACCCGCTGCATACCCCGCTGCCGGCGATTTCGCCATAACGCCTTCATGACCGCGCACCAGTGCCTGCGAAAGGAATTCGTCCGCTTGAGACTTGTCGCCGGTTGTCAGATGCGGAACCAGTGCCAATTCCGGCGTTAACCGGCTTAACTCACCGAAGCGTTGCGACTGCGGTGTGTCCAAAAGCGAGCCGCCATCCAGGTACAACAGATCGAACCAGAAAGGCGACATCGGAAGCTCATTCAGCAATTCACTGACATTCACCTTGCGCCCGAAACGGCGCATCGAGACTTGAAACGGCTGCGGACGACCCTCCGTGTCGAGGCTCAAGACTTCGCCGTCGAGAATCAGATCGCGCGCTGGTAAAGCGCGCACAGCTTCGACGATCTCCGGTATGGCCGCGGAAACGTTGTTCTGCGCACGCGAAAAGATGACGACATCGTCGCCCGATTTATGTGCCTGCACGCGCGCGCCATCGAATTTGTATTCGAGCGCTGCTTCACCCAGTTGCTCGATAGCGTCGTCGATGTCTTCCGCGGTTTGAGCAAGCATCGGCTGCACAGGCCGGAACAACTGCACATCGAAGGCATGCAGCCCGGCCTCACCTTCGGACAAAACTTTCGATGCAATCGCGGAAACACCGCCCCCCATCATTGCGGCTCGGCGGACACTTTCAGCAGGTACGTTCGAGGCCTTGGCTAGAGCGTCCAGCATGATGCCTTCCAGCGCCCCTTGCCGTATTTCGCCCATGAGAAGTCCAATGAGAAAATGCTGTTCGGGCTCTGTCGCCTGAATGAACAGCCGGTTCAGCAACTCGCGGCGGGTGCGTTCAGAACCGCTGCCCTGCACTGCGGCCAGATTCTCCAGCGCACGATCCACATCCATGATCCCAAGTGTCGGAGTGTCTGCGGCAGACGTAGGCGCATCGCGCAAGGCAGCGTAGCCCACGCCGATACGACCCTGCTTTGTTCCGCCGGAAAGAAACGCCACCGCCGTTTCGACTTCTTCCGGCTGAAGCTGTTTCAGAAGGGCGGCCAGCAGATCTGTCTTCTGAAGCCGCTTACTCGTGCTGCCGATGGCCCGAGACGTTTCGACGAGTTGCGAAAGCAACATGTCATGCGACCGCTACTGTCAATGCGCTCTCATGGCCACGTGCCGAAATGGGAGCTGCCCTTTGGACTCGGCCGCGAATCACGAAAATAGCCTCATCGAAATTGTTCACGGTCGGGCAGACGTGACGCGGAAGCAGGTAGATTCTCTCGCCCAGTTTCGGCGTGCTCTGCTCAGGCATTTCAATCGGCAGATGCTCCTCGCTGGGTTTGAGCGGTTTCCAATCCGCGTGACCGAGAGCCGCGCATGTGGGGACACCGGCATCGGCCGATACACTCTTATGTCCCGCGTCGCAGGTGACCACACCCGGTTTCGGGTGACTCACCACCGTTGCGAGCACCACCACGGCCGGTTGATACCCCCAATCCGGCAATTGCTGCAGGCTGCTCATGTCATTGAACACAACGGTGCCGGGCGAAATACGATGAACGAAACCGGCGTTGCGGAATCCGGCGTACGAGATCGCACACGGGGCGGCGGGAGTTCCGGAGGTAATCACTTCACCGATCGGCACATTCAGCGAGTGAATCAAATCCATGAGCCGTTGATAGCCTTCGTGCGCTTGCTTCGCGCGCTCGGCTGCGGCGATGCCGGAGACGTGTCCATCGTAGAAATGCAGACCACGAAATTGTCCGCCGAGTTCCGATGTAAGCTGGGAAATTTCGTCGTGGTGCGCCGGGTCGATCCCGGTACGATTCATACCGGAATTGACGTCGATGAACACGCCGATATCCGAACCCAACCAAAACGCCGCCTGATTCCGGTCCTCAATTAAAACCGACACGGTTGTCCGCGGATATTTTGCCGCGATGTCTTTCGTGCGTTTCGCGTTTGCGCCCATAACGGGATAGGCCAGCAGAACATCTTTGGCACCGGCCTGGCACGCAATCAGGAGTTCAAGACTGGTAGAACACTTGAAGTTCTGGACGCCGTTCGCGATCAGCAGTTCAAGGACGCTCGGCATCTTGGCCGTCTTGATGTGCGGTCGCCAGCGGTTCGGGTCGCCGTTGGCCATCCTTATGGTGGCCTGTATGTTGGCGTCTACGATTTCGGGATAGACCAGAAGCGCGGGCGTGAGCAGACGTTCCGAATCTTGAATGATGTAGGGGTCGACGGGCGGGAACACGAGCACATTCTCGCAGATCGATTCTCTGTACGGTTACGTGCTGGATTGTCATCCAAACGTCTGGAAGGAACATTCTCATGACCGATGCGCAAGTATATGCGGAAGCCGCAGTAATGGGCGCCGTGGCAGGTATACGATCCATGTCAGCGCCCGCCATAGTGGGGCAGCTCGCCGACGCGGGTTTTATTCCGGAGGAAGGCTCACCTGTTGGCTGGCTGCACCACCCTAACGTCGGCAAAGCTTTTAGCGTACTTGCAAGCGGAGAGTCGCTGGCGGACAAACTGCCCTTCCTGCCTGCCCGGACCGACATCGGACCGTTGGCCGCAAGGGCGATAACCGGCTCTGTAGGCGGTGCGGCGGTATGCGGGGCCGCAAAACGGCCGTGGTGGATTGGTGCGCTGATTGGCGCGGCGGCCGCGATCGGCGCCAGCTTCGGCGCTACTCGGGTCCGCAAGTGGATTACGGAGCAGCACAACGTTCCGAATGCGGTTGTGGGCTTGATTGAAGACGCCGTCGTTACCGGCGCCGGTCAGTTGATTGTGGCCTCGTTCAAATCCGATAAGGCAATCGAAGCGTAGCGCAAAAAGAGCGGTTGCGCGCCACCAAACCGCTAAAAAACACCGCTGTCCTTAGCCGGAGCTATTCCGGCCTCTTCTTCCTGGGACGGCGCGTTGTACCGGCGGCAGCGGCACTACGTTTCCGGGCAGGCGCCTTCTTGGGCTTCGGCGGCGGCGGATTCGGTTCGAAGATGGTCGGCTGACCTTCAACAATCGGTTGTGGCTCATCTTCGTCCTCGATGATCTGTTCTGTAGGCGTCTCAGGCAGCGCGGGCGGATAGAACTCCGCACCTAGATGAACAATGAGGCCGCGTTCTTCGTCCGGTTCGGTACGAACCACGGTCTTGTCCTGCGCGTAGTTCAGAAACTCCGAAAACGACTGGAAGCCAACCCTCTGTAAGTTGAAATCCGGATGCTCTGCTTGCATCCAGCCTTCCAGTTCTTCGGCTGTGGCGCCTTCTTCCAACTCCAGGCGATGCGTTTCCAGCATGTCGCGGAGCATAGGCAGGGCTTCTTCCGGTTTGGGAGCAGCCTTATCGGGCGCATGGCCGCGACGCTCGATAATGTATCGTCCGCCTGAACCGCTGACGTTGATGAAGTCGGCTTTCTTGAGCTTTTCGACGAAATCGGAAAAGCTGTTCGCGCCGTAGGCGCGCTCGCTGAAGGCCGGGTCCAGCTGCAGCATGGTGCTCTTCAACAAGCCAAGCTGCGGCTGCACGGCGCGGCGCTCCAGAACCTGTAGCGCACGTTCTACCAGCGGCATCGCCTGTGAAAGGTCCAGCGGAGCAGGCCGCTGACCGCGGTCCTTTCTGTCTTTACGATCGGGGCGCTCCCCGCGGTCGGGACGCTCCCCACTGCGTTCGCCCCGCATATCCCGCCGGTCAGGCATGGGCGAGGGAACGATCGTCGCGCCATCTTCCAGCAGCGATTCGTAGCTGACGAACTCGTGGCAGTTCTGCTGCAGGATGGTGCTTGTAAAGGCCTTTCCGCCCACCACGAATACGGTCTTGCCGTATTCTTTGAGCTTGTTCACCAAAGGGATGAAATCGCTATCCCCGCTGACAATGGCAAACGCGTTCACGTGCGCATGCGTGAAGGCCATCTCCAGCGCATCCAGCGCCAGATTGATGTCGGCTCCATTCTTGTCTCCCCGAGGTGAAGGGATTCGCTGCACCATCTGCACGGCGTTCTCCGCCATCTGACGGGTTGCGCCTTCCTGGCGTCCCCAGTTCGCATAGGCAAATTTGGCGACGATGTCGCCACGCTCCTTGAGAGCGTTCAATGGCAGCGAAACATCGAACTCACGCCGCAGTGTCGACTTAACGCCAATCTCAATGTTGTCGTAGTCGACGAACACGGCAATGTTCAGTCTGTCTTGCATTCTTTCCTTTTCTGTCCGGTGCACTATTCGAGAGGAATTGTGCCCCACGGGATCTTTTCTTGAGCTTGCGGCTCAGGCTACTTGTTTCACGGAATCGCGAATGAAGTTAATGATCTTTTCGAGCGATGCGCCCGGCTGAAACACTTCAGCCACGCCCAGCCGCTTTAGTTCCGCGGCGTCTTCGTCCGGGATGATCCCGCCGACAACGACCAGAACGTCCGACATCCCCTTCTCTCGCAGCAGCTCCATCACGCGCGGCACAATCGCGTTGTGTGCGCCTGAAAGAATAGACAGACCGATGACCTGCACGTCCTCTTGCAGAGCTGCGTTAACGATCATCTCCGGCGTTTGCCGAAGACCGGTGTAAATGACTTCCATCCCCGCGTCGCGAAGCGCGCGAGCAATTACTTTCGCGCCACGGTCGTGTCCGTCGAGGCCAGGTTTGGCCACGAGCACACGAATAGGAATGCTCATAATTACACTATCCAGAGTATAAAACGTGAACCAAATGAGCTTTGCTATTCAGTTCGCAGCGCTTGCATGGGATCGATGCCGGCAGCGCGCCGGGCGGGCAAGAAGGCCGCGATCAATGCGGATGTCAAAAGGAGTCCGGCAACCACCAACGTAACGGTCCAATCGACAGCCGCAACGCCGTACAGAAGCCTTTCGACAAACCTGCCGGCGACGACGCTTGCGCCCCAACCGGTGATAAGGCCAGCGAGGACCGGAATGGCAGCTTCAGACATCGTCAGTGAATAGATGCTTTCGCGAGTTGCGCCCAGAGCCATGCGTACACCGAACTCTTGCGTCCGCCCAGCGACGATATAACTGAGAACTCCGTAGATTCCGAGCATGGCGAGCAGCAGTGCGGAGATGCCGAAGGCGACCAGAATGAACGTTTGGAATCGCTCAGGTGCGAGCGAATCCTTGACCTGCGAGTCGAGCGTCTTCACGCGGGAGATGGTGAGTTCAGGGTCCTGATCCCAGATGGCGCGGCGAACCTCCGGAATGATCTCGTTCGGCGCCTGTTTTGTTCGAAGCATGAAGATCATGGGAAACGGAGCTAGCGCCCGGTAGCCGAAATACATCATGTTGACGGGTGTGTCCTTCAACGAGTTGGTACGCGAATCGCCGACGATGCCGATTATGGTGAACAACTGGTCACGCCAGCGGATTTGTTTTCCGACCGGATCCTCTCCAGGCCACGCGGCCCTGGCGCTCGCTTCGGAGATGACGACGACGTTTGAATTACGATCGCGATCTTCGATAAAGCGTCCGGCAACCAGGCGTTCCCGCAAAAGCTTGAAGTAATTGTCGCTGACCCAGCGCACATTGGAGAGCGGCGGGTGATCGATATGCTTGTCAGCGCGATTGATGCCCTCAATCCAGGTCTCGCCTTCGAGTGGCATCGCGCTGCCCAACGCGACGAACTGCGCGCCGGGCAGTTCGCGAAGCCGATTGAGAATGCCTTCGGCAAGCGCAATGCGGGGTGCATCCTCGTTATACACGCGTCCACGCGAATAGACTTCTGCAGCGACAACGTTGCTGGTATCGAAACCACGGTTGCCTGACAACATCGTTGCCAGGCTTTTGGCGAAAAGCCCGGTCAATAGCAGCAACGCTGTGCAGCCAAAAACTTGAATGCCAATGAGCGTCAATCGTAGACGATGACTTTGCCGCGACCCCTGTACGCGGCTGGTGTTCTGCTGCAGCGCTCGTTGCGGATCTGTACGCATAAAGTGCAGAGCGGGTGCGGTGCCGAAGAAGAAAGCCGAACCGAGAACCAACACGATCGCGAAACCAAGAACCGCATAGTTCGGATGAATCTCCGTTATTCGGGGCAGGTCGACAGGCGCATACCGTTGTAACAGAGCGATTGCGCTGACGGCGAGCGCGATTCCCGCTGCGCCACCGAGAACAGCCAACAGCACAGTTTCAGACAAAGAGCTCCACATTAATTGCCAGGTCCCCGCGCCCAGTGCGCTACGTACGCCGGCTTCGCGCTCACGGGATACTGCCCTTCCGAGTTGCGCGTTCGCAAGGTTCACACAGGCGATGAGCATGACCCCAATCACCGCAGCCATCAGCATCCATAGCCCGCGGCTAGATTTGTCGACGATGGCGTTCTGCAGTGGTTGAACATAAGCGAGCAGAGGGTCGCGACCAGTGCTCCTGTCGCTTGCGGGCATTTGATCCACAATTTCGCGCTGCAGGATGTTCAGTTGCGCTTCGGCTTGCCGCGCTGAGATTCCAGGTTTCAGCCGCGCGATGGCGAGATTATTGCCGTAATCGCTATTCCATCCAAACTGGTTGTGCGGATCGATAACCAGAGGCGTGACAATCTCCACCGGGGGCGCCGTCGCCATGCCTTGTTTTGACGGAAACGAACTCAGGACACTGCGCTTCGGGAATTGAAAACTCTCGGGCAGCACTCCAATGACCTGATAGGGAAGGTCGGCGACGCGCAGAGTTTTTCCGATCACGTTCGGATCGCTCTGAAACATGCTTCGCCACAACGAATGCGTGATGATGACCACCTGATCGTGGCCTTGCACGGCATCTTCTGCAATGAAGTTGCGGCCGAGTATGGGGCTGACGGCAAGTATATTCAGGAAGTTCGGCTGCGCTCGGATGCTGCCGACCAGATGCGGATGATCGACGCCGAATGAAATGCCGCGGGTTCCCACGGCCACAAGACATATTCCGCTAAATACGCTGTTGTGGTCGCGCCAATAAAACTCGTGGCGCGGGTTTGCTCCTGTGTAAGGCACAGACTTGGTTGCCAGGAATTTCACCTTCTCCCAAACCACGACAAGCTGCCCGCTATCGCGGTAACTCAACGGCTTCAGGATGACTGAATCGACCACCGTAAATACCGCTGTGCTGGCGCCAATTCCGATCGCGAGCGTCAGAATGGCAGTGAACGCGAACGCCGGCGATTTCCAAAGGTTGCGCCACGAGTAGAGAAGCTCACGAATCAGCATCATGAAATACATTGCAGTTGGCGCCCCACGGGGGACATCCATAATTCATTGATAGCCGGACGGAAATGCAGTTGGCACCTCCGCGGGTGTGTTCGGAAATGAGAAACTACGCACGTGAGTGAACAGACCTTCAATGAACCTCGCATTGCCCTGAATCGCATCTACACGAAAGCTGGAGATGCTGGACAGACGCGTCTCGTTGGCGGCCAGAAGATCTCGAAAGACGATATACGCATCGAGTCCTACGGCACTGTCGATGAGCTAAATGCTTTCGTGGGTGCTGCGCGGGCTACAGCGCAGGAGCTTTCAACTCGATATGAGCGCCTCAACCGTTTCGCCGCGATCTTGAGGCAGGTACAGCACGAATTATTCAATTTAGGTTCGATCCTGGCGACTTTGCCCGAAGATGTCCACCCCAAGCAGCCGCGCGTGACGGATGGCGACATCGAGGCGTTGGAGCGAGAGATCGACCGCACCAATGATGAACTCCAGCCGCTGCGGTCCTTCGTCCTACCCGGCGGCAGCCGCCTGGACGCGGAACTTCACATCTGTCGCACGGTGGGCCGCAGAGCGGAGCGTATCCTCGTCAGGCTTGCCCGCGAACAGGAAGTCCCCGGTGAAGCGTTGCGGTATCTAAACAGGTTGAGCGACGCGCTGTTTGTCTGGAGCCGCTGGGTGAACCACGTGCTCGGCGCAGAAGAGACTCTTTGGGCTCCCAATCAAGCGGCCGGAGCGGGGCACTCCGAGTAACTATTCGCCGCGAACGGGAAGCGTAGTTTCAGGAAAACTCTCTTCGTAACGTGGATGACCACGGCGACCCCGATGCGCACCTGGATACTCAAGCCGCAAATCCCGGCAGACTTCGTCCAGCATATCGACGCTGGCGGTTCGCTGCTCCATCGCGAACGCCGTTACCAGCAGATTGTCGCAGAGCAGATTGATCAGACGCGGTATGCCACGGGAGCGCTTGTAAATCTCCTCCAGCACGTCCGCAGAGAATACCGTTTGCCTGGTCATGCCGGCCCGCGCGAGACGGGTTTCGATGTAAGCCGCCGTTTCGTCTGGTGTGAGCGGATTCAGAGCGCAACGCAGAACGATTCTCTGCTTGAGCTGCCGCAGATTCGGCGCATCGAGTTTGCGATCCAGCTCCGGTTGCCCGGCAAGGATGATCTGCAGCAGCTTGCCCTGCCGATTCTCCAGATTTCCAAGTAGCCTGATCTCCTCAAGGACTTCCCATTCAAGGTTGTGAGCTTCGTCAACAATCAGGACGCAGGTGCGTCCACGCTCGGCCTGCTGAATGAGCAGCGAATTCAGTGCAAAAAGCACTTCCGTTTTCGATTTCCGGTCGCATTGCAACTCGAAATCGAAGGCCATCATTTCGAAAAACTGATCGGGCGTCAGCCGGGAGTTGAAAATAAACGCAAATTCCACTCGTTGGGAATCGAGGTAATCCCGCAGACACTCGAGCATGGTGGTTTTGCCAGTGCCGACTTCCCCAGTAAGGACGATGAAGCCCTTTCGACTGCGCACACCGTATATAAGGTTGGCGAGCGCCTCTTCATGCTGAGGGCTCCGGTACAGGAACTCCGGATCAGGGCTGATATTGAACGGGTTCTCTGTAAATCCGAAGTACGCGTTATAAATAGCGTTATGCATTAGCTTTCAATTGTTATGACTTCAGATGCACAGAAGTTGTTTTGAATCTGACAGTTCTGTGAAGATGCCGACGTTGTGCTACACACAGCATAACGGACGAATCGGCTGATCTGTTTAGAAGATTTAGTTAATTCTCGTCCATCTACTTCTCTTGCTATTAGATGTTTTATAGCTGCAGAGCTGCCCAACCGGGCAGATAAGCGGGCTGACCGTCCAGGAACGCGACGCGGCGTGTCTTGGGAAACGGCACTCCCTCCCGAATGGACTTCGCTACCGAGGGCACGCCACGCAGGATCTTGCGGTACGAAGCGTTGTCGGTGTCGAGGAACGCAGCTTTCGAAACAAACCCACCGCCCCACCCGAGTGAAAGCAAGCAAATCGACTCCGTGCTTTGGGCTTCTTCCAGCCGTTGCCGGAGTTGGGCGATGGTTTGCTGCAGAGCGGGCAGCCCGGTTGCTTCGGCGTAACGGGCGTGGGTCTCAAGCTGTGCCGCCGCATATTCGTTAGCGGCTTTGACCAGCATGCCCACGCTAGGTGTCGACCTCCAGCCCAAAGTGCGGCCGATTTCCTCGTTCTCGAAAAAAGTTTCCAACTTCCATTCGCCCTCAAAGCTGGCGCCCGGAACGGCCATTTCGGCAAACACAGGTGTCGAGTCATTGAGGCGTGCGTTTGGAACGCTGCCACGCCCCGCCACTTTCCACACAAGTTGCGGCTTGCCGGGCTGCCGCGTATCGAGCGACGCAACACGCGTGAGAAAAATCTTAAAAACTGACGGCGACACGGGGCTGCTATCTGTTGCGGAAATAATCTTTGTTTGCGACGCGCCGGCTTGATTCTCGGCCGCTTCTGACGTGCGCCGCAACAGACGATCACCTTCCAACGATGAAGCGATGCGCTCCATTGTTCCGGTGGACCAGCGTGAAAACACGAGGCCTGTTCGCAACGCGCCTTTCAGCGCCGAAGCGGGCAAATACGCGCCCCGATAGCTGGCTGCAAACGTAGGGATGAACAGGTTTTCAGAAGCCGCAGCGTTCCAGATCGCAGTCGAACTAGCGCTCTCAAAAGGAATGCGCCGCTGCGAGAAGTTTTGCGCGAACCCGCCCCATGATGCGAAATCGAGCTTTGTCGCTCTCCGAAGCTGCGCAAGATAACCTTCGAGCCTTGGCCCACGAGCGAGCAGTTTGAAGATTCTAGGTTGATCAAGAACGTTGACTTGGTCCTTCCAGACCATATAATCGATGGGCGAGAGTTCGCGGCCATCACCCACAAGGAGCGGCGTCAGCGCAGTAACTCTATATTTCATCTGTCGGCTCCTGCGGCGGTTGTGGCTCCTCTGCGGGTGGCTCAGTTTCCGGAGCTCCTTCCGCGTGCGGCTCTGCCGCTTGGCCATGAGGTTCTGGCCGGATTTCGATTTGCGGTTCTTCCGCACGCGAAGTCTCGGGTTCAGGTGTTAGCTCCGGCTGCGGTTCCTCCTTCGGCTGCTCGATAGCCGGTTCACGCCGTTCTATGGCGGGGCAAGGTTTTGGTTCGGGAGCTTCCTCGTCGCTGGGCGTTTCTACTGGTTGAATATCTTCTTGTATGATCTCAGGCAGGCGCAGCGCCAATGCGAACCCGGCACGATACACGGGATGGCTGTGCTCCGGTGGCGCGATATCGACCGCAGTCCCGGCAGGTTCCCGCGAAGCGACGATCACGGAGCCTTCCGCCACCAGGCGCGCAGTCTTCCTCGAATGACCACCGCGTGTCACGAGTTCGTAGTTTCCACTGGACCAATCGGTCATCTCCGACGCCGCTGGCGAATACAGTGACAGGAGCCAATAGGAATGAGCGCTTCCGTTTCCGTTGGGAAACGACAAAGTTCGCGCACTTCGAGGGAACAAAAGCTTCGGCCACGTGCCTTCGCGCATTTCGGGTTCGTTTGTCTGTCCCCAGCCAATAGATCGGCCTGCGCCGAAGCCGCTATCGGCGAGAAGCCGCAGCGCGGCCTGCACTCGGGTGCTCCACTCGCCTTGCGCCGTGTCGTCCGCGAATCGAACAACGCACCACAGTCCTGAGCTTGGTTCGAATTCGACGCACGCGAATGAGTCGGCGTGTCCAGCCCGCTGATTCAAGCGATCGATAGCCGCCCTTGTCCGCGTGACAACACGAAAAGGGCTCACGCTCGGACGATCGCGTCGCAGCAGACAGCCGCTCTCTGGATCAGGCGCCCACTGTTCCCCCAGCATGGCGCGTCCGCCCATCAACTCATCCAGCAAAGAAGTAGGGACAAACTGCGCGGCATCCCAGCGCAGTTTCGAAAGGAATACAGGGCTCGGCGCAGTAACCAATCCCGAAGGCGGCGGCCACAACGTGCGCGGCGGCGTAACGAATAACGTTTCAGCCTGCGAAGGGAACAGCGAGCTGAACACTACGCGAGGCGGCTGCGCGCGCGCCGTCGCCTGGAGCCATTCATCAAGGACGCCGAACTGTTGCATGGCAAGCGTGACGGCAGAATAGAGCCTGTCGCTGCGGAACAATTTGTCCACGCGATCATTCCCACCCTCTCCCGCACCGTACCGCCATGGCCCACGCGGCCGCAGGCGAATTAGAATCGCCGGTTGCATTCTTATTCTTCGATGGTCCTCGTCTGCCTACGCAAGCGTCTCCGCGAACCTTTCGCCGCTTGCGAGCTGCTGCAACCCGGCAAGATCACCGGCCGACAGCAGATTCTCTTCCGCGGAGCCCTTTGCGTAATAATCTTTGCCGCGCCACGCAAGGGTCAGATTGCTGAACACAACGCGACCGTTGCCGCGGCTGCCGCCTCCGCCAAGCGAGTCGTCTTCAAGCAATCGCAAACCTTCTGCAACCCGGCTCAGCAAGGGTTTGTCTTCCTGACAAAGAACGTCAAGCACTAAACGGAAGCGGAAGCGAGCGCCCGACGGAACACGCTCCAGCGTGCGCGGGTTCGCCTGCGAAGTGATGCGGTCCACCGCGTTCTCACTCTTCACTTCCGTCAACTCGTCATCCAGGTTCTCGCGCATCTGCGGCGTGATGCTGTCGACAATTAGAGGAGCATCGTAAACGGTCAAGCGAGCAGGTGTCGCCGTGGCAGCTTCGATCGATTCGCCGCTCAGCTTCTCCACTCGGCCCGGATTGCGTCCAAACAGGATACACACCTCGTCATCCGGACGATCGCTGTGATGAATTCTGACTTCCTGGCCCTTACGTTTCGATAGGTAGACAAGCTCGCTCGGAACTGCCAGGCCCATCGTTTGTTCCAGGAGGGAGCGAAGTCGGCCGCGGAGGGAACTGCCGGGAATATAGGGAATGCCGAACGCGTCCTTGACCACTGGATTGTCGGCGCCGCCGATTTCGAGCGAGCCCTTACCGGCGCCAATATGCAGTCCCGTTTGGCACTGAATTTCACCCTCTAAAATCAGCTTGCCGAGAAATGTAAGCTGAGTCGATGCTGTGTGAGCACTCATTGTAGTTTTCCTGTCTCGCTACTCGTTGTAAGCAATGATGGCTTCGAACAAATCGCGGAAACGTTCGTAGCCGCGTGTATCATTTTTGCGGGTAACCTGAAGCAGCAGCCGCTCCAAAGCGTCCAGGCTGCGCAGGCCATGGCGCGCGATGGTGTAAGCAAGCCGCGCGCGAACCATGACAAACTCGTGCTGCCGGTCAGTTTCGGGCGCACGCGTTGCCCGGCGCACCGCGTTGTAGAGCCGGCGCAATTGGCTCTTTGTACCTGAATCCATATCGCGCATTCGGCTGACCACAATGTGCGCCTGATTATCCAGATAAAGGCTGTCGGTGATCAGTTTTTCCAGCTCGATCTCGGGCGGGCCCTCGGGACGCC